>NZ_FYEY01000001.1:6754138-7368151 GCF_900187385.1 Streptomyces sp. 2114.4
TGGCCAGCGACTCCAAGGAGGAACTGGTCATCCGCGACCTCGACTTCGCCCTGATCGACGAGGTCCGCCAGCAGTGGGCGTTCTACCGCGACCGCCGCCCCGACGCGTACGACGGGCTGGTGCAGCCATGAGCCATGACCCCGCGGACCTGCACGCCCGCCACCAGGCCGTCCTGCCCTCCTGGCTCAGCCTCTACTACGAGCGGCCCCTCGAACTCACCCACGGCGAGGGCCGCCACGTCTGGGACGCCGAGGGTAACCGCTACCTCGACTTCTTCGGCGGCATCCTCACCACCATGACGGCCCATGCGCTGCCCGAGGTGACCAAGGCCGTCAGCGAGCAGGCCGGCCGCATCCTCCACACCTCCACGCTCTACCTCTCCCGCCCCATGGTCGAGCTGGCGGAGCGGATCGTGGCGCTCTCCGGCATCCCCGATGCCCGGGTCTTCTTCACCACCTCCGGTACGGAGGCCAATGACGCGGCCCTGCTGCTGGCCACCACGCACCGCCGCTCCAACCAGGTCCTGGCGATGCGCAACAGCTACCACGGCCGCTCCTTCTCCACCGTCGGCATCACCGGCAACCAGAGCTGGTCCCCGACCAGCCTCTCGCCGCTGCAGACGCTCTATGTGCACGGCGGGGTACGCAGCCGCGGCCCGTACGCCGGGCTGAGCGACGCCGCGTACATCGCCGCCTGCGTCGCCGACCTGGAGGACATGCTCCAGCAGACCGCGGGCGGCGTCGCCGCGCTGATCGCCGAACCGGTCCAGGGCGTCGGCGGGTTCACCATGCCGCCGGACGGCCTCTACGCCGCGTTCCGCGAGGTGCTGGCCCGGCACGGCATCCTCTGGATCAGCGACGAGGTGCAGACCGGCTGGGGCCGCACCGGAGACCACTTCTGGGGCTGGCAGGCGCACGACGGCAACGGCCCGCCCGACCTGCTCACCTTCGCCAAGGGCATCGGCAACGGCATGTCCGTCGGCGGGGTGGTGGCCCGGGCCCAGGTGATGAACTCGCTCTCCGCGAACTCCATCTCCACCTTCGGCGGCAGCCCCGTCACCATGGCCGCGGGCCTCGCCAACCTCAACTACCTCCTCGAACACGACCTCCAGGGCAACGCCCGGCGGGTCGGCGGCCTGCTCATCGAGCGGCTGCGGGCGGTCTCGGCCGGCATCGATCTCGTACGGGAGGTGCGCGGCCGCGGCCTGATGATCGGCATCGAACTGGTCCGGCCCGGCACCGACGAGCGCTCACCCGAGGCCGCCACACTGGTCGTGGAGGCCGCCAGGGAACGCGGTCTGCTGGTCGGCAAGGGCGGCCAGGGCGGTGCCTCGCTGCGGATCGCACCCCCGATGACGCTGACGGTCGCCGAGGCGGAAGAGGGCGCGGAACTGCTCGCGGACGCACTGCGGTCGGTGCAGGGGATGACGGCCGCCTCGTAGCGGGCGCCGCGGTGGCCCGGGCGGGGGCAGCCTCACGCCGTCCCGGCGAACGCGCGCACCGTGTCGGCCAGCAGGGTGAAGAACCGGGTGTGCGCGCGCCGGCTGCACGGGGCCTCCGGGTTCCACGGCAGCAGCCGCGCCCGGGCCTCGATCGCGCGCCAGTGCTCGTCGGCCCGGAGCTCCTGCGGCCGGGCGGCATTGGCCCGTACGTCCCCGAGCACGATGTCCGGGTCCATCGCCGCGGCCTCCGCCCAGCCGACGGTGGACCAGTTCACCCCGGCGCCCGCGGCCGGCGCCAGCAGTCCGACGCCGTGTTCGGCCAGCGCCCGCAGATCCGGCCAGGAACCGGGCCGGGCCAGGTGCACCCGCTCCGGCCCCGCGGGCGACAGCGCCAGCACCCGCGGCCGCACCGCGCCGCCGGTCGCCTGCCGCAGGGCGTCCTCCGCGGCGTCCAACTCGCGGGCGGCGCCGAGGGGTTCGCCCCGCCCCAGCGAACCGGCGAGCGCCGCGAACCGTTCGCGCACCCCGGCCAGGCTCCGCCCCGGGCCCACCGCGACCGTGGCCACCGGGACATGCGCCTCCAGCTCCAGCGCGGTCTTCCGCTCCAGGCCGTAGACCTGCTCACCGTCGTACGTCACGGCCACGACGAGGTCCGGCTCCGCCTCCAGCAGGGTGTCCGGGTGCAGCGCGCCGCCCGAACCCAGGTAGGGGATCTCCGCGAGCGGCAGCTCACCGCCCTTCGCCGGGTCGGGGGCGGCGCCGTCGTGCT
Source organism: Streptomyces sp. 2114.4 (assembly GCF_900187385.1). Taxonomy (NCBI): domain Bacteria; kingdom Bacillati; phylum Actinomycetota; class Actinomycetes; order Kitasatosporales; family Streptomycetaceae; genus Streptomyces; species Streptomyces sp. 2114.4. Next base: position 6,756,349 of record NZ_FYEY01000001.1, read on the forward strand.
GGGACCCGAAGAGCCCCACGGGACGTATGCCGTGGTCCCACAGCGTCGCCCCCGCCTGTATGTACGCCACGATCCGCAACGGCCGGTCCCCGGCCACCGCAAGGCGCCCCCGGTCGTCGGAGAACTCCCACGGTGTGCTGTGCTCCATGCCCTCTCGCCTCTCTGCATCGTCCGCCAGGATGCTGTGGCGCTCGCGAGGAATGCCCGCCGGCGTCGGCGCATACCTGCCCAACGGGCCGCCCCCGCACCCCTCCCGCGGCCGCCGCGGCCGCCGCGGCAGGCCCCGCGTTGAACCGTCCAGATGATCGTCGGTGCAACACGAACGTCTCCGCTGATTAACGGTCACGGTATTGCCACCGTGGGTGACATGCTTCTACGGTCTCCTTCTCGACCGCGATCTACGGGTGTAGACCGGTTGTGGCGTGGCGTCAGCGGAGCGGACCTGCCGAGGGGATGGTGCGCGTCGGCTCCGCCTTCCCGTGCCGCCGATGTCGCTGGTGTGGAAGGAGCAGGATGGTGAGCCGTACGGTCGTCCGGGGCGGACTGGTGATCACAGCCGCCGATGAGATCCACGCCGATGTCCTGGTGGAGGACGGGCGGATCGCCGCCCTCGCCGCACACGGCAACCCCACCGCCGAACGCTGGGCAGAGGCGGCGGACCGCATCCTCGACGCCACCGGCAGATACGTCATCCCGGGTGGCGTCGACGCCCACACCCACCTGGACTTCCCCTTCGGCGGGACCTTCTCCTCCGACACCTTCGAGACCGGGACCCGCGCCGCGGCCTGGGGCGGCACCACCACCCTCATCGACTTCGCGGTCCAGTCCCGCGGCAAGTCCCTCCGGGCCGGCCTGGACACCTGGCACGCCAAGTCCGACGCCCAGTGCGCCATCGACTACGCGTTCCACATGATCCTCTCGGACGTCAACGAGCACACCCTCAAGGAGATGGACCTCCTGGTGTCGGAGGGCGTCACCTCCTTCAAGCTGTTCACCGCCTACCCCGGCGTCTTCTACAGCGACGACGGACAGATCCTGCGCGCGATGCAGCGCTCCGCCGACAACGGCGGCCTGGTGATGATGCACGCCGAGAACGGCATCGCCATCGACGTCCTGGTCGAACAGGCGCTGGCCGAGGGGAAGACCGATCCCCGCTACCACGGCGAGGTCCGCAAGGTCCTCCTGGAGGCCGAGGCCACCCACCGCACCATCCAGCTGGCGCGGGTGGCCGGCGCACCGCTCTACGTCGTCCATGTCTCCGCCGAGGAGGCCCTGGCCGAGATCGCCCAGGCCCGCGACAAGGGGCTGAACGTCTTCGGCGAGACCTGTCCGCAGTATCTGTTCCTGTCCACGGACAACCTCGCCGAGCCGGACTTCGGGGGAGCCAAGTACGTCTGCTCCACGCCGCTGCGGCCGCGGGAGCATCAGGAGGCGTTGTGGCGCGGGCTGCGCACCAACGACCTCCAGGTGGTCTCCACCGACCACTGCCCCTTCTGCTTCCAGGGGCAGAAGGAGCTCGGGCGCGGCGACTTCTCCAAGATCCCCAACGGGATGCCCGGCGTGGAGAACCGGATGGACCTCCTCCACCAGGCCGTCGTGGAGGGCCGGATCAGCCGCCGCCGCTGGATCGAGATCGCCTGCGCCACCCCGGCCCGGATGTTCGGCCTCTACCCGAAGAAGGGCACCATCGCCCCCGGCGCCGACGCCGACCTCGTCATCTACGACCCCACCGTCCGGCAGACCCTCTCGGCCGAGACCCACCACATGAACGTCGACTATTCGGCGTACGAGGGCAAACAGCTCACCGGCCAGGTCGAAACGGTCCTCTCACGGGGCGAACTCGTCATCGACGGGAGGAAGTTCACCGGCCACGCGGGGCACGGCCAGTACATCCCGCGTGGCACCTGCCAGTACCTGAACTGAGGAACCAAGGAGGGGAACACCATGGACTTCGGACTCGTTCTGCAGACCGATCCGCCGGCTTCCGAGGTCGTCAGCCTCATGAAACGCGCGGAGGCCGGAGGGTTCACCTACGGCTGGACCTTCGACTCGTGCGTGCTGTGGCAGGAACCGTTCGTCATCTACAGCCGCATCCTGGCCGAGACGAGCCGCCTCATGGTCGGCCCCATGGTCACGAACCCGGGCACCCGCACCTGGGAGGTCACCGCCTCCACTTTCGCCACGCTCAACGACATGTACGGCAACCGCACCGTGTGCGGGATCGGCCGCGGCGACTCCGCGATGCGGGTGGCGGGCCGCAGGCCCCATACACTCGCGCGGATCAGTGAGGCCATGAAGGTCATCCGTGCGCTCGGCCGCGGCGACGAGGCGGACCTCGGCGGCGGCACGACGGTGAAGTTCCCCTGGGTGCGGGACGGCGCCCAACTGCCGGTCTGGATGGCCGCGTACGGGCCGAAGGCGCTCAAGATGGCGGGCGAGGAGGCGGACGGCTTCATCCTGCAGCTTGCCGACCCGTTCCTCACGGAGTGGATGGTGAAGGCGGTGCGCGCGGCCGCAGCGGCGGCAGGCCGTGCTCCGTCCGATGTCAAGATCTGCGTCGCGGCCCCCGCCTACGTCACCGAGGACGACTCACCCGGGGCGCTCGCGCAGGCGCGCGAACAATGCCGCTGGTTCGGGGGCATGGTCGGCAATCACGTGGCCGACCTGGTGTCCACGTACGGCAGGGACTCCGGCATGGTCCCGCAGGAGCTGACGGACTACATCGCGGCCCGCGAGGGCTACGACTACGCCCACCACGGCCGCGCCGGCAACCCCGACACCGCATTCGTCCCGGACGGGATCGTGGACCGCTTCTGCCTCGTCGGCCCGGCGTCGGCACATGTCGAAAAGCTGCGCAGGCTGCGACAGCTGGGCGTCGACCAGTTCGCCCTGTACGCCATGCACGACGCGAAGGAAGCAGTGATCGACGCGTACGCCGATGCCGTCATTCCCGCACTGAACGCACGACCGGCGGATCAGCACCAGCGCGCCAGGCCACGGCAGGAGCAGGCCACTACACCCGCGTGACCGGGCTTCTGGGCCGCGTTCAGAAGGAGCCGGTCTCGCAGCGGCGGACCCAGTCGGTCGCCGCGATGGCGTAGGCCGGAGCGGGGTTCAGTTTGTCTTCGCGCCGGCAGGCTTCCACGTACTTGATGGCGTGCGGGTCCTCGGTCGCCAGGGCGCGTTCGGCGAGTGTGGCGTAGTCCTGGGCCGGCTCCTCGGGGTGGTGCTCGCGTTGCCCGGTGCCGTAGGCGCTGCGGATGGCCGCTGAGAAGCGGACCGCGGCGGCGACGCTGGGCCAGTGGAGTTCGGTGGGCAGACTCGGCAGGACCAGACGTACCGCGGCAGGCGTGGTGAGCGCGTGGACGAAGGCCATGGGGGTCTTGTGATCATCCGTGAGATAGCTCCCGGCGGCGGCCCGGGTGAGCCGGCTCAGCACCCCGTCGGCGTCGTTCTCGGGGCGGAGGGAGTCCACGGCCGGCGCGAAGTCCGGTTCGAGCCATACCGTTTCGAGCCGGATCCTGAAGATCATGCCCATGCCCTGGTCGCTGCGCAGCTTCGGTACCGCCTCCCACGCCTGCGTCAGGTCCCGCTTGCGCGGTGTCGACGGCTCCTCGGGGAGCTCCTGGTACCGGGCGGCCCAGTAGCCCAGTCCGCGGGCGAGTTCTTCGAGGCGCCACGGCGTGTGGGCCTCCGTCAGCATCCGCACCGCGTGCCCGGTGCGGATGACGCCGTGGCCTCCTCCTGCGGCGAAGCCCGGCAGCAGGCGCGGCCACCAGCGGGCGAGGACGTCGGTCCAGGCGGCGCCCTCGAGTTCCCGCCGGAAGAATGCGGTCCAGTCCCCGAGGAGTCGCATGTTGCCGAGGGCGGGGCGCCAGTTGTCGTGGGTGATCTCGTGGAAGCGCCCGTACGTGTCCTCGTAGAGGATCTTCCGGTACGAGGACACCCAGGCGCCGATCGCGTCGGTGTGCCCGAGTTGTCCCAGGGCTTCGGCAGCCATGGGGCCGTGATTGCTCACACCGGGGCCGAACTCAGGCCCGGAGCCGCTGAGGTACTGCAGTGCGCCGTCCAGATCGTCCACTGTTCCCCCTGAGATCGCTGCCCTCCATGGAAGGCCGCGCCGCCCCCTTCGGCAACACGGTGGATACACATTGGCTCATTCCTGGGCTGTCGGCAGGCTCGTGGCCGGCGTCCGCCCGGCACCGACGGGTGGGTTTCGGCAGCGGACACGAAGAGCGGCGATCATGCATCTACGCGGGCCCGTGCAGGCAGCGGCAGGAGCCGTGCGGGGCGCGCTCATACGATCTTGGCTCAATCCAGAGGGCTTTTCAGGCTGGCGGAAATATGTCAAAACGAGACAGTTGTCCGAACGGCGTTGACTTGGGCATTTGCCAAAACTACAGTCCTGCCTCGGCCACAATGCGGCTCCTCGCCCACGCCCGGCTCGAAGCCGATCCGCGTTTCGTCTAACGCCTTTCTCTGTCCATGCAGTCAGCGGAATTCATCCGCACCACCCATGTGGCGTCATCGCTCCGTACGGGACACACCTGTGCCCCTTTGCAGGGGCTGACACGTGACGACAAGAGGAATTCATGATCAAGCACACATCGCCGATCAGCGGAATCGATGCCCACGGCGGACTTGTGGTGACCGCCGGCTACGACAACCGGGTCATTCTCTGGAATGCGTCGACCCGTACCGCCCTCACCGAGGCACGCCACGACCACCTCGCCAATCAGTGCCGGTTCTCCGCCTCCGGCCGCATCGTCGTGACCTCGAGCAGCGACTATTCGGCCCGATTGTGGTCCGTGCCCGACCTGCGTCTCATCACGGTCCTCACGGACCAGAAGGACGACGTGGAGATGACCGTGGTCTCGCCCGACGAGACACGCGTGGCCACGGCCTCACGCGACCGCCTCGCCCGGATCTACGACCTGGACGGACGCCTGATCCACCGCCTGGAGGGGCACGAGGCCGACGTCCTGTCGGTCGAATGGGTGCGGGACGGCACCGAGTTGGTGACCACCAGCGACGACGGCACCGTACGCCGCTGGGACGCAGCCGGCGGATCTCTGTTGAGCGCCATCGACCTCGGGGACGCCGAGACGGACACGGTCGCGGTGCTCGGCGTGGACCGCTTCGCGCTCGGCAATGACGAGGGAGAGCTGATCCTGACCGGCCCGTCGGGCACCAGACGCCACCGTGTGCACGACGCCGGGATCAAGCGGCTCGCCTACGACGCCGAGGGCGGCATTCTGCTCAGTTCCAGCTACGACCGCACGGTGCGGCTGTGGCGCCTGGACCGGGAGACGGACCCCGTCCACCTCCTGACGAGCGAGGTGCCGGCCGACGTCTGGCTGCGGTCGTGCGCCCGACTGGACGCCACCCGCTGGGTCTTCGGGACCTTCGGATCGAGTTACGCCGTCTTCGACCGGGACACCGGGAGCTGGGACCTGACCGGCGTCGAGCCCACGCCGGGCCTGAACGCGGTCGCGAGTACCCCCCTCGGGCGGTTCACGGTCGGTGACAGCGGCACGGTCCGGCGCGATGACGAGGTGTCGGCCGAACTCGGCAGCTGCTGCAACTTCGTCACCCCGGTCGCGGGTACGGTCGTCAGCGGCGGTCAGCTCGGCGCCCTGTACGACGCGATCACCGGGGAGGTGCTGCACCAGCACCGCTCCCCGCTCAACTGCGCGGCCGTGCACACGACACCGGACGGCGAGGTGCTGGTCGTCGGCACCTACACCGGTGAGGCGCTCGTCCTGCGTGACGAGGCGGGGACCGGACTGCAACTGGTCGGCGAGCACCGCATCCAGGAGAACGCCATCAAGGGCGTGGCCGTCCAGGGCGACGTGCTCTTCAGCGTGTGCGCCACCGGTGCCGCGAGGTGGCATTCCCTGCCGGACCTGAAACCCGTCGCCGGCGACGACGAGGCGCACGCGCGCATAGCCAACGGTGCGGCGGGTCTTCCGGACGGACGTTTCGTGAGTGTGAGCCGCGACCTGACCCTGAGGATCTGGAGCGCCGGCGGGGAGCAGCAGAAAGTCGTGCCGACTCCGCACCGCAACAGCATCAAGTGCGTCGCGGTCGACCCGCACACCGGTCTGATCGCGACGGGCGGCTACCACGGCCGGGTCGCTGTCTACGACCCCGATGCCGGTGAGTGGGTGCGCGACGCGCGGCCGACGACCGCCGGCATCTCGGCACTGGCCGCCGCCGGCGCGCCGGGGCGGTTCCTGGCCTCCTCCTATGACGGCCGTGTGTATGAGATCGAGGCGCCTGCGGCCGTGGGATCCGCCGGCCGGAGCAAGTAGGAGCTGCCTGATGACGACATCCGATGAGATCGTGGTGGCACGCCTGGCGAGTGCTCCCGTCCCGGTCGGCTCCACCCTCATGCAGCTGACCGTCTTCGGGCAGGTCGGCGCGAACGGCCAGGAGACGGAGGAAGTGGTCACCCTGCGGACGCTCGCGCCGTGGAGCGAATCCGCCGCCCCGCCGATCGCGCGCATCCACAGCGCCTGCTTCACCGGAGACGTCCTCGGCTCCGAGAAGTGCGACTGCGGTCCCCAGCTGTCCGCGTCCCTGGCCGCCATCGTCCAGTCGTACAACGGGGTTCTCGTCTACATGCTCCGCCAGGAAGGGCGGGGCATCGGCCTGGCGAACAAGATCCGCGCCTACGCGCTGCAAGCGGCGGGGCACGACACCATCAGCGCGAACCTCGCCCTCGGCTTCCCGGCGGAGGGCCGTGACTTCCGGATGGCCGCCGACTGCCTGCGGCATCTGGGCATCACCCGGGTCCGCCTCATGACCAACAATCCGGAGAAGGTCGGACAGCTCGCCGCCCAGGGGATCGTGGTCGAGGACCGGGTCCCGCTCGGAGGCTTCCGCACCCCCTTCAACGAGGCGTACCTCGAAGTCAAGGACCGGTTGATGGGCCACCTCGACGCACTGGGCACGGCACGTCCGCTCACCTCCCTCCCCGTCGGTGTCTCACCGCAGGGGGCACCGTGACGTCCCACATGGCGCACACGAACCTGGTCGACGCCGATATCAACTCCCTGACCGACAGAGCGGCCATGGGTCTGCCCGAAGGGTACGTGGAACCCAGAGCGGAGCGTCTTTCGCACTTCGCGCAGGTGGCCGGTCATCCGCCGGCCCGGCTGGCCGAGCTGGTCGAGGACGCCTCACTCACCCTCGAACACCGTCTGGCGGCCGGCACCGTCCTGGCTCTCGCGGGCGACCCCCGGATCTGCTGGGACGCCCCGGACATGCTGCACGTCCCCGCAGGCCGAGCACTCCTCGGAACGCCGGACAGCGAGGTCGACGCACTGCACGCCGACGCCGCTCAGTTCGGCGTGCAGCGCTCCTGGGTGGAGAAGGAATGCCCCCGCCACACACTGCCGATCCCGGCCTTCGGCATCGCCAAGTACCCGGTGACCAATGCGGAGTTCGCGGTCTTCCTCAAGGACACCGGCCGGTCCGAGATCCCGAGCAACTGGAACTACGGCCGCTTCGATCCCGCCGCCGCCAACCATCCCGTGTACACGGTCACCGCACACTGCGCCGACGCCTACGCGAACTGGCTCAGCGAGCGCACCGGCCGCCGCTTCCGTCTGCCCACCGAGCAGGAATGGGAGTACGCCGCAGCAGGGCCGAAGGGACTGCGCCACCCCTGGGGCGACACCTGGAGCGCCCGGGCGGCCAACACACTGGAGACCGGCCTGCTCATGACCAGCCCGGTCGGGGCCTTCCCCGAGGGCCGGTCATGGTGCGGGGCACTGGACATGGCGGGCAACGTCGAGGAGTACACCAGCAGCACCTATGGACCGTACCCGGGCGGGGAAGTGGTGCACGACGACCTGTACGTGAGGCTCGGCGCCTACCGGATCGCCCGGGGCGGAGCCTTCAACCGGTTCCGTGATCTGGCCAGGTGCCAGCGCCGGCACGGCCCCTACCCGCGCTCGCTGTATGCGATGGGCTTCCGGCTGGCCGAGGACGTTCCGGCGTCCGGGGAGGACTGACGAGCGGTGCGTATCGTCCACGTCCACTGGACCGGGCTGCCGGTCACCGGTGGGGTAGAGAGCCATCTGAGCGCGGTCGTCGGCCAGCTCGGCGCCCTGGCGTGCGAGGTCCATGCCGTCGTGGGCACACCGCACTCACCCGGCTGCGACTACGACCCGGTCCTCGACATCGGCGAGCCCTTCGCCCCCGGCCGTGCCGCCGCACTCGCCGCACGGTGTCTGGACGCCGACATCGTGCACTGGCACAACCCGCAGTGGCACAGGCCCGAGGCCGTGACCGCCGTCGTGGAGCGGCTGCGGGAGCGCCGGTGGCGCGGCCGCCTCGTCTTCGACCTGCACAACATCGACGAGCGGCCCGAGCAGTGGACGTTCCTCGCCACCCTCCCCGGCCCCCTGGTCGCGCACTCCGCCTTCGTCGCCGACGAGGTCAGGCGCAGGCTGCCCGATGCCGACGTCACCGTCCTCGCTCTTGCCCTGCCCCTGGAAGAAGCCTCCTTCCGGCTTCCCGCCGCGGGTGGCACCACCGTGCTGCAACCCAGCAGGATGACCCGCTGGAAGGGCTCCCACCTGAGCCTGGAGGCGTCCTTGACCCTGCTGGACGAAGGCGCCGATCTGCACTTCGTCCACGCGGGAACCCAGCACCTCATCTGGCCGCCCGGCATCCCCGAGGACCTTCTGGAACGGGCCGGTGCCTGGCAGGAGAAGGGACGCGTGCATTTCACCCACTACCGTCCCCAGCAGAGCTGGGCCGCGATCCGCGCAAGCGACATCATCATCCATCCGACCATCGACCGGGGCGCGCACGGCGAGCCCTTCTCGCTCTCCGTCGCGCAGGCCGTCATCTGCGGACGCCGCATCATCGCCAGCGACTCCGGCAACCTGCCGCTGCTGCTCGGCGGCTACTCGGCCGCCACCCTCGTCCCCGCGGGCGACGTCCACGCACTGACCAGCGCACTCCGAGAGGCCGCGCAACAGCCGCCGGTGGTGCCGACGGCGGGCGACCGCGCCCTGGCCGGGCGCCTCCGTGACGGCTTCGCGACCGCCGGCCGGCGCCACCTGGCCTTCTACCGGACCCTCGCCCGCGCGGCATAACGAGGCGGGCGCCGCCACCACCGCCGAAGCACCACCGCCGATCCGCCGCAGGCCCCCGACCGAACACCTGGAGTCCCCATGCCCACCCCCATCATCCTGGACTGCGATCCCGGCCACGACGACGCGATGGCCATCCTGCTCGCCGTCGGCGACCCCCGCGTGGACCTGAAGGCGGTCACCACCAGCGCGGGCAATCAGACCGTGGAGAAGACCGCCCTGAACGCACGGCGCATGTGCTCCCTGGCCAAAGCCTTCGACGTGCCCGTCGCTGCCGGATACCTCAAGCCGCTGACCGGCAGACTGCTGATCGGCGACGACGTGCACGGCGAAACCGGCCTGGACGGCTGGGACTTCCCGGAACCGGAGGTGCCGCTCCACTCCGCACATGCCGTGGACCTCCTCCACAACCTGCTGGCCGACAGCCCCGAACCCCTCACCTTGGTGGTCACCGGACCCCAGACGAACATCGCGGGACTCCTCGCCCTCCACCCGCAGGACAAGGAGAAGATCAAGGAAATCGTGTGCATGGGCGGGGCCACGCACCGCGGCAACACCCTGCCCTACTCGGAGTACAACATCCTGGTCGACCCCGAGGCCGCCCACGAAGTGCTCGCCAGCGGCGTCCCCCTGACGTACTGCGGCCTCAATGTCACGCACCAGGCGCCGGTCACCCGCGACGTGCTGCAGCGGATCACCGACGTGGGCACGCACATCGGCAAGGCGTCCGCGGCCCTCCTCGCCTTCCGCTCCAGCACCTACGACCAGATCTGGGACCTGCCCGACGCGCCGCTCCACGATCCCGTCGCCATCGCCCGGGTGCTCGATGCGAGCCTCGTGGAATGCGTCGAGGCTCCCGTCTCGATCGAACTGCACGGGGAGTTCACCCGCGGCGCGACCGTGATCGACCTCTACGGTGTCACCGGCAGGCCCGCCAACGCCCGGGTGGCGACGCGGCTGGACACCGAACGGTTCTGGGATGTGTTCATCGCGGCGCTCACCGCCCTGGGCTGACCAGCTGACCTACGGAGGCTGACCGACCGTGCCCGTTTCCCCCCTTCCGACACCGGGTGCCCGCTTACTGACGGCACTGGCCGGGGCGCAGCTGCTGGTGGCGCTCGACTTCTCCATCATCTACGTCGCGCTGCCCGACATCGGGGCAAGCCTCCATTTTTCCGCGGTCGCGCTGCAGTGGATCGTGAGCGCGTACGCGATCTTCTTCGCCGGGTTTCTGCTGCTGGGCGGGCAGCTGGCGGACGTCTTCGGCGCCGGCCGGGTGTACCTCACCGCCCAGCTGCTGTTCGCCGCCTCCTCGATCGGGGCCGCCCTCTCGCCGTCCGCCGGGGTGCTGATCGCCGCCCGTGTCGGACAAGGGGTGGCGGCGGCCCTGCTGGTGCCCGCGACACTGGGCCTGCTCAGCTCCGCCTACCCGACGGGCCCGGAGCGCGACCGGGCCGTGAGCGTGTGGGGCACCACGGGGGCGGTCGGGCTCGCCCTCGGTGTCACGGCCGGCGGAGGCATCCTCGCGGTGGCCTCCTGGCAGTGGATCTTCTGGATCAACATCCCCATCGTGGTGATCTGTCTGCTCGCCGCCGGCAATGCGGTCCGCTCCACCACGGCCGGAGCCCGGGCTCCCGTCGCCACGGTGGCCACGTTCTCGGCGTGTGCCGCGGTCGTGGCCCTTGTCCTCGCCTTCACCGAACTCTCCCGCGCCCGGCCCTCCCTCCCCGTCGTCGCCGCCGCGCTGGCGGTGACGATCCCGGCCGGGGCACTCCTGTCACTCAGCCAGAGACGGCGCAGGCCGCTGGTGCCCCGTGCCCTGTTGCGCGTACGGACCCTTCAAGTGGCCTGCCTGGCAGCGGCGTTGTACATGGCGAGCTTCGGAGCCGAGTTCTACCTCGTCACCCTCTACCTCCAGGACGTACGGGACTACAGCGCGTTCGCCGCGGGCCTGGCCTTCCTTCCGCTGGCCGGCGCCATCACCGTGGGGAACACGGTGGCCGGCCGCCTGGCCGGCCGGCTGCCGTTGCGGCGGCTGCTGTCCACGGCGTTCCTCACCGGTGCGGCCGGCCTTGTGGTGCTGGCCCTGGCCGTGGGCGCCGAGGGCGGTTACCTGCCGGCCATCCTGCCGGGACTGCTGCTCAGCGGCCTGGGGCAGGGGATGGCGTTCACCGGAATGTTCATCACCGGGACCCGTGACCTCCCACAGGCGAGCAACGCGACCGGGAGCGCCCTGGTGACAACGGCGCAGTACCTCGGCGGCTCCCTCGGCCTGGCGCTGCTGGTCCTGATCCACGGCGAGCAGCCGGCAACCGCCGACTTCGTCCGGACGTTCTGCGTCACCGCAGTCATCGCCGCGGCGGCCGCACCCTCGGCGCTGTTCCTCCTCACCCGTACGGGCCGGCCGCCCGCCCCGGTGTCCCGGCAAGACCAGCCCTCGCAGCACAGGACCGGAGGTCATCGATGAACGCTGCCCGCTTACTCGACAGGACCGGGCTCCCGCCGCGGGCCCGGCAGACGGTGGACGAGTTCGAGAAGGAACACGACACGTACTTCAGCCACCTCGTCCACTTCGCCCCCCAGCTGCTGGAGTCGCTGCACGCCCCCGGCGCGCTGCCGGACACCATACGTGTGGCGTCCGCCGGCGTTCCTGCGGTGCGCGAGCGGATGTCCACCGTCACCGAGGTCGCCAACCTTCCCGAACAGCGGGAGGCCGACCGCAGCCGCTACCTCCAGGCGCTGCTCGACATCTACGGCCTGCTCCCCGTCCAGGCGCAGCACAGCGCGTCCGCACCGGGAACGACGGTCATCGCGCCGGAGCGCGAGGGGCGCATCCTGGCCGAGTGCCTTGCCGTCCTGCCCCGGCAGCGGGGCTGGACACCCCACGCCAAGCGGATGCCGGTGGCCGGGGGACTGCTCGTCGGTGTGGACGAATGGCTGCCCTCGCAGGCGGACCGGCTGGTCATCGTCGACGGCGTCGTGGCCAGCGGGGTGACCCTCATGACGATGCTGCAGCTGACACTCCGGCCGGGAGCCGACGTCGAGATCTTCACCTGCCACTCCACCCGGCAAGGCGCACTCGCCCTGGCGAGGTACGCCGAACAGCTGGAGGTGTCGCTGACCCTGCACGTCGGTCACGTGTCCGGGGCGCTGAACGGAAAGTTCTACGCCGTGGCACCGGACGCACCTGACCAGGTACTGCTGGGCGATGTCGGAGACACCATCAGCCCCGTCACCCCCGCCTTTCCGCCCCGCGGACCACGACGTGACCCCGCCTGACCGCCCAGGACTCAGGCCGAAGCCGGTCGCTGCCCACCCCGGGTCCGGCCACGGAGCGGTCGACCGGTACTTCCGCCTGAGCGCGAGGGGCTCCACCTGGCGCCGCGAGATCTTCGCCGGGCTGTCGACGTTCCTGGCACTCTCCTACATCGTGGTCGTCAACCCGGCCATCCTCAGCCAGGGAGGCATCCCGCACGCCGCCGCCTTCTTCGCGACGGCAGCGGTCGGCGGCCTCGCCACCATGATCATGGGACTGTGGGCGCGGCTCCCCTTCGCCGTGGCACCCGGCATGGAGATGAACGCGATGATCGCCTTCTCCGTGGTCGGTACCCTCTCCTACACGTGGCCCGAGGCACTGGGAATGGTGTTCTGGTCCGGCATCGCGATGCTCGCGGTGTCCCTGCTGCGGCTGCGCGAGGCCGTGATCAACGCGATCCCCCCACAGATGCGTTCGGCGCTCGCCGCCGCGGTCGGCACGTTCATCGGCCTCATCGGCGTGCAGATCGGCCACCTCGTCACCACGTCCGACGGGCGGCTGTCCGGCCTGGGCGACTGGACGGGGCCACCCGCCATCGCCCTCTACACCGGCCTCGCCGTCGCCCTGGCCCTGGACGCCCTGGGGGCCCGTGCCGCAGCGGTCCTCGGCGGCATCGCGGCCGCCGCGCTGTACTGCGCGTTCGCGGGCATCAGCACCGAGGCGGTCCACGACGGCGTCCACGGCAGCGGGGCCGCGCTGCTCCGCTTCGACCTCACCGTCATCTCCGACCCGCGAGCGTGGAGCATCATCCTCGTGCTGTTCGCCCTCGACTTCTTCGGCAGCATCGCGAAAGTGGTGGGCCTGTCGGCGCACACCCCCCTGATGGACGGCGACGGGCAGGTGCCCGGTATGCGTCAGGCACTGCTCGTCGACGCCGGCGCCACGGTCGCCGGATCCGCAGCCGGATCCTCCAGTTTCGTGGCCTTCGTGGAGAGCGCGGTCGGTATCCGCGCCGGCGCCCGCACCGGGATCGCGGCGATCGTCACCGGACTGCTGCTGTTCTCCTGCCTGTTCCTGGATCCGCTCCTGGCCCACGTCCCCGTCGAAGCCACCACCGGTGCGCTGGTCTTCGTGGCGGTCAAGATGCTCACCGCGCCCCGCTCAGGCGGAGTGGACCGCCTGGGCCTGGCCGTCACGGCGACCGCCGTGGGTGTCACGATCGTCACCCTCGCGATCGACCAGGCCATGGCCGCGGCCTTCCTGGTGACCACGGCCGCGAGCGTACTTGGCCGCCGACGACCGCATCCCGCCCTGTGGGTGACGACGCTGGTTCTTACGGCCAGTGTCCTTCTGCACTATCTCCACCTCTGAACAGTGCACACCCGAACCCCTTCAAGGAGCCTGCCATGCCCCACGACGACGCCCCCCTGCTCGCCGCATCGGTCCAGCAGCCCGACGGCACCCCCGACAGACTGCGCCGCCAGATCGAGTTCATCATCGAGGTGGACCGGCTCAAGGACGTCTTCCGGCAGAGCCCGCTGCTGGCCGCGAACCGCAAGGAGAACGACGCCGAGCACTCCTGGCACCTCGCCCTGATGACCTTGGTACTCGCCGAATACGCGGACGAGCCCCTTGACACCAGCAAGGTCCTCGCCCTCGTCGTCCTGCACGACCTGGTGGAGATCTACGCCGGAGACACCTTCCTGTACGACACGGCAGCCGCCGCCGACCAGGAAGCGCGGGAACAACAGGCAGCGGACAAGCTCTTCGCCCTCCTGCCCGCCGACCAGCGAGACCATTTCCGGTCCTTGTGGGACGAGTTCGAGGAACGCAGCACCCCCGAGGCGCGATTCGCCAAGGCCATGGACCGGCTCCAGCCCCTTCTCCTCAACTACGGCAACCGCGGGGGCACTTGGCGCACCCCGGGAGTCACCGAGCAGGACGTGCTCACCCGCAAGTCCGTGATCAAGGATGCCTCCGCAGACCTCTGGCAGTACGCACAGGACCTCATCCACACAGGAGCCGCCAACGGCTGGGTCCCCCGCGCCGATCCCGGCGACTGAGGAGAACCAAGCCAGTCGTCTCCCATCCGGCTCCAGGCGCTTGAGCCGCCTCGGCCGAGCCTCAAGGAGGGAGAGTCCAAGTCGCCGGCGCGGTCCCCGGCATGTTGCGGAGCGCCGGCTGCTCGTTTGACCTATGGTGCAGTGGCCGCGGACGTCGGTGCCTTAGGGGGTGTCTCCCTAGCCGCTCGGCGATGAGCGCCCGCCCAGCGCGTACCAGCGAGCCACGGCCCGCACATCCCGCGTGGCACCTGTCAGTACCTCAGCTAAGGAGCGCCGCCGTGGACTTCGGAGTTGTTCTGCAGGCCGACCCGCCCTCCTCCGCCCTGGTGTCCCTGATGCGCCGTGCCGAGCGCAACGGCTTCCGCTACGGCTGGACCTTCGACTCGACCGTGCTGTGGCAGGAACCGTTCGTCCTCTACAGCCGCGTCCTGGAACACACCGAGCACCTGATCGTCGGCCCGATGGTCACCAACCCCTCCACCCGCGCCCCCGAGGTCACCGCCTCCACCTTCGCCACCCTCAACGAGATGTACGGCAACCGCACCGTCTGCGGTATCGGCCGCGGCGACTCCGCGATGCGGGTGGCCGGACGGCCGCCCAACACCCTGGCCCGGCTCGGCCAGGCCATCGGCGCCATCCGCGATCTGGCCGAGGGCCGGGAGGCATACGTCGGCGACCACCGGATCAAGATCCCCTGGATCAAGAACGGCAAGCTCCCGGTATGGATGGCCGCCTACGGCCCCAAGGCCCTCGCCATGGCCGGCGAACTGGCCGACGGCTTCATCCTCCAGCTCGCCGACCCCTTCCTCACCGAATGGATGATCAAGGCCGTACGGACCGCCGCGAAGGACGCCGGCCGTGACCCCGCCGCCCTCACCATCTGTGTCGCCGCACCGGCCTACGTGGGCGACGACCTCGACCACGCCCGCGACCAGTGCCGCTGGTTCGGCGGCATGGTCGGCAACCACGTCGCCGACCTCGTCGCCCGCTACGGCGAGCACTCCGGCATGGTGCCCGACGAGCTGACTGCCTACATCGCCTCCCGCGAGGGCTACGACTACGCGCACCACGGCCGGTCGGGCAACCCCGACGCGGGCTTCGTGTCGGACGCGGTCATCGACCGCTTCTGCCTGCTCGGCCCGGCCGCCGCGCACATCGGCAAACTCCGGCAGCTCCAGGCCCTGGGCGTCGACCAGTTCGCGCTCTACGCCATGCACGACGCCAAGGAATCCACCATCGACGCCTACGGAGCGGAAATCCTTCCCGCGTTCGCCGACTGAACGGGCGCCGGCGGGAGGGCGGTGCACTCCGCCTTGGGCGAGGCGGCACCGGAGCGCCCGGCGAACGCTCGGGCGAGCCCCCCGCAGCGGCCGACGGCGGCCCGCCCGCCGGCCGGGCGCCACGACCGATGCCATGCCGCGCCGCCCGGCCACCGGGCGGCCCGCACCCGGACGAAAGGCCCCGCATGCCCGCGACCCCCTCACCCCTGCCACCGGACCTCCCCATAGCGCCCCAGGGCCAACTCACCGCCCACGACGGCCGCGTCGAACCCGCCCCGGGAGCCATCCCCGCACACGGCCGGTACGTCAACGCCGACCTGCGCCCCGTCCCGCTCTCCGAACGCCGCGTCCACACGGCCCCCTGACCGGCTTACGCGGCTGCAATGGGGGACTCACTTCCCTTCGAGGGCTACCGGTTGGTGATGATCCACCCAACGCCGCCCGATCCAACGATGGTTGCGAAGGATACGAGTAACCACGGCGGAATGCGGTACACGGAGAGACGCACGCTCTTGGTGTGGATCTTGATGATGGGGGTCTGAGGGTCGCTCACGGCTCTCTCTCCAGTGTTCGGGCACGCCAAATAACGCCCATGCGGGCGACGTTGATGTCGTCGCAAACGGTAGCGTTTCCGGTGGGGTGTTGTCGCCTTGTTCTGTGATGCTCAGCGTGTTTAGTGCGCTAAACCTTTTGTTTAGCTGGCTGAATGCCTGGTGAGTTCCACTGGAGGTCGGCAAGGCTCCCATGGAGATCTGCTAGCTAGCAAGCAAGCACGAATGGCATGCATGCATGCACGGCGAATAACTCCGGGCCCTCTGACCTGGCCTGTTGGCCTGTTGTGGGCGTCAGTCCCGGATCGGGGAATTCTGTCCCACCTTGGGACTGGCGACTTTCGAGATTGTTCTAGAGGGATCTTGAAGCTATCTAGATGACTCACCTCTTAAGAGGTGAGTTTGAGGCAGGTGGCTACCCCCCTCCGGTGCCGGTCGATAATCGCGGTCCTTCATGTACAACGCGCCGTCTTGTACATCGCGACGCCTTTGTGATCCGCCCTCAACCGGAACATGTTCCGCTCGGGTGACAGGGGAGGGGGTTCCATGCGTAGGTGGTGCCTGGACTGTAGGGCCTGGGCAGACAAGGGGGGCCGATGCTCCCTGCACCACGCCCAGTACGAGCGTGGGCGCAACGCACAGACCAACGCTGTACGGCGTGTACGTATGGCGACGAGGGATGGTGCAGCAGCGAGATTGACGCCGCCGTGGCCATGATCCTGGCCGTCCACGGCGCCGTCATGTGGCGCGTGAAGACAACGGCGTCACTGACTCCCCGATCGTCGCGACGTGGGAGGACGCCGAAGGGATCCACGTCGTGGGCGGGCTGCCCGACGACCCGGACATGTTTAACGACTGGTAAGCGGGCGGCCTTTGACGCCCGCGTGAGCGGACGGAGGGGGCCCAGGGGGTCTGGTCCAACTTGATCGGCCGGGGCGAGTCTCCGGCCACGGAGGCCCGTGCGTGGGAGCCGTACGACCCGACGGTGTACGGCCTGACCACGTCGTCCGGGGAGCGGGCCACGTCGACTGAAGCTCTCCAGGTGTCGGCCGTTTTCGGATGCGTCTGGCTCCTGTCGGAGACGATCGCGACGCTTCCCATCACCGTGTACTCCAAGAGGGGCGGAGCCCGGAAGGAGATCACGTCTCCGGAGTGGCTGGACTTCCCGAACGCGGAGCCCGGCGGCATGGGGCGTATCGACATCCTCTCCCAGACCGTGCCCTCCCTGCTCTTGGAGGGGAACGCATACCTGGCCATCCGGTGGGCCGGCCCGAACATCGTGGGCCTGGACGTGCTGGATCCGACGAAGATCATCCCGCACATGGTCCTGATTGACGGCCAGCGACGGAAGGTCTTCGAGGCGTTCGACACCGGACGAAGCCCAGTTTCTCCAGACCCGCCAGTTCCAGGTCCCGGAAATCGCGCGCATCTTCGGCGTTCCGTCTCACCTGATATTCGACGCTACGAACTCCACTTCAGGGGGTTCGGGCCTGGCTGAACAGAACATCGCGTTTTCGACGTTCTCCCTTCTCCCGTGGCTCCGTCGGATCGAAGCCGGTTTCGATCGGCTCATCTTCGCCGAGACGGCCGACCGGTTTCGCTTCGTGAAGTTCAACCTGGACGGGATCAAGCGCGGGGCCCCGAAGGAGCGCATGGAGCTGTACGCCGTCGGCCTGATGAACGGCATCTACTCCATCGATGAAGTCCGCGCCGCGGAAGACCTGGCGCCCCTGCCCGACGGCATCGGCGAGACGTACCGGGTGCCCATGAACCTGACCGACGTGGGAGCCGAAGAGGAGCCTCCGGCACCGGCGCCCGCCATCGAACCACCGGCCCCGGACACCGAAGAGCCGGACCCAGAAGAGCCGGACGACCAGCCGGACGACGTGCTGGCCGAAGGGGGACCGGTGCCAGGACAAGCTGGCCACCCTGAAGGCCCCAAAGGAGAGCCAGGGCTGGACGAAGAAGGAGCTTTGCGTGGCCGCCGATGAGTTCGCGGCCACGGCCGTCACGTCCGCTGAAGTCCCGGCGGGGGAGCTGGTCCAAGGGATGGCCCCGGCGCTCGTGAAGCTGACCGCCACCTACGAGGGACGGACCTATACGCGTACGTCCAAGCGTGGCCCCGGCCGGTCTGACCGCGGCCGCACGACCGGGGCGGTCGGGCCGCACGACGGCGCGGCCGTAATTCCGCGTCAGCCCCGGCCGAGGACGCAGAACTCGTTGCCCGCCGGATCGGCCAGGACGACCCAGGAAACGTCACCCTGACCCACGTCGGCCCGTACCGCGCCGAGGCCTTCGAGCCGGGCGACCTCCCTCGCCTGATCATCGACGGGGTCGGACATCACGTCGAGATGGATGCGGGTCCAGACGACGTCGTCGTCGGGCGTGCGCCGGAACTCCAGGTACGGCCCGACGCCCTTGACGGAGCGCAGCAGGGCGCGGTCGTCGGTCAGCTCGTGGACGGTCCAGTCGATCGCCTCGCCCCAGAACCGGACCATGGCCCGTGGGTCGGGGCAGTCGACGACCACGGCGGCTATCGGCCCGGTGTCCCGGTAGACCTCCCGGGGCTCCAGGACGCTGAACACGTTGCCTTCTGGGTCAGCCAGCACCGTCCACGGCACATCGCCCTGGCCCACATCGGCGGGCGTGGCCCCGAGCTCCTTCAGCCGTGCGACCAACTCCGCCTGATGGGCTTCGGAGGCGGAGGCGAGCTCAAGGTGCACGCGGTACTTCACCGTCTCCGGGTCCGGGACGCGGACGAGATCGATGCAGACGGCGGACGGATCCGGCCAGTCGAAGCCCACGGGTACGAGGTTGGTGACGCCGGGCCCTTCGCTGGAAGCCTCCCAGCCGAGTACTCCCGCCCAGAACTTGCCGAGCGCCGAGTCGTCCCGGGCCTTGAAGTTCACCTGAACAAGTTGCAGCGTCATGCCGCATACCTTAGGTGCCCCCCATCGGGCAGGCATGCGAATTCACGGATGGAGATCATCCGGCGGAGCCCTTTTCCGTTTCACTGGGCGCGCAGAGGCCCCTCTCCTGGGCCTCGGGAGGGGGCCGTCCGCGTTTCGGCGTACGCGACTACGCGCTTACGCGGTGAAGTTTCCCGCCTGTATGCCGGTGACGAACGCTGACCACGCTGTTGGCTCGAACGTCAGGGCCGGGCCGTGGGGGGCCTTGCTGTCTCGCACGGGAACGGTGCCGTGGGCGCTGACGTGCGCCGGGGACCACTCCAGGCAGTCGCCACCATCTTGGCTGCTGTAGCTGGACTTGACCCAGGGGTGAGTCAGGGGGGTCACGATGCCTCCATAAGCTGTTGGATCATCCGGGCTGATGCGTCACGTGAGAGGGCTGAAGTGGTGAGTACATCGTAGGACCGGGAGAGGAGCCGCACCGTGGAAGGATCTTCGATGATCGTTCCTGATCTGATGCCCTCCGTGTAGATCACGGGCGAGCTGTCGGGGGTGGTCAGGATGGACATGGAACCGTCCATGAGCCCGTGAGTTTCCGCAGATAGCGGCATCACCTGCAGCACGGTGGTTCGCCGGGAGCCGTGGGCGAGCAACGCGGAGAGCTGTTCCCGCATTACGTCCAGGCCGCCGACGTTCCGCCGAAGCACGGACTCACAGATGACCACGGAGAAGTCCGGCGGGGAACTACCCTTCAGCACTTCCTGTCTCGCCATTCGCGCCCGGACCAGCGTGGCCACTTCTGCGTCGCTCGCCCGCGGGTCACCCTCCCGGAGAAGGGCCCGCGCGTACGACGCCGTCTGAAGGAGCCCAGGAACGACAGTGGGCGACCATGCGGAGATGCTGACCGCCTTTGGCTCCAGCTCGATTCGCCGGCGGGAATGCACAGGGAAGGACTGGGCGGTGATCTCCTCGTACAGCCGCTTGAACAGCCCGTCCGTCGAGAAGACCTGGTCCAAGAGGGCGGGAAGGTCCGCGGGTACCGGCCCCACGCACGTTTCCACGCGGCTGATGGTGCTCTTCGACGTGCGGGTCAGCTTCGCCAGTTGAGTCTGGTTCAAGGGCCCTCCGGGGTACAGCTCCCGGTGGCTCCGGCACTCCTCGGCGAATTGCCTGCGTGGGTCGTAGGTGTCTTCGGCGCCCCCTGCGCCCCCTGTTGCGCCCCCGATATGGTCCATAACTCCCCCTGACCATTGACCTGGTCACGTACGGCCGTCGCGTTATTTGTGCCGGTCAACGGCGTACGCATGTCTCGTCCTGACCAACGCCCAGGTTGGGCGCTGAATCTCTCTTCACCGTAACGATCCTTACCTCACTCTTGTCACCAACCAGACGCACACAGTGAGGGGTTCGGGTGACTGAGCGAACAGCTTCAGCGTCCGCCGGGGACCTGGCGGAACGGGGACTGGCCACGGCCGCACCGAAGGTGGAGCCCGTACCGGTTCCTGGGTGCGACGTGTGCGAACTCTGCTGCCAGGAGCGGGAGATGGCCCGCCGAGCGGGCCGTTCGCTGGAAGTCCGGAGCCTGAACGGTGTGATCGCGGGTCACCCCCACGGAAGGGAGGCACGGAGATGAGGGAGACGAAGGCACCATCCGCGTTCTATACGTCGCCCCAGCAGATCAGGGCGGGGAGCGTCGTCTTCGACCGCGACGCCGACATGGTGGCCGTGGTGCGAGAAGTGAAGGGCTTGATGGTCGACCTGGAGCGGCCCACGGGCCTTACCTGGGACGTGGCGTACGGCCGTCTGCGACCCGGCACGGAGCGCGAAGGCCGACAGCTCCAGGCCCTGGCGAAGCTCCAGCGGGCACGGAAGCGAGGCATGCCGTGAGCTGCACGACGTGCACCGACTTGGAACAGGCGTTGGCGGCAGCCGAAAAGGCTGGTGACCGGACTCGTGCCGTGGACTGTCGGGTGTTGCTCCGGCGCCACCCCGCACACGACGGCGTTCCCGTGGCGGCGGGCGCGCGTTCCCAGAAGGGAGAGGGCGGAAGTGAGTAGGCCATTGGGCGCCCGCAAGCCGCGGGGTGACCTGAAGCCGACCAGCGCCGTGGCCAAGGACCACCACAGCGCGGGCAGACAACGGGCCGAAAGGGCCGAGCTGTTGGACCGGATGTGGGAGCGCGTCCACAGCAAGCCGGATGCCGACTGGCCCACCCGTACTCCGCCCCTGGCCGGATGCCCATTCCGGCGTCCCCGCGCTTGTTGAGTGATCCCGGCGGGGGCGGGCAAGGCCCCGGGCGACTGCCCACGGACGGCGGCAGTCGGCCGGTTGAACCAGCACCGAGAGAGCACATGGAGGAGCAGTGACCGTGATCCTTGCGAATGACGGTGGCGACAAGGTCCCGGGTGAGCCGTGGCCCGGCCCGCAGACGCCCCCGACCCCGGATGGTGGCCCCGGTGTCCCCAACCCGCCCAAGGTGGCCTGATCCAGTGACCACCGACGCACCACAGGAGCGCCCCGGCCTTGACGGGCTGGGGCGTGCCCTCATGGCTTCAGGGGCCCTCTCCTCAGACTGGGCACCCTCGTACGCGGCCGTTCCCCGCTCCACCGTGCTGCCGGACCTCATGTGGCCGTTCGACATGGCGGTCGGCCGGAGCGTGGCCGTTTCCAAAGCGGATGACCCCACCAGGTGGCTGGAGTTCGCAGATTCAGACGTACCGATCGTCACTCAATGGGACGACGGGAAGCACACTGGCACCGGACCGGGTCAGGTCCCGACCAGTTCCGCGTCCATGCCTTCGGTCGTCTTCCGGATGCTCCAGGATCTGGACCTCCGGCCCGGCCACAAGGCCCTGGAGATCGGCACCGCCACAGCCTGGAATGCGTTGCTCATGGCCCACCGTGCGGGGCCCGGGTGCGTGACCACGGTGGAGGTGGACCGGGCGGTGGCCACGGCCGCCATGGCCACGGTGGAGCGCCTGGGAATCCCCCTCCACGTCGTCCACGGCGACGGGTTCCAGGGTTACCTGGACGGCGCGCCGTACGACCGGGTCATCGCCACGTGTGGCCTGCGGTCCACCCCGCCCGCGTGGCTGGAGCAGTGCAGGCCGGGTGGTGTCATCGTTGCCCCGTGGGGGACGAACTTCTCCCACGCCGACGCGGTGGCCCGCTTGGTGGTCGCGCCGGACGGGAAGTCCGCGGCCGGGAACTTCACGGGCCCCGTGGAGTTCATGAAGCTCCGTTCCCAGCGGCTCTCGCCGGTGGTCCACAAGGAGTACGTCACGGGCAGCGTGGCGGATGGCGACGAGTCGTCCACGACGGTCACCGAAGCGGAGTTCGTCGGGGACCGATTCGGCCCCGAGCGGTTCGCCCTGGGCCTCCGGGTCCCGCGGTGCCGGCAAGTCGTGGCGGCCAAGGACGACGGCGCACGGCCGGTCTGGTTCTACGGCCTCAGCGACCGGTCCTGGGCCTGCTGCATGTTCCGCGACGGGAAGACGGCGCGCGTCTGGCAGTCCGGCCCCCGCCGGTTGTGGGACGAAGCGGAGGCCGCGTTCCGGTGGTGGGAGGGCCAAGGCCGCCCGGCCCCCTCACGGTTCGGTCTGACCGTGACCGCCAGGGGCGAAAGGGTGTGGCTGGACGACCCGGCCAACTCCTGGACGCTTTGAGGGGCCGGCCCTGTCCGTGCGTTACCCCCGTGGCGCATGGGCGGGGTCTTTGCCATGACGGCCGGTCAGGGAATACGTGCGGTCCACTCGGCGTCCTCGAACTTGGTGCGGACGAGCTCCCGGGCGCGGGCCATCTCCTCCTCGGTGACCTGCCCGCGGGTGAGGCCGTAGCGGGAGCGGAAGGAGTCGATCATCTTCTCGATGACGGCTTCGCGGGGCAGGCCGGTCTGCCGGCGGAGCGGGTCGACGCGTTTCCTGGCGCTCCTGGTGCCCTTGTCGGACAGCTTCTCCTTACCGATGCGCAGCACATCGAGCATCTTGCCGGCGTCGATGTCGTAGGACATCGTCACGTGGTGCAGGACCGCACCGGGCCCGCCGCCCGGCCCGACCACGCGCTTCTGCGCGGCGCCCGCGACCTTGCCCAACTCGGTGGCGATGTCGTTGAGCGGCTGGTACCACGCCTTGATGCCCATGTCGCCGAGTGCGGTGAGGACCCAGTCGTCGAGGTAGGCGTAGCTGTCGGCGAAGGACAGGCCGGACACCAGCGCCTCGGGGACGGCGAGGGAGTAGGTGATGGTGCTCTGCGGCTCCGCGAACATCGCGCCGCCACCGGAGATCCGGCGGACGACCGTGACGCCGTGGCGGGCGATGCCGTCGGGATCGACCTCGTTGCGCAGGGACTGGAAGCTGCCGATGATGACGGCGGGGGAGTCCCACTCCCAGACCCGGAGGGTGGCCGGGCGCCGCCCGGCAGCCACCTCGGCCGTGATGACCTCGTCGAGCGCCATGTGGAGGGCCGGTGGCTGCGGCGCTTCGTGGATGAGCTGCCAGTCGTAGTCGCTCCAGTCCGTGGCCTGGGCCAGGGCACGGCGTACCGCGATGGCCACGCTTTCGCCGGTGAAGCCGAACAGCACGGCCGACGGGGGCAGCGCGGCGTTGATCCGGGCGGTGAGGCCGGCGGTGTCCGTGTCGGCCGGGGCGCCTTCCAGCGCGTCGTCGATCTGCAGGATGGCCTCGTCCGGTTCGAGGAAGAAGTCACCCGCGACCCGCACGTTCTTGAGCCGCCCCTCCTCGACGCGGAGGTCCACGACCACGAGCTTGCCCCCGGGGACCTTGTACTCACCGTGCATTGTGCTACCTCCGGGCCCGGCAGACGGTTGAGGATGCTCAGGATATGTTCAGGCTGCGGATGGCACGGTCGGGCACCATGACAGCTGATATTCCTGGGGCCGTTGAGGCGCACGCGGCGTCCGGCCCCCCTTCCGCCCCCCTCGGCCAACGCCTCCGCTGGAACAAGGTTCCCGAAGTCACGGCGTACTTCTGGGTCATCAAAGTCCTGTGCACCACGGTGGGCGAGACCGCGGCCGACCTGCTGAACGAGAAGCTCGGCCTGGGCCTGACCGGTGTGTCGCTGCTGATGAGCGTCCTGCTCGTCGCCGTCCTGGTGGCACAGTTCCGCACCCGCGCCTACCGGCCCGGTGTCTACTGGCTCGCCGTGGCGCTGATCAGCGTCGTGGGCACGCTGATCAGCGATAACCTCACCGACAACCTCGGGGTACCGCTGGAGACCAGCACCGTGGCTTTCGCGGTGGCCCTCGTCGTGGTGTTCGTGGCCTGGTACCGCAGCGAGAGGACGCTGTCCATCCACCACGTCGACACCACCCGGCGCGAGTCTTTCTACTGGCTCGCCGTGCTGTTCACCTTCGCCCTGGGCACCGCGGCCGGTGACCTGGTCGCCGAACGCATGGACCTCGGGTACTGGGTCTCCGCCGGCCTGTTCGCCCTGGCGATCGCCGCCGTCGCGGTGGCGCACTTCGCCCTCGGTCTGGACGCGGTGTGGAGCTTCTGGATCGCCTACATCCTGACCCGGCCGCTGGGCGCGTCGATCGGCGACTACCTGTCACAGCCCACCTCGGGCGGCGGACTCGGGCTGGGCACAGTGATCACCAGCGTGCTGTTCCTGACCGTCATCCTCGGCCTGGTGGTGTTCTTGACCGTCACCCGGCGAGACGTTTCCGAGCCGGAACGGCTCACCTCCCGGGCGAGCTGAGCGCGGGCTCGTCCCGGACGGGTGAAACGGGCTCCCGGACTTCGGGGGCCCGCTTCACCCGTCCGGGGCTGCTTCGCGGGTGCGGCCGGTGGTGTTCAGGATGCGTTCAGGTTGCGGCTGGGAGCGTGGGGCGGCGTGCGACGTCATCGCTGAGCGCGGTGTGCCTCGTACCCGCCAACAGCCGCCACTGTGCGCACTTCGCCAGGCCCCACGGCACCACGTGAGGCGATGCAAAGGCGCCACCCAGGAGGGATCGACATTGCCTGAGCCCGAAGTCCTGACCGATATGGACGTCGCCGGCACCGACAGGTACGTGATGCGGAAGCTCCCGGAGGTCACCCTGGCCTTCTGGGTCATGAAGACCGCCGCGACGACCCTCGGCGAGACCGCCGGTGACCTCTTCGCCCAGACCCTCAAGCTCGGCTACTTCCTGACCACCATCGCGCTGTTCCTGATCTTCGTGGTCACGCTGGTCGTGCAGCTGCGGTCCCGGCGCTACAACCCCTTCTTCTACTGGACCGTCATCCTGTCCACGAGCATGGCGGGCACCACGATGTCCGACTTCATGAACCGGGACGCCAGCGCCAAGTTCCTCACCGGCGGCGCGACCTCGCTCGGCTGGGGGCCACAAGGGCTGGGGCTGGGATACCCCACCGGGGCCGCCATCCTGATCTCGCTGCTGCTCGTCATCTTCGCCGTCTGGAAGGCCACCGGGCTGACGTTCGCCATCCGGGACATCGTCACCTTCCGTGCGGAAGCCCTCTTCTGGGCGGCGATCCTGGTGTCGAACACGCTCGGCACGTCCATGGGGGACTTCCTCTCCGACAGCTCCGGACTCGGCTACGCGGGCGGTGCCCTGCTCGTCACCGGTGTGCTCGCCGTACTCCTCGCCCTGATGCGGGTGCCGGCCGTGCCGAACGTGGTGCTGTTCTGGATCGCGTTCGTGCTCACCCGGCCCCTCGGGGCGACCGCCGGGGACTTCCTCACCAAGCCGGTCGCCAAGGGCGGCCTCGACCTCGGCACGGCGGGCTCGTCGGCGGTGCTCCTCGCGCTGCTGCTCGGCCTCATGGGCTACGCCCACGTGCAGGAGCGCAGGACCGCGGTCCCCAGGACACGACTCTCACGGGAGTCTCTTGAGTACCACCGGCCTGGGCACCACCGGGAGGGCGTCGGCCGCCGCCGTCCCGTCCGGGGGCGTCGGGCGGGGCCGGGTCACCCGGCGGGCAGGCTGACCACGAAGCGCGTGCCCGGGGTGTGCCCGGCGTCATGGGTCACCTCACCGTCGGCGGAGCGGGCCAGGCGTCGCGCGAGCGGCAGTCCCAGGCCCGCTCCGCCGTGTCCGTCCTCGGGATCGGCACGCCGGCCCGGCTGGAAGAGGTGCGCGGTGAAGGCGGCGGGGACCCCGGGACCGTCGTCGACGACCGCTACGCGCATGCCCTCGGGCTCCGGCGCGACGCGGAGGGCGACCCGGGTGCGGGCGTAGCGCAGGGCATTGTCGAGGAGCGGGGCGACGATGCGCTCCAGCAGTGC
The DNA here is from genome assembly GCF_900187385.1 of Streptomyces sp. 2114.4. Taxonomy (NCBI): domain Bacteria; kingdom Bacillati; phylum Actinomycetota; class Actinomycetes; order Kitasatosporales; family Streptomycetaceae; genus Streptomyces; species Streptomyces sp. 2114.4. The sequence goes on from NZ_FYEY01000001.1 coordinate 6,782,763, forward strand.
GGCGGGCACCCCGGCCACCAGGGTGTCCGGGCCGGACACCGTGAGCGTGATCCTCCCCGGGGCATCGAGCCGGGCGGCGAGCCGGCGCAGCACGGCCATGGCGTCCGCCGTGCCGGGAACGGTGTGGGCGCCGGCCCGGGCGTCGTCGAGGACGGTGTCGCAGATGGTGCGCATCGAGGTGGCGGCATCGGCGATGGCGGTGTGGGTGGCGCGGGTTTCGGCTGCGGAGCGGGGGCGGGCCTGCCACCAGTCGAGTTCGGCGGTGATCCGCGCCAGGGGGTTGCGCAGCTCGTGGGAGAGCTCCCCGGTGAGCTGCTGTTCGTGGCGCAGCACGGCACGGATCCGGTCCAGGAGTTCGTCCAGCGAGGCCCCGAGCCGGGTGAGTTCGACGGGGCGGTCCCCGGCGCCGAAGCGCTGTGCGGAGGCGACCACGCTCCACCGGGTGGCCTGCTCCGTCATCGCCCGCACGGGTCGCAGGGCGCGCCCCACCGCCAGCCGGGTCACGGCATACGTGCAGGCCAGGACACCGGCGTCCAGGGCGAGGGAGGCGATGAGCAGGGTGTCGGCCGAGGCGTGGTACGGCGCGAGGTCCATGGCGGTGACGACGACGGCGGCGGCGGGCCCGGTACCCGGCCGGGCCGCGCCCACGGGCTCGGCACACAGGCGTATCCGGTCACCGGCCGTCATGGCGGCGCAGCGTTTGCCCCCGTGCGCGGCGAGACGGGCCGCGGTGGCGGTGACCGTGTCGCCGGGCGGGGCGGAGGAGGGGTGCTCCAGCAGCCGGGTGCCCGCGTAGATCCACACGTTGGTGTCGAGGGCGGCGTCGCCCGGCGTCTCCAGGACACGTACCGGGTGGTGGCGGGTGTCGACGGTCGCGGCCACGGCGCCGGCCCGGGTGCGCAGTTCGTCGTCCGCCTGCTGCTGGAGGCGCTGGCGGACGATCGTGTTGAACACGACGGTGAGCACCACCATCACCAGCGCGGCGGTGGTCAGCGCGATCAGGGACAGCCTGCCTCGCAGTGTGCGGGGGCGGCAACGGCGGGCCGACGCGGCGAGGAGGCCGGGGACGGCGCTCATGACAGCCGGTGTCCGATCCCCCGGAGGGTGCTGATCGTCAGTTCGCTGCCCGCCTCCCGGATCTTGCGGCGCAGCCGGCTCAGATACTGGTCGAGGGTGTTGTCACTGACCTGCGCGCCCTCCGGCCAGCCGGCCCGGACCAGATCCCTTCTGCTCACCACCGCCCCCAGGCCGGACATCAGCGCGGCCAGCAGGCGGAACTCCGTGGGCGTCAGGGCCACTTCGACGCCCCGTACGCACAGGCGGTGCTGCACGGGATCCAGGACCAGGTCCCCGGTGGTCGCGGGCGCCACGGGACCGGACCGTTTGAGGGCGGCGCGCAACCTGGCGGCCAGCTCGGCGAGGTGGAACGGCTTGGGGAGGTAGTCGTCACCCCCGGCGGAGAACCCGCTGAGGCGGTCGTGGAGTTGATGGTGCGCGGTCAGGAAGACGACCGGGGCGTAGAACCCCTGCGCCCGCATCGCCTGGCACACGTCCCGCCCGTCCGCGTCCGGCAGCCCGACGTCCAGTACCACTGCGTCCACGCCGTCGCCGGCCAGCCGCAGGGCAGTGGCGCCGTCCTGCGCGGCCAGCGTGCCGAAGCCCTCGTCACGCAGTCCGCGCACCAGCACGTCCCGCAGGGCGTGATCGTCCTCGACGACCAGGATGGTGACAGGCAACGATGATCCTCACAGGCCGACGTCGTTGACTCGGGTACGACCGGGCTGCGGCGACCCGGAGCGACTACAGGTAAGTAGACGGTCTACTGCACTGTAGACGATGGCGGCGGGAGAGGGCATGGCCCAGGGCGCAGCGCCCGCCCGGCGCCTCACGTGCCGGGCAGGGCAGATCGGCCCCGCCGGGTTCGCCGGCCGGTGCCCGGCCCCGGCCCGGCCCGGCAGAATGAACGGCACCGCGGCCGGCAGCCCGCCGCCTCAGGCGCACTCCTCCAGCCCTGCGAGGAGCCTCGGCAGCGCGCTGCCGATCGGTTCGCGGATCACCTCGGCGGCGAGTGCGTCGTACGGTGTCGGCTCGGCGTTGACGATGATCAGACGCGCGCCGTGCTCCGCGGCCACCCCGGCGAGCGAGGCCGCCGGCTGCACCTGGAGCGTCGTCCCGACCGCGAAGAAGATCTGCGCCGCCTTCGCCACGCCCAGCGCCGTACCGAGCACCTGCGGGTCCAGCCGCTCCCCGAACATCACCGTCGCCGACTTCAGGATCCCGCCGCACACCAGACACGGCGGATCGGGCTCGCCCTCGGCCACCCGCACCAGGGCCTCCTGCATCGGCGACCGGGCATGGCAGCGGGTGCAGGTCACGGTCCGCACGGTGCCGTGCAGTTCGAGCACCTTGCGCTCGGGCATCCCGGCGAGCTGATGCAGCCCGTCCACATTCTGTGTGATCACACGTACCGGCGTCCCGGAGCGCTCCAGCCGGGTCACCGCCTCGTGCGCGGCATTCGGCTCGGCCCGGAACGCCGGGCTCTCCTGCCGCATCCGCCACGACCGCCGCCGGATCTCCGGATCGGCCATGTACGTGTCGTACGTGACGAGCTTCTCCGCCTCCGGATCCCGCCGCCACAGCCCGTTGGGCCCGCGGTAGTCGGGAATCCCGGAGTCGGTGGAGATGCCCGCCCCGGTGAGGATCGCGACGAGCGGCCGGCCGGTCGGCCGGGCGGGGGACGCATCGGTGCCGGTCATGACGTGAGGGTACGCAGAGGGGGCGGGGAGAGCGAAGGAAATTCGGGGGTGTGATGCGGCGGTGCGGATGCGGTGGTGAGGTCGCGGCGGTGCGGCCATGCCGTCCCAGCAGCTGCCGGTCTCCGGTTGCGGCCCGTGGCGTGTGCTGCCGGGCCGACGTGTTCCGGACGGATGCGGTGACCACTTCCAGGGCAGCACCTTCCAGGGCGGCACCTTCCGGGTGGCGCCTTCGGGGGCGGCGTCCGGCCGCCCCGTGAGCCGTCCGCAGGCACCCATGACACGCACCCATGACACGCACCCATGACACGCACCCATGGACACACCGGCACAGACGCGCGCCCACAGAGGAGTCTCCCGTGTTCACCACCCGCCCGACCCTCCAAGGCACCTTCGGCATGGCCTCCACTACGCACTGGCTGGCTTCCCAGTCCGCGATGGCCGTCCTGGAGGACGGCGGCAACGCCTGTGACGCGGCGGTGGCCGCCGGGTTCGTGCTGCACGTGGTGGAGCCGCATCTGAACGGTCCGGCGGGCGAGGTGCCGGTCATCGTGGCGCCCGCCGGGGGGCCCGTGCGGGTGCTGTGCGGGCAGGGGCCGGCGCCGGCCGGTGCGAGCGTGGCGCACTACACCTCGCTGGGCCTCGACCTGGTGCCCGGTACCGGGCCGCTGGCGGCCGCGGTCCCCGGGGCGTTCGACGCCTGGATGCTGCTGCTGCGCGACCACGGCAGCAAGTCCCTGGCCGAGGTCCTGCGGTACGCCATCGGCTACGCCGAACACGGCCATCCTGCCGTCGAGCGGATCGGTGAGACCGTCGAGACGGTCCGGGCGCTCTTCGAGACGGAGTGGACCTCGTCCGCGGAGATCTACCTCCCGGGCGGCCGGTCCGTCGCTCCCGGCGGGCTGCTCAGGAACCGGCCGTTGGCGGCCACCTGGCGCCGCCTGCTCGCGGAGGCAGAGGCTGAGTCGGCGGGTCGTGAGGCGCAGATCGAGGCCGCCCGCCGTATCTGGCGCGAAGGCTTCATCGGCGAGGCGCTGGCCGACTACGCGGCCCGCCCCGCCATGGACACCTCAGGTGAACGCCACGCGGGCACCCTCACCGGCGACGACCTGGCCGCCTACTCCGCCACCTACGAGGAGCCCGTCACCCACGACTGGAACGGCTGGACCGTAGCCAAGGCGGGCGGCTGGTCCCAGGGTCCCGCCTTTCTCCAGCAACTCGCCCTGCTGCCGGACGAGTTGCCCGCCTACGGCAGCGCCGAGTACGTGCATCTGCTCATCGAGGGCGGCAAACTGGCGATGGCGGACCGTGAGGCCTGGTACGGCGACGCCGACGAGGTGCCGCTCGACGCCCTGCTGGGCAACGCATACAACACCGCCCGCCGGGCCCTCGTCGGCGAGCGCGCCTCGTACGAGCTGCGGCCCGGCAGCCCGCACGGCCGCACCCCGCGGCTGAGCAAGCACGCGGCAGCGGCGGGCGTCGACGACTCCGACGCGAGGGGGATCTCCAGCAGCGGCGCCGGTGAGCCGACCATCGCGCGCGGCGTGGCGGCCCCGGCCCCGGCCCCGGCCCGCGGGGTACCGGCGGAGGTCGCCCCCGAGATCGACCGGAACGGCGCCACCCGGGGCGACACCTGCCATATCGATGTCGTCGACCGCTGGGGAAACCTGGTCTCCGCCACCCCCTCCGGCGGCTGGCTGCAGTCCAACCCCGTCGTCCCGGCGCTCGGCTTCCCGCTCGGCACCCGGCTGCAGATGGCCTGGCTGGAGGAGGGGCTGCCCAACTCGCTCACCCCGGGGCGCCGCCCCCGCACCACCCTCTCCCCGTCCCTCGCACTGCGCGACGGGGTCCCGGTGATGGCCTTCGGCACGCCGGGCGGCGATCAGCAGGACCAGTGGCAGGTCCACTTCTTCCTGGCCGTGGCGCTGCGCGGGGCGGTACGCGGCGGCCTCGATCTGCAGGGCGCGGTGGACGCCCCGAACTGGCACCACGACTCCTTCCCCGGCTCCTTCTTCCCGCGCACGATGCGGCCGGGGAGCGTGACCGTGGAGTCCCGCATCGGCGGCGGGGTCATCGACGGACTGCGTCGGCGTGGGCATCTCGTCACGGTGGGTGAGGCCTGGTCCGAGGGGCGGCTGTGCGCGGTGGCGCGGGACGCGGAGACCGGGGTGCTGTCCGCGGCGGCGAATCCGCGGGGGATGCAGGGGTACGCCGCCGGGCGCTGAGGGCCCCTGCCCCGTGGGCTCCGCGGCATCCCGAGTTCACCTGGATTCCAGCCGCCGTGTCAGTGGCTCATGGTTCGATGGACACATGATCGATGCACTTCGTACCCAAGAAACCGGAGAGACCGCGATTACCCCGATTGCCACCCCACCGGCCGCCGCGACCGCCCCCGACGTCTCCGGGGCCCCGCTGTTCGACGCGTCGGCGCTGGACCTGGCCGCCGTCGAGGCCGCCGTCCGCCGCGCCGCGGCCGACGAGATCATGCCCCGCTTCCGGCAGCTCGCCGCCGAGGACATCGTCGAGAAGAACGGCCCGCACGACCTCGTCACGGTCGCCGACCGGCTCGCCGAGGAGCACCTCACCGCCTCCCTCACAGCCCTGCTGCCCGGCTCCCTGGTGGTCGGCGAAGAGGCGGTGCACGCCGACCCGGCCGTGCTCGACGCACTGCACGGCGACGCCCCCGTCTGGATCGTCGACCCGGTCGACGGCACCCGCCAGTTCGTCCACGGCGACCCCGGCTTCGCCACGCTCGTCGCGCTCGCCCACCGGGGCGAGGTGCTGGCCTCGTGGACGTACGCCCCCGCGCTCGGCCTGATGGCCGTCGCCCGCCGCGGCGCCGGCGCCCGGCTGAACGGCGTACCGCTCCGGGCCGGCAGCCCCTCGTCCGGTGCCGTCCTCGATGTCGCCACGTCCCACTTCGACTTCACCACCGACGAGCAGAAGCGGGTGCTCGCCACTCTGGAGACCGGCGGTATCGCCCCGCGCCCCTGTGGCTCGGCGGGCCTGGAGTACCTGCACATTGCCCGTGGCGAGATCGACGCCACGGCCTTCAGCTGGGAAAATGCCTGGGACCACGCGGCCGGGCTGCTGCTGGTCCATGAGGCGGGCGGCGCGAGCGGCACGGTCGCCGGGCAGCCGTTCCGTATCGAAGGAGGCAATGCGCTGCCCTTCACCGCGGCGCGGGACACCGCAACGGCGCGGCGTATCCTCGGACTGCTGGCAGCCGCCAACTGACCCTCACCGACGAGGGTCGGACTTGAGGGGAGTGGCGCAGGTGCCGAGGATGCTCGATGCCGTGGTGATCGGGGCGGGGCCCAACGGCCTGACGGCGGCGGTCGAACTCGCCCGCCGCGGTATGTCCGTGGAGGTCTTCGAAGCCCGCGACACCATCGGTGGCGGCGCCCGCACCGAGGAACTGACCCTCCCCGGGTTCCGCCACGACCCCTGCTCGGCGGTGCACCCCACGGGCGCCGGCTCGCCCGCCTTCCGCACCATGCCGCTGGACCGCTACGGCCTCGAATGGCTGCACGCCGACCTCCCCATGGCGCACCCCTTCCCGGACGGCACGGCCGCCGTGCTCGCCCACTCCGTCGGCGAGACCGCGATGTCCTTCGGACCGCGCGACGCCGGCGCCTACCGCAGGCTCGTCGAACCCTTCACCGGCAAGTGGGAGTCGATGGCCCATGACTTCCTGCGTACGCAGTGGCTGGGGCTGCCGCAGGACCCGCTGACCTACGCCCGCTTCGGTCTGGTCGCGGCGCAGCCGGTCACCCTCCTGAGCCGCCGCTTCCAGGACGAGAAGGCCCGCGCCCTGATGGCCGGGCTCGCGGCGCACGCCAACGCCCCGCTCGGCGGCTTCGGGACCTCCGGCATGGCCCTGATGTTCGCGCTCGCCGCACATGCCAAGGGCTGGCCGGTGGCGCGCGGCGGCTCCCAGGCCATCTCCGACGCGCTCGCCGGTCTGCTGCGCGCCCACGGCGGCGCGGTGCACACCGACTTCGAGGTCAAACGCCTCGACGACCTGCCGCCGGCCCGCGCCTACGTCTTCGACACCGCACCGACCGCGCTCGCCCGGATCGCGGGCCTGGGCAACGCCTACCGCGACGTGAAGTACGGCCCCAGCGTCTTCAAGGTCGACTACGCCCTCTCGGGCCCGGTGCCGTGGACGGCCGAGGAGGCCCGCCGCGCCGGCACCGTCCACATCGGCCCCACCAGCGGCGAGATCTCCGCCGCGCTGAACGCCGCCACCGAGGGCCGGGCGCCCTCCGTCCCCTTCCTGATCACCGCTCAGCCCAGTCTGATCGACCCCACCCGCGCCCCCGAGGGCAAGCACACCTTCTGGGCGTACGGCCATGTCCCCCACGGCTGGGAAGGCGACGCCACCGACGTCGTCGAGCGGCAGATCGAGCGCTTCGCCCCCGGCTTCCGCGACCTCGTCCTGGCCCGTGCGGTCGCCGGCCCACCCCAACTCGCCGCCCGCAACGCGAATTACGTCGGCGGCGACACCGCCACCGGCTCCGCGGCCGGCCTGCGGCTGCTGATCCGCCCCAAGCTCGCCCGCGTCCCCTACGAAACCGCCCACCCCGCCGTCTTCCTCTGCTCCCAGGCCACCCCGCCCGGCCCCGGCGTCCACGGCATGTCCGGCCACTACGCCGCCAAGCGGGTCTGGCGCCGCCTGCGCGCGCACCGCCGCTGAATCCAGGTGGCCATGGTGTCCGACCCTCCCTACGCTCGGACACCATGAGCACTTCCCTCACCTTCGTCCAGGGCGACATCACCGAACAGACCGTGGACGCCGTGGTCAACGCCGCCAACTCCTCGCTGCTCGGCGGCGGGGGTGTGGACGGCGCGATCCACCGGCGCGGCGGCCCGGAGATCCTGGCCGAGTGCCGCGCGCTGCGCGACTCCCGCTACGGCCGTGGTCTGCCCACCGGTCAGGCCGTCGCCACCACCGCCGGCCGACTGCCCGCCCGCTGGGTGATTCACACCGTGGGCCCCGTCCACTCCGACAGCGAGGACCGCAGCGATCTGCTCGCCTCCTGCTACCGCGAGGCGCTGCGGGTGGCCGACGAACTGGGCGCACGGACCGTCGCCCTTCCGGCCATTTCCACCGGCGTCTACCGCTGGCCCGTGGACGACGCCGCCCGGATCGCCGTCGAGACGGTGCGCGACGCGGACACCGCCGTCGAAGAGGTGCGCTTCGTCCTCTTCGACGACCGCGCGTATGCGGCATTCGCCGCGCAGGGCGACTGACCGCGGACCGTATGGGCCGACCGACGGCTACCGCGCAAAGGGAGGTGCGAGGCCATGGACGGACGCTGGCTCGCCCGCCTGTCACTGGCGGCGGGGACGGTGGCGGTGCTGGTGCTGCTGCTGTTCGCCGGGCTGCGGAGCGTCGTCCTGGTGGGCGCGGGCGCGGCCGGTCTGGCCGTCACCGCGGCCGGCGTGTGGTGGGTGCTCGCGCACCGGGGCGTGGTGCGGGCGCTCGCTCTCGTACTGGTCGTGGTGGCGCCGCTCGCCGTCCTCGTGCTCTATGTCGCCGCCGGGCTGCTTTGGGTGGTGCTGGTCTCGCTCGGGCTGTGGGCGCTGGCCGTCTCCGCGGGCCGGGCCGCGCTGGTGGGGGAGACCGGCCCGGCGGCCCCGAGGGAGGCGCCGGCCGGCCGCCCCGCCCGCCCCTTCCTGATCATGAATCCGCGCTCGGGCGGCGGGAAGGTCGGGAGGTTCCAGCTGGTGCACAAGGCCGAGGAGCTGGGCGCCGAGGTCGTGGTGCTGGACCCCGCGCACCCGCAGGACGTGGCCGCCCTGGCCCGCCGTGCCGTCGACGAGGGCGCGGACCTGCTCGGCGTGGCCGGCGGCGACGGCACCCAGGCGCTGGTCGCGGGCGTGGCGGCGGAGCGCGGTATCCCGTTCCTGGTGATCTCCGCGGGAACCCGCAACCACTTCGCCCTGGACCTCGGCCTCGACCGCGAGGACCCCTCGACCTGCCTGGAGGCCCTGACCGACGGCGTCGAGCTGCGGGTCGACCTCGGCTACGTCGGCGACCGCGTCTTCGTCAACAACGCCTCCTTCGGGGCCTATGCCGCGGTGGTGCAGAGCCCGGCGTACCGCGACGACAAGGCCCGTACGATCCTCGACCTGCTGCCGGACCTGCTGACCCGGCACAGCGGCCCGCGGCTGGCCGTCCGGGCCGGCACCACGGCCCTCGACGGGCCGCAGGCCGTACTGGTGAGCAACAACCCGTACCGCATGGGGGACCCGGCGGGCCTGGGACGCCGGGAGCGGCTGGACTCCGGCCTCCTGGGCGTACTGGGCGTGCACGTCGACAACGCGGCGCAGGCCGCCTGGATGCTGCGCGGCCGCCGCGGCCCCGGGCTGACCTCGCTCACCGCCACGGAAGTGGTCATCGACGCCGACGCGCCCGCCGTCCAGGCGGGCGTCGACGGCGAGGCCCTGACCCTGCCCACCCCGGTCCGCTGCCGGATCGCACCCGGCGCCCTGCGCGTACGGGTGCCCCGCCACCGCCCCGGCGTGCCGCAGAGCGCACCGACGATGAACTGGCGCCGGGTGCGCCGGCTGGCCGTGCGGATGGGGCGGGCGGCACGGGGGCGCGCCGCCGGCTGAGCGCGGCCCGCCCGGTCCTGCCGAAGCTCCTACGGCGGAGCGAAGCACATCGGCCGGAGAAAGCAGGCAGCATGACCCTCAGCTGAAACAGGGGAAGGGGAACCGAAAATGACGGAGCTCTACCCGGCCATCGAGCCGTACGCCACCGGGCTGCTGGACGTCGGCGACGACAACCGCGTGTACTGGGAGGTCTGCGGCAACCCCGAAGGGAAGCCCGCGCTGGTCGTCCACGGTGGACCGGGGTCGGGATGCAGCACGGGCAAGCGGCAGTACTTCGCCCCGGACCGCTACCGCATCGTCCTCTTCGACCAGCGCGGCTGTGGACGCAGCACCCCGCACGCCAGTGACCCGGCCACCGACATGCGGCACAACACCACCGGCCATCTGCTCGCCGACATGGAGCAGTTGCGGGAGCACCTGGGCATCGACCGCTGGCTGCTGTTCGGCGGATCGTGGGGCTCGACACTGATCCTGGCGTACGCGCAGCGGCACCCGGAGCGGGTGTCGGAGATCGTCATTACCGGTGTCACCATGACCCGGCGTTCGGAGATCGACTGGCTCTACCGGGGCGCCGGCCGGTTCTTCCCGGAGGCGTGGGAACGCTTCCTCGCCGGTGCTCCGGGAGTGGGGCCGGACGGCGACATCGTCGGGGCGTACGCCCGTCTGATGGCGGACCCCGACCCCGCGGTGCGCGAGCGGGCCACCGCCGACTGGTGCGATTGGGAGGACGCGGTGCTCTCCCTGGAGTCGTACGGCGCTCCACGCCCTTACGGGGGCCGCCCCTCGGACGCCCGGGTGGCCCTGGTCCGGATCTGCTCGCACTACTTCTCGCACGGCGCCTGGCTGGAGGAGGGCGCCCTGCTGCGGGACGCCGGGCGGCTGGCGGACATCCCGGGGGTGCTCATCCAGGGCCGCCAGGACATGGGAGGACCGCCGCACACCGCCTGGGAGCTGGCCCGCGCCTGGCCCGCCGCCCGGCTGACCGTCATCCCCGACGCGGGGCACAAGGGGAGCGAGGCGATGCGTGGGGCGGTGATCGGCGCGCTCGACCGGTTCGCCGGGAAGTGAGGGCCGAGGGGGCGGGCCGGGGGGTCTGCGGGGCGGCGGCCCGGCGACTTGCGCCGCCCCTGGTAGCCCGACGTTGATGTCGGATTCTCGCCAGCCGGACGGCGCCGACTGAGCAATCCTGAAGGCATGCACACCGACACCGAGCGCTGTCTGCGCGCCGTGCAGTCCAAGGATGCCCGCTTCGACGGCTGGTTCTACACCGCCGTGCTCACGACCCGTATCTACTGCCGCCCCAGCTGCCCCGTGGTGCCGCCCAAGCCGGAGAACATGCGGTTCTACCCGAGCGCGGCCGCCGCCCAGCAGGCCGGGTTCCGGGCCTGCAAGCGGTGCCGCCCCGACGCCAGTCCGGGCTCTCCCGAGTGGAACGCGCGCGCCGACCTCGTCGCCCGCGCCATGCGGCTGATCGCCGACGGCATCGTCGACCGTGAGGGTGTCCCCGGCCTCGCGGCCCGGCTCGGCTACAGCACCCGGCAGACGGAGCGCCAGCTGCTGGCGGAGCTGGGCGCCGGGCCGCTCGCCCTGGCCCGCGCCCAGCGGGCCCAGACCGCCCGCCTCCTGGTGGAGACCACGGCACTGCCGATGGCCGATATCGCCTTCGCCGCCGGTTTCGCCAGCATCCGCACCTTCAACGAGACGGTACGGGAGGTCTTCGCGCTGTCCCCGACGGAGCTGCGGCGGCGCGCCAGGCCGGGGCTCCGTGCGGCGGTGCCCGGCGCGCTCGCGCTGCGGCTGCCCTTCCGGCAGCCGCTGAACCCCGACAACCTCTTCGGGCACCTCGCCGCCACCGCGGTTCCCGGTGTCGAGGAGTGGCGGGACGGCGCCTACCGCCGGACCCTGAACCTCCCCTACGGGCACGGCATCGTCGCCCTCGCGCCCCGCCCCGACCACATCGACTGCCGCCTCTCCCTCACCGATCTGCGCGATCTGGCGGGCGCCATCGCCCGCTGCCGCCGGATGCTCGACCTCGACGCGGACCCGGAGGCCGTCGACGGGCTGCTCCGCGAGGACCCGCTGCTGGCGCCGCTCGTCGACAAGGCACCGGGACGACGGGTCCCGCGGACGGTCGACGCCGAGGAATTCGCGGTCCGCGCCGTCCTCGGCCAGCAGGTGTCCACCGCGGCGGCCCGCACCCACGCCGGACGGCTGGTGCGTGCGCACGGCGAACCCGTCGACGACCCCGACGGCGGTCTCAGCCACCTCTTCCCGACATCCGCCGCGCTCGCCGAGCTGGACCCCGACGCGCTGGCGATGCCCCGCACCCGCCGCGCCACCCTCACCGGCGTCATCGCCGCCCTCGGCTCCGGCGCGCTGCAACTGGGCGTCGGCAGCGACCGCGACGAGGCCCGCGAACGGCTCGCGGCGCTGCCGGGCATCGGACCCTGGACCGTCGAATGCATCGCCATGCGCGCACTGGGCGACCCGGACGCCTTCACACCGACCGACCTCGGGCTGCGCCGTGCGGCCGCCGGGCTCGGTCTGCCGCACACCCCGGCCGCCCTCACCGGGCACTCCGCGCGCTGGCGCCCCTGGCGCGCCTACGCCGTCCAGTACCTCTGGGCGACCGACGACCACGCCATCAACCACCTCCCGACGAACTGAGGCCGCAGCCATGACGGTTCACCCACCCGCACCCGACGCGCCCCGCACCCACACCGTCCTGGACGGCACCCCGGTGGGGCCGCTCACCCTGGTCGCCGCCGGCCAGACCCTCACCGGCCTGTACATGACCGACCAGCGCCACCGCCCGCCCCAGGAGACCTTCGGCGCTCCGGGGGACCCCGGCGACTCGCCGTTCGCCGCGGCCATCGCCCAGCTCCGGGCCTATTTCCGTGGTGAGTTGACCACCTTCGACCTGCCGCTCGCACTGCACGGCACGCCCTTCCAGCGCCGGGTCTGGGCGGCGCTGGGCACCATCCCGTACGGCGAGACCCTGTCGTACGGGCAGCTCGCCGAACGGCTCGGTGTCCCGACGGCGGCCCGCGCGGTCGGCCTGGCCAACGGGCGCAACCCGGTCGGCATCATCGTCCCCTGCCACCGCGTCGTCGGCGCCAACGGCAGTCTCACCGGCTACGGGGGCGGGCTCGACCGCAAGCGCCGCCTGCTCGCCTTCGAGCGGACGGCGGACGGGCTGTTCCCGGCGGAGGCGTGCGGGTGACCGGGGCGCGCCGGGTGCCCGCTCGCCGCTCATGGGTGGCGAGCGGGCACCGGTGTCATGCGCTGCGGTCTTTGAGGCTGGGGTCCGTGAAGGGGCGGTCCGTGAAGGGCCCTTCGGCCCGGAAGACCAGCTGCGAGAAGCGTTCGCCGATGCGGCGGTGGGTGGCGGCATCCGGGTGGAGCCCGTCGGGCAGCGGCAGTTCGGCGGCGTCGGCCTCGCCGTAGAGATCACGGCCGTCGAGGTAGTGCAGGTTCGGGTCCTCGGCCGCCCGCTGCCGTACGATCCGGGCCAGCTCGTCCCGGATGACGCGCAGGGTCAGTTTGCCGTGGGCACGCTCCGCGGGGTCGCCGGTGGCCCGGAACCGCAGTTGCCCGCTGCTGAGGGCGCTGACGTCAGGGGCGCTGGGGCCGGGGGTGTCCTCGTGGATGGGGCACAGGAGGGGCGAGACGACCAGCAGCGGGGTGGCGGGGTGGCCTTCGCGGATGGTGTCGAGGAAGCCGTGGACGGCAGGGACGAAGGCGCGCAGGCGCATCAGATCGACGTTCACCACATTTATGCCGATCTTGAGGCTGATGAGATCGGCGGGGGTGTCCCGCAGGGCACGGGCGGTGAACGGGTCGAGCAGGGCGCCGCCGCCCATGCCCAGGTTGATCAGTTCCACACCGGCGCGGGTGGCGGCGAGTGCGGGCCAAGTGGTGGTGGGACTGGCGGCGTCGGAGCCGTGACTGATCGAACTGCCGTGATGCAGCCAGACTTTGCGGCCCCGGTCCGGCGCGGGCTCGACGGGGGCGTCGGTGCGCAGGGCGACGAGTTCGGTGGTCTCGTTGTGCGGCAGCCAGATCTCTATGGTCTTGACGCCCTCGGGCAGGCCGGAGAACCGGAGGGTACCGGGCCGTCCTGGCTGCTGCTCGGCGGTTCCGGCGGCCATGTCGATGGTCAGGGTGTTGCCGCCGCTCACGCCTGCCCGGCCGGCCGGCCGGCCGTCGACCAGCAGGTCGTACACGCCGTCCGGGCGGGCCGGGAGACCCACGTAGACCCGCTTGGTGGGCAGCGCGTCCAGTTCGATGGCGGTGGCCCGGGTCCGGAAGACCAGCCGCACGCCGGAGGGCTGGGATTCCGCCATGGCGAGCTGCCCGTCCGTGTACTGGGCGCGGGCCCGGGCGGGCAGCCGGTGCGGCAGCACCCCGTGTGCGGTGTGTTCCAGATCGAGGGCGCCGCGCAGGAGGTCCGCGGTGAGGGGCGTGGTGATCCAGTGGTGTTCGGTGTGCATCGTCCCAGCCTGGTGATCGAGATGCCGAAGTGTGCGTTCAGATGTGGTGATGCGCTGTCGGGCCTACGGGCCTACGGGCCTGGGGCCTACGGGCTGATGCGGTGACGGCCGTGACGGCGGTGCCCGCAGGTCTCAGGGGCCGGGCCAGTTCCGCAGGAGCGCGTCGAGGCGGTCCAGGACCCACGTCCAGGTCTCCTGTGAGTCGGGAGCGCTGTGGCTGAAGCCGCCAGCCGCCTCCAGGCTGATGTAGCCGTGGAAGACGCTGCCCAGCAGCCGGACGGCGTGCGTCTGGTCCGGCTCCGTCAGGTCGTAGCCGCGCAGGATCGCCCGCGTCATCTCTGCGTGTCTGGGCCCCGCGCTCGCCGCCGCCGTCTCCGGATCGAGCCGGAGACGCGCCGCGGTGTAGCGGCCGGGGTGTTCCCGGGCGTAGTCGCGGTAGACGTTGGCGAAGGCGGCCAGGGCGTCCTTGCCGGCCCGGCCGGCCAGGGCGGTGGCGACCCGGTCGGCAAGCTCCTCCAGCGCGAGCAGGGCGATCCCGGTCTTGAGGTCCTGGGAATTCTTGAGGTGCGAGTACAGACTCGCGGCCTTGACGTCGAACTGTCGCGCCAGCGCCGAGACGGTCACCTGATCGAAGCCGACCGCATCCGCCAGCTCCGCACCCGCCTGGACCAGGCGTTCCGTGGTCAGTCCCGCGCGTGCCATGGCCTCCCCTTCAGTTGGCTACAGTGATTATGCATTTACCTATAGGTTGTAGGCAACCCGCCAACTGGACGCCCTCACGTTGCACACGCCTCGCACTCCGCACGCCTCGCGCCTCCACACACCGGACCGCCCCCCGGACTAGCGCTTGAGGAACTCCTCCATGTAGCGGCCGAATTCCTCGCTGCCCACGGATGACGCCTGCGCCCACGACTCGAAGTCGAGCGACGTGGGGAAGTCGGACGTCGCAGCGATCCGCACCGAACGCTTGATGTCGGCGTTGAGACTCTTGCCGCGCTGCGCGTACCGAGCGGCCAACTCCGTGGCCTTCGCCTCGGGATCCTCGGCCAGCAGATTGGCCAGGCCCCGTCGCACGGCGTCCTCGGCCTTGATGATGTCGCCCGACAGCAGCGCCGCGGTGGCATGGGCGGGCCCCATGCGTTCGGTCAGCAGGAAGGAACAACCACCCCCGGGATGCAGGCCGATGTCGGCAAACGTCGGCCCGAAGGCGGCGCGCGGACCGGCGATGACGAGGTCGCAGGAAAGGGCGATATTGAGCCCGGCGCCCACGGCCGCGCCCTGGACGGCAGCGATCGTGGGGATGGTGAGTTCACGCAGGCCGAGGAAGGAGGCGTAGACCGATTTCAGATGCGCCCGGAGTTCGTGCACCGGCCTGGTGATGTCGCCGAACATGCTCTCCAGGTTCGCTCCGGCACAGAAGGCCGGGCCGGCCCCGGCGACGATCAGGGCGCGAGCGTCCGCGTCGGCTGCGACGGCGGCGATGGCGGACGCGAGTTCACCGAGCAGGTCGAGATCGAGGGCGTTGCGGCGTTCGGGCGCGTTGAGGCGGATGGTGCGGAGCGGGCCGTCACTTTCGAGCAGGACAAGGTCTGAGGTCATGGGGCTCAGACTAAAACGGTGCCTTAAGGTCCTCGTCATGGTGCACAGAATCGAGCCCGCGGCAGAACCTCCGGTGACGCTCACCAGCCCGTACGAGCTCCTGACCGGCTACCTCGACTTCTACCGGGACGCCGTGCTGCGCAAGTTGCAGGGCATGTCCGACGAAGAGCTGAGAAGCAGCCGGCTGCCCACCGGCTGGGCCCCGCTGGCCTTGCTCAAGCACCTGGCCTGCGTGGAACTGCGCTGGCTGCAATGGGGGTTCAGCGGCCAGGATGTCGAAAATCCCTGGGGTGAATTTCACGAAAGGCCCGGACCGTGGCACGTGGACTCCGGCGAATCCTTCGCGGACGTCAAGGAGTTCTTCCAGGAACAGTGCGCCCGGTCCCGCGCCATTGTCGCCGCGGCACGGCTGGAGGACCGGGCCGCCACCCTCGGTGGACGCGTTCTGGCCGAGGAAGACCGGCCCACCCTGATCTGGATCCTCTTCCACCTGCTGCAGGAGTACGCACGACACGCAGGGCACCTCGACATCGCACGGGAATTGGCGGACGGAGCCACCGGCGAATAGGCCGGCGGAAGTGCCCCCGCGAACTCCGGACCGGCCGGGAGCGTCCGCTGCCCGATCGGGAGGTCGCGGGGCCGGGTCAGCCCATATCGGCCAGGGTGAGGTCGCCGACCACGCCCCGTACCTCGTCCACCAGCTCCGCCGCGGCCTCCAGCGAGCGCTTCAACTCCCTTCCCCCGTGCCCGATGCCGCCGAGCAGGACGGAGGCCCGGTCTCCGAAGCCGGGCGGTGTCTCCGGCATCGCCGAGGCCGCCGCGAGCGCGCCCTTCTCATTGAGGCACCAGCGGCGGTGATGGGCGTGCAGCGCCTGGACGAGGTAGCCGACGGCCCGGGACAGACACAGGGTCACGTGCAGCACGTCCCGGGCCGCGGACGACTTGCCCGCCATCGCCACCGAGAACCCCGCGTCCCAGACCCCGTCACGCGTCAGGGCCTTGCGCAGGGCCTCGGGATAGCTCCGGGTCTCCTGCCGGAGGCGGTCCAGCTCCCCGCCGGTATCGGCGAGCACCCGGCCCAGCGCCACCTCGCCCGGGTAGGCGGGGGACCAGAAGCCGAGGGGGTGACCGGCCTGGACCCCGATCTCGAAGCG
The DNA here is from genome assembly GCF_900187385.1 of Streptomyces sp. 2114.4. NCBI lineage: Bacteria > Bacillati > Actinomycetota > Actinomycetes > Kitasatosporales > Streptomycetaceae > Streptomyces > Streptomyces sp. 2114.4. Next base: position 6,799,386 of record NZ_FYEY01000001.1, read on the forward strand.
GCCCTCACGGCACTCGTCCCACACCCGCCGCACCCGGTCGACATCCCGCAGGATCCAGTCCACCTGCCTCCCGTCGGGCAGCACCAGCCAGGCCCCGCCGTTGACCCATGCGCCCCAGGACCCCGGTCCGTACACCTCGACGGGGCCGCCGGTCGCCTCCGCGGCCAGCGCCTCCAGCGCCGCCAGATCCGGCGCGCCCCGGTAGTAGACGCCCAGATCCCAGTCGGAGTCCGGTCGGTGGGCGCCCCGTGCCCGGCTTCCCCCGAGCATCACTCCGACAACTCCCGGCACCTGCGCGACCTTCGCGGCAATGTCATCCATCCCGCCACGCTAAACGAGGCACCCCAGCCGCTGCCCGTATTTATCCCGGCGTACCGTCAGCCCCGGCCGGCAGCACGCCGTCCTCCAGTTCCGCCGGGCCGCCGCCGTCCGCGAGGGTTTTCAGGGCGGCGCCGAGGCGCAGGGCCATCCCGCGGTTGACCAGGGTCTGGGCCTCGTCCCAGTGGACCATGCGCCAGGACAGCAGCTCGTCCTCCTGGACACGGATCGCGGACAGCTGCGCGGCGTCCAGCACGCCGCCGTCGTAGAGGTAGAACACCAGCGGCGGCCGGTCCGTGCTGCGTACCCAGTCGACGGCGAGCAGCGGGCCCGGCTTGACGTCCAGGCCGATCTCCTCGGCGGTCTCACGGCGGGCCGCCTGCCGGGGCGACTCGCCGTGGTCCGACTCGACGGTGCCGCCCGGCAGGATCCAGGTGTCGCGGTAGTTGGGCTCCACGAGCAGAATGCGGCCCTCCGCGTCGCGGAAGAGGACGCCCGCGCCCGCGAGCACGCGGGGCAGACCGGCGAGGTAGGTGGCGTAGTCCATGGTGGTCACGGCGCGAGCCTAGACGGAACGGGTCCGGGGCCGGGCCGCTCCCGGAGATCTTCGCGGCGCACCCCGGGGGCGCTCGGCTGCACCGCGAACCGAAGTGCCCTGGTCGCCGGACCCCTCGCCGGATAAGGTCACAGCGGCGCGACTGCCCGTACGAAAAGCAAGGGGAAACACGGTGGCGGACGCAGCAAGGACTTCTTCGGCACAGGTGCTGATCGCCGCGGACAAATTCAAGGGCTCGCTCACGGCCGTCGAGGTCGCCGAGCATGTCACGGCCGGTCTGCGGCGTGTGATTCCCGGGCTGGACGTGGCGGCCGTGCCGGTCGCGGACGGCGGCGACGGAACTGTCGCCGCGGCACTCGCGGCCGGCTTCACCCGCCACGAGGCACGGGTCACCGGCCCGACCGGTGCGCCCGTGACGGCCACCTTCGCGCTGCGCGTGGGGTCATCCCCAGCGGGCGCCGGGGGAGGCACCGCGGTGGTGGAAATGGCGGAGGCCTCCGGGCTCCAGCACCTCCCTGCGGGTGTCTTCGCGCCTTTGACGGCGACCACGTACGGCACCGGCGAACTGCTGCGCGCGGCCCTCGACGCGGGCGCGACCTCGATCGTCTTCGGTGTCGGCGGCAGCGCCACGACCGACGGCGGCGCCGGCATGCTGGCGGCGCTGGGCGCCCGGTTCCTGGATGCGGACGGCGAGCCGGTCGCCCCCGGCGGCGGCCCGCTGCGCGACCTGGCCACGGCCGACCTGTCGGGGCTGGACCCCCGGCTGGCGAAGACCGGCATCGTGCTGGCCAGCGACGTCGACAACCCGCTCACGGGCCCCAAGGGCGCCCCGGCGGTCTACGGTCCGCAGAAGGGCGCGAGCGAGGAGGACGTGGCCACGCTGGACGCCGCGCTGGCGCACTACGCCGAGGTGCTGGGGCGTGCGGTGGGGCCGAAGGCCGCGGAAGCCGCGCTGGCACCCGGCGCGGGCGCCGCGGGCGGGATCGGCTACGGCGCGCTGGTCGGCCTGGGCGCGGAGTTCCGGCCCGGGATCGAGGTGATGCTCGACGTCCTGGGCTTCGCCCCGGCGCTGGCGAAGGCCACCTTCGTCATCACCGGTGAGGGCTCGCTCGACACCCAGACGCTGCACGGCAAGGCGCCGGCCGGGGTCGCCGCCGCGGCCCGCGCGGCCGGCGTGGACGTGGTCGCGGTCTGCGGCCGGCTCCAGCTGCCGCAGGAAGCGCTCGGCGCGGCCGGCATCCGGCGGGCCTACGCCCTGACGGATCTGGAGCCCGACCCGGCCCGCTGTATGGCCGAGGCGGGCCCGTTGCTGGAGCGGGCGGCGGAGCAGCTGGCGCGGGACTTCCTGGTCTGAGGCGCGGCGCGGGCCGCACCCACCACAACGCCGCGGGCCCCGGGCGAAAGAATTCGCTCGGGGCCCGCGGCGTCGTCCGCTTCGTGCGTCCGGGTGGTACTAGGGGAGCTGTGCGGCGCGGGACTCGGCCCGCGACTCGCGGCGGTTGTCGCGGAAGGTGTTCACCCTCCGGGCCGTCGCGAACAGCGGGATCATCGCACCCAGGACCACCTGCAGGGCGCAGCCGGTCTGCAGCAGCAGCTGGCCGCCGGGGGCGTCCAGCGCCCAGGCCGTCAGCATGCCCATGCTGAGCACGATCCAGCTGAGCATCGCCACCGCGAGCCGCCCCCGCGGCTTGGGGTACTCGACCCGGCTCACCATCAGCCAGGCCACCCCGACGATCGCCAGCAGCGTCGGCACGAACGGCAGCTCCAGCAGCACGATGGCGACGACGGTCAGGGCGCCGAACGGGCCGGGCATGCCCTGGAACATTCCGTCGCGCATCGGCACGCAGGAGAACCGCGCAAGCCGGAGCACCACCGCCAGCAGCACCACGACGGCCGCGACCACGGACACCCGCTGGTTCGCATCGTGGGTGACCATGCCCCAGGTCACGACGAAGTACGCGGGCGCCAGGCCGAAGCTGATCAGGTCGGAGAGGTTGTCGAGCTCGGCCCCCATCGCCGAGGCCCGCAGCTTGCGCGCCACCATCCCGTCGAAGAGGTCGAAGACCGACGCCAGCAGCATGAGGATCACGGCCATCGCCGCGCTGTGCCGGGCCATCCCGCCGTCATCCGTGCCCGTCAGATGCGGGATCAGCACGCCGGTGGTGGTGAAGTACACGGCCATGAAGCCGCAGATGGCGTTGCCGAGGGTGAGGGTGTCCGCTATCGACAGCCGCGTGGACAGCGGCATGTCGTCCTCGTCCTCGTCGGCCTCGGGCACCCAGCCCGCCTGCGTCTCCGGATCAATCACGGTCAAGACGAGTCACCCCCGCGGTGGTCGCCTGGCCGACCTCGACCGCCGCCTCCACGCCCTCCGGGAGGTAGACGTCGACGCGCGAGCCGAAGCGGATCAGTCCGATCCGCTCACCCTGCTCGACCTTGGTGCCCTGGGGCACGTAAGGAACGATGCGGCGGGCCACCGCGCCGGCGATCTGCACCATCTCGATGTCGCCGAGCTCGGTGTCGAAGTGCCAGACGACCCGCTCGTTGTTCTCGCTCTCCTTGTTGAACGCCGGGACGAACCCGCCGGGGATGTGCTCCACGGACGTCACCGTGCCGGCCAGGGGCGCACGGTTGACGTGGACGTTCAGCGGGCTCATGAAGATCGCGACGCGGGTGCGCCCGTCCTTCCACGGCATGATGCTCTGCACCACGCCGTCAGCCGGAGAGATGACACGGCCCTGAGCGATCTCCCGCTCGGGGTCGCGGAAAAACCACAGCATGCCCGCCGCCAGTGCGGTGGTGGGCACGGCAACGGCGGCCCAGCGACCCGACCGGCGGGACCGGGCGAGGCTGACCGCTGCCGTGGCAACGGTCGGCAGGAGCCACGGCGACGCTCCGCGCGCGAGGCGGACGCTACCGCGTTGTGCAGAGGATTGGCTGTGGGGCATGGATGACCTTCGTAGCGGAGGATGCCGCGTATGGATACGGGGGACGGCGGCTTTCCGGGGATGCTATCGGTTACGAGCGGCAACTGGCCAAGAGCCAGAGCCAATCCGTGGCCGAAGAACGATGACGGGGTGTGATCTTCGTCTAGGACAAAGTGCCCCAAACGGGATGTTCACCCCTGGATCCGGTACTCCTCCAGTAGCCGTCGCCCAATGATCATTTTCTGGATCTCGGCGGTTCCTTCGCCGATCAGGAGCATCGGGGCCTCGCGGTAGAGCCGCTCGATCTCGTACTCCTTGGAGAAGCCGTAACCGCCGTGGATGCGGAAAGCGTCTTCCACTACCTCCTTGCAGTACTCGGAGGCCAGGTACTTCGCCATGCCCGCTTCGAGGTCGTTTCGCTGGCCCGAGTCCTTTTTGCGAGCGGCATTAACCATCATCGCATGCGCGGCTTCGACCTTTGTCGCCATTTCCGCCAGTTTGAACTGGATGGCCTGGTGCTGCGCGATCGGCTTGCCGAAGGTGTGCCGCTGCTGGGCGTACGAAACACCCAGCTCGAAGGCGCGCTGGGCGACACCGCAGCCGCGGGCGGCTACATTGACCCGGCCGACCTCGACGCCGTCCATCATGTGATAGAAGCCACGTCCGGTCTCGCCGCCGAGCACCCGATCGGCCGGGATCCGCAGCCCGTCCATGATCAGCTCGGTGGTGTCGACGCCCTTGTAGCCCATCTTGTCGATCTTGCCGGGAATGGTCAGGCCGGGACGCACCTCGCCGAAGCCGGCCTCCTTCTCGACGAGGAAGGTCGTCATCGACTTGTGCGGGGCGGTGCCCTCCGGATGGCCCTCGTCCGTCCGGCACAGCACCGCGACGAGCGTCGACGAACCACCGTTGGTGAGCCACATCTTCTGCCCGTTGAGGACGTATTCGTCGCCCTCCCGCACGCCCTTGGACGAGATCGCCGAGACGTCCGAGCCCAGCGCCGGTTCCGACATCGAGAAGGCGCCGCGGATTTCACCGGCCGCCATCTTCGGCAGGAAGTAGTCCTTCTGCTCCTGCGTGCCGTGCTGCTTGAGCATGTACGCCACGATGAAGTGGGTGTTGATGATGCCCGAGACGCTCATCCAGCCGCGGGCGATCTCCTCGACGGTCAGCGCGTAGGTGAGCAGGGACTCGCCCAGGCCGCCGTACTCCTCGGGAATCATCAGGCCGAACACGCCGAGTTCCTTCAGGCCCTCGACGATCTGCGACGGGTACTCGTCGCGGTGCTCCAGTTCCGTGGCGACCGGCAGGATCTCCTTGTCCACGAAGTCGCGGACGGTGGAGAGGATTTCCCGCTGGATGTCGGTCAAGCCCTCGGTCTGCGCGAGACGGGTCATGGCTACTTCTCCTTCTTGGCCAAAGGGGCCTGCAGCTCCGGGCGGCCGGGCTGCTCGCCGCCGCGCTCCTTGATGTAGGTGGCCGTGGGGACCATGACCTTGCGCCGGAAGACGCAGACCAGGGTGCCGTCCTGCTTGTAGCCCTTGGTCTCGACGTACACGATGCCGCGGTCCGTCTTGGAACGCGAGGGCGTCTTGTCCAGCACGGTGGTCTCGCCGTAGATCGTGTCGCCGTGGAAGGTCGGCGCCACATGCTTCAGCGACTCGATCTCCAGGTTGGCGATGGCCTTTCCGGAGACGTCGGGCACCGACATGCCCAGCAGCAGCGAGTAGATGTAGTTGCCGACGACGACGTTCTTGCCGAAATCGGTGGTCTGCTCCGCGTAGTTGCTGTCCATGTGCAGCGGGTGGTGGTTCATCGTGAGCAGACAGAAGAGATGGTCGTCGTACTCGGTGACCGTCTTTCCCGGCCAGTGCTTGTACACATCGCCGACGGTGAACTCTTCATAGGTACGGCCGAACTGCATGGTGCTTATGCCTCCGGGGCCTCGAACTTGGATGTGCGGGTCATGCCGGCGGCCCGGCCCTTGCCGGCGACGACCAGCGCCATCTTCCGGCTCGCCTCGTCGATCATCTCGTCGCCGAGCATCGCGGAACCCTTGGCGCCGCCTGCCTCCGAGGTGTGCCACTCGTAGGCGTCCAGGATCAGCTCGGCGTGGTCGTAGTCCTCCTGGGAGGGGGAGAACACCTCGTTGGCGGCCTCGACCTGACCGGGGTGCAGCACCCACTTGCCGTCGAAGCCGAGGGCGGCGGCGCGGCCGGCGACCTCACGGTAACCGTCAACGTTCTTGATCTGAAGGTACGGACCATCGATCGCCTGCAGATCGTAGGTGCGGGCCGCCATCAGAATGCGCATCAGAATGTAGTGATAGGCATCCGCTCCATAGCCGGGCGGCTGCTCGCCGACCACCAGGGACTTCATGTTGATGGACGCCATGAAGTCGGCCGGGCCGAAGATGATGGTCTCCAGGCGCGGTGAGGCGCCGGCGATCGCGTCGACGTTCACCAGGCCCTTGGCGTTCTCGATCTGCGCCTCGATGCCGATCCGGCCGACGTCGAAGCCCATGGTCTTCTCGATCTGCGTCAGCAGCAGGTCCAGCGCCACGACCTGCTGGGCGTCCTGGACCTTCGGCAGCATGATGCAGTCGAGGTTCTGCCCCGCGCCCTCGACGACCGTGATGACGTCCCGGTACGTCCAGTGCGTCGTCCAGTCGTTGACCCGTACGACCCGGGTCTTGCCCGTCCAGTCGCCCTGGTTCAGCGCCTCGACGATGTGGTGGCGGGCGCCCTCCTTGGCGAGCGGTGCGCAGGCGTCCTCCAGGTCCAGGAAGACCTGGTCGGCAGGGAGACCCTGGGCCTTCTCCAGAAAGCGCGGGTTGCTGCCGGGGACCGCCAGACAGGAGCGGCGCGGGCGCAGCCGGGACACCGGCGGTGCGGCCTGGGTCATGCGGGGACCTCCAGGGGGTCGAGCTGGTTCGCTTTCCGGATCTCGTCGACGATACGGCCGATGATCTCCGTAATACCGAAGTCCTTGGGGGTGAACACGGCCGCCACTCCGGCTTCCCGGAGCGCTGCCGCATCGGCGGAGGGAATGATGCCGCCGACGATGACCGGTATGGGAGGGCCGCCAGGCCCGGGAGTGGTGTCCACGCCGGTGCGCCGCAGCCGGGCCAGGACGTCCGGGACCAGCTCGGCGTGCGAGCCGGACAGGATCGACAGCCCGACGCAGTGCACGTCCTCGGCGACCGCGGCCGAGACGATCTGTTCCGGGGTCAGCCGGATGCCCTGATAGATCACCTCGAAGCCGGCGTCCCGCGCCCGTACGGCGATCTGCTCGGCGCCGTTGCTGTGGCCGTCCAGGCCGGGCTTGCCGACCAGCAGCCGCAGCTTTCCGCTGCCGAGTTCGGCGGCGGTCTTGGCGACCTTCTCGCGGACCGCGGCGAGCGGGCTGCCCTCCTCGGCGGCGACCGCCAGGGGAGCGCTGGAGACGCCCGTGGGGGCCCGGAACTCGCCGAAGACGTCCCGCAGCGCCCAGGCCCACTCGCCGGTCGTCACACCGGCGCGGGCGCACTCCAGGGTGGCCGCGAAGAGGTTGCCGTCACCGGCCGCGGTCTTCTTCAGGACAGACAGCGACTCCTGGGCGCGCGTCTCGTCGCGGTTGTCCCGCCAGTCGTGCAGCGCCTGGACGACGCGTGCCTCGTTGGCCGGGTCGACGGTCATGATGGCGGTGTCGAGGTCCGCGGTGAGCGGGTTGGGCTCGGTGCCCTCGAAGCAGTTGACGCCGACGATCTTCTCCTCGCCGGCCTCGATCCGGGCCCGCCGCTCGGCGTGCGCGGTGACCAGCTGCGACTTGAGGTAGCCGGACTCCACCGCGGCCATCGCGCCGCCCATCTCCTGGATCCGCTCGATCTCCGCCAAGCACTCCTCGACCAGGGCGTCCACCTTGGCCTCGATGACGTGCGAGCCGGCGAAGATGTCCTCGTATTCGAGGAGGTCGCTCTCGTGGGCGAGGACCTGCTGGATGCGCAGCGACCACTGCTGGTCCCAGGGCCGCGGCAGCCCCAGGGCCTCGTTCCAGGCCGGGAGCTGGACGGCGCGGGCGCGAGCGTCCTTGGAGAGCGTGACGGCCAGCATCTCCAGGACGATCCGCTGGACGTTGTTCTCCGGCTGCGCCTCGGTCAGGCCGAGCGAGTTGACCTGGACGCCGTAGCGGAACCGGCGCTGCTTCTCGTTCTCGATGCCGTAGCGCTCGCGGGTGATCTTGTCCCAGATGCGGCCGAAGGCGCGCATCTTGCACATCTCCTCGACGAAGCGGACGCCGGCGTTCACGAAGAACGAGATACGGGCCACGACATCGCCGAACTTCTCCGGCGGTACCTGCCCGGAGTCCCGCACCGCGTCCAGCACCGCGATCGCGGTGGACATCGCGTACGCGATCTCCTGGACCGGCGTGGCTCCCGCCTCCTGCAGGTGGTAGCTGCAGATGTTGATCGGGTTCCACTTGGGGATGTGCGCCACCGTGTACGTGATCATGTCGGTGGTCAGCCGGAGCGAGGGTCCCGGCGGGAAGACGTGCGTCCCGCGCGAGAGGTACTCCTTGACGATGTCGTTCTGCGTCGTCCCCGACAGCTTGGAGATGTCGGCGCCCTGCTCCTCGGCGACCACCTCGTACAGCGCCAGCAGCCACATGGCCGTCGCGTTGATGGTCATCGAGGTGTTCATCTGGTCCAGGGGTATGTCCTGGAACAGCCGTCGCATGTCGCCGAGGTGGGACACCGGGACCCCGACCCGGCCGACCTCGCCGCGGGCGAGGATGTGGTCGGGGTCGTAACCGGTCTGCGTCGGGAGGTCGAACGCGACCGACAGACCCGTCTGGCCCTTGGCGAGATTACGCCGGTACAGCTCGTTGGACGCCTCGGCGGTGGAGTGGCCGGCGTAGGTCCGCATCAGCCACGGACGATCCTTCTGACGCTCAGTCATATCAGGCCCGTATCTTCGTGGTCCGGAGTCCGAGTTGCCTCAGACGTTCCGGAACCGGTTGATGGCGTCGAGGTGCTTGGCGCGCATTTCTTCGTCACGCACGCCCATCCCCTCCTCGGGGGCCAGTGCCAGCACGCCGACCTTGCCCTGGTGGAGGTTGCGGTGCACGTCGTACGCCGCCTGTCCGGTCTCCTCGAGGCTGTACGTCTTCGACAGCGTCGGGTGGATCTTGCCCTTGGCGATCAGGCGGTTGGCCTCCCACGCCTCGCGGTAGTTGGCGAAGTGCGAGCCGATGATCCGCTTCAGCGACATCCACAGGTAGCGGTTGTCGTACTCGTGCATGTAGCCCGAGGTCGAGGCGCAGGTGGTGATGGTGCCGCCCTTGCGGGTGACGTAGATGCTCGCGCCGAAGGTCTCGCGGCCGGGGTGCTCGAAGACGATGTCGATGTCCTCGCCGCCGGTGAGTTCGCGGATGCGCTTGCCGAAGCGCTTCCACTCCTTGGGGTCCTGGGTCTGCTCGTCCTTCCAGAACTTGTAGCCCTCGGCGTTGCGGTCGATGATCGCCTCGGCGCCCATCTTCCGGCAGATCTCCGCCTTCTGGTCGGAGGAGACCACGCAGATCGGGTTGGCGCCGCCGGCCAGCGCGAACTGGGTGGCGTAGCTGCCGAGTCCGCCGCTGGCGCCCCAGATCAGGACGTTGTCGCCCTGCTTCATCGCCGCGCCGTTCTTCGAGACGAGCTGGCGGTAGGCGGTCGAGTTGACCAGGCCGGGCGACGCCGCCTCCTCCCAGCTCAGGTGCTTCGGCTTGGGCATCAGCTGGTTGGACTTGACCAGCGCGATCTCGGCCAGGCCGCCGAAGTTGGTCTCGAAGCCCCAGATCCGCTGCTCGGGGTCGAGCATGGTGTCGTTGTGGCCGTCGGAGGACTCCAGCTCGACGGACAGGCAGTGCGCGACGACCTCGTCGCCGGGGCCCCAGGAGTTGACGCCCGGCCCGGTGCGCAGGACCACGCCCGCGAGGTCGGAGCCGATGACGTGGTACGGCAGGTCGTGCCGCTTGGTGAGCGGGGAGAGCTTGCCGTAGCGCTCCAGGAACCCGAACGTCGACATCGGCTCGAAGATCGAGGTCCAGACGGAGTTGTAGTTCACGGAGGAGGCCATCACGGCCACCAGCGCCTCGCCCGGGCCCAGCTCGGGCACCGGCACGTCGTCGACGTGCAGCGACTTGCGGGGGTCCTTCTCCTTGGTCTCCAGGCCGGTGAACATATCGGCCTCGTCCTTGTGCACGGTCACCGCGCGGTAGGACTCGGGGATGGTCAGGCCGGCGAAGTCGGCGCTGGTGGTGTCAGGCGCGAGGATTGCGTCCAGGATTTCGTTCACGGGGTGCCTCCGGCGAAGCGCGTTGCGGAAACGGCTTGAGGGAACGTCGGGGTGGTGCGGGAGGTGGTGCCGTCGGTTCGGCCGGGGTTGGCGCCGTTGCCGTCGTCTCTGCGGGGGTCGCAGAACCGTCGGCCGCGGTGCCTGGCAGCGCTGGCTCCGCTTCGCTTCGCCTTTGCTTGTGACAAGGGCTTTGGAAGCAAAGCAGCGCGGTGCCCAGCGGGCGGCTGGGAAGTGCCTGTGACGCAGGCATCCGGGCGGACAGCCACATAGGGCTGGTGGGACAGCCGGCGTGCGTGGGTTCGCAGCACGCCGGCCGCCCGGACACCTTCAACGTATGACACCGCGTGCCAGTCGACAAGACACTGAGTGCCAAGAATTTCTCTCAGATGTCATCTGGTCGGCACGCATGAGCAAAAGAGGCCCGCTGGGGGGCCTCTCGGTGACGCAAAGAAATTGGTTGTGCGTGCAGAGTGTGCAGGGGTGGCGTTACGCCATCCGTGTCGCGGCCCGGTCGGTCCAAGGGCACCGGGCCGCGTTCCTGTCCGGCTCCGGCCGGAGGGCGTTACTTGTGTTCTTTGATCGCCTTGCGGATGGTGCGCATGACCTCGTCCAGCGGGGCGTCCGTACGGGCCACCGCGACCAGCACCTCGCCCTCCCGCGAGACGGCCGCCGGGGGGTTCTCCCCGCTGCCGGTGCGGCCCGCGCCGATGCCGGCGCCGAAGGTCTCCCGGACGATCTCGAAGGCGTGGTCGAGCTGGGCCTCGACATCGCCCTGGGCATCGGCCCGCAGCCAGCGCCGCAGCACGTGGTTGTGCGCGGTGACCACGGCGGACGCCGCGACCTCGGCGAGCAGCGGATCGTCGTCGCCCTCGCGGTGGGCGCCCTCGTCGAAGTGGCCCAGGAGATAGCGGGTGAACAGCCGCTCATAGCGGGCCACCGAAGCGATCTCGGCCTCCCGCAGGGTGGGGACCTCGCGGGTCAGGCGGTAGCGGGCCACCGACACGGCCGGGGAGGCCGCGTACATCCGCATGACCTCCTTGATGCCCCGGCAGACCGTGTCCAGGGGGTTCTCGTGCGGCGGAGCGGCGTCCAGGACGGCCTCCGCGCGGACGAGGGTGTCGTCGTGGTCGGGGAAGATCGCCTCTTCCTTGGAGCGGAAGTGGCGGAAGAAGGTACGCCGGGCGACGCCCGCGGCGGCCGCGATCTCGTCGACCGTCGTCGCCTCGTAGCCCTTGGTCGCAAACAGCTCCATCGCCGCCGACGACAATTCACGGCGCATTTTGAGCCGTTGCGCGGCCGCCCGGCGGGTACCGGGAGTGGCGTTGTCGGGGGTGTCGGAGGGGTGCGTACGAGCGGGCTGGGACATGTGGGGACGGTACTGCATATTTACGCGACCTGCGGCATGAGGTACAGCCTGTGCCCCCGTGAGCGGGGGTGGACCGCCGTCGGGTTCCAGCAGTCCACCCCATCCTCCCCCGGCCGGGCCGGGGTGCCGCCACGCGTCAGCGCCGGGCGTACTCACGGAAGCCGCGGCCGGTCTTGCGGCCGAGGCAGCCCGCGGCGACGAGGTGCTCCAGCAGCGGCGACGGGGCCAGCCCGGGGTCGCGGAACTCCGCGTGCAGCACCTTCTCGATGGCCAGGGACACGTCCAGGCCGACCACATCGAGGAGTTCGAACGGGCCCATCGGGTACCCGCCGCCGAGCTTCATGGCGGCGTCGATGTCGTCCAGCGTCGCGTAGTGCTCCTCGACCATCTTGATCGCGTTGTTCAGGTACGGGAACAGCAGCGCGTTCACGATGAACCCGGCCCGGTCGCCGCAGTCCACGGGGTGCTTGCGGACCTTGGCGCAGACCGCCCGCACGGTGGCGTGCACGTCGTCGGCCGTCAGGACCGTACGGACCACCTCGACCAGCTTCATGGCGGGCGCCGGGTTGAAGAAGTGCATCCCGATGACGTCCTGCGGGCGCGAGGTGGCGCGGGCGCAGGCCACGACAGGCAGCGAGGAGGTGGTGGTGGCCAGGACGGCGCCCGGCTTGCAGACCTTGTCCAGGGTCTTGAACAGCTCCTGCTTGACCGCCAGGTCCTCGGCCACCGCCTCGACCGCGAGGTCCACATCCGCGAACGCGTCCAGCGACCCGGCCGGGGTGATCGCCGCCAGCGCGGTGTCCCGGGCCTCGGCGCTCATCCGGCCCTTGTCCACGGAGCGGCCCAGCGACTTGGCTATCCGGGCCTTGGCCTTCTCGGCCTTCTCCAGGCTGCGGGCGGCCAGCACGACCTTGTAGCCCGCCTTGGCGAAGACCTCGGCGATCCCGCTGGCCATCGTCCCGGAGCCGGCCACGCCGACGCCGGTGACCGTGCGCCCGCCGGCCGGCTGGTCGCCGTCCGCCGGGCTCTCCGCGTCCGGCACGACCGTGGCTCCCCCAGCTACCGCTGGGAGGTGCCCCCATCCCGGCGCTTCGTACGTGTAGAAGCCGCGGCCCGCCTTGCGGCCGGTCAGCCCCGCCTCGGCCAGCTGGCCGAGGATCGGCGCGGGGGCGTGCAGCCGGTCCTGGGACTCGGCGTACATCGCCTCCAGGACGGTCCGCGCGGTGTCCACGCCGATCAGGTCGAGCAGCGCCAGCGGGCCCATGGGCAGGCCGCAGCCCAGCCGCATCGCGGCGTCGATGTCCTCGCGGGTGGCGTACTTGGACTCGTACATCGCCGCGGCCTGGTTCAGGTAGCCGAACAGCAGGCCGTCGGCGACGAAACCGGGGCGGTCACCCACCGCGATCGGGTCCTTGCCCAGGGCGTGCGCCAGCTCCGTGACGGCCGCGACCGCGGCCGGCGCGGTGAGCACGGAGGAGACCACCTCGACCAGCTTCATGGCCGGTGCGGGGTTGAAGAAATGCACACCGAGCACCCGCTCGGGGCGCTGCGAATCGGCGGCCAGCCGGGTCACGGACAGCGCGTTGGTGCCGGTGGCCAGGATGGTGTCCGGGCGGACCACGGCGTCGAGCCCGGCGAAGACCTGCCGCTTGAGCTCGTAGTCCTCGGGCACGACCTCGATGACGAGATCGGCGTCCGCTGCGGCCTGCAGATCGGTGAAGGTACGGAACCGGGCCAGGATGTCCTGCCGCTCCCGCTCCGTGATCCGCTCGCGCCGCACCGCGCGGGCGGTAGCGGCTTCCAGGGCCGTGACGGCGTGCCGGGCCGCGGCCTCGTCGGTGTCGATACCGATGACCTCGCGGCCGGCCCGGGTCAGCACCTCGGCGATACCGGTACCCATGGTGCCCAGGCCGACGACGGCGACGGTGGAAAGGGACAGGGGGGAGGCTTCAGTTGAGAGATCAGGGGTGGACTGAGGGCCCATCGCGAGACTCCTGAGGGTGTTCCCCTGGCAACAGGGGAGAAGTGACGACTGAGGGGTATCCGCGCGGTGCGATACCTGCACTGCGCAGCGGCGGAAGGGCGGCGGTGAGCCGCGGGAGCCGCAGCGCTGCTGGAGCACCGGCGGTGCGGGAGGTACGGCGGGCCCTGTCCCGGGGCCGTGCCGCGTTCTCCGTACTGATGTCGTGCTGTGCCGAACCGACTTCACTCTGTGGCGGCTGCGTCACCAGGCCGCCCGAGCAGTGGTGCTGCTCGTTCCAGCAGGTTAACCGGTGAGTAACCAGAGCGCCAGGGGTAGCGGGGGTCATTAGGCTGTGGTGCGGACCACGTCGCGGGAACCGGGGCGGCCCGGCGGGAGGGGATCTTCAAATGGAAGAGGAATTCCACGAGTTGACGGACCGGGTGCGGGCCGAACTCCGCTCCCCGCAGGATCTGGTCGCCTACGAACGGCTGCTGGGGCTGGCCCGCAAGAACACCCCGGCCGGGCGGGAGGAACTGGCCCGGATGCTGGTCGCCGTCGAACGCCCGCTGTGGGCCAGGGAGATCGCCGCCTTCATCCTGGGCTGCGCCGGCGACAAGCGGGCCTTCGAGACGCTGGTGCTGCTGCTGAACTACCGCGACCCGGTGCGCTGCGCCACCGCCGCACACGCCCTGGCCCGCCTCGGCGACCCCCGTACCGCCCGCGCCGCCGCCGCGCTCGCCACCAACCCGCTGCGCACCGCCTACGCCCTGCACCCGGTCCGGCTGCTCGCCGAACTCCGCGCACCACAGTCCGTCCCCGCGCTGATCGCGACCCTGGAGCGGCTGCTGACCCCGCACAACCCCTACTGGCGGGTGGCGCTCGCCTGTGTCGAGGGCCTGGGCGCACTGGGCGACCGCCGCGCGGTCCCCGCCCTCACCACGGCCGTCACCCATCCCCGGCTGGCGGCCGCGGCGGCGGCGTCACTGGCGCGGCTGGGGGTGCACGAGAACACGCCGGCGCAGGCCGGACCCGGGGCGGGGGAGGGGGGCGCGGGGGCCGGTGCGCCGGGCCGGGGGCCGGGGGAGCGGAGCCGGGGGTCCGCCGGCGGTTCCGCTCCGGACGTCAGCGGGCGCCGGTAGCGCGGCCCGGGGGTGCTGCGGCCGCCCACCTCATACGCCTCCTGCGCCCCGTCCGGCACAAAACCGGCGCATTCAGTGTCCTGGCGGTGGGCCGCCGTCCCGGCCCCCGGCGGCCGCCACTGGGCACGGTCGGATCCTCCCCCACGCCGCAGACGTCACCGCCAGCAGCCCCCGTCGGGATTCCGGCGGGGCTGCTGCGTTCGGGAACTACGCCTCGACCGGGCGGCCGCCCTCCCACAGCGCCGTCACGTGGCTGGCGAACCGGTCGTACAGCCCGTCGTCCTCCAGCCGGCGGATATGGAACATGGGTGACTCATCGCCGAGGAGTGACGCAATGTGCGGGGTGACGAGCATGTGGTCGTCGAACATGAAGACGGACAGTGCGATGTGTTGATCACTGAAGCGCACTTCTACGCCCTCGTGGCGGCCCATCTTGGCCAACGCGTCGAGCGTGATCCTGATGCGCGTGCTGACAGTCAACGGGACACCCTCCACCTCTTCCCGCTTCGTCGTCACCTCCGACTCAGGGTCGCCGACGAGGAAGCGCACACGGGTCCCGTGCTTCGCCTTCGCGGCAAGACGGGCACCGAGCCGTGGGTGTTGCTGCCACAAAAAGTAGTTGGTATAGCCGGCGAACGTCAGAGTCTGGGATGCTCCGTCAATGAGGGATGCCCAGAGCGACGTGGGGGCGGCACTACGAAAGGGGTAGGCCGCAACGATCTCGCGGTCGTGCCCTGTCTTGACGTGGGAACGCACCGATTTGGGCCACAGAGTCACGGGGTCCACTCCTAGCGCGCGGCCGGCGTCCTCCTGCGTGGACTCCCGCGGAGCACGGTCAGGGTTGCTCAGCCATCGTTCGACGGTCTTGGGCTCAACCCCGACCATACGTGCTAGTTGGTTGGGCCTGACCTTTGCGCTCGCCATAGCGTCTCGCAGCGCGCTGTTCAAGGTTCCTCCCAGGGACGTTTGGGCCTCTTGGGAAGATAGCGCTGAAGAGGCCGCTCCGTCCTGGCCATGGGCGTACCAACGTCCTTCGTAGCAGCGTTTATTGGAGACATGACCGAGCCGAAGCGGACGATGTCACCCCCGGTACACCTGACGGATCCGTACAACCTCGACGCAAAGCCAGTCCCGGGCTGTGACGTCTGCACCGCGCTGGACAAGCAGCGCAAGGAAGCCCGGGAACAGGGAAGAGCCGCTGCCGCTGCGACTGCCGGCATCGAGATCGCGAACCACCTGCACAAGAAGCGGAGGGTGAAGCGATGACGTCGTACGACGACCTGGAGCCACAGCATGACCAGGCGGGCGACGTGCTGCTCAACACCCAGCTCGTTCGTCCGTACGCGATTGCCGGCGTGACGTACGTGCCGGCGTCCGAAGCCGTCAAGCCGTGCCCGTTCCCGTGCGACTGCTGTAAGTGGGCCGGGCGGCAGTGACGAAGCACGTCATAGGCACCGCCTTGCTGCGATGACCATCCTGTTCGTCCTGAGCATTGGCGTCTACCGCAGCTTCTGGATCCCCGGCGCAGCGGCGCCGGGCGTGCTCCTCACGGTGAAGCCCCCGCGGCCCCAGTCCCCCTGATGTGCTCCGAGGCGAAGAGCAGAGCGCGATACGCGGTCGCCCGTTTTGAATCAATCATCTGCGACCGCCCACAAGTTCCCGCCCCCGCCGTCCTGACATCTCGGTTCATCGGGGCGGGCCAGCAAGAGGAGAAGAGCCGTCCCCAGCCGAATGCCTGGACAGCGATCACGGCTGGGGACGGCAGTCGTACGACACAACTCGAAGAGAGGCCGCACGTGTTAACAGTAAGTGATCTGATCAGCCCGGCAGCGTATCTCAGCGTCGTCGGAACCGTGCAGGACGCCAACCCCGGCATGGATGGGGGCTTGGCGGAGCGCATCACGGACGAGGGGCTGAAGTTCGTCGTCGCCTGCGCCAAAATGCCTGACGTCGCGCTGGCGCCCTCCCGTGTCGTTGACGAGGGATGGCACGCGCTCATCCTCCACACCAAGGTGTATGAGGAGCTGTGTGCGTCGCTGGGCGACTTCGTCCACCACCACCCCGGCCACGACCCGGACAACTACGACCCGCTGATCCTGGTGCGCACGCAGGACGCTATCCGTATCGCCGGGTACGACGTCGACGAGGAACTGTGGGGAGCCCCGACCGGGGATCAGCTCATTGCGGTATCTGCGAAGTGCCAGCATTCCCCGTCAGACACCGGCCCCATCAAGCCCATGCCGACGCCCCGTCCGCCGTGCCGGGACAAGCCGTAACCGGCTTCTGTCACACTCGGTGCGTCGATTGGAGGCCCCATGGCTGAGTTGATCAATAGTCGGTACGCCGCCCTGGTGGCTGCCCACCGTGAGGCTCAGGAAGAGGAGCCGGAGGAGACAGCGCCCGTACGGGGCTTCATCTTCCCCGACGCCGCCGAGAAGGCGGACGGATAGGGGCCGGTTCATATCAGGGTCAACTGGGTCGGTCCCGCCGGTGAGCGGGGCTCGTCCTCCCCGGGGGCACCGGCCGGGCCGGGGGCGGCAGGCGCCGAGGGGATCTTGCGGGCCGCGCCGGGCAGGGAGGGCCCGATGCCGAACTCCGCGGCGAATTCGTGGACCTGGCGGGTGATCCGGCGCTGGTACCAGGTGGGGGCGTAGGCGCCGTCGCCGTACATCGTCCGGTAGCGGTGCACGAGATGCGGGTGGTGGTGCTCCAGCCACGACAGGAACCATTCACGGGCGCCGGGCCGCAGGTGGAGTACGAGCGGCGTGACCGAGGCGGCGCCGGCCTCGGCGATGGCGCGCACCGTGGCCCGCAGCTGTTCCGGTGCGTCCCCGAGGAACGGGATCACCGGCGCCATCAGGACACCGCACGGGATGCCGTGCGCGGTGAGGGTGCGCACCACGTCCAGCCGCCGCTCCGGGGCGGGGGTGCCGGGCTCGACCGTGCGCCACAGCTCGCGGTCCAGGAAGCCGACGGAGACGGAGATGCCGACGTCGGTGACCTCGGCGGCCTGCCGCAGCAGCGCCAGATCCCGCAGGATGAGCGTGCCCTTGGTGAGGATCGAGAAGGGGTTGGCGTAGTCGCGCAGCGCCGTGATGATGCCGGGCATCAGCTGGTAGCGGCCCTCGGCGCGCTGATAGCAGTCGACGTTCGTACCCATGGCGATGTGGTCACCGCGCCAGCGCCGCCCGGCCAGCTCGCGGCGCAGCAGCTCGGGGGCGTTGACCTTCACCACGATCTGCGAGTCGAAGTCCTGCCCGGTGTCCAGGTCGAGATAGCTGTGCGTCTTGCGCGCGAAGCAGTACACACAGGCGTGGCTGCAACCGCGGTACGGATTCACGGTCCATTCGAACGGCATCCGGGAGGCGCCCGGGACCCGGTTCACGATCGAGCGGGCGCGCACTTCGTGGAAGGTGATCCCGCGGAATTCGGGGGTGTCGACGGTCCGGCTGACGATGTCCGTACCGAACAGCGCGGACGGGCTGTCGCCGAGGTTGTCCCAGCGCATCGGGCCTCCTTCTGGATCCAGCAGAGCCCCCCCCGGCGCCATAATAGAACACCTGTTCCCTTTCGGGTGGGCGGCCCTGAATTTGGGCGCGCCGCCGTGGGGTGGTTGGCTTGGCGGCGCACCGCAGGACCGGCAGCCGAGTACTGGAGGACACACACATGGGGCAGGTCGAGGCCATCACGCAGCGCGAGATCGCGGCGGACCCGGAGGACGTGTTCGACGCGCTCGCCGACTACTCCGGCACGCGCCGGCAGCTGCTGCCCGAGCACTTCAGCGAGTACGAGGTCCGCGAGGGCGGCGACGGCAAGGGCACCCTCGTCCACTGGAAGCTCCAGGCCACGAGCAAGCGGGTGCGCGACTGCCTGCTGGAGGTCGACGAGCCGACCGACGGGCAGCTCGTGGAGAAGGACCGCAACTCCTCGATGGTGACCACCTGGGTCGTCACCCCGGCCGGTGAGAAGCGCGCCAAGGTCGTCGTCACCACCACCTGGCAGGGCGCCGGCGGTATCGGCGGCTTCTTCGAGCGCACCTTTGCCCCCAAGGGGCTCGGCCGGATCTACGACACCATCCTCGACAACCTCACGGCCCACGTCACGAAGTGATCGGCCTTCCCCGCCCGTCACCCTGAGCGCATACCGTCACTCTCACCGGTTCGGGTGGTTTCCGGTGAACGGAAGCGGTCCGGCCCGCCGGCCCGCTTCCGTACGGAAAGCCCTGATGGGAGCCCAATGGGCGCCCCGGGCAACGCACTTGACGTCCCTTCCCGCCCCGCCCGCACCCTTTCGCCGTGGTTGATCGGTGTTGTCGCCCAATGCGAGAAATTGGGCGGCAACAGGCGTGACGAGGGGAGCAGCACGTGGGCGGGACCACCCTGAGCGAGCGGGTCGGGCGGAGCGGTCCGCCCGTCTCCGGCACGACCACGGCCCCGGTCGCGCACGACAGGACCACCGACGAAACCGACCGGCTCGGCAGGTCCGAGGAGCCCCCTCCCGGGGCGACGGCCCCGGCCGGCTCCCGCCGCGTCCGCCTGGTCGTCCTCGCCCTGATGCCGGCGCTGCTGCTCGCGGCCCTCGGCCAGACCATCGTCGCCTCCGCGCTCCCCGAGATCGCCGGCGATCTCGGGGAACTGCACGGCCGGGACACGATGTCCTGGGCGGTGACCTCCTACCTCCTCGCCGCGGCCATCGGCCTGCCGCTCCACGGCAAGCTCGGTGACCTCTTCGGCCGCAAGCGCGTCCTCCTCTTCGCCCTCCTCGTCTTCACCGCCGGCTCGGCGCTGGCCGGCTGGTCGCGGACAATGGATGAACTGATCGCCTTCCGCGCCGTCCAGGGCGCCGCCGGCGGCGGGCTGCTCATCGGCGTACAGACGGTCATCGCCGCTGTCGTACCGCCGCGGGCCCGCGGTCGCGCCATGGGACTGACCGGTGCCGCCTACGGACTCGCCACCGTGGCCGGCCCGCCGCTCGGCGGCCTCTGCACCGACCACGCCTCCTGGCGCTGGTGCTTCTCCCTCAACGTCCCCTTCGGTGTGCTCTCGCTCCTCGTCCTCGCCGTCGGCCTGAAGCTGCCGCGGCCGGTGCGCCGCGCCCGGCCGGACATCGCCGGAGCGCTGCTGCTCGCCGCGTTCGCCACCTGCCTTGTCCTGCTGAGCAGTTGGGGCGGTACGGAGTACGCCTGGAACTCGCGGGTCGTCCTCGGGCTCGGTGCCGGTGCGCTCGGCTGCGCCGTGCTGTTCCTCGCCGTCGAGCACGTCGTCGCCGAACCGCTGATCCCGTTGCGGCTGTTCCGCGACGCGGTCTTCCACGTCACCGGCCTGACCGGCGCCGTCATCGGCCTCGCGCTCTTCGGCGCCGTCGGCTGCCTGCCGGCCTTCCTGCAGGGGGCCGGCGGGGCCACGGCCACCGAGTCCGGGCTGCTGATGCTGCCCGTGACGGGCGGCCTCGTCCTCGGCTGTCTCGTCTCCGGCCGGCTCATCAGCCGCACCGGCCACTTCAGGACGTTCCCCGTCCTGGGCTGTGCGCTGGCCGGGGCGGGGATGTGGCTGCCGGCGCGGATGCCGCAGCACACTCCGCGCGAGGTCTGCAGCCTCTGGACGGGCCTCCTCGGACTCGGCATCGGCCTCGTGCTGCCGGTGCTGGCGCTCGCCGTGCGGAACTCCGTACGCGCCGCCGGCCCCGGCACCACGACCGGCGCCCCCCACTACTTCCGGCAGCTCGGCGGCAGCATCGGAGCGGCCCTTTTCGGCGCCCTCTTGGCCGACCGGCTGGCCCGCCGGCTCGGCGACCGGCCGCCGGCGCCGGCACGGCTGCCCGCCCCGGAGTCGATCACCCCGCACCTGGTGCGCGCCCTGCCCGCCTCGCTGCGCGACAGCGCCGTCGCCGCGTATGCGCATGCCCTGCCGGGGATCTTCTTCTCTCTCGTGCCGGTGCTCGTCCTGGGCCTTGTGCTCGCCTTCTTCCTGAAAGAGAAACCCCTGGTGTCCCACGCCTCTCCTGCCCCGCAGACCTCCCCGACCCCGCACGCCGCCCCGCACGCCCCGCACGCCCCGCATGCCTCGTACGGCGCTCCGGCCGACCCCGCCGCCGTGCCCCCGGCCCGTTCCACGACCGACGCGGCAGCCCCCCATACCCCCGACAGCAGGACGACTTACCCCCGGACGCACGGCTACGGCAGCACCGGAGCGCCCGCCGTCACGGCCGGTGTCCCGGTGTGCGGCACGGTCCAGCACCACGACGGCAGCATCGTGCCGCGTGCCGCGCTCACCCTCATCGATGTCGCCGGCCGCCAGGTCGGCCGCGGTGCCACCGGTGACGACGGGCGGTATGCCCTGAGCACCCCGGGGGCCGGCTCGTATGTGCTGATCGCGGCGGCGGGCGGGCACCAGCCGCAGGCCGTCACCGTCACCGTCGGCGAGCGGCCGGTCGAACTGGACGTCGTGCTCGGCGGCGCGGGGCGCCTCGCGGGCACCGTCACCACCGCCGACGGCACACCCGTACGCGAGGCCATGGTCACCCTCACCGATGTCCGCGGCGAGGTCGTCGCCACCACCCGCAGCGGGCGTGAAGGCGGCTACGTCATCGGCGAGTTGGTGGCGGGCGAGTACACTCTCGCCTCCAGCGCCCCGGCGTTCCGCCCCGCCGCGCTGCCGGTGACCGTGCAGGCGTCGCGGGAGACCCGCCAGGACATCGAGCTGGCCGGCGGCGCGGTGCTGCGCGGGACCGTACGGGCCGGCGGCGGCCGCCCGGTCGAGGACGCCAGGGTCACCCTCCTGGACGCCGCCGGCAATGTCGTCGACACCGCGACCACCGGCTCCGACGGGCTGTTCCGCTTCGTGGATCTGTCGGCCGGCGAGTACACCGTCATCGCCGCCGGATACCCGCCGGTGGCCACCGTCCTGCGGATGGCGGGCGGCGGCCGCACCGAGCGCGACCTCCAACTGGGGCACGAGGACTGAGCGCTGCTCGACGGCCGCGAGGGCCGGGACGCCGGCGACGGATGGTGCGCATGGTGGGCGGGCGGCACTCCCTCTTCGAGGGATGCCGCCCGTATGCCGTGTGCGCAAGGTCCGTACGCCGTGGTGGCACGGCCCGTACGCCGTGGTGGGAACGGCCCGGCTTCCAGGAGTGATTCCCGGTGAACCCGTCCTGAGGGAACGGTCGTTGCCGACCGCCCTGCGGCGGGCGGGGCCCGTGAGGGGATGGTGCGCATGGCGGATATCCGTTTCCCGGAGCCACGCATCGGACCGGAGTGGGCCCGGCGGCGCATCGGTGCCTTCCGCGACGCGGCGGCGTTCGCACGGTTCGCCGCGGTGTACCGGGAGCGATGGACTCGCTGCCCG
Source organism: Streptomyces sp. 2114.4 (assembly GCF_900187385.1). NCBI lineage: Bacteria > Bacillati > Actinomycetota > Actinomycetes > Kitasatosporales > Streptomycetaceae > Streptomyces > Streptomyces sp. 2114.4. Next base: position 6,821,315 of record NZ_FYEY01000001.1, read on the forward strand.
AGACCGAGGAACAGCGCACCCCACGGGCGTCGGCCGGGGCGGGGCGGACGACAAGGGGCGCACGGTCAACCCGGCGGAGGCGTACGGGGATGCGGCAGCACCGTACGGGAATGCGGCAGCACCGTACGGGAATGCGGCAGCGCCGCAGCGGAACTCGGCAGCGCCGCACCGGAATTCGGCGATGCCGCACCGGAACCCGGCGACGCCGCACCGAAACGCAGCCGGGTGATCAGCGGGCGGTCCCCGCGCAGCAGGGGCACGGCCGCGGCGCGCGGCGCGAGATGGCCGAGGAACCCACGGCCGGTGGGCAGCGGAACGTCGGCCACTTCGCCGACGGCCGGATGGGCGGCGCGCAGTTGGTCCCGCCCGGCCGCGTCCATGCCCCAGGGCATCGGGGGCAGACGATGGCCGCCGGGCCCCTTGGCACCGGCGCGGGTGTGGGCGCTGAAGCGCCGTGAGACGGTGTCGAACACCATCGCGCCACCGGGAAACGCCTCGGCGCAGTCGGCGATCAGCCGGGTCACTTCAGTGGGCCGCAGATACATCAGCACGCCCTGCGCGGTCACCAGCACCCCGCGTGCGGCGTCGGTCCCCGCCATCCACCGGCGCTCGCGGATGTCGCAGGCGACGAGCCGCTGCCGTGCTCCGTGCGGCAGTACGCTCCTGCGCAGCGCCAGCGGTTCGGGGAGGTCGACGGTCACCCAGCGGGCCCGGCCGTTGTCGACCCGCCAGAACTGGGTCTCCAGCCCCTCGCCGAGTGCGATCACGGTGCCCTCGGGGTGGGCGGCGAGGAAGGCACGCACGACGCCGTCGAATGCGAGGGCCCGGAGGGCGATGGCCTGCGCCAGCCACGGCCGGACGGTGCCCAGCCGCTCCGCGAAGGGGAAGCCGATTTCGGCGAGGAGTCGTACGGCGCGTGGATCGGGCAGCACCGTGTCCGGGCGGGCGGCTTCGGCGGCGCGGTGGTAGAGCGTCCACAACGCCGTTTCGGGAACTCCCTTGAGGTCTGCCGTGACACGGACTGGCACCGAGTTCCTCCCAGCGTGCGCGGTGGCGGCCCATCCGGCGGTGCGACACCTCTCGGCCCACCGGATGCACTGCCTCGATGCGGTGTTGATATCGCCGCTGCCGCCCCACAGGGGGCCGTTCGGGGGATCGGTCACTCCCGGGAGTGCTTAGTCGTACCGCGGAATGCGGCGGTGCCCTGGTGCGGAGAGAGTTGGGCGCCGGCCCGTGAGGACTCAGTGCGCCAGATCGCGGTGGATGACCCGTGCGGCGCTCTCGACGGTGTCCACCCCGTAGTCCATGGTGCGGCTTCCGGTGGAGAGGACGGCCATGCCGTAGTCGTGGCCGCCGCCGGTGAAGGAGCCGACGCTGTGGACCCGCCAGCCGCCGGTGTCGCGCGGCAGCCAGCCGTTCTTGACGTGGACGGAGGCCGTGGCGGGGGCGCCGGCGGGCACTCCCCAGCGCTGGTCGCGCTCGACCCGGTGCATCAGGTCGAGCGCATAGCCGCGGGAGGGCGGGGTGAGCACCGTGTTGTCCGTGGTGAGCAGCTGCATCAGGGTGAGCTGGTCGGCGGCGGTGACCTGAGTGAGGCCCCAGGCCTTGCCCGCGCCGGGGACGGTGTGCCCCATGCCGGCCAGGGACAGGAAGTGCTTGATACCGGCCGGGCTGATCTGGTGCCAGAGCGCCGAGGTCGCGTCGTTGTCCGACTTGGTGATCATGGCGGTGGTCTGCTTGACCTCGTGCGGGGTCAGCTTGCGGTGCGCCTCCTGGCTCTGCCGCAGCAGGGCACCGAGCACGGTGACCTTCACCACACTCGCCGAGTCGAAGTGGCTGCCGGCCTTGAACTCGCAGCGGGTGCGGGTGGGCCGGTCGTAGACCGCCAGCGCCGAGGCGCCCTTGCGCCCGTCGAGGGCGTCGGCGATGTCCTGGGACAGGGCGGGCGCCAGGCCCGGCTTCTTGGAGGTGCACACGACCCGGGAGTCGCCCACCGGCGTGCTGGAGGTGCTGGCCGAGGCCGAGGTCGCCGTGGTGAGCGCCGTGAGCAGCGCTCCGGCGGCCACGGCCGCGGCCAGTCCACGGCGCGTGCGGGTGGCTATGCGTGATCCGTGCGTCAAGGTGGTGTCCTGTCCCGCTGTGTATCGGAGGCCCGCTACGGGGTGGCCGGCCTCGGTGACCGACGGTGCACCGGGCCGCCGCGGCCGCGCTGCGGCCGGGGTCCCGGTGGAGGAGTCACAGTGACGATACGTGGCAGGGGGCTGGGCGCCTTGAGGGAATGTGGTGAATTGTCCGAATTCGGCTTGCGCGTCGTGATGTGATTTTCGACAAATCGGGCGGTGGGTCGGGCATGGGTGGGCTCGTGGGCTGTGCCTCCTGGGTGCGTCCTGGGTTCCGGTTCCGGTGGGTGCGGGTGGGTTTCTAGGGGCGGGGCAGGGCCCTGCGGGGCTTGGCGGCGGCGCGTGGGCGGCGGGTGGCGGCCGCGCGCCGCCGTCGTACGCCGGACATCAGCTGGCGGCTGCGGAGCGCCATCTCGATCTCGAAGCGGGTCCGTGGGTCGCGAAGGCCGGCCCCGAACAGCTTCTCCAGCTGGCGCATCCGGTAGCGCACCGTCTGCGGGTGGATGCTGAGCGCCTTGGCCACCTCGGGAGCCCCCATGCCGCCGAGCCAGGCCAGCAGGGTGGCCTCCAGGCGCTCGCACCGCTCCGGCGTCAGTCCCGCCAGCGGGCTCAGATGGCGGGCGATCAGGGTGCGGGACAACGACTCGTCCTGGAGGAGCAGGAGGGACGAGAGGTGGTCGTCGACGAACACCACGCCGGCCTCGGGGCCGTCGTGCGGGGACGCCAGGTCCAGCAGCCGGGATGCCGAGCGTACGGACGCGGCGGCCTCGTGCGCCGGCACCGCATGGCCGACCACGGCGGCACGATGCCGCAGTACGCCCTTCAGCCTCGCCCTGCCGCTCTTGCCGTCGGCGAGCTGGGCGGGGATCAGCAGGCCCGGCGCCTCCTTGTGTGCGCTGACCAGACAGTCGCCCAGTGCGGACGCCACGAGATGGATGTCGGTGTCGGTGCGCAGCATGACGGCGCGCACCTTGTCGGGCAGCGGCCGGCCGCGTCGTAGCACCTCCTCGATCAGGCGGGTGACCTGCTGGTGACCGCCGCGCTCGATGACTTCCCGGAAGCCAGGATTGCGATCGCAAAGTGTTTGCGCGATCAGTTCGGCCAGGATCGCGAGTTGGTCGTCTTCGCTGTCGGCCCGGATGCCGCGTTGCGGTAAGGCGTCGTTGAGGGCTTCGCTCACCATTCTGCCTCTGTTTCATCGCGTTCGAAGCTGGTCCAGCCTGTTCTACCTCACCGGGCACGTGCCGTCGGCAGCTGACAGAACTCGTTCGGATGCCCTTTCGGAATCCGTCGGAAGTCCTTCCGCTTTGCGACAGAAACTGCCTGAGGTGCGGTGCCACAAGAGCGTACCCCCAGGTTCCGGTTGGAAGGAATCGTGGTGCAGCAGCGAAGAAAACGTGATGCTCACGCCAACGGGGCCGCACCGGCGGCTCCTGGACGGGGCGTCAGCCCGGTGGCCCTGGTTAGGGTGGGGGCGCTGTTCGGGCCCTCCGAACGTGCTGTGAACAAGTGATGTCAGGAATCCTGCGGACCGCCTCCTAGCTGCGATAGGACTGGTGAATGTGAAGATCCTCATCTCCGCGGACATGGAGGGCGCCACGGGCGTGACCTGGCCCGCCGATGTGCTGCCCGGCACCCCTCAATGGGAGCGCTGCCGCCATATGTTCACGTCCGACGTGAATGCGGCGATCGCCGGATTCTTCGCCGGCGGGGCCGACGAGGTGCTGGTCAACGAGGCGCACTGGACCATGCGCAATCTGCTGCTGGAACAGCTCGACGAGCGGGCGCAGATGCTCACCGGGCGGCACAAATCGCTCAGCATGGTCGAAGGCGTGCAGCACGGCGATGTCGACGGCATCGCCTTCGTCGGCTACCACACGGGGGCGGGCACCGAAGGCGTCCTCGCGCACACCTACCTCGCCAACACCCTCACCGGCGTCTGGGTCGACGGCACCCGGGCGAGCGAGGGCTATCTGAACTCCCTTGTGGTCGCCGGGTACGGCGTGCCGGTGGTGCTGGTCACCGGCGACGACCGCACCTGTCAGGACGCGCTGGGCTACGCCCCGCAGGCACCGGCCGTGGCGGTCAAGGACTATGTGTCGCGCTATGCGGCGGTGTGCCGGCCGCCGGCCCGTACGGCGGCCGAGATCCGGGCCGCGGCCTGCAAGGGAGCGGGGCTGGCGGTACGTCACGAACCCTCCCGGCGCGGGCCGTTCCGGGTCGAGATGGAGTTCGACGCCGAGCACCTGGTGGGCGCGGCGACCTGCGTTCCCGGCGTGGAGCGAACGGGAGAGCGCCGCGTTGCGTATACCAGTGGGGACATGTACGAGGGGATCCGGTGCTTCAAGGCCGTGACCACCGTCGTGTCGTCCGCCGTGGAGGAGCAATATGGCTGAGCGGGAGAGGGCCGGGGAGACCGGCGGCGTCGGGCAGCAGGCGCTCGACGAGGTGGTGCGGTTCACCTCCGAGCTGATCCGGATCGACACCGCCAACGCCGGCGACGGCGCCTGCCGGGAGCGGCCGGCCGCCGAGTACGTCGCCGAGCGGCTGTCCGGGGCCGGGCTGACGCCGACACTGCTGGAGCGCAGCAAGGGCCGTACGAATGTCGTCGCCCGCATCGAGGGCACCGACCCCGGGGCCGACGCCCTGCTGGTGCACGGACATCTGGACGTGGTCCCCGCCGAGCCCGCCGACTGGAGCGTGCACCCCTTCTCCGGGGAGGTCCGCGACGGTGTGGTCTGGGGCCGGGGCGCCATCGACATGAAGAACATGGACGCGATGGTGCTCGCCGTCGTACGGGAGTGGGCCCGCGGCGGAGTGCGGCCGCGGCGCGACATCGTGCTGGCCTTCACCGCCGACGAGGAGGCCAGTGCCGAGGACGGCTCCGGTTTCCTGGCCGACCGGCACGCCGGGCTTTTCGAGGGCTGCACCGAAGGCATCAGCGAGTCCGGGGCCTTCACCTTCCACGCGGACCGCGGGATGCGGCTGTACCCGGTCGCGGCGGGGGAGCGCGGCACCGCCTGGCTGAAGCTGACCGCCCGGGGCCGGGCGGGGCACGGCTCGAAGGTCAACCGCGACAACGCGGTCAGCAGGCTGGCCGCGGCCGTGGCCCGGATCGGCGCGCACGAGTGGCCGGTCCGGCTCACCCCGACCGTGCGGACCGCTCTCGGCAGGCTCGCCGAGCTGCACGCCGTCGACGTGGACATCGAAGCGCCGGACTTCGATGTCGATGCGCTGCTCGGCCGGCTCGGCGCGGCCGCCAAACTGGTTGAGCCGACCGTCCGCAACAGCGCCAATCCGACGATGCTCGCGGCCGGTTACAAGGTCAATGTGATCCCGGGATCGGCCGTCGCCTACGTGGACGGCCGGGTGCTCCCCGGGGGAGAAGTGGAGTTCCAAGCGGCCCTGGACGAGCTCACCGGACCCGGGGTGAGCTGGGACTACGACCATCGCGAGGTCGCCCTGCAGGCCCCGGTCGACTCCCCGGCGTATGCCGCGATGCGGGCCGCGATCGAGCGCTTCGACCCGGACGGCCATGTCGTGCCGTACTGCATGTCCGGTGGCACGGACGCCAAGCAGTTCTCCCGGCTGGGCATCACCGGCTATGGTTTCTCGCCGCTCAAACTGCCCGAGGGGTTCGACTACCAGGCGCTCTTCCACGGCGTGGACGAGCGGGTGCCGGTCGAGGGGCTGCACTTCGGCGTCCGGGTGCTCGATCACTTCCTGCGGACGGTCTGACCGGCCGGAGCACGCCCGACCGGTGGAGGAGAGGAACTGCACATGGTGACCACGGCTCCGTACGGCGGCTGGACGTCCCCGATAGACGCCCGGGCGGTCGCCGCGCACGACGGCCGGCCGGCCTTCGTCGGCGTGGTCGGCGACGAGGTGTGGTGGACGGAGCCGCGGCCCGCGGAGGGCGGCCGGCGGGCGCTGGTCCGCCGGCGGCCGGACGGCACCGAGGAGTCGGTGCTGCCCGCGCCCTGGAACGTCCGCAGCCGGGTGCTGGAGTACGGCGGCCAGCCCTGGGCCGGCACGGTCACCGAGCACGGACCGCTCGTCGTCTTCAGCAACTTCGCCGACCAGCGGCTGTACGTCTGCACACCGGACGGCGGCGACGCCCCGCGCCCGCTCACCCCGCTCTCCGGCATCGGTGGCGGACTGCGCTGGGTCGATCCCGTGCTGCGCCCGGAGCTCGGCGAGGTGTGGTGCGTCCTGGAGGAGTTCACGGGCGACCGGCCGACCGAGGTGCGCCGGGTGATCGCGGCCGTGCCGCTCGATGGTGCCGCCGCCGAAAACCGCTCCCGCGTACGGGAGTTGAGCGATGACCGGCACCGCTTCGTGACCGGCCCGCGGATCTCCCCCAACGGGCGGCGGGCCGCATGGATCACCTGGGACCACCCCCTGATGCCCTGGGAGGGCACGCTGGTGAGGGTGGCCCGGGTCACCGGCAAGGGCGAGTTCGAGGACGTCCGGACGCTCGTCGGCGACCTCGGCACCGGCGCGCCGGGCGGCGGTGCGGCCGGGGAGTCCGTCGCGCAGATCGAGTGGACGGCGGACGGCTCGCTGCTCTTCGTCTCGGACCGCAGCGGCTGGTGGGAGCTGCAGCGCATCGATCCCGACGGCGGCGCGGAGCCTGGTGTGGGGGAGGAGCCGGGGAACGGGGAGGGCGACGGGGCGGTGGCCCTGTGCCCCTCGCGGCAGGAGGAGTTCGGCGGGCCGCTGTGGAATGTCGGGCAACGCTGGTTCCTGCCCCTGGAGAACGGCACCGTCGCGGTGATCCACGGCCGCGGCTCCACCACCCTGGGCATCCTCGACCCGGTGACCGGGGAACTCGTCGACTCCGCCGGTCCGTGGACGGAGTGGGCGCCCACCCTCGCCGTACAGGGCAGCCGCGTCCTCGGCATCGCCGCGGGCCCGCACAGCTCGTACGAGATCGTCGAGCTGGACACCTGCACCGGACGCACCCGGGTGATCGCCTGCCGGCACGCCGACGTCCTGGACCCGGCCTACTACCCGCGGCCGCGGAGCCGTACCTTCACCGGCCCCGACGGCCGGGACATCCACGCCCACATCTATCCGCCGCACAACCCCGACCACCGGGCGCCCGACGGCGAGTTGCCGCCCTTCGTGGTGTGGGCACACGGCGGCCCCACCGGCCACGCCCCGATGGTGCTCGACCTGGAGATCGCCTACTTCACCTCCCGGGGCATCGGCATCGCCGAGGTCAACTACGGCGGGTCGACGGGCTACGGCCGGGAGTACCGCGAGCGGCTGCGCGGCCAGTGGGGCGTGGTGGACGTCGAGGACTGCGCCGCCGTGGCCCGGGCGCTCGCCGACGAAGGCACCGCCGACCGTGCGCGGCTGGCCATCCGCGGCGGCAGCGCCGGCGGCTGGACCACCGCCGCCTCCCTGACCGCCACCGACCTCTACGCCTGCGGCACCATCAGCTATCCGATTCTGGACCTGACCGCCTGGGCCACCGACGAGACCCACGACTTCGAATCGCAGTATCTGGAGTCGCTGGTCGGTCCCCTCGCGGAGGTGCCCGACCGCTACCGCGACCGCTCGCCGCTGCACCGCGCGGACCGTATCGCCGCGCCGTTCCTGCTGCTCCAGGGCCTGGACGATGTGATCTGCCCGCCCGTGCAGTGCGAACGGTTCCTCGCCGCGGTCGCCGGGCGCGGTACCCCGCACGCCTATCTGGCCTTTGCCGGGGAGGGGCACGGCTTCCGCCGGGCGGAGACCATCGTGCGCGCCGTGGAGGCCGAACTCTCCCTGTATTCACAGACCTTCGGCCTCGCCCGGAGCGATGTCCCGGTGCTGGAGCTGCGCGGATGACCGCGGCGGAGCGGGTACGTGCGCCACGGCTGCGGCCCGGCGACCGGGTGGCGGTGGTGGCACCCAGCGGCCCCCTCACCCCGGAGCGGCTGGACCGCGGGCTGGACGTACTGCGGGGCTGGGACCTCGACCCGGTCGCGGCCCCCCACGCCAGGGACACCCACCCGACGCTGCGCTATCTGGCCGCGGCCGACGAGGAACGGGCCCGCGACCTGCAGGAGGCGTGGTGCGACCCCGCCGTCAAGGCCGTGTTCGCGGCGCGGGGCGGCTACGGCGCCCAGCGGATGGTCGATCTGCTGGACTGGGACGCCGTCCGGGCCGCGGCCCCCAAACCGCTGGTCGGCTTCAGCGATGTGACGGTGCTGCACGAGGCGTTCGCGGTGCGCGCCGGGGTGTCCACCCTGCACGGACCGGCCGTGGCGGGGGAGGTCTTCCTCAAGGACGACGCCACCCGCGAGCATCTGCGGCGCACGCTGTTCGCACCCGAGACCGTCCGGACCCTGGCGTCGCCGACCGCCCGGCCCCTGGTGCCCGGGCGGGCCCGCGGCGTCACCCTCGGCGGCTGTCTGACCATGCTCGCCACCGAGGTGGGCACCCCGCGGGCCAGGCGCGGCGCGGCGGGCGGCCTCCTGCTGCTGGAGGACATCGGGGAGCCGCCGTACCGCCTCGACCGGGCGCTCACCCAACTCCTGCGCGCGGGCTGGCTGGACGGCGTCGCCGGGATCGTGCTCGGGTCCTGGGCCGGCTGCGGTCCCTACGACCGGGTGCGGGAGGTGCTGAGGGACCGGCTGGGCGGCCTCGGGGTGCCGGTGGCCGAGGAGTTCGGCTTCGGGCACGGCGACAGTGCGCTGACCCTGCCGCTGGGCGTCCCCGCCGAGCTGGACGCGACGGCCGGCACGCTGCTCTTCGAGCGGCCGGCGACCGTCTGAACGGGGCCCGGGGGTGGTGGCTCAGTCGTCCGTGACCGAGATGGCCTGCACCGGGCAGGCGCGGGCGGCCTCGCGTACCAGCGGGTCGCCCGCGCCGTCCTCACGGCCGGGCAGCAGGGCGCTGAAACCGTCGTCGTCCTGGGTGAAGACTCCCGGCGCGGTCAGGGCGCACTGGCCGGCGCCGATACAGCGGTCGGTGTCGATGGTGATCCGCATTCCGGACCCCTTTCGTTCGTCTGCCGTCATGGCTGCTACCAGGTCAGCGGCAGTTCGATCATTCCTTGCAGGGTGTCGCCCGGCTTGAAAGGAATCTCGGCGGCCGGCACGGCGAGGCGCAGGTCCGGGATCCTGGTGAACAGCGAACGCAGCGCGATGTCCATCTCGGCGCGGGCGAGGTTCTGCCCCAGGCACTGGTGGATCCCGAAGCCGAACGCCACGTGGTGGCGGGCCGAGCGGTCGAGGTCCAGCTCGTCCGGCGACGGATAGGCGGTCTCGTCCCGGTTGATCAGCGAGGTGGGGAACAGGACTCCGTCGTCGGCGCGGATGACCTGCCCGCCGATCTCGATGTCCTCCGTGGCCACCCGCAGCATGCCGTCCGCGATGGACAGGAACCGCAGCAGCTCCTCGACGGCCGCGGGCATCAAGCCCTCCTCGGCCTTCAGCTGTGCCAGCTGCTCGGGGTGTTCGAGCAGGGTGAAGGTGCCGAGCGAGATCATGTTGGCGGTGGTCTCATGGCCGGCCACCAGCAGGATCATGGCGAGCCGGACCAGGTCCTCGTGGGCGAGGTCGCCGGACCGCAGCCGCTCCTCGATCAGCTCGTCCAGCAGACCGTCGCCCGGGTTCTTCTCCTTGTGGGCGATCAGCTCGGTGAAGTACTCCTCCAGCTCGGTGCGGGCGGTCTCCGCCTCCTCGGCCGTACGGCTGCGCAGCAGACGGCTGGACGCGTCCTCGAAGAACTCGTGGTCGGAGTACGGGACGCCGAGCAGTGAGCAGATCACCATCGAGGGGACCGGCAGCGCGAACGCGGAGACCAGCTCGGCGGGCGGGCCCTGGGCCAGCATCCGGTCGAGCAGTCCGTCGACGATCCGGTGGATGTCCGGCCGCAGCGCGGCGACCCGCTTCACGCTGAAGCTGGGGATCAGCATCCGGCGCTGGGTGTTGTGCTCGGGGTCGTCGACGCCGATCAGCGGGGTCCTGACCTGGCGGATCGCCGCGAAGCGCGCGACCGGCATCGGGAAGGCGGGGTTCTGCCGGTCGGCGGAGAGCCGCTGGTCGCTCAGCAGCGCCCGTGCCTCGCCGTGGCCGGTTACCGCCCATATCTTGCGGCCGTCGTAGAGCGCGACATGCGTCAGCGGTCCGCTCTCCCGCAACGGCTGGTAGCCGGCGGGCGGGTGGTAGGGACAGGTGCGGTCCTGAAAGTAGGAGATGGCTTCGGTCACGGAATTCCTCCCGTACGAGGAGCTCAAGTGCGTCGAGCTGCTCGGGTGTGAGATGTCCCTGCTGAAGCGCGCCGTGTTGGCCGCGCTGATCTCACCTCATGCCTCGGATACCGGGCACGTCTATGCGCAGTTCGGCCATTTTCTTTCAGGTTCGCTCATTTTCGGAATTCTCGCCTCCGTTCAAGGCCGTACGAGGGTTTCGATCACCCCGTCCAGATAGCGGTCGCGGGCGGCACCGTATGGAGATGCCCCTGTTCGTGGTCCGCACGGTGCCGCGCCGTTCCCACCGCCGGCCGGCGCTCGCCGCACCGGACGCGGGGGAGCGGCCGAGGGCGCGGGGGTGATCCGGGGCCCGTGCCACCCGCGACGGCACCACCGCAAACTGCTGGCCCCCTGCCTTCCCCCTCCGTACGCTCCTCCGGTGACGACCAACGACCGCTACCTCGCACACGGCCCGCGGGTGGGCATCCGGCACTTCACCGCCGCCGACCGGGACGAGTTCACCGCGCTGGCCCGGCAGAGCACGGAACTGCACCGCCCCTGGCTCTTCCCGCCGGCCGAGGACACCGCCTACGACGCCTATCTGCACCGGCTCCAGGAGCCGGCGCGCGAGGGCTTCTTGATCTGCGATCTTGCCGACGGGCGGATCGCCGGCTACCTGACGGTCAACAACATCGTGTACGGCGCGTTCCGTTGCGGTGCGATCGGCTACGGCGCCTTTGCGCACGCCGCCGGGCGGGGGCTGATGAGCGAGGGGCTGCGGCTCGTCCTGCATCATGCCTTCGGGGAGATGGGGCTGCACCGGCTGGAGGTCAATGTCCAGCCCGCCAACGAGCGGTCGATCGCCCTGGTCAAGCGGGCCGGATTCCGGCTGGAGGGGTTCTCCCCGGACTTCCTCTTCATCGACGGCGCCTGGCGCGACCACGAGCGCTGGGCGATCACCGCCGAGATGGTCGCCGGGGGAGCCGTGTGAGGCCGAACCGGCCGCGCTTCAACGAGCCGGGCACCGGCGCGCAGCCGTCCGACGAAGCGACCGGCAGCGGGACTTGCGGTTGATCTTCATGGCCGGCTGAGCGCGATCACACCCGTGTGGCGCTCCTCGCCGAAGCCGACCTCGTGAGGTCCTTTTTGCGCAACCCTGACCTCACCCGGCCGCAAGGAGCCCTGTGCAGAGGGGCGATCACGCGGTTCCATGGTCAACAGGAGGCCGCCACAGCCGGGGTGGCCCGGTCCAGCATTGCGAGGCAGCCGTGGCCACGAGAGTGCGACGCACCACCCTGACCCTCCCCGCAGCCCCCCTCGGCCCCGACAACCCCCTTCCCGCGCTGCGCGGCGGCCGGGACCCGCACCGCACCGAGACCCGGGACGCCCGCCTGCCCGCCGACATGGCACGGCAGATCGACAGTGCGCCGCTGCGCTCGATCCTGCCGACGCGGATGCGTGACGGCTACGGCCGCACCCGCCGTCCCACCGGCCTCGACGCGCTGGTCATCGAGAACGACCGGCTGCGCGCCACCGTCCTGCCCGGCCTCGGCGGCCGGGTGTACTCCCTGCACCACAAGCCCACCGGCCGGGAACTGCTGTACCGCAATCCGGTGTGGCAACCCGCGGCCTTCGCCCTCAACGGCGCCTGGTTCTCCGGCGGCATCGAATGGAACATCGGGGCCACCGGCCACACCACCCTCTCCTGTTCCCCGCTGCACGCCGCCCGTGTCCCGGCGCCGGACGGCGGGGAGATGCTGCGGCTGTGGGAGTGGGAACGGCTGCGCGACCTGCCCTTCCAGGTGGACCTGTGGCTGCCCGACGGCTCCGACTTCCTCCATGTGGGTGTCCGGATCCGTAACCCGCACCACCACATGGTCCCCGTCTACTGGTGGTCCAACACCGCCGTCCCCGAAGGCGAGCGCACCCGTGTCCTGGCCCCCGCCGAGGAAGCCTGGCACTTCGGCTACGAACGGTGCCTGCGCCGCGTTCCGGTCCCCGGCTCCGACGGCATCGACCGGACGTATCCGCTGCGCAGCGAGTTCCCCGCCGACTACTTCTACGAGGTGCCCGACGGCGCCCGCCCCTGGATCACCTCCCTCGACGCCGACGGCCGCGGCCTGGTGCAGACCTCCACCGACACCCTGCGCGGCCGCAAGCTCTTCCTGTGGGGCGCCGGCCGGGCCGGGCGGCGCTGGCAGCAGTGGCTCACCGAGCCGGGCACCGGCGGTTACGCCGAGATCCAGGCAGGCCTGGCCCGTACGCAACTGGAGCAGGTACCGCTCGACGCCGGTGCGGAGTTCGCCTGGCTGGAGGCCTACGGGCCGCTGGAGGCCGACGCCGCGACCGTGCACGGCACCAACTGGGACACGGCCCGCCACGAGGTCGCGGCCCGGCTGGAAGCCGCCCTGCCGCGCGCGGACGTCGATGCCGCCTACGCCGCCTGGCTGCCGTACGCCGACCAGGAACCGAAGGAATCGCTGGCCACCGGCTCCGGCTGGGGCGCACTGGAGGCCGCCCGCGCGGGTCTGGAGCTGCCGGGCACGCCGTTCGACGCGGCCGCGCTGGGCCCGGAGCAGGAGCCCTGGCTCACGCTGCTCAGGACCGGGGACCTGCCGGCCGGCCGCCCGGTGCCCGGACCTGCGCTGGTCGGGCCGGCCTGGCGCGATCTGCTGGAGTCCGCCCCCTCGGGCGCGGCCACCGAATATCACCTGGGGCTCGCCCAGTGGCACGCCGGTGACCGCGCCCAGGCCGTCCGCAGCTGGGAGCGTGCGCTCGGGCACGGCGCCGGCGCCCTGCCGCTGTACTGCCTGGCCGTTGCCGAAGCGGAGGCGGGCGAGACCGGGCGCGCCGCCGACCGCTCTCTGCAGGCCTGCGATGAAGCGGCGCGGGCGGCGGCGGAGCCGGGACCGGGCGCGCGGGACTGGCGGCCGGTGCGGTCGGCCCTCGTCCGGGAGGCGGTGCCCGTGCTGCTCGCGGCCGGCCGTACCGACGAGGCGGCGCGGCTGCTGGCGGCCCTGCCGCAGCCCGATCCGGCCGACGGCCGCTTCCGGTTGCTGACCGCGCAGGTGCTGCTCGCCCAGGGGAAGCCGGCCGCGGCCCGGGAGATCTTCGACGCCGGCTTCGAGATCGCCACGCTGCGGGAGGGCGAGGAGGCGCCGGCCGATACCTGGTTCGCCATCGCCGAGCGGCTGGTCGCGGGCGGCGGGCCGGTCACCGAACGGGTCCGCGCCGAGGCCCGTTCCCGGCATCCGCTCCCGGAGCGGTACGAGTACCGGATGCGGCCGGTGCAGGGCGGGTCGTCGGTGTAGCCCCCTTGGCCCCTTCGGCCCCTTCGGCCCCTTCAGCTGGTCCAGCCCGGTTGCGGCGGTGCACCCGGGCCGTACGGTGGGCCCGTCCGGCCGGTGCGCCCGGCGGGTGGCGCCACCGCGTACCCGCCGTCACCCCAGCGGCTTGTCGAGCACCGCCTTGCTGTGACTGAAGGTGTCGAGGGAGTACTCGCCGTGATAGCGCCCCATCCCGCTCTCGCCCACCCCGCCGAACGGCAGGTCGGGCGCGCTGAGATGGGCGACCGGCAGTCCGAAGGTGAGCGCGCCGTCGTCGCACCTCGCCTACGCCCGATTCGGTGACCTTCCGCGACCCTGGAATGAACCCCGGCCGTCACGCGTTGTGACGGTCATGAAGGCAATCATCGCAAAGAGCTACGGCGGCCCCGAGGTCCTCGAATACGCCGACCGTCCCGATCCGAAGGTGGGCCCGGACTCCTTCCTGATCCGGGTCAAGGCGGCCGGGGTCAACCCGGTGGACTGGAAGATCGTCGCCGGCTATCTGGACCCGATGATGGACGGGCACTTCCCGCTCACTCCCGGGTGGGACGTGGCGGGCGTGGTCGAGGCGGTGGGCGCGGACGCCACGGAGTATGCGGTCGGGGACGAGGTCATCGGCTATGTGCGCAAGGACGAGGTGCAGCACGGAACCTACGCAGAGTTGGTTGCCGCGCCGGTCAGGACGCTGGCGCACAAGCCCGCCTCGCTCAGCTGGCAGCAGGCCGCCGGGCTTCCGCTCGCCGGGCTGACGGCCTATCAGTCGCTCAAGCGGGTCGGTGTGCGGGCGGGCGAGACGGTCCTGGTGCATGCCGCCGCTGGGGGTGTCGGCTCCCTCGCCGTCCAGATCGCGGTGGCGCAGGGCGCCCGTGTCATCGGCACGGCGAGCGAGCGCAACCACGACTTCCTGCGCTCCCTGGGCGCCGAGCCGGTCACCTACGGTGACGGCCTCGCCGACCGGGTGCGGGCCCTGGCGCCCCAAGGCGTCGACGCGGCCGTGGACTTCGTCGGCGGTGGCGTCGTGGAGGTCTCGCAGGAACTTCTCAAGGACCGCAGCCGGGTGGCGTCGATCGCCGACGGCGAGGTCAAGGACAAGGGCGGCCACATGGTGTGGGTGCGCCCGGACACCGCCGATCTGACCGCGCTCGGCGCACTCGCGGACGCGGGGAAGCTGAGCGTGCCGGTCGAGGCGATCCTCCCGCTGTCCGAGGCCGCCGAGGCGTTCCGGCGGAGCATGGCCGGGCGGGCCCGCGGCAAGATCGTCCTTGAGGTGTCCTGACCACGTCCGGTGCGGGCCGCCGCCGCCGGACGGAGGCGGCGGCGGCCCGCACCGCTGTGATGACGGCACCTCAGGGCCGTGACGGAGGGCGTGGTGGACGCGGTCAGTCGCCGCTGACCTCTCCGACGGCAAAGCGGCGGGCCTCGCGCCGGCCTGCGTAACGCTCCTTGCGCTTGCGCTGCCTGGCCATCTGCTGGCGCTCCTTGACGCAGCCGCGCACACTGCACCCCGAACAGCAGGTGCGGCGGAACAGCAGCGTGCCGGGGTGCTCCCACCGGCAGCGGGTGTCCGGGGCCTCTCCCGTCCCCGTCGGGGCCGGCGGCAGGTCACAGGCACCGTAGCGGTGATCGTGGACCGGCCGGGGATCGTGCTCCGCGTAGCGCACCCACACCGGCTTCGTCCTGTCCGTACGGGACATCTCGTTCCTTCCGGAACCGCCGCCCGGGCTCCGGACCTTCCGGGCGGGCGGCTGGGTTCGCCACTTCACGGCGACACGCTCCTTCCTTCGTCCGCGGCACCGGTCGGGCGCCTGCGAGCACCATCCACCGGAGTGGAAAGCCTTCCAGGATATCGGCAACTTAGTTCGATTTCACGGGGTTTCGAGTTTGCCGTTCTTGGCCGTCCGGAGTGGAGGCGTTACGCCGCCAAGGGCACCGTGCGGTCGAGGAATTCCCTTACCGTTGCGCCCAGTTCCGCCTGGTGCGTGAGGTAGAAGTCGTGATGCCCGTCGATCGTCACGACTTCGGTGCCGGGCCGGCGACGGACCATCTCCTCGGCGTGCCGGCGCGGCACGACCGCACTGCGTTCGCCCCGCACGACCATCAGCGGCTGCTCGACGGCGGTGAAGTCGTCCCACCAGTCGCCCCGGACGGCGACCTTGGCGGCCTGCACTTCCTCCGCCCGCCACAGGAACCGCCACCCCTCGGGTTCCTCCACCGCGCTCTCGGTGAAGTGCCGGGGCTCGTCCACACCCGCGAGTGCGTCCAGCATCGCCCGCATGCTCGGGAAGTGTGTCGGCAGTGCGAGCAGCTGATCGTCGCCGAGCGGTGCCCGGTACTCCGCCGGAAAGTCCACCACGGCCACGGCCGAAGTCAATTCCGGTCGACGTGCGGCCAGTTGATACGCGGTGATGCCGCCGAGCGAGTGTCCGACGGCCGCAACGGGGCCGAGTCCGAGGTGTTCGACGAGCGCCGCCGCGTCGCCGATATAGGCCTCCCGCCCGTGGTCGTCGGGGTGGTCGGAGAGGCCGTGGCCGCGCTGATCGAGCGCGATGAGCCGGTATCCGGGTCCGAGGTGGCCGGCGAGCCCGAGCAGGGAGCGGCCGCGTCCATAGGCGCCGTGCAGTGCGAGGACGGGGCGGCCGGTGCCGCCGAGGTCGAGGTAGGCGAGACGTATGCCGTCCGGGGTGCGGAAGTACTGCGTGGTTGCCGTCGTCATGGCTTTGACTCTAACAGGGCTATGCCTCGATTAGAGTCATCTCGATTAGAGGTATCGCTACTCGAGGTATCTCCCATCGATGTGCCTCTACTAGAGGCATAGCCCATGACGTGGCTACTCTGGACCGCCACGACGACCGCGAAGCACGCACCTCGGAGGCCCGGTGCTCACCCTCTGCATCCTCGGATTCCTCGACGAGGAACCCCTGCACGCCTACGACCTGCGCGCCCGCATCTCCGGCCTCAGTGGCCATGTGCGCCCCGTGAGCGACGGCGCTCTCTACCCCGCCATCAAGCGTCTCGAGGCCGCCGGGCACCTCACCCGCCACATCGAACCCGGTGAACGCGCCACGCCCCGCCAGGTCCTCACCCTCACCGCATCCGGCCGAGCCGAATTCCTGCGTCGGCTGCGCGAACCCGCCGACCTCGAAATCACCGACCGCAACTCCTTCTTCATCCTCCTGGCCTTCCTCGGCCGGCTGCCCGACCCGGCCGACCAGGCCCGCGTACTACGCCGCCGCCTCGCCTTCATGGACGAGCCCGGCAGCTACTTCTACGAGGACGGCCGGCCGCTGCGCGCCCGCGACATGACCGACCGATTCCGGCGCGGCATGCTCCAACTCGCCCACGCCACCAGCAAGGCCGACCGTGCCTGGCTGGAACGCACCGTCGGAGAGCTGGCAGGGGGTGTCTCGCCGTGACGGCTGCGGTAGTGGGCTTTGCGCTGTTCGCCCTGGTGATGACGGTGACCCCCGGCCCGGACACCCTGCTGGTGCTGCGCAACTGCGTGCGGGGCGGGCGGCGTACGGGGGCGGCCACGGCCGTCGGCGCCGCGCTCGGCTCGCTCGCCTGGGCGGTCGCCGCGGCGGTCGGGCTCGCGGCGGCACTGCAACGGTGGGATGCGGCGTTCACCGCCGTACGGCTGGCCGGTGCGGCCTATCTGGTGCTGCTGGGCGGGCAGGCGCTGTGGGCCCACCGGCGGTCGGGCTCGGTCGCCGAGTCCGGGGACGCGCCCTCGGTGGCGGAGGTGCCGGACGGCTCCGCCGCATACCTGAGGCCGGTACGCGCCTTTCGGCAGGGGCTGTTGAGCTGCCTGCTCAACCCCAAGGTCGGCATCTTCTTCGTGGCCGTGGTGCCGCAGTTCCTGCCTGGCGGGCACTCGGTCCTGGGAGCGACGCTGTTCCTGGGCGCGATCGACGCCGCCATCGCGGCGGGCTGGCTGCTGCTGGTCGTCGTCTGCGCCGGCCGACTCCTGGAGCGTCTGCGACGTCCCCGCGTACACCGCAACCTGGAGCGCGCGACGGGCGGTGTGCTCGTCGCGCTCGGGGTGGGGACGGCGGTGGAGACGGCCGTGGGGTAGAGGGGGCGGGGCCCTCGATACCTCTAAGCCTCCGCCTCCTGCTTCCGGTCGACGTACTCGAAGATCGAACCGTCGGGGTGGCGGGCGACCAGATTGCGGCCGATCGGCGTCGGCAGCGGGCCGGCGACGATGTCCGCGCCGACGGCCGTCAGATCGGCCACCGCATCGTCCACATCCTTGACGGCGATGGTCGCTGTGATCTTCCGCAGCACCGACAACTCCGCTTCGGGCCCGCTCATCAGGAAGAAGCACCCGACGGCCGCGACCGCCACCCCGCCGCGCTGGAAGCGGACCGCTTCGGCGCCGGTCAGCCGTTCGTAGACGCCGATCGCCGCATCGAGATCGCCGACGCACACCCGCAATGAGGTCCCCAGAATGTCCATACCGGCAACCCTAGTTGGGTGGCCCGCGGGTACGCGATCACTTGGTCGTCATCGACCGCTCTCCGTCGTCTTGTGACAAGGGAGCGCCCGGACGACGGAGCCTGACGCCCCTGGCCTCCGGCCGCCAGGCCCCCCCGGGCGTCCCCGGCCCTCCCGTTCGTCAGACGCGGCAGAGGATCTCGCCGTGCAGGATGCCGAACCAGCCGTCCTCCTCGGCGCCCCACGCCCGCCAGGCCGCAGCGATCCGGTCCAGCTGCTCCGTGGTGGCGTGCCCGCCGTCCACCGCGATCCGCGCGTAGGAGGAGCCGACCGTACGCTCCGCCCACAGCTCGCTCCACCAGGAGCGCTCCTGCGGGGTGTGGTAACACCAGGTGCCGGCCGTGGCGGTGATCGCGTCCGGGGCGAAACCGGCCTGCCGTGCCCAGGCGTGCAGCCGGCGTCCCGCATCCGGTTCGCCTCCGTTGGCGCGGGCGACCCGCAGGTACAGCCGCAGCCAGTCGGCCATCCCGTCGACCTCCGGGTACCAGGTCATGGCCGAGTAGTCCGAATCCCGGACGGCGACGATTCCGCCGGGCTTGGTGACCCGGCGCATCTCGCGCAGCGCCTGGACGGGGTCGCCCACGTGCTGCAGCACCTGATGGGCGTGCACCACGCAGAAGGTGTCATCGGGGTAGTCCAGTGCGTGGACATCGCCGACCGCGAAACGGACGTTTGTCAGGCCCCTGCCGGCGGCGGTGGCGCGTGCCTGGCGCAGGACGTCCGGTGCGTGCTCCAGGCCGGTGACCTGCCCGTCCGGCACCAGGGCCGCCAGGTCGGCGGTGATGGTGCCGGGGCCGCAGCCGACGTCCAGGATCTGCATGTGCGCCTGCACCGCATCCCGGAGGTATCCGGCCGAATTGTCGACGGTGCGCCAGGTGTGGGAGCGCAGTACGGACTCGTGGTGGCCGTGGGTGTAGACGGCGGATTCCTGCGGCATGGCCGGCTCCTTCGCATGCGGGGGAGCGGTGGCCGGTGCGCACGGCATCCCGGCCACCGCCCGGCGGCCGCACGTACCCGCGCGGCCGCTCTGCGGCGTGGTGATCACACCGTACGCCGCAATCTCGCATCATGAGAGTAGGGTCTCATCATTCGGGCAGCAGGCGATAGACCGTCAGTGCTTCGTTCTGCTTGTCCAGCGTCAACTCGGCCGGTGCGGGCGCCACTTCGCCGTCGAAGGCCAGCGTCGTGCCCTCCGGGAGCCCGCTGATCCGCAGTCGCGACAGACGCGCCTCACCGAGCACCGGAGAGCTGCGCGGGGTGCCCAGCAGGGCCGCGGTGAGCAGCCGGGTACGGGCCAGCCGGCCGCCGTGCACCACTCGCACATCGAGCACCCCGTCCGCCAGGTCGTGGCGGCGCACCGGAGCGAACCCCAGCCCCCGGTACTGAGAGTTGCCGGCGAACAGCAGCCACACGGCCCGCCGCTCGCCGTTGATCGTGAGGGTCAGCGGCTCGGCGGTGCGCAGCACCTCCCACGCCGCGAGCACCCCCGCGGGCCAGGCGCCGATCTTCCCGGCCCACCGCTCCCGGATCCGCACCAGCTCCGGATACGCGCCGATCGAGAAGGTGTTGAGGAAGTGCCGCGCCTCCGGATGCGGCCCGGCCCGGAAGCGCGCCACGTCCACCGCGACGGCCTCACCGGTCTCCACGGCGCGTGCCGCCGCCGCATAGGTTTCGATCCCGAGGTCGTACGCGAAGTGGTTCAGGGTGCCGCCGGGCAGCACCGCGAGCGGCAGCCCGTGCCGGAGTGCGACCTCCGCCGCGGCATTGACCGTGCCGTCCCCGCCGAGCACTCCCAGCGCACCGCCCAGTGCCTTGGCCCGCTCCGCGGCATCTTCCAGTGCCTTGTCCAGCGGCTCCCCGTCCGGCCCGCTGCACACCGTGACCTCGGCCTGCGGCAGTACTCCGTGCACCTCCTCGGTGCGGTCCGGTCCGGGGCCCGTGCGCTGCCCTGAGCCCTGGTTCGCCACCACGACCAGACCCCGGCCGCCCGGCAGCGCGGGCGCCTCGGCGCGCGGTCTCGCGGGCGGCGCCAGCTGGGCGCGGGTCGGCGCGAAACCCCGGACCGCAAACGCCGCACCGGCCCCCAGCGCGGCACCCGCCAGCACATCACCCGGATAGTGCACGCCCGTATAGACGCGGGAGAACGCCACCGAAGCGGCGACCGGCGCCAGCGCCAGGCCCCACCACTTGTTCTCGAAGGCGACACCGGTCGCGAAGGCCACCGCCGAGGCCGCGTGCCCGGACGGGAACGAGGAGGTGACGGGCTGACGGTGCAGCTGCCGTATGACCGGCACCGCGTCCAGCAGCGGTCGCTGGCGCCGGACCGAGCGCTTGCCGAGGGTATTCACCGTCGCCGACGCCACGGCCAGCGACGCCACCCCGCGCAGCGCCGCCCGGCGCATCGGCCGGCCGCCCAGTGCGGCCGCGCCGGCCGCGATGCCGAACCACAGCAGTCCGTGGTTGGCGCTGCGGGTCAGCCGGGGCAGGACCCGCTGCGCGCCCGGCCATTCGCGGGAGGCGATGAGGTGGAAGGTCCGCCGGTCGAGTTGGGGAAGTAGCGATCGCATGCGCCCTCTTGTACCCCAGACTCGCCGTAACAGGCAGGAAGGGGCTGCTGGGGGCGGTGCGCGGCATTGCGCGGCCGTGGCGGGGCGGTGCGCGGCGTCGCATGGGCGGTGCCGCGCGCAGACCGGGCTGCCGCGCCCCGGCGCCCCTGCCCCGGCTGTCTCTGCCGACCGCCCGTGTGCCCCGGCCCCTTGCCCCGGCCCTCCGTGCTTCGCTGTCGGGATGATCAGGAAACGGCGCGACACCGACCTCGCCGCCTGTGTGGCGCTCCTGGCCGAGGTGCACACCCACAGCGGCTATCCACACCGCTGGCCGGACGACCCGGCGCGCTGGCTGGCCCCCGACGGACTGACCGCCGCCTGGGTCGCCGAGACCGACGGTACGGTCGTCGGCCACGCGGCGCTGTGCGGCCACGAGGTCAGCCGGCTGTGTGTCGCACCCGGCGCCCGCGGCGCGGGCCTCGGCGGACGGCTGCTGCGCACCGTCGAGACGGCGGCGGCCGCCCGTGGGCTGCGCCCCGTACTGGAGGTGAAGGCCACCGACACCGCGGCCATCGGCCTCTACGAGCGGCTGGGCTGGATCCGCCGCGCCACCGAGCGGCAGGAGTGGGACGGCGGTGAGGTGGTGACGGTGCATCGCTACGAGCCCGGTGCGGTGAGCGCGGGTATGGCCCCGCGCTGACGTGTCGCCCGGCCGCCACCCCCGCGATCTGCCAAGGTGGACGGGGCCGCCTCAGGGGACGTCCTGGGCGTTTCCCCAGGGCGAGGGGCCCACGATCGACCCGCCGTCGTGGAGTGGAGGTACGGATGCAGCGGACCGCCCCGGATCCGCAGCAGGAGCCGGACCCGGATCCGCCGGCCGGCCTGCCGGTCCTGCCGGCGCTCGCCGCGTACCTCTCCGCGGCGGCGGACCGCACCGAAGCCGAGCCGCCCGGCGGCAGCACGCCCCTGCGCACCGCCGCCTGCGGCTACTGGGAACGCCGCGGCCTGGTCACCACCCCCGACCGGGTCCTCGCCGCCCCCGGGGCGCCGGCCCTGCTCCTCGCGCTGTACGCCGCGACGGACGGGGCGGTGGTGCTGCCGCGGCCCTGCTCCGAGTGGTACGCGCCGCCCGCCCGGCAACTCGGGCGGCCGGTGCACCTCGCGCCCGTACCGCCGGAATCGGGCGGCGTGCCCGACCCGTTCGCGCTGCTGGAGACCGTCCGCCGGGCCCGGATGCACGGCGACAGCCCGCGCGTCCTGGTCCTGGCCGTCGCCGACGATCCGACCGGCACCTGCCCCGCGCCCGAGCAACTGCACGAGGTCTGTGAAGCGGCGGCTCAGGAAGGACTGTGGATCATCAGCGACGAGACGCGCCGTGATCTGCTGCACGATCCGCATGACACCGTGCTGCTCAGCCCCGCCGAGATGCTGCCCGGCGAGGTCGTGGTGCTCACCGACCTGCGGGCCACGCTGGTGCCCGCCTCCTGGCCGGCCGCGCTGGCCCGCTTCCCCGGCACCGAGCGCGGAGCCGTCCTGCGGGCCGCCGTGCTGGACGCGCTCACCGCGGTCCCGGTGCCGATTCCGGGGCCGGTCGGCTGCGCCGTCACCCATGCGCTCGGCGAACCCGACGAGGTCCGCGCTCGTACGGCCACCGCCGCCCGGGTGTACGGCATGCTCGCCGCGGCGCTCCACCACACCGTCACCGAGGCCGGCGCCCTCTGCCGCCCGCCGCACTCCGGCAGCCATCTCTACGCCGACCTCGAACCGCTGCGCCGGCCGATGGCGGCCCGCGGAACCGTGGAATCCCGCGCACTGGAGCGGAAGTTGGCGCCCTGGGGGGCGCGCGGCGGACACCGTTTCGGCGACGCGCCGGGCGCCCTGCGGGTACGCCTCGGCGTCGAGGCGCTGCTCGGCGCCGACCGGGAGCTGCGGCAACGCGTCCTGGCCGCGCCGGACCCGCTGGAACTCCCGCATGTCACCCAGGCGCTGACCGCCCTGGCGCGGGCGCTGGCCGGACTCACGACGTCCGCGGACGGCTGATCACCACCGCGCCCCGCCCGCCGGTTCCGCCCCCGCCCGCGGGGGTCCCACCCCCGCCCGCCACAGCCCGCCGCTCCCGCCACAGCCCACCGGATGCGCCCCCGGACCCGGTCCGTAGGGGTCAGGAGGGTGCGTTCACGGCGGCGGTACGGGCGGCCGGGTGCAGTGCGGCGTACTCCAGGGGCGCCGACGGATCGATCGAGACATCCAGCGGGGCCGGTGCGGCGCCCGCCCGGACCAGCAGATCCCCGATGGCGGCGACCATCGCGCCGTTGTCGGTGCACAGCCGCAGCGGCGGCACCCGCAGGGTGATCCCGGCGGCGGCGCAGCGCTCCTCCGCCAGGCTCCGGACCCGGGAGTTGGCGGCGACCCCGCCCACCACGACAAGGGTGCCGACGCCGTGGGCGGTGCAGGCGGCCACCGCCTTGCGGGTCAGGACATCGGCGACCGCCTCCTGCAGCCCGGCCGCGCCGTCCGCCACCGGCAGGGCCCGGCCGCGGTGCCGCTCCGCCCATCGTGCGGCGGCGGTCTTGAGCCCCGAGAACGAGAAGCCGTACGGATCATCACGCGGCCCGGTCAGCGGACGGGGAAACCGCACGGCGCCCGCGTCGCCCTCGCGCGCGGTCCGGTCGATGGCCGGCCCGCCGGGATGAGGGAGCCCGAAGACCCGGGCGACCTTGTCGAAGCACTCGCCGGCGGCGTCGTCCAAGGTGTCGCCGAGGTGCACGATCGGATCGCGGGCCAGGTCGCGGACGAGCAGCAGCGAGGTGTGGCCACCGGAGACGATCAGCACCACACAGGGGTCGGGCAGCGGACCGTGCTCCAGGGTGTCGGCCGCGACATGGCCGGCCAGGTGGTGCACCCCGTACAGCGGCACGTCCAGCGCGTACGCCAGGCTCTTCGCCCCGGCCAGCCCGACCTGGAGCGCACCGGAGAGCCCCGGCCCGGTCGTCACCGCGACCGCCCCGACATCGGACATCCGCAGCCCGGCCGCCTCCAGCGCCCGGTGTACCACCGGGGTGAACGAGTGGACATGGGCGCGGGCGGCGATCTCCGGCACCACGCCCCCGAACCGGGCGTGCTCGGCCATGCTGGAGGCCACGGCGTGCCCCAGGAGCCGGCCGTCCCGCACCAGCCCGGCGCCCGTCTCGTCACAGGACGACTCGATGCCCAGCACGACGGGTGTCCCACGCATGCCGTTCTCCTCTCGCACACTGCGCCCGGGGTCATGCCTAATTGCTAATTGCGCAGAGCTAGTTATTGCATATCATACGCAATAAGTGGACCTGTCCAGGGAATCCCGTCGTCCACCCGCGAGACCGCAGATCTTTCACCGACAGGCCCCCGTGACGGGAGTATTCGCGGCGATTTTGAAGCGTGCCGCCGATCCGGTGACCATGTGCACCGTCCGGCACACCGGACAGCCCGGCACGACGAGAGATGCGCCCCACATGCACCGCAGCCCTGCCGCTCAGCCCCCCGAGACCGGCTCTGACCTGCACACGCAAGCCAAGTCACCGTTTCGGATGAGCCTGTTCACCGCCACCTGCCTGGTGATGGGGAACATCATCGGTGGCGGCATCTTTCTGCTGCCGGCTTCGGTCGCCCCGTTCGGTACCGTCAGCCTCGTCGCCTTCGGCGCACTGACCATCGGCGCCCTCGCGCTCGCCCTGGTCTTCGGGCGGCTCGCCGAGCGCCACCCGGACACCGGAGGTCCCTACGTCTACGCGCGCGAGGCGTTCGGCGACTTCGCCGGATTCCTCTCCGCCTGGTCGTACTGGACCATGACCTGGGTCAGCAACGCGGCGCTCGCGGTCGCCATCGTCGGCTACGTCCACGTCCTCCTCCCCGGCCACCCCTCCCGCGGCGCCGACCTCGCGATCGCACTCGTCGCGCTCTGGCTGCCGGCCCTCGCGAACTTCGCCGGCACCCGCTACGTCGGCCTGGTCCAGACGATCTCCACCGTCCTCAAGTTCATCCCGCTCCTCTTCATCGCCGTCGTCGGCCTGTTCTTCTTCGACCCGGCCAACCTCGGCCCGTTCCACGAAGGCAGCGGCAGCGCGGCCGGCGGAATGTCCGCGGCCGCGGCGATCCTCCTCTACTCCTACGTCGGTGTGGAGTCCGCCGCGATGAGTGCGGGCGAGGTCCGCGACCCGGAGCGGAACGTCGGCCGGGCCACCGTCCTCGGCACCATCGGCTCCGCCGTCGTCTACCTCCTGGGCACCGTCGCCGTCTTCGGCACCGTTGCCCACGACAAGCTGGTGAAGTCCCAGGCGCCGTTCTCCGACGCGGTGAACGCCATGTTCGGCGGACACTGGGGCGGTACGGTCGTCGCGCTCGCGGCCGTCGTCTCGATCATCGGCGCCCTCAACGGCTGGACGCTGATGAGCGCCCAGTCCCCGTACGCCGCCGCCAAGGACGGGCTGTTCCCCGCGCCGTTCCTGACCAAGCGGCGCGGCGTCCCGACCTTCGGCGTCCTGGCCGCCGGTGTGCTGGCCAGCGCCCTCACGGTGATGAACTACCTCATCGGGTCCGGCGGCGTCTTCGAAATCCTCGTCCTGATCACCACCTTCTCGGCGACCGTCCCCTACCTCCTCGCCGCCGGCGCCCAGGTCTACTTCCTGCTCACCGGCCGCCGCGACCAGGTCCGCCCCGCCCGCTTCGCCCGCGATCTGACCCTCGCCCTGACCGCCTTCGGCTTCACCTTCTGGCTCGTCGCCGGCGCCGGCTACGCAGCGATCTACCAGGGTGTGCTCTTCCTGTTCGCCGGCATCCTGGTCTACGCCTTCATGGCGGCCCGGCGTACGGCACGACAGGCGGAGACCGCGGCCACGGCTGCCACGACGACCACGGCTGCCACGACGGATGCGCCTACGCCCGCGGACTCCGAAGAGGTTCCCCCGCCCGCCGCAAGTGCCGCAGTGCCTCCGCGTACGACCTGATCAGCCCCGTCTCGTGGTACGGGACACCGATCTCGGCGCAGTAGGCGCGCACGATCTCCCGCGCACGGCGCAGATGCGGCGTCGGCATGCTGGGGAAGAGGTGGTGCTCGATCTGGTGATTGAGCCCGCCGAGAAGGAAGTCGGTCACCACCCCGCCCCGGATATTGCGCGAGGTCAGCACCTGACGGCGCAGGAAGTCCGGCCGGGCGTCACCCGTCAGCGTCGGCATCCCCTTGTGATTGGGCGCAAAGGTGCACCCCAGATACACACCGAAGACGGCCTGGTGAACGAGGAGGAAGGCCAGCGCCTTACCGGGTGACAGCACCAGGAACAGCGCGGCGAGATACAGGCCGATATGCGTCAGCAGCAGCGCTGCCTCGCTGCCCCAGTGCTTCATGGTGGGCGACCGCAGCGCGCGGATGCTCGAGACCCGCAGATTGAACCCTTCCAGCGTCAGCAACGGGAAGAACAACTGCGCCTGATAACGGCCGATGAAGCGGGGCAGCCCCGCGGCGGCCCGCGCCTGGTCCTGCGACCACACCAGGATGTCCGGCGCGACATCCGGGTCCAGCTCCTCATGGTTGGGGTTGGCGTGATGCCGGGTGTGCTTGTCCATCCACCAGCCGTACGACATCCCCACACCCAGGTTGCCGAACAGCCGCCCACCGACCCCACTGGGCCGACGCCGCCGGAACACCTGCATATGCGCCACATCGTGGGTGACCAGCGCCATCTGCCCGAAGACGAACGCCAGGAACACGGCCACGGCCAGTTGCCACCAACTGTCGCCCAGCGCGAAGAACACCACCCAGCCCCCGGCGAACGCCGCGCTCACGGCCGACAGCCGCACCGCGTAGTACCCGGGCCGCCGCTTCAACAGCCCGGCCGCGACGATGCGCCGCGACAGCCGCGCAAAGTCGCTGCCGACGGGTGCTGCCGCATCGGCGGGCCGGGAAGGGTTCTCAAGCCTCGTTGTCATGCGGACGAGTCTTCTGCCACCGCGCCCGCCCGGACAGCCGGTCGGCCCCCGCCCGGACGGCTGGTTCGCCCCCGCTTCGACGGCTGGTTCACCCCCGGACCGGGTGGGGGGTTACCACTACCCCTCCCGCCCCTCCCGCCTCAAGGCCGGTAGGCAGGAAGACCCTGAACCTACGTGATCGGCTTTCGTCACACGCCCTGATCGAGTCCCAGTCACTCAACTGACCGCCGATCTCCCGGAATCCGAGTGCGGCCGCCACCCGTCGGGAGGCCTCGGGACGCGCACGCCACTGCGGTAACAGTCCGGCGCCAAGCGCGTGGGCCACCGCCCCGGAGGCCACCTGCCGCGCCAGACCGTGCCCTCTTCGTTGCGGAGCGGTCAGCACACACAGGTGCGCGGTCGACGCCGGCCACCTCCGGTATCCCGCAGCAGCCACGACCTCCGGGCCGTCACGCACCACGAACACCGGGGAGTCGACCTCGTCGATGCCGCTCTCGGCCGCATCCTCCGGCCCCGCCAATTCCGCCAACGCCCGAAGGCCCTCATGACCCGGCGGCAAGCACCCGACCGCCGCCCCACCGGACTCAGGGCGGAAGTCGTCCTTCGAGAGGTAGGCCAGCACGGCGGGTCCGAGCACCTCGACCACCGGCAGCAGCGCCCGGAGCGTGCTGAGGCACATCAGGGACTCAACCGGCGTGTCCACCACCGCACGACGGAACAGCAGCGCCTGAGCCTCGTCGGGCACGGTGATCACCGCGGCATCGTCCAGCCTCACGATCCCCGCCCAGGCGACCGGGCACAGCCGGGACTCGGCAGAGACAGCGATCACGGAGCCTCGGTCCGACGGGAACGACACAGGTGCCCCCGCCAACTGTTCCCAGAGGCTCCGCGCACGGGCCGGTAAGTCATCGGTCATGACCCGATCCTGCCACTTACCGATCGTCTCAGTACGACGTGCGGGGGCATCTCAAGTGGAGAATTCTGCAGGTGAGTTGGAGCAGGGCAGGGCGGTGCGTCCGGTGCCTGGTTCTGATCATGCGGTTGAGCGGACGGCGTCGAGGCCGGTGCGCAATGATCAGTCCATGACCGAGATCGTCTTGATGTCAGATCTGAAGATTGCAGCCATACCGGTGGAGGACTGCAACGAACCGCTCCTTGATGTCCGACGTCAGGATCCCTTCCCCGTCGACACGCGAGAGCAAGACGATGCCGGGGCCTTCGCGCACGTGCGCGAAGGTGTCCTGAACCGCCTTCTCGATGCCCGGGAGCTTCTGCCGGACGGCATCCAGTTGCTGTTCATCGAGGGGTACCGGCCGCCTGCGGTGCAACGTTTCTACTTCGAGCGGTATGCCGAAACGCTCCGGAACGACAACCCCGGCTGGCCCTCGGAGCAGGTTCGTGCTGCCGCAAGCCGGTTCGTGTCTCCCCCGGAGATCGCCCCGCACAGCGCCGGCGCTGCCGTCGACGTGACTCTCGTCGCCGCCGATGACCGGGAACTTGACATGGGAACGCCGGTGGATGCCAGCCCGGAAGTGAGTAAGGGCGCCTGCTACACCGCCGCACACAACATCAGTTCGGAGGCGCGTGGGAACCGGCAGATCCTCACCGAGGCCCTGACCGCAGCGGGCATGGTCAACTACCCGACCGAGTGGTGGCATTGGTCCTACGGCGATCGCTACTGGGCACTTGCTACCGGCGTCGGCCACGCCGTCTACGGACCGCGGGAGCTTGGCTGACGCTCCGGAGACCGGCACTCACGCGGGGGGATCCGTCCCATGCGGGGCTGCCTCGTCCGTGCGGACACGGTCCGTGCTCAGCGGATCGCGAGGCCGAGGATGCGCTGGATCAGGTCGGGGTAGGTCCAGCCGGCCCCGGTCGCCGCGAGCGGCAACAGGCTCGTTGCCGTCAGGCCGGGTAGTGCGTTCACCTCGAGGCACATCGGCTCGCCCCCGGTGTCGCAGCGGAAGTCGGTGCGCGAGTAGGAGTCGCCGTCGAACCCCAGCGCCCGGTGCGCGTGCAGGGCCAGCTCCTGCAGCCGGGACGCGAAGGCCGCCGGGACCCGCGCGGGGCACACCTCGCTCACCGCTCCCGGCTGGTACTTGGCGGCGTAGTCCCACACCGGAGTCGTCAGCTCGATCTCGACCACCGGAAGCACCTGGTCACCGACCACGGCCACAGTGAACTCGCGCCCCGGCAGGAACGGCTCCACCAGCAGCTCGACCCCACGGGAGCGCACGTCGGAAGCAACCTGGCCCAATTGCGACAGCGAGTCGACCCGGTGCACCGACACACTCGACCCGTCCGCTGCCGGCTTTGCCACCACCGGACCCGCCGCAACCAGTCGTGCCACGTTCTCGGGCACGTCTCCGTCCCCGGGCCGCCACAGTGCCCGTTCGACCACCGGCAGCCCCACCGCACCGAGTACCGCCTGCGCCCGGCCCTTGTGCCAGGCCGCCGCACACGCCGCGCTGCCTGCACCGGTGAACGGGATGGCCGCCATTTCCAGCAGCGTCTGCACGTGCCCGTCTTCACCCCAGCCACCGTGCAGCGCCAGGAATACGGCCTCCGCTCCGCGCAGGAGTTCAAGGACCGGACCGTCCGTCAGAGCCGCGTACATGCGCCGCCGCCACTGCTGCTGATCGGAGAGGGAGGGTGGTTCCTTCGCGACGCTGAATCCGTCGACCGTGTCACCGGGGTGCAGCGGTCCGGCCAGGACCGGCACCGCTGCGGCCGGATCGACCAGCACCACCTCGTGACCCCGCTCCAGCAATGCCTGGGCGACCGACCAGCCCGAGGCCAGCGAAACATCCCGCTCGGAGCTCTCTCCACCGCATAAAACCACAACGCGCATATGCGCGATTCTGCCGCATCACCGTCGCCCGCGCTCCGCGGGCATGGCCACCGGCAGGGGCGCGCCAAGACGGCGTGCAGGAACTGGCGCTGCGCTCACCGACGGGCAGCCATACCCCCGGTTGCGCGGCGGACGACGCGAGTTATCCGGCCCGCAGCGGAGCAGGCTCTCCGTCTCCACCTCCTCCTTATGCCTTACGCGCCCTCCATCCCTTCCGCACCGGCCTCGCCGGGCCGTCCGACCGTGTCATCGGCGTGCCGGCTGAAGACCGGCAGCGCCCGCACCAGGTCCGGGGGAAGAGCAAGGCCCTGCTCGGAAGACGGGTCGACCGCCATCCACAGATCGTCCGCCGGCCAGTTCGCGGCCAGGTCGACGACGGGGATGCGGAGCGCGGTCTCCAGGTCGCCCCCGGCCGTCAGCAGCGCATTCTCGGTGGTGAAGACGGGGACGTACCGGTTGCCGTCCTGTTCGATCACCGGCAGGGAAACAGCGCCCTCGGGACGCTCCTCCTCGCCCTCGGCCGGTGGCGCCTGCGGCAGTAGCGCCACGCTGGCCGCGAGCTCGACCAGGGCGGCCTGGGTGTCCGCCGCCTCCGCCGCGGACTGTGTGCCGTCGGCGGAAGGTTCTCCGGCCGGGGGCGCGTTTTCGTCTGGGGTCAGGGGGCTCATGGCTTGTCCTCTCGTCGGCGTTGCTCACCGGCCACCCGCACGACACGGGTCGGCGCGGTTGCCGCAGTCGCCGCCGGATGCCGCCCAGCGGCATGGGGCCGGGGCAAGCGTGGCAATACCTCCAAGGCTAAGCCGCCCCGCGTACTCCGCAACGTTCCCGGTCAGGGGACCGTCGGCAACCACGTTCGACCTGGTCAGGCGGCCTGGTCAGGCGACGTCTCCCGAGTGCGGACGGACCGCCGAGTCGCATGGTGCGGCGCGTCGTAAACCCGGGCGGACCACCCCAGGGCGGACGATCGGAGAGTCGACGTCATCCGTACACAGAAAGGTTCACCATGGCCACCACACGTAACGCTCACACCGAGTGGGAGGGCGAGTTGTTCAAGGGCCTGGGGGAGGTCACGCTCGACTCCTCGGGAGTCGGTCACTTCCCCGTGACCTGGGCTTCCCGTGCCGAGGACCCCAATGGGAAGACCAGCCCCGAGGAGCTGATCGCCGCCGCCCACTCCAGTTGCTTCTCCATGGCCCTGTCGAACACGCTCACCGGAGCCGGAAACCCACCGACGCTGCTCACGACGAAGGCCGCGGTCACCTTCCAGCCCGGCACCGGCATCACCGGAATCCACCTCACCGTGGAGGGTCAGGTACCCGGCATCGACGAGTCCGCCTTCAAGTCCGCGGCCGAGGACGCCAAGGTCAACTGCCCGGTGAGCCAGGCCCTCGCGGGCACCACCATCACCCTCACCGCCACCCTGTCCTGACCCCGCGAACGCGACACCAGGCCCCCTCTCCACTTCGGCACGAGGGGGCATTCGTCTGCCCGGGGCGCTTCGGCTGGTGGCGCGCGGGTCCGCGTTTGCACCCGGACAACTGAACCTGAAAGCCGAGGAGTTGGGACAACTGATCGGCAAGGTTCGTCCCCGAGGAGCTTTCCGCCTCTCCGCCTTTTCCGTCCGGCCGTGTCCTCGCCCAGGAACCGGGCGAGGAACGCTCAGCGTCTCCCCACCGGTCAAACGTGAGGCTTGAGGTTGAGGAGTATGCGAAGTGCGGATCTACATCAGCGCGGACATGGAAGGCATCACGGGGCTCGTCGATGCCGATGACGTTCAGCCGGGCGGGCGGGATTACGAGCGCGGACGTCTGATGATGGCGGAGGACGTCAACGCGGCTGTCCGCGGTGCCCTGGCGGCGGGTGCCACCGATATCGTCGTCAACGATGCGCACGGCCCCATGCGCAATCTGGTGCCCGCGACACTGCACCCGGAGGCCCGCCTCATCCGCGGCAAGCCCAAGCACATGGGCATGCTCGAAGGCCTCACCCCCGAACATGACGCCATGATCTGCGTCGGCTACCACTCTCGAGCCGGCACACTCGGCGTGCTGAGCCACAGCTTTATGGGGCACGAGATCGAGGACATATGGCTGGACGGCATACCGGTGGGCGAGATCGGCCTGACCCACGCCACCGCAGCGGTGCTCGGTGTGCCCATGGCGGCCCTCACCGGTGACGACAGCGCCTGCGCGGAGACCTTGGCGTGGGACGATTCGGTCACCACCGTGGCCGTGAAGAGCGCACATGACCGCTTCGCCGCGAAGCTGCGCCCGGCTGCGGAAGCACGCCAGGCGATCGAGGAAGCGGTCACGGCCGGTCTCTCCGCAACGCGGAAGGCACCCCGGAGCGCCGCGACTTCGGGCTCCTCCACCCTCAGGGTCCGTTGGCAGTCGGCCTCGGTGGCTTCGGCACTTCTGGGAATCCCCTCGGTCACCTCCGTGGACAGCCGGACCGTCCAGACGGAAGGCCAACTCCCGGCCCTGTACCGCCTCTTCGGCGTATGGATGCGGGTAGCCGCCTCCTTTACCGGCCAGGCGCCGTACTGCTGACCGTCGTATCCGTCGCTCCGTCCCACGATCAGATCCGGTTGCGTACTCCGGCACGGGCAAGCGGGTGCCCGCAGGGTGAGCCTGCTCGATTCCTGTGAGGCCCTGGCCGGGGGACTCTGCCGTCGCCGGACCGATCTGGCGAAGAAGCATGCAACCTGCAACGCGGCAGTATCGACCCCGAGCCGCTCAGTAGGGTGTCGGCATGATTCGCGCTGTGGTCTTTGACGTCGGTGAGTGCCTGGTCGACGAGACGCGGGAGTACGGAACGTGGGCTGACTGGCTCGGCGTGCCGCGTCACACGTTCGCGGCGATGTTCGGTGCGGTCATCGCACAAGGCCGGGACTACCGCGAGGTTTTTCAGGAGTTCCGGCCCGGATTTGACCTGTACGAGCAGCGGGACGCGCGTGCCGCTGCAGGCCGGCCGGAGCACTTTGACGAGTCAGATCTGTACGCCGATGTCCGGCCCGCCCTGGCGCACTTGCGCGGCGACGGCTTGTGGCTCGGCATCGCGGGGAATCAAACCGTGCGTGCGGGCGGGATCCTCCGCGGTCTGTTCACCAACGATGTCGACCTCATCGGCACGTCGGATGACTGGGGAGCCAGCAAGCCCGATCGGCTCTTCTTCGAGCGCGTGGCCGACGTTGTCCCCTTCGCGAACGATCAGATTCTGTATGTCGGGGACCGCGTGGACAACGATCTCCGACCCGCCGTGGCCGCTGGTATGCATACCGCACTCGTTCACCGAGGCCCATGGGCCACGATCCAGTGGAACACCGTGGAGGCGCGCGAGCTGCCTACGTTCCGTATCGAGTCGCTGATGGAACTGCCGGAAGCCATCACGAAGTTCAACGAGCGAGAGCGCTGACCGTCGTCGTCCAGCCGTATAGCCGGTCGTCAAGATCTCGCACACACCGGGCATGTTGGTGCGGGGTGAGCGCTCGCCGTACTTCCCTGACCCGGTCCATGCCCGTCGCGTACCAGGTGACCTCCAACTGGTCGAGGGCAAGGCACGCGTATCGGCACGCTTCCTCTGGCTGGCCGGCTGCGGCCTCGACCGCGGCCAGGTCACCAAAGATGACGGTGCGCTGCTTGTCCTCGGTGGCCGACATGTGATCCAGGACGCTGAGCAGCGTTGCGCGGGCCTGAGGCAGGTGGCCGGCCTTGAACTGAGTGTGGCCCTTGAACGCGGCCAGGCGGACAGCGTCGAACCAGTCCATCCATGCTGGCGTCATGTGCTCGGACCCTGCCGTGAGGGTATCCTCGGCGTGCCTGATCAGGTGCAGTGCGGTGCGTGTGTTCCCGCACCGCGTTTCGCACTCGGCCTCGACGGCGTCGAGCCATGCCCAGAGCTCTGCTGAGGCAGGACCGCGTCGGGCATATGCGCGGGCAGCGACCATGTGCTCCGTGGCACTTTCATGATCTCCCGCCCACCCGGGGATGAAGGCTGTGTGCGCGAGGATCGCGGATCCGATCAAGGAATCTTCGGCCTCACTTGCGGCCTGTAGGGCACGGAGCAGGGTGGTGCCGGCGTCATCAGGCTCTCGAAGGTCGAAGAACTCGATACGCCCGGCGAGTAGCCATGTCTCAGCGAGGGCGGCCGCCACCGCGCGGCGCGTCTGACCGGCGGTTCCGGGGAGCAGCGCGCAACCGAGGTCGGCGTGGGCGATAACGGCTGGGTGGAGGGTGGCGGGTGTCACGGACCAGTACAGGCCGCGATGGGACCGGGTGACGCTTGCATAGTCGGCCGCCACCGATGCGGGCTGCATGGGCACGGGGGACTGCGAAGGGACGGCGGACAGACGACTACTGGCGCTTCTTGAGGTGGAGGCGTGACGCTGGGGCCCGTTGGGGTGGTCACGTCCGGGCGGAATGATGAAGCCAAGGTTTTCCAAATCCTGACCAGTCAAGTGCATGAGGCGCTGCTGTAGGTCCGGGTGAGGCCATGGCGGGTTGTCGGACTCCCAGCGTCGGACTTGCCTTACGCCTACGCCAAGTGCCTCGGCGAAGACTTGCTGGGTCGGGTAACCAGCCGCCACGCGGGCGGACTTGAGCTTGGTGTTGCCTGCAGGCCGCGTCACCGGTGCACCTCCATCATGGGGTCGTGGACAGTGTCACCCCGAAGTCCTCACCTTGGCTACTCATCACCCGATAGGTATCACCAAAGTCCCCTTTGCTGCACACGAAAGGCCTCTGGAAGTCCTCGTGCTGAAGGGGTGAGAGGGCCAGTCTTGACACACGTTGACCGAGCAACGGTGTGAAAGGAGCCGCACTATCCCCACCACCCGAGATCATTCCGAAGCCCCTGACCGTGCCACTCAAGAGGCCGGCATCAACAGCCGTGGTGCTGTCCGTGCAAGGGTGGCGATGCGAACATGACGGACATCAGGCAGAGCTGCAGACCAACGACAGGACCATTACGGCGGGTGAGCTCGAGGCAATCGACTTGCTCGCCATCGAAGAGACCATCACATCGGCATTGGGCGCGAGCCGGGGACAGCTGCAGGTGAGCATGCTCGTCGGCCTTAGGGCGCAGCTGCGTGGCCACATCGCGTTACTCCGGGAGCCTGCCCGGAAGGCGGTCGACCGGATGTGGCACGGCGGCGTCGAGTGGCATCGGCACATCACGCGGCTGGACAGTGTCGAGCGACAGGCGGCGCAGGAGTTGAGCTCACTCCCGTTGGGTGCCCTGATCGAGGTGCAACTGATGGCCCGCGATTGCCAGTGGCTCCTGGACGGCTACCGGGAGGGCTGGCGGTGACCCAGGAATGGTGCTCCATCTGCCGTAAGGATACGACTCCACGGGCGGCGTGGTGAGTACCCGCCAGCCGGAGGTCGGCGACGAAGTCGAGTACGCCCCCGGACGTCGAGCCGTGGTGACAGACATCCGCAGAGGTGACTACTACCTCCGGTCGCCCGGAAACCGGGAATGGCCGGTGCCGGACCCCCAGGAGCTGACGGTGAAGCGGACGCGCGCTGAGCGGATTGCGGCGGGGGACCTCTGATGAGTGGCGCAGACACCGCCGCCTCCTGCCCGGCCTCGCACGGCTCGCCGGCGCCCGGTCCACGGCGAGCCCCGGCGGCTGCGCCCTTGAAGCCCCCGTAACGGGCCGGTTCTTTTGTGTAGCAGCCGCTTCGCCATTACCTCCCGAGTAATCGACCCCCACCCCACCACCCGGCAAGGTGACGTCATCGGTTCACGGGCCGGCGCACTCCGGCCCGTGAACCGGTACTGGGCAGCAGGGCCCGGTACCGGTGCCGTTCGGATCTCACCAGGAGCAGGAGTAGGTCATGACGCAGCAGGAGCAGCAGGAGCAGCAGGAGCAGCAGGTTGGGCAGCAGTCCGCGGGTGCGGGGGAGCGGTACGCGGCGGCGGTTGCGCGGTACTTCGAGGCGTGGAATGCGACGGAGGAGGGGGCGCGGGGCAAGGCTGTCGCGGCGGCCTTCGGGGAGGACGCCACGTATACGGACCCGTTGGCCGATGTCGTGGGGCACGAGGGGCTGGCGGCGGCCATCGCGGGGGCGCATGCGCAGTTCCCCGGGTTTGTGTTCCGGCAGTTGGGGGGCGTGGACGGGCACCATGACATGGCGCGGTTCGGGTGGGAGCTGGTCAGTGTGGCGGATGGTTCGGCGCCGGTGGCCGGGTTCGATGTGGTGCGGCTGGGGGAGGACGGGCGGATCCGGTCCGTGTGCGGGTTTCTGGACCGGGTGCCGTCGGCAGGCTGAACTGTCCGAGCCGTCGAGCCGTCGAGCCGTCGAGCCGTCGAGGGTCGAGCCGTCCCGTACGGCCCGAGCCCTTCCGTAAGCCCGTGCCCTCCCGTAAAGCCCGGGCAGCCGCCGTCCCCTATGGGCCCGTCTCCCGCAGGTACGCCGCCGTTTGCGGGTCGGCCGGGAGAAGGGTCTCCACCGCCAGCTCGGAGACGGTCACGTCCATAGGGGTGTTGAACGTGGCGATGGTCGAGATGAAGGAGAGCACGGTGTTGTGGTGTTCGAGCATCATGGGGAGGGCGAAGGGGGCGTGTTCGCCGAAGGCTGCCGTTTCGTGGCCGCCCGGGGGCAGGGGGTAGGCGATCACCTCGTCGTAGAGGGCGCGCAGGCGGGGGGAGCGCATCAGGGCCAACTGGCGTTCCATCTGGGCGAGGAGGTGGCTGCGCCATTCCAGGTAGTTGCGGATGCGGGGGGCCAGCCCGTCGGGGTGCATGGTCAGGCGCATGGAGTTCAGCGGGGGCTGGAGGAGGGCAGGGGCGATGCCGTCCAGCAGCAGGGTGACACCGCGGTTTGCCGCCTGTACGTGGTAGGTCCCGTCGACCACCAGGGCGGGGAAGGGCTCGTAGCCGGTCAGGAGGCGTTCCATGCCGGAGCGCAGGGCGGCCATCGACGGGTCGTCCAGTGGTGTCTCAGGGAAGGTGGGGGCGTAGCCCGCTGCGATCAGCAGGGCGTTGCGCTCCCGTACGGGGACGTCGAGGTGTTCGGCGAGGCGGAGCACCATCTCCTGGCTGGGGCGGGAGCGGCCGGTCTCGATGAAGCTGATGTGGCGGGCGGAGGAGTCGGCGCGCAGGGCCAGTTCCAGCTGGCTGATCCGGCGCCGGTCGCGCCATTCGCGCAGCAGGGAGCCCACGCCTGTGGTCGTCTCCGGCGAGGATGCCGCAGCAGTTGTCATGGGAGGGACGGTAGCCGAGGGGCCGGTGCGGGTGGGGTGTCGGGAGGAGCGCGCGCCGTGGGTGCGCGAAAGTGTCGTCGGCGTGCCACGCTGGAATGGTCGCGGGCGTCGTGGCAGTGGGCGGCGGCGGCCCGAGTAACCATAACCGTGCATATTCATTCGTATTCGTGCGTATCGGGACCGGCTCGTCGGTGGCCGGCACACGCGGAGAGGCGAACGCCATGACCGCTCAGCTGGAACCGCTCAGCTTCAAGGAGATCGAGGACCGTCTCGCGGAGCTGCCCGGCTGGTCCGTCGAGGGCGGGATGCTGTGCCGTGGCTACGCCTTCCACGGGCACTTCCCGGCTGCCGCCATGGTCATCCATATCGCGCAGATCCAGGAGGAGTTGGGTCATCACGCCGAGCTGACGCTGGGGTACAACCGACTCGCGGTCTCGGTGAACACCCACAGCATCGGCGGACGGATCACTCATCTCGACTTCGGCCTGGCCCACCGGATCGAGGCGATCGCTCCGGGGCACGGAGCCCGCTGATCCGTCGCCGCGGGCCGTGGAGCCCGCTGGTCCTGTCTGTCGCTCCGGGGGCGCACACCGCCCCCGGAGTGCGGCTGCACCGTGGTGGCCGGGCCGAGCCCCCCGCCGCCGCCCCGCCCGCCCCACACCGTCCCGGCCCGCCCTCAGCTCCCCGCGCGCGGCCGGACCACGCGCCCCGCGCGCGCCAGTTCCACATTGAACTGGGCGCCGGACAGCAGTGACAGGTGGGAGAACCACAGCCAGATCAGGAACACCACCGGCCCCGCGAGCGAACCGTAGAGCCGGTTGAAGGTGCCGACGTACGAGGTGTAGGCCGCGAAGCCGGCGGAGGAGACCAGCCAGAGGAGCACGGCGACGACGCCGCCGGGCACCGCCCTGCGCACGCCGCGGGAGCTGGGCGGGCCGGAACGGAACAGCACCATCGCCAGCACCGTGGCCAGAAGCAGCAGCAGCGGCCACTTCAGCAGGTTCCAGGTCGCCTCGCCCGCCTCGCCCAGCCCGATGGCCCGGCCCAGTGCGGTCGCGATCGGCCCGCTCACCAGCAGGGCCACCGCGCTGCTGATCAGCAGCGCCATCAGCAGCAGCGCCGTCATCAGGATCCGCGGTGCCTTGCGCCACGGCGGACGGTCGTCCTTGGTGCGGTTCATGGCGTGCAGCGCGCGGCGGAAGACGGCCAGATAGCTGCACGACGACCACAGGGCGCTGATCAGGGCGCCGCCCAGCACCACCCAGGCGGCGGTGCGCTGATGCGCCATGCCGACCAGCGCACGGTGCACGGTCGGGCCCGACTGGGCCGGTGCGATCGACGTGATCTGGTTGATGAGCTGCTCG
Organism: Streptomyces sp. 2114.4; assembly: GCF_900187385.1. NCBI lineage: Bacteria > Bacillati > Actinomycetota > Actinomycetes > Kitasatosporales > Streptomycetaceae > Streptomyces > Streptomyces sp. 2114.4. The sequence continues at coordinate 6,859,371 of NZ_FYEY01000001.1, forward strand.
GTGGCCGCCGGATCGGCGAGACCGATCAGCGACACCGTGACGATCAGCGTCGGCAGCAGTGCCAGCACCGAGTAGTAGGTCAGGCTCGCGGCCCAGTCCGTCACATCGTCGTGCCACACCGACAACGGTGTGCGGCGCAGTGCGGTACGGAACTGGGCCCACGTCGGCAGCGCGGCCGGCTGCCTCGGCCCCGCCGCCCCGAGTGCGCGGTCCAGCTGCGTCCGGTCCAGCCCGCGGCGCATACCGCTCCCGGCCATGTCGTATCCGTCCTCTCCGTCGCATCCGTCGTATCCGTCCTGCATCATCTCCCGGCACGGATGCCGCGCACGACACGACGGCCCGGCCCGCGGGCCCCGGCCGCTCCGCTCCGGCCCGGCTCCGCCACCCCGGCCCGGCTCCGCCACCCCGGCCCGGCTCCGCCACCCCAGGCCACCCTGGCTACTCCAGCCCGCGTGCCCGCTTGAACCGCGCCAGCCCGTCCGCCAGGTCCACCACGGGATCCGGATAGTCGTACGCCGCGCGCTCCGGCCCGGTCAGCTTCCACGGCTGGTGCACCGCGGCGCCCGCGAGGCCGGCCAGCTCCGGCACCCAGCGCCGTACGTACTCGCCCCGCGGGTCGAACCGGCCGGCCTGGGCCAGCGGATTCAGCACCCGGTTGGGGCGGGTGTCGGTGCCGGTCCCGGCCACCCACTGCCAGTTGAGCTGGTTGTTCGCCATATCGCCGTCCACCAGCCAGTCCAGGAAGTGCCGCGCGCCCACCCGCCAGTCCACATACAGCGTCTTGGTCAGAAAGCTCGCCACCAGCATCCGCGCCCGGTTGTGCAGCCACCCCTCGTGCAGCAGCTGCCGCATCCCCGCATCGACCACCGGATAGCCGGTACGGCCCTCCTTCCACGCCGTCACCTCGGCGTCGTCGTACCGCCAGCGGTCGCCCCTGGTGCGATAGTCGGCGCTCGCCGCGCCGGGGCGGGCCGCCAGCACCTGATGGTGGAAGTCCCGCCAGGCCAGCTGCCGTACGAACGCTTCGGCACCGGCGTCCGGGCGGGCCGACGCCTTGTGCACCAGCTCCACCGGCGAGAGGCAGCCGAAGTGCAGATACGGCGAGAGCCGTGACGTGGCATCGCCCGGCAGGTCGTCCTGCCGGTCCTGGTAGTCGGCCATGCCGGAGCGCTGCCAGGCCCCGAACCGGCGGCGCCCCGCCCGCTCGCCGCCCTCCGGCAGCGCGGGCGACGGTTTCCCGCCCGGGCACAGGTCCGCCGCCGACGGCAGGTCCTCGGACCGCGCCCCGTCCGGGACGCGTACGGACCGCGGCGCGGGCAGCACCGACCGCAGCCCCGCGGCCTGCCAGCGCCGGAAGTACGGCGTGAAGACCGCGAAGTGGTCCTTGTCCGGACCGGAGGGCAGCACCGCGGCGGGCGGCAGCGCCGTGATGACGGCGTCGTGCACCACCAGCGCCCGCCCCGCCGCCGCCAGATCGCCGGCCAACCGCCGCTCCCTGCGCAGCGCATAGCCGCTCACCCCGGCCGCGAGATGCACCTCGCCGGCCCCGGTCTCCGCCGCCACCCGGCAGGCCTCGGCCACCACATCCCCCGTACGGATGACCAGCCGACCGCCGCAACCGCGCAACCCGGCATCGAGATCCGTCAGCGCGCCGGCCAGGAACGCCGCCCGGTTGGGCACCATGAAGCCCGCGTCGGCGACCCCCGTATCGACGACGAACAGCGGCACCACCCGCGCCGCCGAGCGCAGCGCGGCATGCAGCACCGGCTGATCGTGCAGCCGGAGGTCGGAGCTGAACAGGCAAACGGCTACATCCATGCCCTACGTCTACACCGAACCCGCGCCGCGCGACCGCCCGCCGGGGCGCGCCCCGTCCAGCGACGCACTCCGGTCAAGCGACGTGACCCGTCAAGCGGCCCGGTCCCGTCCAGCGACGCGCTCCCGGCCGAGCGACGCGATCCCGTCAAGCGAACGGCAGCCCGCGCCACGGCGAGGCCGGGTCCTGGGTGAGGGCCCGGTGCAGGTGCACGGCCTGCGCGTACTCCGGCCCGAACCAGCCGTTGTCGAACGCCAGCATCCGCCCCAGCGCATAGCCCGCGGCGAACTCTTCCCACGAGCCGTACACCTCCCTGGCCTTCGCACCGGCCTGCGTTACGGCCTGTTCGGCCTGCTGCGGTGCGCACAGCCGGGCGCCCAGGCCCCAGCGGACGAGAGCGACGGCATGCGCGAGGTCCAGCGCGACGAGCGACAGGACCCGGCCGTCCGCCGGCGGCAGCAGGCCGTCGGCGCGGAACCGCTCTTCGTACCTGGTCACGAGCTCGGGGACGGCCGGCGTGGCGGCGGTGTCCGGGGAGCCCGCCCCGGCCTCATCGGTCCGGCTCGCGTCCGTCGTGTCCGCCTCGTCCGCAGCGCCCCCGCCGGTCCCGGCCCCGGCCCCGGCGCCGCGTCCGCCGGCCCGTGCCCGCAGCGCGGTCTCCGTCTCCGCCGGTACGAACTGTCCGCCGAGCAGCTGGTCCAGGCGCTGCTGCCAACCGGCGGGATCGGTCACCGACCACTGTTCGTGCAGCGTCTGTGCATCGGCGGCGTGATCGAGGAAGGCCGTACCGAGTTCGTTCCACGGCACGCTGTGGTGCACCGCGAGCGGCGCACCGCACGCCAGCCCCTGTGCCACCGGGCCGTGCAGCGGACCGCCGAAGTGCGTGACGAGCAGGCCGCCGGGCCGGGCCCCGACCTGAGCACGCCGCTGCAGCCAGCCCGCCCGGTGGGCCGGGGAGGCGGCCAGGTACGCGGCACACGGCGTCCCGGGGTTGACCGCGAGCCGCCATTTGTCGTTCGGCCAGTCCTGCGCCAGTTCCTCCAGCGAAACCCGGTCGAAGAACTGCTGCGGCTGCCACGGCGGCAGCATGCCGCGGGTCAGGACGGGAATGCACTTACCACCCGCCGCCGGGTCGTCGTAGACGGGCAGCGGGTCCTGGCCCTGCTGCGGTGCCGCCAGATACAGATCCTCACCGGCGATCGCCGCGATCTGACCGTCCCAGTCACCACGCACCGTCGCTTCGTACAGCCGCCGCTCGGTATCCGTCGGCGGTATCCATCCCGGAGTAGCCACGGGCCAGACCCTACGGTCGCGCCCTGCTCCGCCGGAATCCGGGGCTGCCGGAGCGGCAACGTGGATTCGCACGACCGGTAACGGAGGCTCGATGTCATGAGCAACGACGAACGGCCCGCACCCGGGCACGGCCCCCACGACACGGCGCAGATCGACTGGGAGGTGTTCGGCCCGCTCCTCGAACGGGGCGCCGAGCTGCACCTGCCGCTCTACGAGCAGGCCGCCGCCTGGCTGCGGCAGCTCCTCGCCGGGACGGCCGTGGTCGCCGACCAGGGGGTGGACCGGGTGCTCGACGTCGGCAGCGGGCCGGGCGTCGTCAGCTGTCTGCTGGCGCATGCCTTCCCCGCCGCCGAAGTGGTCGCCGTGGACGCGAGCGCGGCACTTCTGGAGCGGGCACACGCCCGGGCCGGGCGCCTCGGCCTCGGCGACCGGGTCCGCACCCATCTCGCCGAACTCCCGGACGGGCTCGACGCCCTCGGTGGCGCCGACCTCATCTGGTCCGCCAGGACCCTGCACCACGTCGGTGACCAGCGTGCCGCGGTCGCCGCCCTCGGTGCTCATCTGCGGCCCGGCGGGCTGCTCGCGGTCTCCGAGGGCGGCCTCCCCCCGCGCTTCCTGCCGCGCGACATCGGCATCGGGCGCCCGGGGCTGCAGTCCCGGCTCGACGCGGCCTGCGAGGATTGGTTCGTGGAGATGCGCGCGGCGCTGCCCGGCGCCGTCGACGACACCGAGGACTGGCCCGCCTTCCTCGCCGACGCCGGCCTGCGCACCCCGCGCACCCGCAGTTTCCTGCTGGACCTGCCGGCCCCACTGACCGAGGATGCGCGCGCCTACCTCCGGGACCACCTGACCCAGGGGCTCGACCTGTACGGCGACCGCCTGGACGAGGGCGACCGCACCACCCTCGCCCGTCTCGCCGACCCCGATGACGCCGTCGGTATCGTCCGCCGCCCCGACGCCTTCCTGCTGTCCGCGCAGACCGTCCACACGGCCCGCGCGCAGTAGGAGCGGTGGGCGGTCCCTCAGCCTTGATGCATCGGCTTCGGGCTGATCACGGCGAATGTCGCGCCCTGCGGATCGGCCACCACGGCCATCCGGCCGGCGACCATGTCGAAGGGCTGCTGCAGCGCCGCACCGCCGGCCGCGGTGATCTTGTCGACCGTGCCATCGGTGTCCGTCACCGCGAAGTACACCAGCCAGTGCGAGGGAGTGCCGGACGGCATCTGTTCGGACATCGGCTGCATTCCGCCGACCGGCCGGTCCTTCACCGTAAGGGCGTAGTAGTTCTCGGCGCCCTCCATGGGGGCGCTGTCGATTCCGAGGGCCGCCTTGTAGAACGTGGCGGCGGCGGACGGGTCGGTGGTGTTGAGCTCGTTCCAGATGAGTGCGCCCGGTTCGTTGACGATGCCGGCGCCGGGGAAGTCCATGGGCTGCCAGATGCCGAACACCGCTCCGGTGGGCTCGGCCGCGATACACATCCGGCCGAGCGTCATCACGTCCGTGACCGGCATCAGGAGCGTGCCGCCGGCCTGGCTCACCGCTTCGGAGGTGGCGTCCGCGTCGGCGGCCGACAGGTAGGTGGTCCACACGGTCGGCGGCGCGGGCTGGCCGCCCATCGGGACGGCGGCCATGATTCCGGCCACCGGCTTGCCGTTCAGCGTGCAGACGGCATAGCCCCCGGTCTCCGCGGGCCCGATCTCTCCGGCCCACCCGAAGACCTCGGAGTAGAAGTCGATGGCGGCTTGCTGGTCAGGGGCCGCGAGATCGATCCAGCAGGGCGTTCCGGGCTGGTAGGGAGAGGTGACTTCAGGCATCGTGCCTCCTCGCTGGGGGCACCTCCCCTGCCAGGGCACGGGGGAGGCGCAGGGCAAAGCGAGGGGTACCGGCCCCGGTCGGCATGCGCCGGGTCCGCCCCACGCTCACCCACCACACTTCCTGCCGTCCGCCGGGCCCGCCACTCGGGTACGGCAACGGCGCCGCCCGGACGAGCCGGGCGGCGCCGCTGTGGAGCGCCGTTACCGAGCGGCGGTCAGGCCACGTCGAAGGTGGCCGGGTCCGGGCCGATCCGCTTTCCGGTGTCCAGGCCGGCGAGGGCGGCAAGGTCCTCGTCGTCCAGCTCGAAGTCGAAGACGTCGATGTTCTCCGCGATGCGCGAAGGGGTGACGGACTTCGGGATGACGACATTGCCGAGCTGGAGGTGCCAGCGCAGGACCACCTGTGCGGGCGTCTTGCCGTGCTTGGCGGCGAGCGTGGCGAGCGTCGGGTCCTCCAGGAGGCCCTTGCCCTGGCCGAGCGGCGACCAGGCCTCGGTCACGATGTTGTGCCGGGCGTGGAAGGCGCGGGACTCGGCCTGCGGGAACTGCGGGTGCAGCTCGATCTGGTTGACGGCCGGGACGACGGAGGTCTCGCCCAGCAGCCGCTCCAGGTGCTCGGGCCGGAAGTTCGAGACACCGATGGCCTTGGCGCGGCCCTCCGCCTGAATCTTCTCCAGGGCCTGGTACGTCTCGACGTAGCGGTCCTTCGACGGGAGCGGCCAGTGGATCAGGTAGAGATCCACATACTCCAGGCCGAGCTTGGTGAGGGAGGCGTCGAAGGCGCGCAGCGTGGAGTCGTGGCCCTGGTCGGCGTTCCAGAGCTTGGTCGTGACGAACAGTTCGTCACGGGCGATTCCGGAAGCGGCGAGCGCCTTGCCCGTGCCCTCTTCGTTGCCGTAGATCGCCGCGGTGTCGATGCTGCGGTATCCGGCCTCCAGGGCCTGGCCGACGGCGGTGAACGCCTGGTCGTCCTCGACCTGCCAGACGCCGAAGCCCAGCTGCGGCATCGCTACGCCGTTGTTGAGCGTGATGGCGGGAACCTTGCTCACGGGGGAATCGATCCTTACGTCGTTTTTCTCGTTCACGGAGGTCAACGACCATCCGTGGTCGCGCATTCCCGCACGGGCCGACGGGATGCGGGCGGAGGGCGGAGTATTCATGCGAAGGCGCCGTGAGCGGGACCGGCCGGCGGCGCCCCACGCCGGTCGTGGCCGGTGGTACGGGGGCATGCCGCGGTGGTCGCGGCAGCGGGTTCGCCGAGAGTGAACGCGCTGGTGGGGGAGCACATCACCAGCCGGGGCGCCCCCGGGAAGCCCCGAGGGACGGGCCCCTCACGCCTGGTACAGCGCGTCCACCTCGACCTGGTACGTCGTCTCGATCGCCTTGCGCTTGAGCTTCAGCGACGGGGTCAGCAGCCCGTGCTCCTCGCTGAACTGGTTGGCCAGTATCCGGAACGTACGGATCGACTCGGCCTGCGAGACCAGTGTGTTGGCGGCGACCACGGCGCGCCGGATCTCGGTCTCCAGATCCGGGTCGCGCACCAGGTCGGTCGGCGGCATCTCCGGCTTCTCCCGCATGGCCAGCCAGTGCGCGACCGCCTCCGGGTCCAGGGTCACCAGGGCCGCGATGAACGGCCGGTCGTTGCCCACGACGATGCACTGGGCGACCAGCGGATGCGCCCGCACCCGCTCCTCCAGGCCCACCGGTGAGACCGTCTTGCCGCCGGAGGTGACCAGGATTTCCTTCTTGCGGCCGGTGATCGTCAGATAGCCGTCCTCGTCCAGCGCGCCCAGGTCACCCGTGGAGAACCAGCCGTCGTGCAGCACGGCATCGGTCGCCTTGGGGTCGTTGTGGTAGCCGTGGAAGATCTGCCCGCCGTACAGCCAGATCTCGCCGTCCTCCGCGATGTGCACGGTGGTACCGGGGACCGGGGTGCCGACGGTGCCGAAGCGGGTCCGCTCGGGCGGGTTGGCGGTGGCGGCCGCGGTGCTCTCCGTCAGGCCGTAGCCCTCGAAGATCCGCACGCCGGCGCCGTCGAAGAACAGTCCGAGCCGGCGCTCCATCGCGGAGCCGCCCGACATCGCATGCCGCACCCGGCCGCCCATCGCCGCCCGGACCTTGCTGTAGACCACCTTGTCGAAGAACTGATGCTGCATCCGCAGCGCGGCGCTGGGCCCCGGCCCGGTGCCGAAGGCCTTGTGCTCCTGGGCCTCGGCATAGCGGACGGCGATCTCGACGGCCTTGTCGAACGGTCCGGCCTTGCCGTCCGCCTCCGCCTTGCGCCGGGCCGCGGCGAAGACCTTCTCGAAGATGTAGGGCACCGCCAGGATGAAGGTCGGCCGGAACGTCTGCAGGTCCGGCAGGAGCGCACGGGCCGCCAGCTCGGGCTGGTGGCCCAGCTTGACCCGGCCACGCACCGCGGCGACCTGGACCATCCGCCCGAAGACATGCGCCAGCGGCAGGAACAGCAGGGTGGCGGCCTCGTCGTCGCCCTTGGAGGTGAAGACGGTCTCGTGGCGCAGCACGATGTTGTCGGCCTCGGCCATGAAGTTGGCGTGGGTGATCACGCAGCCCTTGGGGCGGCCGGTGGTGCCGGAGGTGTAGATGATCGTCGCGGTGGCGTCCGGGGTGACGGCCATCCGGTGGCGGTGCACGACGTCGTCGTCGATATGCGCACCCGCCGCGGTCAGTTCGGCCACCGGGTCGGCGTCCAGCTGCCACAGCTTGCGCAGATGGGGAAGCCGGTCGATGACCGAGCCGATGGTCATCGCATGGTCCTCGTGCTCGACCAGGCAGGCCGAGACGCCCGCGTTGTGCAGCATCCAGAAGACCTGCTCCGCCGACGACGTCGGATACAGCGGTACGGACTGGACGCCGATCGACCACAGCGCGAAGTCGAACAGGGTCCACTCATAGCGCGTACGCGACATGATGCCGACACGGTCGCCGAACCGGACGCCCTGCGCCAGCAGGCCCTTGGCCAGTGCGATGACCTCGTCCCGGAATGTTCCGGCGGTGACGTTCTGCCAGTTGCCCGCGTCGTCCTTACGGGCGAAGGCGACACGCTCGGGGTCGGCCTCGGCGTACTCGTAGACAACGTCCGCCAGCCCGCCGACCCGGGGCGCGGTCGCCAAAGGCGGGACGGTGAACTCGCGCAATGACCCAGCTCCTCGTGGTGTTGCTCACAAGGCCGCGACCGTACCCCAACGTGACCGCATCCGGCAGGGCCGTACCACGTGGTGAATCCGGCGGCATGGGATCTGGCCAACCGTCGAAATCGGGTTACTTCGGAGAAGCCTGGACATGAGCCAGCCGGTTCAACGCCGGACGATCACGACGCCGGGACCATATCTGCACCAAATCTCTGCACCTGGTACCGGATCGGGCGAACGCCTGGCACAGAGCCCTGGCCAGGGCTTGCCCTGCGGGCCGAGGGGCGGGGGTCGGGGGCCGGGCGGCGGGCCCCTCCCGTGCCTCAGGAGAACGAACTCCACTCCGCCGAGTTCCGGTAGTCCGGCGCGTGGCTGAATCCGGACCGGCTTGGCGTGATCACGCCCCTCGTATGTGCCATAACACCCTGAACGTCCCGGGTTGCGACGATCAGCCCGTCGAGCGTTCCGCTGGTGCATTGCCGGGCGGCGCGGCTCAGCGCTTCGCACCCCCGCGCACCCCGTCCAGTGGCAGTCCCAGGACCAGCGGACCGCCCACCGGGGCGTTGGCACTGCGTACGCGAGACAGTTCGGCGTCGGTCAGGGCCCGCCGGTAGACCCGTACCTCGTCCAGCGCACCGGTGAACTGGGCGCGACTGTCGGGCCGCTGACCCAGGTGCACGCCGAAGACCGAGCCGCGGCTGACCGACCCCGGGACATCGGGGACGACGGTGGTCTCCCCGCCGTCCACGGTGAGCAGCAGCCGGCCGCCCGTGCGGCGCAGGGCCAGATGGTGCCAGTTCCCGTCGTTGTACGCGTCGTGGGTCACGGCCTGGGCGGTGGCGGCCGGGGCGGGGCCGTCGACGGCGGTGACGCGGGCGATGATCCGGGCGTGGCCGGGGTCGCCCTCCACCGCGACCTGCGGGGACTTGCTGCCCACCCCGCCCATCCACCACAGCGGCTGTTCGCCGGCGGTGGCGTCATAGCGGAGCCACAGGCTGCAGGTGAAGTCGTGGGTGCCGAGCGGGAGGGAGCTGCGGTAGGGGAGGCGTACCGCGTCGTCGGCGCCGTCGAAGGCCAGCGCCTGACCGAAGCGGCCGCCGGTGGTCCGGGCGCCGCCCAGGACGAAGGCCGGGCGGGCGCCCGGGGCGGCGTCACCCGTCGTGGGATCCGGGCCGCGGCGCGGACCGAGCCAGTCCTCGGTGAAGCGGGCGAAGCGGATCTCGTCCCGGGCGTCGACCGCGCCGCCCTCGTACATCAGGCCGGTGACGTCGTCGGAGACGGCGACCAGGTCCGAGTAGCCGGACCAGTCGGTGGTCACCCGGGCGCCCCGGTCGACGCCCTCCCAGGTGCGGCCCTCGTCCCAGGAGGAGCGGATGGTCATGGTCCGGCGCCGGTCGGGGTCGGCGGGCGCCGCGAACAGGGTGCGGCTGCGGCCGGCGCGCGGGTGCGGCAGCCGGAGCGCCGAACCCTGCACCATCGGGGTGTAGAGGTCGGGCAGGGCACGGAACGGGGCGGCGAAGGAGTTGCCGCCGTCACGGCTGACCGCAGCGGTGCGGTGGCCCAGGTCGGTGCCGTCCTGTTCCCGCCCGTTGACGTAGACCGAGCCGTCGGAGCGTTCCAGGAGCGCCATCTCCGAAGGCTTTTGACGGAATGTGCCGTCAGCGGCGACGGGCCAGGTGTCCAGCGCGCCGACCTTCCAGGTGGCGCCGCCGTCGTCGCTGTGGACGAGCGCGGCGTGGTTGGCGGTGACCCGGTTGTCCGCGTAGCTCTCGGAGTTGATGCCGAACACCAGACGGCCCGCGTGCCGTCCCCGGGTGAGCTGGATGCCGTGCAGGGGCCCGGTGGCGTACCACGAATTCCACTGCGGGGGACGGACGGCGGCGGTCAGGTCCCGGGGCGCGGACCAGGTGGCGCCTTCGTCGTCGCTGTACTGGAGGTGCGGGGTGCGGTCGCAGGGGACCTCGCAGCTGAGGCCGTCGGTGCGGCCCTTGTTGTAGGTCTCGGCGAGCACGATCCGGCCGGTGCGGCGGTCCACGATGGGCGCCGGGTTGCCGTGGGTGTCGCCGTTGCCGTGGTTGATCACCTGGAGCGGCCCCCAGGTGCGGCCGCCGTCGGTGGAGCGCTTGAGGACGAGGTCGATATCGCCCGCGTCACCGCAGTCGTGCCGCCGGCCCTCGGCGAACGCGAGGAGGGTGCCGCGCACGGACTTCACGACGGCCGGTATACGGAAGCAGAAGTAGCCCTGTTCCTGGGACGCTTTGAAGAGGATCTGCTGCTCGAAGCCGCCGGTGGGGGAGGGCGCCGCGGCGGTGGCACGGGCGCTGTCCGATGCCCTGTCAGGCATGGCGTGTGCGGGGGCGGTCGGGAGGAGGGCGAGGGCGGTGGCGGTCAGCGCGGTGAGCAGGGCCACGGCGCGGCGCCGGGGTCTGCGGCGGGGGCTGGGGTGTGCGCGGAGAACTGACGTCATGGTCCGGCCTGCCCTTCGAGGCATCGGCGTCGGGTCATCAGGACATCCCACGTCCTATGTGCATCGCGACGGAAGCTACTGCCGCGTGCGGACCGCGACAAGGAGCGTGCGCGGGTTCTCCGCGCCGCGGCCGTAATTCACTCTCCTGATTCACTCTCCCGGCCCGCAGACCGCGCCGGGTGCGCCCGGCGCGGTGCGAGGGCCGCGTGTGCCCGGTGTTCCGCAGATGCCGCGTCGCGCCCGCCGCGCCCGCCGCACCCGTCGAGCCGGCCGCGTCTGCCGTGCCCGCCGCGCCTCACGGACGCAGTACCACCTTCCCGAGGTTGGCCCTGGCCTCGATGATCTCGTGTGCCTTCGCGGCCTCTTCCAGGGGCAGTTCGGCATGGACCGCGGCCCGCAGCCGGCCGGATCCGGCAAGTTCCCACAGCCGCGCCCGGTGCTGCTCGTACAGCTCCCGGTGGACGGTGGAGAAGCGGCGCATCGTCAGCCCCGTGATGGTCTTGGCGCCCGCCAGCAGCTCGTGCGCCGGGACCGTCCCGCCGCCGGAGTTGAAGAAGATCAGCCGGCCACCGGGAGTCAGCGCGGCCAGTGCGCGCGGCAGCAGCTCGCCGCCGACGCCGTCCAGGACGATATCGACCGGCTCGCCCCAGGACTCCTGGTCGTAGACCACCACCTCGTCGGCCCCCAGCCCGTACAGGAACTCCGCCTTGGCGGACGAGCCGACCGCGGCCACCACCCGTGGCACCCCCTGGAGCTTGGCCAGTTGGACGGCGAGGTGTCCGGTGCCGCTCGCCGCGCCGGTGATCAGTACGGACTCGGCGCCCTGCGGTGCCGCGGTGCTGAGCGCGGCGAGCGCGACCTGGCCGCTGCGCACCAGCGCCACCGCCTGCACGGCGTCCGCGTCGTCCGGTATCCGGCTCGCCAGGAAGGCGGGCGCGAGGGCGAGTTCGGTGTAGGAACCGGTGAGGGTGAGTGAGGTGACGCGGTCGCCGGGGGCGAATCCTGTGACGTCCGGGCCGACGGCCACGACCGAACCGGCGATCTCGCCGCCGGGCATGGCGGGCAGCGGATCGCCGCTGCCCTTGCCGTCCCCGCGCACCCGTCGTACGCACGGCAGCGTGACGCCGATCGCCTCCGTGCGCACCAGCAGTTCACCGGGGCCGGGCACCGGCGCCTCGGCCTCCTCGACCCGCAGGACCTCGGGGCCGCCGTAGGTATGGAATCGGACACGGCGCATGGTCGGACACCTCCGGGATCGTCGCTCGGCGCGCGGGGCGGACCGGCAGCCGGACAGCTGCCGGTCGCCGGTCGGCGCGCACCGGCGGTTTCATGGGGTTCCCCAACGATATCCCGAAATCATGGGTTCCACCAATAGTTTTTCATTGGGTCCGCCAAGGGAATGCTCGGTACGGTGGTCCCATGGCCGACACCCCCTACGCCCCCCGCCACATCCGCGCGCTCCCCAGCTGGCTGCTGGGCCGCGCCGCCGCCCGCGGCCACCGCCTCGTCGCCGAGGCCCTGGCCGGCGAGGGCATGCGGATGATGCACCACGCCGTCCTGTCGGCGGTCGAGGAAATCGGTCCGGTCTCGCAGGCGGAGCTCGGCCGGACGCTGCATATCGACCCCAAGGACATGGTCGCGATCGTCAACGAGCTGCAGCGGGACGGGCTGGTGACCCGCAGCCCCGATCCCCGGGACCGGCGCAAGAACGCCATCGAGATCTCCGCCGACGGCCGACGGCGGCTGCTGCGCACCCGGCAGCTCGGTGACGAGGCCAACGCGGAGTTGACCGAGGATCTGACCCCGGCCGAACGAGAGCAGTTGGTCGCCCTGCTGACCCGGATCGCGCTGCCGGGGGAGTGAGCCATGAGGCCGGGGGCGCGAGGGGCACCTCGGGGGCGCCTCGCCCCTCGGCCCGCCCGGTGTGGCGGCCCGTACGCCGCGGTGCCGGTGTGGCGGGCCCGCGCCCTCACTCCGCAGGTGTGGCGGCCCCCGAGGGCAGGGCGATGCGGTGCTCACCCGCGTAGACGTTCATGGAGGAGCCGCGCAGAAACCCGACCAGGGTCAGCCCGGTTTCGGTGGCCAGATCGACGGCGAGCGAGGAGGGCGCCGAGACCGCGGCCAGCACCGGAATGCCCGCCATCACGGCCTTCTGTGCCAGCTCGAACGACGCCCGGCCGGAAACCATCAGCACACTCGACGACAGCGGCAGCTGCCCCTGCTGCAGCGCCCGCCCCACGATCTTGTCGACGGCGTTGTGCCGCCCCACGTCCTCCCGGATGTCGAGCAGCTCACCGTCCGTCGTGAACAGCGCCGCGGCGTGCAGGCCCCCGGTCCGCTCGAACACCCGCTGAGCGGCCCGCAGCCGGTCGGGGAGGGCGGCGAGGGTCGCCGGGTCGATACGGAGCGGGTCGATATGGATCGGGTCGATACCGTCCGAGGCGGCGGGGGAGGGGGCCAGGGGCCAGCGCGTGGTGGTGCGCACCGCGTCCAGGCTGGCCTTGCCGCACAGCCCGCACGACGACGTCGTATAGACGTTGCGCTCCAGGGTGATCTCCGGGACCGGGACCCCGTCCGCGAGCCGGACGTCCACGACGTTGTAGGTGTTCTCCCCGTCCGCCGTCGCCCCCGCGCAGTAGACGATGTTCGCCAGCTCGTCGGCGCTCGCCAGCACGCCCTCGCTGACGAGGAATCCGGCGGCGAGCGCGAAGTCGTCTCCCGGTGTGCGCATCGTGATCGCGAGCGGCTTGCCACCGAGCCGTATCTCCAGCGGTTCCTCGGCGACGAGGGTGTCCGGACGGGTGCTCACGGCACCGTCGCGGATGCGGATGACGCGGCGTCGCTCGGTGACCCGTCCCATGTCTGATCAGTCCCGTCCTCACCGGGCCGGAGCGGCGCCGATGGTGTCTGTATGGAGAGCCGAAGCGGCCCTTGGTGCAGCTTGATGTTGCTCGGCACTGCTCGGTGCCGTGCGGCGCTGCCCGGTGCAGTGGTTGCCGCCGTGGCCACCGGAGCCATGTGCGGCAAGGGGACCTCGACGTTCCCATTCTCCTGCACGGAAGCGCGGGGCGGCGGCCGGAGTCGGCACCACGCACCACAGGCCCGGCCGGCCGGTCAGTCGGCGGTACGTGGTGCGTGGTGCCCGGACGGGCGCGTCAGCTCTTCAGCTCACGCCCGCCGAATGCGCCCGAGCCGTCGGCCGCGGCCCAGGCGGCCTCCAGACCGGCTTGGTCCAAGGTCCGCCAGTCCGGGGTGGCCTGGACCAGGGTCCGCCCCAGCCGGCGCCCCAGCTCGACCACCGACCGGCCGGTCGCGCCGCGCTTGGCCCCGTATGCCGCGAGCGCGTCGGGCCGTTCCGGTACGGCGCGCAGCGCGGTCTCCAGGGCGGCGGCGTCCTGCAGCGCCTTGACCGCACCGGCGCCGGTGTGCGGGCGGGCGACAGTGGCCGCATCGCCCGCGAGCAGCAGCCGTCCTGCGGTGTAGCGCGCCGCGGTGAAGTCGTACATCGGCTGGATGAAGACCTCTTGACGCGGCGTCAGTCGCATCAGCCCACCCCAGTAGGGCGGCAGCAACTCGTCCGTGACGTAGGTGAAATGGGCGTACAGGGCGTCGGTCAGGGTGCCGGGCGGCAGGCTGGTGGGGGTGTCGAGCCCCAGGTCGAGGCCGGCCGGCGGGGCGGTGTACAGGACCCAGTTCGCGCGCTTACCCCCTTGGCCGTCCGGGATGCGGTAGATGATGACGTGGCCGCCGGGGAAGACGCCGTAGGTGCAGTCCTCTTCCGCCCAGGGGTCGGCCGGCAGGCCGGGGAAGCGGAGTTCCGTCAGCCGGTCGGCCGGCACCGCGCCACGCCAGGCGAGGTAGCCGGCATAACCGGGCCGCACGCCGGGGAACGCGGTCTCGCGGACCACCGAACGGTAGCCGTCCGCGCCGATGACCAGGTCGAAGCGCTCCGTACGGCGGCTGCTGCCGTCGGCGCCGCGCCGCCCGCCGCTGCCGGCACCGCCCTCGCCTGCTCTGCTTCCTTCGCCGCCGCCGAGATGGACTCCGGCGCCGTCCGCCGTGTCGCTGACCGCGTCCACCCGTACCCCTGACCGGAAGACGGTGTCCTCCGGCAGCCGCCGCCGTAACTCCTGCCAGAGCGGACCCCAGCAGTACGAGCGGAACGGGAAGGGCAGCGCGCCGATCTCACGGCCGAGCGGCCCGGCGCCGTCGCGCACGTACCAGCGACGGGTGGCCAGCTGGACCCACGCCATGGCGGTGTCCAGATACCCGGCGGCGGCGAGCTCGGCATACCGGGCGTTGTGCACCGCGAGGCCGACACCGCGGTCCGCGAGGCGGCCGGCGGTGCGTTCGTACACGGTGACCCGGCCGGCGCCGGCCCGGTGCGCGGCCAGTGCCGTGGCACAACCGGCGATGCTGCCGCCCACGACGGCGACGTCGGCCCCGGCGATCCTGATGCGGTCCCTGCTCATACGCGGATACCCCCTGCGTTGTCCGGCGCCGATGGTCGGTCGGCTGCCTGGTGTGACCGGGCACATCTTCGCAGCGCGCGTCCGTCCCGGCGCGCCGAAACCGCCCCCTGCACCGCCCCTGCGCCGCCGCCCGTTCGTCCCCTCCCTCTCAAGCCCCCTGAAGTCTCGTGTAGGAGGGGTGGCCGGGCGGTGACCTGGGTATGTGCCTGAATCGGGACCCGGCAGCGCCGCGGACCCGGGGCCGGCCGAGCGCCGCGCCCCATGAAAAGCGGCCCGGTGGCGGGTTCTGTGGGGGATCCCGCCACCGGGCGTCCGCTGACGCGGGGAACCGCTCGGTCACCGCTTCGGCGAACGGGTCCCTCGCTCGGCGGGTCTCTTACGGGGCGAGGGCTTCGCACCAGTCCTCGACGGTGACGACATCCGCCCACTGCGGGAACAGTTTCCCGGTGAGGACCCGGTGCACCTCGGGGTCGCTGTCGAGGCAGGCATCCCCCAGGACGGTGAGGCCGAAGTCCAAGTCGTTGGCTTGGCACAGGGTGTGCAGCACTACACCGCTGGTGGCGATGCCGGTGAGAACAAGGCTGTCGATACCGCGAGTCCTGAGTACCAGGTCGAGATCGCTGCCCGAGAACGCGCTCCCCCGCCTCTTGGTGACCACGATCTCGCCGTGCCGGGGCGTGACGTCGGGGTGGATCCCGGTGCCGGGGCTGCCCTCGGTGAACAGGCCTTCTCGCACGGCGGAGGTGAGCACCTTGTTCCGCGGGCTGACGTCCGGCCGGCCCGGGCGCAACGCGACGACCACGTAGATCACGGGGATGTCCGCCGCTCGGGCACCGTCGATCGCCTTGCGCAGGCGCGGCAGATATCCGGAGCCGTCGTCGACGATATTCACGATGTCCCGTTGGACGTCCATCACCAGGAGGGCGCTGTTCGGCATGCTTGCGGTCCTTTCTTCACGGGGAGCACGGGGGCTTCGGGGAAGCGCGGGGGACAGGAACAAGTCTCGGGGTGCGGCCGGTCGAGCCGCGGTGGGCAACTGCAAGGCCTGACCGTAGTTCCGTAGTTCCGTGCCGAAAGTTCCATGAAACCCCAGGTCAGCGGCGGGAACGGCGGATAACGGCGGATAACGGCGGATCATATCGGCCAATGAGGCAGCCCCAACACGCCCTCGAGAGCGCCCGATCGAGGCCCCTCCCGCGACGGGACGCGGCCGCTCGTTGACCTTGCCCCTGGGAGAAGCCACAGCATCGGTGGGCCGGTTGACGTGTCCGGTGCGAGGAGGAGCGAGGATGAACATCGAGATCCATCAGCTGCGTCACCGGGAACTGCTGCGCGAGGCCGACCACTACCGTCTCGCCCGCGCGGCCAGGAAGACCGACCCGCCGGCCGCCCGGGCCGTACCCCGACGAAACCCCGGGCCCGTGCGTCCCGCCGACGACGATCGGCGCCTCACCTTCCACACCTCGCCGGCCACACCGGCCGGAACGCGTTACCTCCGGTCCGATCCGCGAGACCGGCCCGGCCGCCGGCCACCGGCCGGGTAATGTGCACCCGATCAAGACATCAGAGATCAGCAGCACGACACCGCACCAGGTACCCGACCGATCACGAATGGCGAGACGCACATGAGCGAGGGGACAGCACCGGCGGCCGGCGAAGCGGCCGTCGTCGCCGACGAGGCGGCCCGTGAACGGCTGAGCTATCTGCGCGGCAGCATCGACAACCTCGACGCCGCCCTGGTGCATCTGCTCGCCGAGCGCTTCAAGTGCACCCAGCAGGTCGGCGAGCTCAAGGCCCGGCACAGCCTGCCGCCCGCCGACCCGGCCCGCGAAGCCGCGCAGATCGAGCGGCTGCGCCGACTGGCCGAGGACGCCAAGCTCGATCCGGCATTCGCCGAGAAGTTCCTCAACTTCATCATCGGGGAGGTCGTACGCCACCACCGGGCGATCGCCGACCGTACGCAGGAGGGGACGGGGGAGCCGGCCGAGCCCGCGGCCGGCTGAGCCCGTACACACGAAACCGACGAGGGTGGGCGGTGCCGCGAGGCCACCGCCCACCCTCCTCGCATACACCGGGCCGGTCTCGCACCGCCCCAGCGAACGGTGGCCGGAACTGTGCGCCCACCACGCCGTGTTGGGCAGGCCGCCCGCAGCGCCCGCGGCCCGCGGGAGGCCCCTGCCGCCGGCCAGGGCCACGCGGTCGCCTCACCCCGCTGGCCCCGTCGCCCGCGCCGGGTGACACTCGCCATACCTGACGCCGGACCGTCCCGCGGTGCCACCCTGCCCACTACCGTCCAGTAACACGGTTCCTCCGGGAGCCGCCCGAGCGCCATGACCCTGCCCCTCCGGCCGTGCACCGAGAGCGGAGACATCCGATGGCCCCCAGCACCGAATCCACCTCGAACCCGCAGCGGAACGAGCACCCCGCGCCCGCCCCGACGCTGCTCCTCAAGCCCGGAACGTCCTGGCAGGACGCCTGGCAGCGCAGCCTGGCCGCCGCCCCCGAAGCCTTCCGCGACGACCAGGCCCTCAACCTCTGGGCCGCCGCCTGGCACCCGGACGGTGATCCGCTGCCCGCCACCAGCCCCATCGACAACACCCCCATCGCCGGCCCGCCCCGCCTCGACGCGGACGCCGCGCTGCACGCCGTACGCGCCTGCCTCGACCAGCACCGGGCCTGGCGCCACGTCCCGTTGACCGAACGCAAGGCCCGGATCTCCGCCACCCTCGACGCGCTGACCGAGCACCGCGAACTGCTCGCGCTGCTGCTCGTCTGGGAGATCGGCAAGCCCTGGAAGCTCGCGCAGGCCGATGTCGACCGCGCCATCGACGGCGTCCGCTGGTACGTCCGTGAGATCGACCGGATGCTCGTCGACCGCACGCCGCTGCCCGGCCCGGTCAGCAACATCGCCAGCTGGAACTACCCGATGTCGGTGCTGATCCACGCGATGCTCGTCCAGGCGCTGGCCGGCAATGCGGTGATCGCCAAGACCCCCACCGACGGCGGGCTGGTCTGCCTCACCCTCGCCTGCGCCCTGGCCGCCCGCGAGGGGGTCCCGGCCACCCTCGTCAGCGGCAGCGGCAAGGAACTCTCGCCCGCCCTCGTCCGCTCGCCGGAGATCGGCTGTGTCTCCTTCGTCGGCGGCCGGGACACCGGCGCCCGCGTCGCCACTGCCGTCGCCGACCTGGGCAAACGCCATATCCTCGAACAGGAGGGCTTGAACACCTGGGGCATCTGGAACTACACCGACTGGCAGTCCCTGACCCCCCTGGTGCGCAAGACCTACGACTACGCCAAGCAGCGTTGCACCGCCTACCCCCGCTTCGTCGTCCAGCGCGAGGCCTTCGCCGACTTCCTCGCCGCGTACCTCCCGGCCGTACGCAGCGTCCGCTTCGGCCACCCCCTGGCCGTCGCCGACCCCGCCGACCCCCTTCCCGAGCTCGACTTCGGCCCGCTGATCAACGCCGCCAAGGCCAAGGAGCTCGCCGACCTCACCACCGAGGCGATCTCCCGGGGCGCCGTTCCCCTGCACCGCGGCAGCCTCGCCGAGGGGCACTTCCTCCCCTCCCAGGACACCTCGGCGTACCTCCCGCCCACCACCCTCCTGGCCCCGCCCTCCTCCTCACCGCTCCACCACGCCGAGCCCTTCGGTCCCGTCGACACCCTCGTACTCGTCGACACCGAGGCCGAACTCCTCGCCGCCATGAACGCCAGCAACGGCGCCCTGGTCGCCAGCCTGTCCTGTGACGACAAGGACACCTACGACCGTCTCGCCCCACAGATCCGGGCCTTCAAGGTCGGCCACGGCAAGCCCCGGTCCCGCGGCGACCGCGACGAGCTCTTCGGCGGCTTCGGCAACTCCTGGAGCGGCGCCTTCGTCGGCGGCGAACTCCTGGTCCGCGCAGTGACCGAGGGCCCCGCGTCCGAACGGCTGCCGGGCAATTTCCCGGACTACCACCTGATGCCGTAGCTGCAGGGCGGCAGGGCGGTACGGCCGCACCGCCGTAAGGCCGTGCGGCCACAGGACCCATCGGACACCGTGTACTGCAGCGCCCGCCGCAGCGGCGGGCGCTGCGCCGTGGCCAGCGGGACCACCGATATGCACGACATGTCCCCCATTGCCCATAAATCGAGGTTATGTGGCGGGCGGATACGCAGGTGAAAGGCACTCCGAAACCTTGGTATTGTTGTCCATGTCGCCGCGGGGAACGCCCCGCGAAGATCACACCTAGTCCGGGTGGCGGAATGGCAGACGCGCTAGCTTGAGGTGCTAGTGCCCTTTATCGGGCGTGGGGGTTCAAGTCCCCCTCGGACACCAGCTAAGACCCCTGTTGATCAGGGGTTTTCTGCATTTCTGGGCAGTGGCGTGACCCGCCATCGGGTCAACGGCCTAGCGAATCCCCAGGTCAGACCAGGGGCGACAGGCCGAGTCAGCCCGCACCGGAGGCTGCCAGCCGGCGTGCTCCGTCCTTACGAGACTGGCCGTACCGGGCCATTGTGTAGCTCGGCGAGTGGTGGCGGACATCGGCGGATACCTCTACGGGGGCCTCTCCCCCGGCCTCTTCCTCCGTCCTGAGAAGGGCGAACAGGAGTGCATGACCGAACGGCGAGGGCCCCGGATTACTCCGGGGCCCTCTCGTCAGTCGACGTATCCCGCTGCCTTGGCTGCCAGCAGAAGCAGTGTCGTAAAGGCTACGAAGGCGATCCCGCCTGCCCAGAAGCTGTCCTTCAAGCCTGACCCACTAGCCATGAAGGCTGTCGTGACCAGGCAACCGGTCGCAAATCCGATGGCGATGATCAGCGCGACGACCAACGTCTTGGAGCTGGCGCTGTGTGGAGAGCCGGTGTGCGTCACTACGCACTCCCCCCGGATGTGTCAGCCCGGGTCGGTCCGAATGCCTCCCGAGCTGGTGAGTGGCCGCATTTCTTCGGCCCTTCTGGGGGCCCTGTCCTGCCACGAGCCAGATTAAGGCCTGACCCTTCGCGCTTCCAGCAGGGCAATGGCAGCGATCTATCGATGAATCGATTTTTTATGGCCTATGGGGAGGCCGCGTTCGTCGCGCAGAGAGCGAAGCGGTCCGGCACATCAAGCCGGCGGGGGAAGGTGCCCTCCGCTGCGGCGGACACCACACCGCCCGCCCCCGCCCACCGAATCTCAGCCGCCGGCCTGGGCCAGGACTTCGCCGAGCTGGTCGCACATCCAGTCCAGTTGGTCGGGCTCGATGATGAGGGGTGGGGCGAGTCGGATGGTGGAGCCGTGGGTGTCCTTGGCGAGCACGCCGCGGTTCAGGAGACGGAGGCAGGTCTCGCGGCCGGTGGTGAGTGTGGGGTCGCAGTCGATGCCGGCCCATAGGCCGCGGGACCTGACCGCGAGGACGCCGCGGCCGGTCAGATCCTCCAGCCGGTTGCGCAGCCGTTCGCCCAATGTGGCCGCACGGGCCTGGTATTCACCGCTGCGCAGCAGCTCCACCACGGCATGCCCGACGGCGGCGGCGAGCGGGTTGCCGCCGAAGGTGGAGCCGTGGTTGCCGGGGCGGATGACGTCGAGGACATCGTGGCGGGAGACCACGGCGGAGACGGGCACGATGCCGCCGCCGAGGGCCTTGCCGAGGATATAGACGTCGGGGGTGACGCCCTCGGCGTCGCAGGCGAAGGTGGTGCCGGTGCGGCCCAGTCCGGACTGGATCTCGTCCGCGAGGAACAGCATGTTCTCGCGGGTGCAGACGTCCCGCACGGCCTGGAGGTAGCCCGGCGGGGGGAGGACCACGCCGGCTTCGCCCTGGATGGGTTCGAGGAGCACGGCCACGGTGTTCTCGTCGACCGCCGCTTCCAGCGCCGCGCTGTCACCGTAGGGGACGCTGCGGAAGCCGGGGGTGAAGGGGCCGAAGCCGTCGCGGGCGACGGGGTCGGTGGAGAAGCTCACGATCGTGGTGGTGCGCCCGTGGAAGTTGCCGTCGGCGACGATGACGGTGGCGCGGTCCGGGGCCACGCCCTTGCGTTCGTAGCCCCATTTGCGGGCGACCTTGATCGCGCTCTCGACGGCCTCGGCGCCGGTGTTCATCGGCAGCACGCGGTCCATGCCGGCGAGGTCGGCGAGGTCGCGGCAGAACGGGCCGAGACGGTCGTTGTGGAAGGCCCGGCTGGTCAGGGTGAGGCGGGCCAGCTGTTCCTGGGCCGCGGCCGTCAGCCGGGGGTGGGCGTGGCCGAAGTTGAGGGCGGAGTACCCGGCCAGGCAGTCGAGGTAGCGGCGGCCTTCGACATCGGTGACCCAGGCGCCCTGGCCGGAGGCCAGCACCACGGGCAGGGGGGCGTAGTTGTGGGCGGTGGCCGTCTCGGCCAGCGATACGTGGTGCCGGGTGGTGGAGCCGGGGCGGGGCATGCCGTGCGCTTCGGTGGTGGTCATGAGGTGGTCCTTGGGTGCGGAGGTGCGGAGGTGCAGAGGGGGGAAGGGCGCGAAGGGCGCGAAGGGTGCGGAGGCGCACCGGAGTTCAGGCGAGTGGTTCCGCGGCGGCCAGGTAGCCGGCGAGCATGGCGTGGGCGACGTCGCGGATCCGCTCGTCGGGGGGCAGGAACGTGGGCGAGTGCAGTTGTTCGGTGCCGCCGTGGGTGCCGACGAACAGCATCAGCGACGGCAGCTGTGCGCAGAAGAAGGAGAAGTCGTCGGAGCCGGCGGAGCGCAGGTCGTCACCGGCGCTCAGACCGAGCCTGCCGAGCAGCGGTCTGGTGGCGGCGGTCAGCGCCGGGTCGTTGTCGAGCACGGGCTCGCCGCGGATGATGTCCGTCTGCGCGGTGCAGCCATGGGTCTGTGCCACCAGTGCGGCGACCTCCGCCAGCCGGGTGTGCAGCATCTCGCGGTCACCGCTGCCCAGCGCGCGCAGGGTGCCGCGGGCTTCGGCGGTGCCGGGGATGACGTTGGCGGCGGTGCCGGCCGCGAGGGTGCTGACGCTGAGGACGACGTGGGACATGGGGTCGGTGCCGCGGCTGACCAGGCTCTGCAGGGCGACGACGAGATGGGCCAGGGCGACGACGGGGTCGCGGGTGAGGTGCGGGTAGGCGGCGTGGCCACTGCGGCCCCGCACCGTGATCGTGAACTCGTCGGACGAGGCGTTGACGCCGCCGGGGGTGCAGGCGACGGTGCCGGCCGGCAGCAGGGGCTGGACATGCGCTCCGATCATCGCCCGGCACTCCTCCCGGTCGAGGATGCCGTCCTCGACGATGTCCTGGGCGCCGGAGGGGTAGGTCTCCTCCCTCGGTTGCAGGACGGCCAGCAGGGGGGCCGGACCGCCGGTGCGGTCGACGGCCCGGGCCAGGGCGGTGAGCGCGGCCAGGTGTACGTCGTGGCCGCAGGCGTGCATCAGGCCGGGGTGTGCGGACGCCCAGGCCGCGCCGCTCATCTCCTGTACCGCGAGGGCGTCGAGTTCGGCGCGGACGGCGACGGCGGGGCCCGGTCCGCCGATCCGGACGACGGCGCCGGTGTCGGCGACCTTGGTGGTGGCGCCTGCGGGCAGTGCGGCGAGCACGAGGTCGCGGGTGGGGGCCTCGGCGCCGGACAGGCAGGGGCGGGCGTGGATGCGGTGGCGCAGTGCGGCGGCGGCCGGCAGCTCCTCGTCGAGCGCGGCGGTCAGCGCGGACAGGTGGCGGCCGGTCATGCCCGGTCCTCCAGTCGGTAGACGCGGCGGGCGTTGTCGTGGCCGGTCATGCGCACCACCTTGAGCGCTTCATCGACGTCCCACTCCCCGCTCTCGGTCCACGCGGCGATGGCCTTGGCCATGCCGCGACGCCATAGCAGGGCGCCGAGGTGGTGCAGTTCCGGCGGCCCCCAGGCGTCGGAGGAGAAGAGGATCTTGGCGAAGGGGGCGAGTTCCAGTGATTCGGCGATGACGGCGGCGGAGCGTACGCCGGTGTAGTTGATGCCGAGGCCGACGTCGAAGTACACGTGCGGGAACACCTGGGCGAGGTAGCCCGCGTTGCGCTGGAAGGGGTAGCAGTGCAACAGCAGCAGGTCGGTGCCGTGCGGTTCCACGTTCTTGATGAACCGGGTGAGCAACAGCGGGTCGCAGCGGTGGAGTTCGACGTCCGGGTCGCCGTATCCGGCGTGCAGTTGGATCGGCAGACCGCGGTCGACACCGCACCACAGGGCGAAGCGCAGCAGTACCGGGTGGCTCACGCGCAGGGCGCCGGTGGCCTCGTACTCGGCGAGCCAGGTGCCCGCGGCGGCGGTCACCTCGTGGTCGTCGGGGCGTCCGGGGTCGAAGTCGAAGCCGTGGCGGTAGGCGATGATGCTCTTGAGACCGACCGCGGTGACCGTGCGCGCGGCCAGGGCCGTCCGGAACCGGTCGGGGAGCCCGGCGGCGGTGACCCCCTCGCGCACCACGTCCTCCAGCACGGCTTCCAGGCGCACCACCTCGTCGACAGGGCGCCCTGAGGCGGCCGCCATGCCCTGGAGGCCGAGGATGTCCTCCCCTTTGTAGCCGGTCTCCAGCAAGTAGTGGCCGATGCCCGAGGCTTCGAGCAGTCTGCGGTTGACCTCGTCGGTGCCGAGTGCGGAGCGCCTGGCCAGGTAGGCCTCGGGGTCGGCGTGCGGTTCGAGGCCGAGGACCGGGGCGCACCAGCGGCGGACGGCGAAGCCGATCTGCGAGTCGAACTGGGTCATCCACGCCGGGATCGGGCGGTCGGACTCGGTGAGCAGCTGCTCCAGGGCACCGCGGTCGGCGTCGTGGCGGAGGGCTCCGTGGACGTGGTGGTCCACCAGGGGGAGCCGGGTGATCTCGGCGAGGAGTCGTTCAGTAGACATTGCGGACCTTCCGAATGCGTGCGGCGTCGTCCAGACCGTCCAGCTGGGCGAGTTCGGAGCGCTTGACCGAGAGGTGCGTGGCCAGCAGGTGTGGGTCGAACCAGGACCGGACGACGTGGTCCTTCTCCAGGGCCTCCAGGGCCTCCTCCAGGGTTGCGGGCAGGGGCGGCGCCGACGCGAGAGCGGACCGGTCGGTGTCCTCCGGCCACACGGTGGGCTCGTCGTAGTCCCCGGTGAGACCGGCCAGACCGGCCCGGACGAGGACGGCCAGGGCGAGCCAGGGGTTGGCCGTGGCGTCGGCGGCCCGGTATTCGAGGTTGAACTGGGCGGCGGGGCCGGAGCCGGCGAGCTCGGTGGTGGGGCAGATGCGCAGCAGCGCCTCGCGGTTGCGCTCGGCCAGGAACGCCCCGGCGGCGCTCCAGCGGTCCGGGGTCAGGCGCAGGAAGGACACCGGGCTCGGCGCGGTCAGGGCCGTCAGCGCCGAGGCATGGGCCAGGACGCCGGCGCTGAAACGGGCGCCGAGGGCGGAGAGCCGGCCGGGGCGCTGCGGGTCGTACAGCGCGGGGTGCCCGTCGGCGTCGCGCAGACTCAGATGGAGGTGAACGCCGTTGCCCACGCCCGCGGCGTCCAGTAGCGGGGCGAAGGTGACGGGCAGGCCACGGCGGCGGGCCAGGTCGCGGACGAGTTCCCTGAGGAGGACGGCCCGGTCGGCCGCGACCGCGGCAGCGGCGGGGCGCAGGGTGACCTCGAACTGGCCGTCGCAGTACTCCGGGATCCAGGTCTCCGGTTCGAGGCCCGCGTGCTCCAGCAGCCGTACCAGATCGGATCCGAACGGTTCGGCCTCCCGGAAGCGCCGGAGCGAGAACGGAGCACTCGCGGGCAGGCCTTCGAGCACGAATTCGTGCTCGAAGGCGGCGACGACCTCCAGGCCGGTGCGGTCGCGCAGCTCCGCGAGGGCGTCCCGCAGGAAGGTGCGCGGGCAGCATGCCCAGGGCTGTCCGTCCGGCAGCGTCTGGTCGGCGAGGTAGAGCAGCATCCCCGGAGCGGTGCCGTCCGCCGGGATGCCGACCGCGGTGCCGGCGTCGGGAACCAGCCGCAGGTCACCCCGGGAGCCGAAGACGTTGTCGGGGGCGATCGGGCCGAACGAGGAGATCGCGAGGTTCGCGGGGACCCAGCCGGTGCCGCTGCGCAGGACCGCGTCGTGTTCCGAGGGCGGTACGGCACGTCCCCGTACCTGACCGGCCAGATCGCAGGTGGCGACGAAGACGGTCGCGTAGTCGTCGGCGCGGGGAGTCATGAGATCACCTTCATGCTGTCGGTTGCCGGAGGCTCCGGGCTCTGCTCCTGGTGGGGGCCCTGGCCTCCGTTCAGTTCACTGGTGAGACGGGCGCCGATGCGGCCGGCGAGCGAGGGGGCGAACAGGACCACGGCGAGTCCCGTCGCGCACCAGGCGGCGGCGATCCAGGGGAAGTAGGTGTAGGGGGCGTCCTGGCCGGTGGACTGCCGGTAGAAGACGAAGCAGAGGTAGCCCAGACCGGCGAGCGGGATGACCAGTTCGCGGCGGGGGATAGCGCCGCGGCGCGAGAGGGTGAAGACGATCACGCCCGCACCGGCGACCGCGTAGACGACCAGGACGCACAGCACGCCGAGGGTCGCGTACCAGTAGTAGGTGTCGAAGGCGGTGGTGCCCAGGCCGTACATGACGGCGGTGAGCGCGCCGGCCAGGGCCCCGCACAGCCACAGGGCCCTGGTGGGGGCGCCGGTGACCGGATCGGTGCGGGCGAGCCCGGCCGGACCGAAGCCGTCCCGGGCCAGCGCCGAGACCATGCGAGCCGCGGCGGCGGACGAGGACAGTGCGGCGGCGAAGGCGGAGGCGACCGCGGTGAAGGCGATGACGAGCGAGAACCAGGTGCCGAGGTAGTCGTCGGAGAGCGCCACAAGAGCCGATTCCGCCCCGGCGAACTCTTTCACCCCCTTGCCGTCGGTGCCGAACCCGATGGTCTGGACGAACATCATCAGGAGGTACAGCACGCCGGTGAGCAGCACGCTTCCCGCCAGGGCGCGTGGGATGTTGCGCCGGGGGTCGTCGGTCTCCTCGCCCAGTGACGCGCACGCCTCGAAGCCCGCCCAGGACAGGAAGGCGAAGACGGTCGCCGTCATGACGGCGCCGAAGGAGGCTCCGCCGGGGGTGAAGACCGACAGGTCGAGGGACTGGTGGCGGGGCGCCGATCCGGTGCCGGTACGCCCGATGACGACGAGGGCGAGGACCAGCATGGCCGCGATGCCGATGCCTTCGGTGATGAGCAGGGTGCGGGCGGTGCGACGGGTGTCGCGTGAGTTGAGCAGGGTGACGCCCAGGGCGGCAACGACCGCGACGGCGGCCCATGGGCCGGTGGAGGCCAGGCCCAGCGCGTGCAGGAAGGCGTGGGCGAAGACCCCGGTCGCGGCGAGCGTGCACACCAGGAAGGCGAGGTAGGTGCCGAGCAGGGCGAACCCGCCGAAGAAGCCGGCGCGGGGTCCGATGGTGGCTCCGGCCAGGGCGTAGACGGAGCCGGCGTGGTGGAAGTGCTGGGTCAGCCGCCAGAAGCCGTAGCCCACGAGGCCGACACCGAGCAGACCGAGCAGGAAGACCAGGGGCACGGCCTTGCCCACGGTGGCCGCGACGCCGGCCCCGTTGAGGCCCATCGCCAGGGTCGGCCCCATGAGGCCGACGGAGAGGGCCAGGGCTTCCCACAGCCGCAGCTTGCGTGAGGGATGAGGATGATCGGGCACAACACACTCCCGAGCAGGAGGGGGGCCGCAGGGGCGCGGCCCGAGACACCCTCATGAAATATTCGTTACAAGTGGAGCGTCAAGAGGTGTGTTGAAATGAATTTTTCAGGCTTCGGCCTCTCCGGACCACTCCTCCTCCGCGGCCCGCATCCGCTCGTCGGCCGCCGCTCCCAGGCGTGCATGCACCGCGGCGACCAGGGCGTCGACGAGTGCCAGGGGGGCGGCGATGCTGTCGAATGGACTCGGTGCCTCGACGCGGGCCGGGAGCACCGCATCGGCGAACTCGGCCACCGGTGAGAGCCACGGGTCGGTGAACAGTACGACCTTGGCCCCGCGTTCGTGCGCGTGCCGGGCGAGCCGCACGGTGTCGTCCTGGTAGCGGCGGAAGTCGAAGACCACGCACACATCCCGTCGGCTCAGGTCGAGGCGGAATCCCGCATCGCGCCCCGGTGCCGCGGTGTGCAGGAGGGTCCCCGGGCGCAGCAGCCGCAGATGCAGGTCGAGGTATTCGGCCAGGAGCTGCGAAAAGCGCCCGCCGAAGCAGGCAATCCGTTTGGCCGGGTCACAGATCAAACCGACCGCTTGGTCGAACTCCTGCTCGGGGAGGGCGGTGAAGGTCTGGCTCAGCGTCGCGCTGCTCACCTGCTGCGCCGCCTCGACCAGTTCGGAGGTGGGGGAGTCCGCGCCGATCACGGGCGCCAGGGTCAGCGGCGAGGCGTGGCGTGCCTGCACCTCCTCGCGCAGCGACTGCTGGAAGTGCCGGTAGCCCTCGAAGCCGAGCCGGGCGACGAACCGCACCACGGTGGGTGCACTGACGCCGGCCTGGGAGGCGAGCCCCGAGGCGGACTCCAGGCCGGCCGCCGGGTAGTTGGCCGTCAGCGCCCGGGCGATCTTCCGCTCGGCGGGAGACAGGCCGCCCTCGACCTGCCGCACCCGCTCGGCCACGGTCGTCCCCGAGCCGGTGTCCGCCCCTGAGCCGGCGTCCCGCTCCGCCGGCTCCGGCTCCGTGCCGCCTTCCGTGTGCTTGCTGTGCTCTGCGGCCCGACCAGCCATGCGCGTCCCCTCTCCGGCCTGCGTGACGCGACGATCGTGACACAGCCGGGAAACCGGGCGCCGCGGTGGACCACGGGGTTTCGAGGCCCGCCTCGCCCTTCGTGCGCGGCTTCGGCGCGGTGATCCGGTCCGGCCGAGAAAAAGTGTGAATAACCTGTTCCATCCCCTTTGTGGGGGAGTACCCTGAATCTAGGCCTACGGGGCGAGCGAGGGAGTCCGACCGGACTGGCCTCGGGGAAGGCAACTCTGGTTGCCGCCGAGGACGTGAAGAAAGGCCGGGCTGAGAGGCCGGAAGGTTGGAAGACCGGACGGCGACCCCTAGCACCTGATCCGGACAATGCCGGCGAAGGGAGCCCACCTCGTAGGTCGTCGGTGTGCGTGGAGCCGCTGCGCGTCGATCAGTCGCTGCGCATCAGATCCGCACACTTCTCCCCGATCATCATCGTGGTGATACAGGGGTTCACAGCCGGCAGGAACGGCATCACCGAAGCGTCGGCCACCCGCAGGCCGGTCACGCCCTTCACGCGCAAGTGGGGGTCGAGGGGCGTCGCCTGATCATCGGGGGCACCCATCTGAACGGTGCACGCGGGGTGGTAGACCGTGTTGTGCGTGGCGCGGATGTAGTCGAACAGGTCGGCATCGGAGTGGGTCGACGGGCCGGGGGCGAGTTCGGTACCGGCCCACTGGACCATGGGCGCCTGGGAGACGATCTCGCGGGCGAGGCGCAGGCCGTGGGTCATCACGCGGATGTCGTGGTCGTGGGTGAAGTACCGCGGGTCGACCTTGGGCTTGTCGCGGAAGTCGCGGGTGCGCAGCCGCACCGTGCCCAGCGAGCGTGCACGGGTGACGTTCGGGGTGAGGCAGAAGGCGTTCTCCGAGGTGGGATAGCCGTGCCGGTAGGTGTTCATGTCGAAGGGCACCTGGCCGTAGTGGAACATCAGGTCCGGGCGGTCGAGGCCGGGCTCGGTGTTCGTGAAGATGCCGATCTCCCACCACTGGGTGGACGAGTTGACCATGGGCTGCTTGGCGTTCCACATGATCACGCCCTCCGGGTGGTCCTGGAGACGGGAGCCGACGCCGGGGGAGTCGACGATCGGCTCGACACCGGTGGCCCGCAGATGGGTGGCCGGGCCGATACCGGAGAGCATGAGGAGTTTCGGGGAGTCGATGGCGCCGCAGCAGACGACGGTCTCGCGGCGGGCGTTGACGGTGCGGGTGTGGATCAGGTCGGGGGCGAGGTAGTCCACGCCGGTGCAGTGCCGGGCGGAGTCGAAATTCAGGCGCTTGGCCTGGAGTCCGGTGCGCACCTCCAGGTTCCGGCGGGTGCCCATGAGCGGGTGGAGGTAGGACACCGAAGCGGACGAACGGGTGCCGTCCGGGCGGCAGTTGATCTGGAACCAGTTCGCGCCCCGGACGACGGTCTGACCGGTGTTGAACGGTGTGGTCGGGATGCCGGCCGCGACGCAGGCCTCCAGGAGCGCCACCCCGCACGGGTCGTGGGGCGGGACGGTGCGCAGGGTGACCGGACCGCTGCGGCCGTGGTGGTCGCCTGGGGCGTCGTTGCTCTCCAGCCGCTGGTAGAGCGGGAAGCAGTCGGCCGCGCTCCAGCCCGTACAGCCCATCGCGGCCCATTCGTCAAGGTCCTCGGCCGGGGCCCAGAAGGCGATACAGGAGTTGTGCGAGGAGCAGCCGCCGAGCACCTTGGCGCGGGCGTGCCGCATGAAGCTGTTGCCGTTCTCCTGCGGTTCGACCGGGTAGTCCCAGTCGTAGCCGGACTCCAGCAGTCCCATCCAGCGGTCCAGGCGCAGCACGTTCTCGTCGCCGACGTCGGAGGGGCCGGCCTCCAGCAGGCAGACGGTGGCCGTCGGGTCCTCGCTGAGCCGGGCCGCCACGACGGCGCCGGCCGTGCCACCGCCGACCACGACGTAGTCGAACTCGTCCACAGGGGCCTGTTGGGACATCGCGCCGTCTCCTGATCAGGGGGTGGGGGCGTTGCTGTTGCCCGGCCCGCCGCTGCCGGGGGCGACGGCGGCGTGCATGGCCAGGACTCCGGTGCGCTTGCGCTGGACGAACCAGTAGTAGGTGAACCCGCCGATCGCCACGACACCGATGAACAAGAAGGCGCCCCAGCGCAGGTACCAGTGCTGCGGGCCGGTCGCGTTGTACACCGCGGCGCGCGGCCAGGCGAGGTTGAGGGACATGCCGAAGCCCCAGAGCACGGCGAGGATGTTGACCGGGATGCCGAACTTGCCCAGGCTGAACCTCCCCCGGGCCGGAGTCCACTTGCCGCGCAGCCGCTGGAACAGCATCGGCAGGGTGACCGCCAGGTAGGCCAGATAGATCATGATGATCGCGATGCTGGTGATCACCGAGAAGATCTGCGGCTGGTTGACGTTGATGAGGAGGATGCCGATCGCCACCAGGCCGATGATCACGGCCGGCAGTACCGGCGTCTGGAAGCGCGGGCTGACCTTGGCGAGCAGCGAGGCGGCCGGGAGGTTGTTGTCCCGGGCCATCGCGAACGCCAGCCGGATGCCCGCGGTGTGCACCGCCAGCTCGCACACGGTGATCGCGATGACCACACACCAGAGCACGATCTGCCCGACGGTCGAGCCGAGCGTGGAGAGCACCACGTACTGCAGGCCGTCCACGGACAGCTTCGCGGAGTGCAGATCGGGCACCGAGAGCAGGGCGAAGAGGAGGATCAGACCGCCGATGAGGAAGGACGCGACCAGTGCCCGCAGGATGGCGCGGGGGGCGTTGCGGCCGGGGTCCTTGGACTCCTCACCGAGCGAGGAGGCGGTGTCGAAGCCGTACATGACGTAGGCAGAGGCCAGGGACGCGGTCAGGAACGCGCCGAAGTAGCCGAGGTTCTGGCCGCTGCCCAGACCGAAGGTGTTGAGCACCACGTCGGGGCCGCGGGTGACGTGCGCGGCGAGGAGAAGGACCAGAACGATGGCGGCGATCAGCTCGATCGCCACGCCCGCGGAGTTGATCCGTGCCATCAGCTTGACCCCGAAGGCGTTCACCAGGGTGGTGAAGGTGATCAGGATCGTGCCGAGCACCACGGCGTTCTCGGCCGCGGACTGGCCGGTGCCGTCGCCGATGAACTGGAACCACGACGAGATCTGCGGCAGCGTCACCTGGTACGCCAGCGCCACCGCGGACAGCGACACCATGGTGGCGGTCAGCATCATCCAGCCGCCGAGCCAGCCGATGTGCGGGCCGCCGAGCTTCTTGGACCAGTTGTAGACCGACCCGGCCACCGGATAGCGGGCGGCCAGCTCGCAGAAGCACAGCGCCACCATCAGCTGCCCGAGGAAGACCATCGGCCAGGACCACCAGTACGCCGGGCCGCCGTGGGCGATACCGAAGTAGAAGAGCTGGAAGGTGCCGGTGAGGATGGAGATATAGCTGATGCCGGCGGCGAAGGTGTGGAAGTTGCCCAGGGTGCGCTTGAGTTCCGGCTTGTAGCCGAGTTCGGCGATCGCCTCGTCGTCGTGCCCGTGGCCGGCCCCGGAATCGGGCCGGGACGCTGCGGGATCGGTCACTCGAACCACCTCTGCGGACGTGGCGCGGTATTGCGCCAGACGTGCTTGGCCTCCTGGTACTCGGCCAGTCCCGCGGGCCCCAGCTCGCGCCCGATGCCCGACTGCTTCATCCCGCCCCACTCCGCCTGCGGCACATAGGGATGGAAGTCGTTGATCCATACCGTGCCCGCCCGCAGCCGGGCGGCGACCCGGTGCGCGCGCCCGCTGTCCTGCGTCCAGACCGCCCCGGCCAGCCCGTACACCGTGTCGTTGGCGAGCGAGACCGCCTCGTCCTCGGTGCGGAAGCGCTCGACGGTCAGTACCGGGCCGAAGCTCTCGTCGCGCACGACGGTCATGTCCGGGGTGCACTCGTCCAGCACGGTCGGCAGGTAGTAGAACCCGTTGGCCAGCGACGGATCGTCGGGCCGGGCGCCGCCGCAGAGCAGGACGGCGCCCTCGTCGAGCCCCGCCGCCACATACGCCTCGATCTTCGCGAGGTGCGCGGCCGAGATCAGCGGGCCGGTCCTGGCATGCTCGTCGAACGGCCCGCCGAGCCGGATCCGCTGGGCGCGGGAGACCAGTTCGTCGACGAACGCATCGTGCAGCTCTTCCTGGACGAGCAGCCGGGCGCCCGCCGAGCAGACCTGCCCGGAGTGCAGGAACACCGCCATCAGGGCGTAGTCGACGGCGGTGTCGAAATCGGCGTCCGCGAAGACGATGTTGGGGTTCTTGCCGCCCAGCTCCAACGCGATCTTCTTCACCGTGGGCGCCGCGGCGGCCATGATGCGCCGGCCGGTGAGCAGGCCGCCGGTGAACGACACCATGTCCACCCGGGGGTCCTCGGTCAGCGGCGCGCCCACCACCGGGCCGGTGCCCAGCACCAGATTGGCCGCGCCGTCCGGCAGCCCGGCCTCGGCCAGCAGCCGCATCAGGTGAATGGCGGTGTGCGGGGTGAGCTCACTGGGCTTCAGGATGAAGGTGTTGCCCGTGACCAGGGCGGGGGCGACCTTCCAGGCGGTTTGCAGCAGCGGGTAGTTCCACGGGGTGATCAGCGCACAGACGCCGACCGGTTCGTGCCGCACCGAACTGGCGATCTCCGGGGTGCCGGCGTCCACCACCCGGTCGGTCCCACCGGCCGCGCCGAGGTTGCCGAAGTGGCGGAAGCAGTTGGCGATGTCCTCCATGTCGTAGGCGCTCTCGACCAGCCGCTTGCCGGTGTCCAGCGACTCGGCCCTGGCCAGCGCGTCCTTGTCGCGCTCCAGCAGTTCGGCGACGCGTAGCACCAGCCGGCCGCGCTCGGCCGCCGGTGTCCGCGGCCAGGGCCCGTCGTCGAAGGCCGTCCGGGCGGCACCGATCGCCGCCGCCACGTCCTTCGGCCCGCCCTCGTCGACGGTCGCGACCAGCGTGCCGTCCGCCGGACAGCGGATCTCGCGCACCTGCCCGTCGGCCGCTGCGGTCCACTGACCGCCGATGAACAGCTCCGGCATGGTGGTGCCTCCGGTCTCCGGCTCGTACGAGGCGGCAGCGTCGGCCGCGGTGCCCGGCCGACGGCATCGGGCCGACGGGCGGCCGCCGTGCGGGCCTCGGTGACGATCACTGAACCGAGAGTAAGACGGGCGGTGCGGCTCCGCACGGTACGAGGGGCCGGGGGAGAGGAGAGCGCCGCCGGGCGGGGCCGACGGAGTGACGCCCGCGGGCGCACGGGAGAATGGAGGGATGGGCAGCGAGCTGGACCGGGGGCAGAGGCAGGAGC
Source organism: Streptomyces sp. 2114.4 (assembly GCF_900187385.1). NCBI lineage: Bacteria > Bacillati > Actinomycetota > Actinomycetes > Kitasatosporales > Streptomycetaceae > Streptomyces > Streptomyces sp. 2114.4. Next base: position 6,892,287 of record NZ_FYEY01000001.1, read on the forward strand.
CGGGGCGGGCCCCGGAGCCGATACGTTCCCCGGAGCCGGAGCCGGAGCCGGAGCCGGAGCCGGAGCCGGAGCCGGAGCCGGAGCCGGAGCCGGTCGGCGAAACGTCCCCGCACCCGGTCCCCGATGCCGCGGCGTACCTCTTGGGCCGCTGGGGCATCGAGCGCACCGTGTGCGACCTTCGGACCGGCACCGAGGGCAGCTTCCGCGGGACCGCCGAGTTCCGGCCCGACCCGGCGGGGGAGGGGCTGCTGCACGTCGAGGAGGGCCAACTGCGGTGGGGCGCCGCGGTGTATCCGGCGAGCCGCACCCTGCGACTGCGGCCCCGCCCGGCCGGCACCGCCGAGATCGGCTTCGCCGACGGCCGGCCCTTCCACGACCTCGATCTCAGGACCGGCCTCTGGCGTGCCGTCCACCCCTGCGCCGAGGACCGCTACGAGGGCACGTTCACCGTCACCGGGGCGGACACCTGGCATCTGGAGTGGCGGGTCGGCGGGCCGGCGAAGGAGCAGCTGCTGCGCTCGGCGTACCGACGGCTGAGGTGAGAGCGGCGGCGCCGGACGCGGGCGGCCACCGGCCGGTACGCGGACGCACGGACGGCGCCGCCGGGCACGGATGTCCCCGGCGGCGCCGTCCGGTGTGGGCGGAGCGATGGCTCAGGCGGCGGGCAGCTTCCCGCGTCCGAAGAGCTTGCGCTCGTCGTGCAGCGCGAACGGAGTGGTGCGCAGATCGGCGATCTGAATACCGAAGATCTTCAGCTGCAGCATCAGCTCGGTCTTGAGGTCGTACCCCGCGCGCAGTTCCCACGCCGGGGCACCGCCGTCACTGGCCGCCGCGGCACGTCCGGTGAGGTGGACGGAGAGTTCACCGCCGACGCCCGCGGTGTCGTAGAGGAACACCTCGGCGCGCGTCCCGACGCGGGCCGTCGCGGAGGCCGCACCCTCGACGCGGGGAGTCGCCCCCTTCGTCTGCTGGTACGCCTCGTGCAGCGGCTGCCACCCGTGCTGCCGGTCGTACTTCGCACCGACGGCGAACGCACCGGAGGTGCGCTGGTCGGCGTCGAGCACGATGCGGCCGCCCGCGGTGAAGCGGTAGGTGAAGGTGACCTCGGTGCTGACCACGACGGGGACCGGGCCCACCCAGAAGACGTGCCGTCCGGTGACCGCCGCCAGCGGCACCGCGATCTGTCCGGTGTCAGCGGTCTTGCGGACCTTGCCGTGCACCTGCCAGCCGTACCCGTACGAGCCGCCGAGGCCGATGGCCGCGCGCTGCGGCAGCAGGTTCAGCCCGCCGCGCTTCTCGTACTGGAAGATCAGCTCGGGCCGGAACGTCACCTCACCGGCCAGCCGCGCGGGAGACTTACCGGTCGCCTCCACGCCCTTGGGCAGCGGCACATTGACGCCCAGCCGCAGGGTGGTGAGCGCCTTGCGCGCGTCGGGCGACAGCGTGCCGGCGGAGGGGGTGGGGGTGGGGCGCTTATCGGAAGGAACGAGCTGGGTGCGGACCCCGGAGGAGGATGCCGACGGGCTCGGGGAGCCGGTGGCGGTGGCGTCAGGGGTGCCCGACGGCGGGTGGGGACCGCCGGACCCAGTGGCCGGGCCGTCGTCCGCACCGGTGCCGGAAGCGGGCTTGTGCACGGTGACACCCGAGGAGAGCGGCCTGACCGAGACCTCACCGGGCCGCAACGCCGTGCGCTGGTCCACCTTCTGATCGCCCAGCAGCTCCGAGAGCGTCGCGGGAGCGGTGGTCACCCGGACCTTGCCGTCGTGGGAGCCGGTGACCTTGCCGACCTTGAACAGCGCACCCGAGGGGGCGTGCCGGTTGGGCGCGGCGGCGATCACATCACCGGTCCGTACGGTCTTTCCGGCGGACGGCTTGAGCTCCGCCTGCTTGCGGTGCGCGTCGTACGACGAGAGCTGCACGGAGACCGAATTGCCCGTACGGGTCGGCGCCTCGGACGGCCTGGCGACCGCGGCACCGCCTTCAGGACCGGAGGCCCGCGCATCGTCCGGCACGGCACCGGGGACCGTCGCCCCGGTGGCCGGTATGCCGGCCGAGGACGTGCGGGGGGTGTCGGGGCCCGAGAGCAGCGCATGGGTGCCGAGGGCCGCGGGGACGAGTACGCCGACCGCGGCGGCGGGCACCGCGATACGGCGCCAGGAAACAGCCATGGGATTCCTTGGTGGTGCGGGGGGTGTCGGGGAGGAACAGCGGGGCCGGGCGCCGAACGCCGAACGAATACCGGACGGCCGGGGAAAAGTCGTCCAGGATCGAACATCTGTAGGGGTTCGGGCGGCTTCCTCGTAGCATGGCGACGAATGATCGCTTTCGCCATGGGGAAAGACACCGAGTCGGGAGGGGACGGGTGGAGACTTCCACAACGGTGCCGGAGGCCGTCGCCGCGCTGCACGCCGGGATCGGCGCCCTCACCGACGAGGTCATCGGCGGCCTCCGGGCCCAACTCCCCTCCTATGCGGCACTGTCGGCGGAACAGCTCCGGCCACGGGTGCAGGCGTCCCTGCGCAACGGCCTGTCGCTGGTGCAGCGCTGGTCCGAGAAGCGCAGGACACCGCAGGGACAGGGCGACGGGCTGGCGTACGGCATCCCGGAGGCCCACCTCGACGAGGTGACGGCCCTGGCGCGCTCACTGCCCGCCGAGGACATCATCTCCGCCTACCGGATCGGCACGGATATCGTCTGGCGGCGGTTCGGCGAGGAGATGGCGGCCCGGCGCGGCACCGCCGAGGACCTGCTTCCGATCGCCGAGACGCTGCGTGCCTGGGCCGACGCCAACACCCTGCGCATCGTGCGCAGTTACCGGGTCGTGGGAACCCAGGGCGAATCGATGACGGACCGTCGGCGCGCGGCGCTGGTCCGCGCCCTGCTGCTCGGCGAGGTGCGGTGGGGCGCCGCCGGTCTTCCGGGCGGTGCGTGGGACCCCGGGCCGGCCCACGGCGGCACCGGCGAGGGCCACCGCGCCTGCGGCTACCCCGATGACGGGCACCGCGCCGGCGGCTACCCCCATGACGAGGCCGCCACGGAGGGCGGGTACGACCACAGTGCGCTCCGTCTGCCCTTCCGCGCGCGCCTGCCCGAGGAGCCCTCGCCCGGCGCACCGGACCGCACCCCGGAGCCCGGACCCGCCCCGCAGGCCGGCGCCCACCCCGGCCCCGGCGACCGCGCCTTCGACCGGATCACCGCCCTGCTGCGCCCCTGGCTCGCCCTGGACGAGACCGGGAAACCTCTGGTCACGACCGTGGACCGGGAGGTGGCGGGGCTGCTGACGGGGCGACCGGATGGACTGTGCCGCGGTCTGATCCTGGGGCTCGGCGCCCCGGCACCCGCGTCCGGACTCGCCGCGGAGTTCACCCGGGCGACCCAGGCGCTCCGGGCCGCCGTCGGTTTCGGACTCGTCGGGGCGTTCACCCGTGAGGAGCTGGGGCTGCGGGCGACGGTCGTGGCGCTCCCGGCCCTGGGGGAACAACTGGTGGGACTCCGCCTGGCGCCGCTGGCCGAACGGGGCGAGGACGGCACCCAGTTGGAGGAGGCCGCTGCCGCCTATCTGCAGCAGGGGCTGCGTCTGGAAGCCGCCGCGCGGACCCTCTACGTCCACCCCAACACCCTGCGCAACCGTCTGCGGCGCTTCGAGGAGATCACCGGCACCAGCCTCCGTGACCCGGCCGATCTGGCGGAGGTCTGGTGGGCGCTGACACACCGCAGGATCCACGGGCCGACGAGCTAGAAGTCTCATGAGGCGCCCGCCGGACCCGGTACCGACCGGCTCGGGCCGACGGGCGGCCGGACTACCGGGTCGCCGGGCGCCCGTGCCGGCCGGCGGCTCAGGCCTTGACCGCCCGCAGCGCATACAGCAGCGGAATGATGGGCTCCGATGGCGGGAGGCGCCACCAGCCGTTCTCGGACGGCACCATGGCGTCGAACCGCTTCCAGGGCAGCAGCTCGGTCTCCCGGACCAGTTCCACGGTCAGCCCCGCCCCGATCACGGCGGAGATGACCTCCCCGAGCCCGTGCCGCCACTCGTAACTCGTCGTGGCCCCCTGTACCGGCGGACCGTCGGTGTACGTGGACGGGGTATCGCTCCTGAGCGGACCGCGGCCGCCCAAGTAGTCGTGATGGAGCTGGAGTTGCTGCCGGTCCGGGCTCGGCGTCGGCCCCAGGGAGTCGAGCAGGGGATGGAACTCGACGAGGTAGAACGTCCCGCCGGGCCGGAGCAGCGCACTGACGATCCCGGCCCAGGTGGCCAGATCGGGGAGATAGCACAGCGCGCCCTTGCCCGTGTAGATCACATCGAACCGGCGCTCACCCAGCGCCTCCACGGCCCGGTGCACATCGGACCGGACGAACTCCACACTCCGGCCGCCCTCCTCGGCCAGCCGCCGCGCCTCCGCGACCGCCGCCGCGGAGAAGTCGAGCCCCACCGTACGCGCGCCCCGCTCGGCGAACGCGGCGGTCTCGGTGCCCAGATGGCACTGCAGATGCAGGACGTCCCGCCCGGCCAGCTCGCCCAGATCCGTCCACTCGAACGGCGCGAACCAGTCCTCGGCGGTCCGGGAACCGTCCAGGCCGTAGAACTGGCTGGCCACATGGACCGGCGTACGGGCATCCCAATTCGCCTGGTTGGCACGCACCATCTCCTCGGTGGTGGGCTCCTCGGCGGTGGGTCCCGCGGTGAGGGGTGATGCCCCCGGGGCGTTCGACAGCTCACTCTGCTCTGTGGTCATCCCTCTCTTGTACCGGCCGGGTGGGGGAGCCGGCCAGTACGGCCGGGCGCGGGCCCCTCGGTGCCCTTACTCATGGGTGTAAAGCGGGCCGACGGTGGTAGGCGATTCACACAACGCCCCGCTCCGCAACGGCTGTTGCTCGGGTGCCTGCCGAGGCGGAACCGGATGCGGCCCGGGCCCGGGGGTGCTCCTGCCCGGGGCCGGCCGCGCGGGGGGCGTGCCCGGCGCTGGGTGTCGCCGGGGGAACAGGAACGGGCCGCCGCCCGTGAGTGGCGTGGCGGCGGCCCGTACCCCCGCCAGGAGCTTCGGTTCCTGGGCGCGGGGCCCGATACGGGGTCTGGCAAGAGGTCTGAATACGGTTGATCGTCGGCACCGGGAAGGCGATCTGGCTGATTGAACACCCCGCATTCGTACGCATGTTGGGCCTCTCGTCCGTACTGACCGGCCGGCACCCGCCACTTCTTCCCAGGGACCCTGCCGCTCGTCTGCGGCAACCGCCTTCCGATGGGTATGTTGGGGGCTCGCAGCGTGTGGTCACTCCTGTACGGAGCGATCACCCCTGCCCCATGGCTGATGACTGTCGAAGCGACGGGAAAGTGTGGAATGAGCCAGGAATCACGACCGCAGTCCGGTGCCGTCGATGTCAGCATCCCGAGTGTGGCGCGGATGTACGACTACTACCTGGGCGGCAAGGACAACTACGCCGTTGACCGCGAGGCCTGCGAAGAGCTGAGCAAGGTCGTCCCCAGTACTCAGGTGCTGGCGATCAACAACCGGCGATTCCTGCAGCGGGTGGTCCGCTGGCTGGCTCGCGAACACGGCATCCGTCAGTTCATCGACCACGGCTCAGGCCTGCCGACCCAGGACAACGTCCACCAGGTCGCCCAGCAGGTCGACCCGGACTCCCGGGTGGTGTACGTCGACAACGACCCCATCGTGCTGGCGCACGGCCGCGCACTGCTGGAGGAGAACGCCCACACCGCCGTCATCCAGGCGGATATGCGGGACACCGAAGGCATCTTCGGCAGTCCGGAGGTCGAGCGGCTGATCGACTTCGACCAGCCCGTCGCCGCGCTGTTCGTCTCGGTCCTGCACTGCATACCCGATGCCGACGACCCGGCCGGGCTCATCAAGAGGGTCGCCGACCGGCTGGCGCCCGGGAGCTTCCTGGTGGTGTGCCAGTTGGTCAGCGAGGACGCCGCCACCCGCGACTTCGTCACCGAATTCATGCGGGTCAGCACGCACGGCCAGTGGGGCCGGGTGCGGCAGGCGCATGAGCTGGCCGGGTTCCTGGAGGGGCTGGAGATCCAGGAGCCGGGCCTGGTGGAGGTCTCCACCTGGAAGCCGGACGCGGACCTCGGTCCCAAGCAGCTCACCCAGGAATGGATCGAATTCGGCGGAGTGGCCCGCAAGTTGTAGCCCCACGGACCGCACGGACCGCACAGGCAAGACAGACCGCACCACAGACAAGGGGAGCGGGGCGCCCGATGAGCAACCCCGCCCCCCTGTCGCGTTCCGGTTCCGCGCCTCAGCTCTCCTGCTTGAGCAGCCGCTCCAGGATCGCCAGGGACTCGCGGGGCGACTCGGACTGTGCGCTGAGGCGGTCCATCACCGCCAGGTAATGATCGACATCATCGCGCTTGTCCAGATAGAGCGCGCTGGTCAGCTGCTCCAGGTAGACGATGTCCGGCAGATCCGGCTCCAGGAACCGCAGGATCGTGATCGGACCACCGGCCGCCGCCAGACCGCCGAGGCTGAACGGCGCGATCTGCAGCGTGACGTTCGGCAGCTCGGCCATCTTCAGCAGATGTCTCAGCTGGCCTGCCATCACCTCAGGACCACCGAGCGGACGACGCAGCGACGCCTCGTCGATCACTGCCCATACCCGCGGAGCGTCCGCGACGGTCAGCAGCTCCTGACGCTGCACGCGCAGCTGCACCCGTCGCTCGATCTCCTCCGGAGCGGACCGCGGATGACCGAGCTGCGCCACCGCGCGGGCGTAGTCCGCGGTCTGCAACAGGCCCGGCACGAACTGGACTTCGTAGGTACGGATCACCGAGGCGGCCTCTTCGAGGCCGATATGCGTCTCGAACCAGCCGGGCAGGACATCGTTGTACTGATGCCACCAGCCCGGACTGCTGGTCTTTCGAGCCAGCTTGAGGAAGTCCGAACGGACCGCGTCGTCCGTGACGTTGTAGAGCGTCAGCAGATCGGCGACATCCCGCTCCTTGCAGCTCACCCGGCCCAGCTCCAGGCGGCTGATCTTCGCGTGCGAGCCCCGGATGGCGTCCCCGGCGGCCTCCCGGGTGATGCCCGCCCCTTCCCGCAGCCGGCGAAGCTGGGTGCCCAGCACGATCCGCAGGACGGTCGGGCCGCCCCGTGGATGTTCCAGATAGCGGCGCAGGGACGGATCGCTGCTCGGCTGCGCGGCGGTCATGCTGACTCCCCTGAGTGGTCGGGCGAGCGCCCAGTGTCCCACCGCCCCGCGCGCTGCGTACAGCCGGGGCGACTATCCGAACGACATATGCGCCAATTGCGACGGCACACCGTCAGTGGCCGGCGATGAGATCGTCGAAGTCACCGTCCTTGGCTCCCTGGACGAAAGCCACCATCTCGTCGCGGGTGTAGACGAGCGCCGGACCCGAGGCGAACCGGGAGTTGCGCACCGCCACCCCGCCGTCCGAAAGAACGGCCAGTTCCACACAGTTTCCGCTGGGATTGCTGCGGCGGCTCTTGCGCCAGACGGCGCCTTCGATGCTGGTCGCCTGTATGCCGTTGGTCACCGGCTCCATAACAGTTGCTCCTTGCTGGAGGTCTCTCCTCCGACCGATCCCGAGCCTGCGCTCACCTTGGCGTGAACAAGCCCCTGAGCGACCGTCCTTGCTGATGTAATTGCAGATGCACTTGCATCCTGTGACGGCTGACGAGGATATTAGCCCTCCGAGGCAGTCCGGCCCAGCCCCGAAATCCCCCTCGCGGAGATGTTGATGACCACACATCCGGCAGAGACCGTGCACGACGCCCTTCGGGAGGAACCGTGTGAGGGCGGATGGTGGATGCCCGCCCCCGACGGCTTCGCCGCCTGCGCCCTCAGTGGCTCGGCGCGCACCGTGCCGGAGGCCCGGCGGTTCGCCCGGGTGACTCTCGCGGGCTGGCAGATGTGTGCGGACGTGGCCGATGACGTGGCCCTGGTTGTCTCCGAGCTCGTCAGCAACGCCCTGCGCTACGGCGTCAAGGCCGCCGGTGACGACAATGCCGCCGGGGCGCCCGTCCCCTTCTGCAACGCCTGGCTCGCGCTGACCCGGCAGAACTCCACCGTGCTGTGCGCGGTCTCGGACGCCGGAACGGACGCCCCCGTCGTCAAGCCGCCGGACGCCCTGTCGGAATCCGGACGGGGGCTGCACATCGTCGACCAGCTCAGCGACTCCTGGGGCTGGACACCGCCGGACCGGACCGGGAAGACGGTGTGGGCGACGGTGTCGAGGCGCGGCTGAGAGGCGGGCCCGTACGGGGGGCGGGCCCGCCTCAGCGGATCGGGACACCGACCTGCCGTGTGTGACGATTCCCGGGTTGCCGTCACCCGAGCGGAAGGCCCGAGAAGCCGATGGATCTGCTGTCCCTGCGCTACTTCCGGGAGGTCGCGCGCCGGGAGCACGTCAGCCGGGCCGCCGAGGAGCTACGGGTCGCCCAGCCCTCGGTGAGCCGGACGATCGCCCGGCTGGAGGCCGAGCTGGGCGTGCCGCTCTTCGACCGGCAGGGCCGCACCATCCGGCTCAACCGCTATGGCGCCGCGTTCCTGGCCCGGGTCGAGCGGGCCCTGGACGAACTCGACGACGCCCGCCGGGAGATGGCCGATGCCGCCGGGCTGGACGGCGGCTCCGTCGCCGTGGCCGCCGAAACCCTGTTGCCCCTCACCGAACTGCTGGCCGGCTTCCGTGCCGCCCACCCCGGGGTCACCGTCCGGTGCCTGCAGGCCACTCCGGAGGTGATGCACGATCAGTTGCGTGCCCGGGACGTCGACTTCTGCATCGCTTCCCAGCCGCTGTCCGGGCCCGGTCTGGGCGCGGTGCGGCTGCTGCGCGAAGAGGTGCTGCTCGTGGTGCCCGCCGGACATCCGCTGGCCGCCCGGGAGCGGGTCACGGTGGCCGAGATCGCCGATGAGCCGTTCATCACGACCAGGACGGGGCACTGGCAACGCGCGCTGCTGGAGCGGCTGTTCGGCGCGATCGGGCGTCGGCCGGTGATCTCCTGCGAGGGCGATGAACCGGGTGCCACACACTTCCTGGTCGCGGCCGGCCTCGGCATCGGCCTGATCCCCGCGCTCGCCCGCGCCGAACTCCCGCAGGTGCCGCTCGCCTGGGTTCACCTCGACACCCCTGACTGCGTACGGACCCTGAGCCTGGTCCGGCGCGAGGACAGCTACCTCTCCACGGCCGCCGGGCGGTTCCGTGACATGGCCGTGGCGCACTTCGCCGAGCGGGCGCAACGCACCTTTTCTGCTGGGTAGTCGGTTCGGGCCTGGCGGGGCAGCGGCGCTCAGTTGCCGCGGCGCACCCGGGCCGCCTTGCGGGCCTCGGCGAGCTTGCGGGCTTCGGTGGCCTTGCGGGACTTGCCGCCGGTGCTGCGGGAGGCGTCCTTGCTGGTGCCCAGGCCGCGGAAGGGGGCGTGGGTGTTCTTGGCCCGGGGCGCGGCGGGCCCGCCGTCGAGCGGGGTGCCGGAGGGGGCCTTGGCCCCGGTGATCCGGCTCAGCTCCGCCTCGCCCGAGCGCACCTTGGTGATCGTCGGCTCGATGCCGGCCTCGGCCATCAGCCGGCTCATCTCGCGGCGCAGGCCGGACGGCACCAGCGTGACGACGCAGCCGGACTCACCGGCCCGAGCCGTGCGGCCCGCGCGGTGCAGATAGTCCTTGGGTTCGGTGGGCGGGTCGACGTTGACCACGAGATCGAGGTCGTCGACGTGCAGGCCGCGAGCCGCGACGTTGGTGGCCACCAGGACGGTGATCTGGCCGTTCTTGAACTGCGCGAGGGTGCGGGTGCGGTGTGGCTGGGGCTTGCCGCTGTGCAGGGCCGCTGCGTGCACCCCGCTGGCCCGCAGGTGCCGGGTGAGCTGATCGACCGCGTGCTTGGTGTCCAGGAACAGCAGTACGCGGCCGTCGCGGGCGGCGATCTCCGTGACGACGGCGTACCGGTCGGGGCCGTGGACGACCAGCACATGGTGGTCCATCGTCGTGACCGCACCCGCGGATGCGTCAACCGAGTGGACGACGGGGTCGTGGAGGTAGCGGCTGACCAGCCGGCCGACGTCGCGGTCCAGGGTGGCGGAGAACAGCATCCGCTGGCCGTCGCGGTGCACCTGGTCGAGCACCTGGGTGACTTGCGGCAGGAAGCCCATGTCACACATCTGGTCGGCTTCGTCGAGGACGGTGATCCGTACCCGTCCCAGGCGGCAGGCCTTCCGCTCAACGAGGTCGTGCAGGCGACCAGGGGTGGCGACGATGACCTCCGCCCCGTCGCGCAGCGCAGCGGCCTGCCGGCCGATCGACAGACCGCCGACGACCGTAGCCATCCGCAGCCGGAGCGCGTCGGCGTACGGCGCGAGCGCTTCGGTGACCTGTTGGGCCAGCTCCCGGGTAGGTACCAGGATCAGAGCGAGGGGCTGCTTCGGCTCCGCGCGCCGCCCGGCCGTCCGTGCGAGCAGCGGCAGACCGAAGGCGAGCGTCTTGCCCGATCCGGTGCGCCCGCGCCCCAGGACGTCGCGTCCCGCGAGGGCGTCGGGCAGCGTGGCCGCCTGGATCGGGAAGGGCTCGCGCACGCCGCGCTCGGTGAGCGTGCGCAGCACCTCGGCCGGCAGGTCCAGATCGGCGAAGGAGGCGACAGGGGGCACCGTCGAGGCGAGGGGCGCCGGCTGGGCGACGTCGCCGTGTGAGGTGGCGGGGCGGTCCGGGTGGTTCATGAAGAGCCTTCCGCAAGGGGGAACGTACCGAGGAAGGCCCGGCAGGGAATGAAGGGAATGAGCAGCCAGCGAACAAGGGGACCGGACGGACGGAATCGCGGACCGTCGCAGCCGTCCAAACATGTGAGGCTAACACACAGTGACAGTTCGCCCCGGCGGTGTGGTGCTGATCGCTCCGCCTCGCGTCGGAGAGGGCCGGGTCATGAGGGGCCGGGAGGCGCGAGGGCCGGGCGGCCTGCGACGGCTCGGCCTGCGACCGTCCGGCCTGCGACCGCCCGGCCGGCGGCCTATGCCCCCGCCGTCGCCCCGTCTCCCAGCCCGAACGCCTCCAGCAGCCGTTCCGCCGCCAGCGTCGCGGTGATCTCGCCGTCGCGCACCGCCTGTTCCACTCCGGGGCCCAGCCGGCGCACCTCCGGGTGCTCCTGGAGGCGGTCGATCAGCCGGTCGCGGACCATCGACCAGGTCCAGTCGACCTGCTGCGCGCGGCGCCGCTCGGCCAGCGCCCCGGTGGACTCCAGGAGGGTGCGGTGCTGCTCGACCCGCTCCCAGACTCCCTTCAGACCGGTGCCCTCGCGGGCGCTGCAGGTCAGGACGGGCGGGGTCCAGGCCGCGTCGGCGGGCTGCAACAGCCGCAGTGCGCCGGACAGTTCGCGGGCCGCCGAGCGAGCGTCCCGTTCGTGCGGGCCGTCGGCCTTGTTGACGGAGACCAGGTCCGCCAGCTCCAGCACTCCCTTCTTGATGCCCTGGAGCTGATCACCGGTGCGCGCCAGGGTCAGCAGCAGAAAGGTGTCGACCATGCCCGCCACGGTGGTCTCGGACTGGCCGACGCCGACCGTCTCCACCAGGACCACGTCGTAGCCCGCGGCCTCCATCACCACGATGGACTCCCGGGTGGCCCGCGCCACCCCGCCCAGCGTGCCGGAGGTGGGGGAGGGACGGACGAACGCCGCCGGGTCCGTCGCCAGCCGCTCCATCCGGGTCTTGTCGCCCAGGATGGAGCCGCCGGTACGGCTGGAGGACGGGTCGACGGCGAGCACCGCCACCCGGTGCCCGGTGCCGGTCAGCAGCGAGCCGAGCGCGTCGATGAAGGTCGATTTGCCGACGCCCGGCACCCCGCTGATGCCCACTCTGCGGGCCGCGCCGGAGTACGGCAGCAGCTCGACCAGCAGCCGCTGGGCCGCCGCCCGGTGGTCGGGCCGGCTGGACTCCACCAGGGTGACGGCGCGGGCGATCCAGGCGCGGGAACCCGCGCGGACCCCCTCGGCGTACCGTTCGACATCGATCGTCGCAGGCATGACCCCCCGCTCAGAGCTCGTGGCCGAGGACCGACGCCAGGTCCCGCACCAGGTCGTGCGCGGCCTCCGGGATGACCGTGCCGGGCAGGAAGACCGCGGCGGCGCCCATGTCGCGCAGCGGCTGCACGTCCTGCGGCGGGATCACCCCGCCCACCACGATCGTGATGTCCTCGCGGTCCTCGGCGGCCAGTGCCTCCTTCAGCGCGGGCACCAGGGTCAGGTGCCCGGCCGCCAGCGACGACACCCCGACGATGTGGACGTCCGCCTCCACCGCCTGGCGGGCGACCTCGGCCGGGGTCTGGAACAGCGGGCCGACATCGACGTCGAAGCCCAGGTCGGCGAAGGCCGTGGCGATCACCTTCTGGCCGCGGTCATGGCCGTCCTGGCCCATCTTGGCCACCAGGATGCGCGGCCTGCGCCCCTCGGCGCGCTCGAACTCGGCCACCAGGTCCCGGGTGCGCTCGACACCGGAGGAGGGGCCCGCTTCGTCTCGGTACACACCGGAGATCGTACGGATCTGGCCGGAGTGCCGCCCGTAGACCGACTCCAGGGCGTCCGAGATCTCGCCGACGGTCGCCATCGCACGCGCGGCGTCCACCGCCAGCGCCAGCAGATTGCCCTCCAGCCCCTCGCCGGGGCCGGATTCGGCCGCCGCGGTCAGCGCGCGCAGCGCCGCCCGGCAGGCGTCCTCGTCGCGCTCGGCGCGCAGCCGCTTCAGCTTCTCGATCTGCTGGGCGCGCACCGAGGAGTTGTCGACCTTGAGGACGTCGATCTCCTCGTCGGTCTCCACCCGGTACTTGTTGACGCCGATCAGCGCCTGCCGCCCCGAGTCGATCCGGGCCTGGGTACGGGCCGCGGCCTCCTCGACACGCAGCTTGGGGATGCCCGCGTCGATGGCCTTCGCCATCCCGCCGGCCGCCTCGACCTCCTCGATGTGCTGCCACGCCCGCCGCGCCAGGTCGTGGGTGAGCCTTTCGACGTACGCGCTGCCGCCCCATGGGTCGATGACCCGGCAGGTGCCCGACTCCTGCTGCAGGAACAGCTGGGTGTTGCGGGCGATCCGGGCGGAGAAGTCGGTGGGCAGCGCCAGCGCCTCGTCCAGGGCGTTGGTGTGCAGCGACTGGGTGTGGCCCTGCGTCGCCGCCATCGCCTCGACACAGGTGCGGGTGACGTTGTTGAACACGTCCTGCGCGGTCAGCGACCAGCCCGAGGTCTGCGAATGGGTGCGCAGGGAGAGGGACTTGGGGTTCTTCGGCTCGAAACGCTGGACCAGACGCGCCCACAGCAGCCGGGCCGCCCGCAGCTTGGCGATCTCCATGAAGAAGTTCATGCCGATCGCCCAGAAGAACGACAGCCGCGGCGCGAAGGAGTCCACGTCCATGCCCGCCGCCATGCCCGCGCGCAAGTACTCCACCCCGTCGGCGAGGGTGTACGCCAGCTCCAGGTCGGCCGTCGCGCCCGCTTCCTGGATGTGGTAGCCGGAGATGGAGATGGAGTTGTAGCGCGGCATCTTCTGCGAGGTGTACGCGAAGATGTCGGAGATGATCCGCATCGAGGGCTGCGGCGGATAGATGTAGGTGTTGCGGACCATGAACTCCTTGAGGATGTCGTTCTGGATGGTCCCGGCCAGCTTCTCGGGCGGTACGCCCTGCTCCTCGGCGGCCACGATGTAGAGGGCGAGAACGGGCAGCACCGCGCCGTTCATCGTCATCGACACGGTCATCTTGTCCAGCGGGATGCCCTCGAAGAGCTGCCGCATGTCGTAGATCGAGTCGATGGCGACGCCCGCCATGCCGACATCGCCGGTCACCCGCGGGTGGTCGCTGTCGTAGCCGCGGTGGGTGGGCAGGTCGAAGGCGACCGACAGCCCCTTCTGGCCGGCCGCGAGGTTGCGGCGGTAGAAGGCGTTGGACTCCTCGGCGGTGGAGAAGCCGGCGTACTGCCGGATCGTCCAGGGCTGGTTGACGTACATCGTCGGGTACGGGCCGCGCAGATACGGCGTGATCCCCGGGTACGTGCCCAGGAAGTCCAGGCCGTCGAGGTCCGCGTCGGTGTACAGCGGCTTGACGTCGATGCCCTCCGGCGTCTCCCACGTCAGATCCGCCACGCCCTTGCCGGTGGACTGCGCCACGGCCTCGGCCCACTCCCCGGTGCCGCCGGCGGCGCCCGCCGCGGCCGGCTTCCCCAGCTCGACCGTGCTGAAGTCCGGGATGGCGCCCGTCTGCTGTGTCGTGTCGTTCATCACGCCACCTCCATGACATCCAGGGCCGAGGACAGCACCTCGACCGCGTCGCAGCCCGCGAAGACGAAGGAGTCCACCCCGGCCGCTACGAATTCCTCCCGGCGCTCACCCGGCTTGCCGGCCAGGTGCACCCGCAGCGCCCCCGCCGACTTCAGCGCGGCCGCCACGGCCGCCGCCTGCTCGCCGTACACCGCGTCGCTCGAACACAGACAGGCGATCCGCGCGCCACTGCGGGCGAACGCCTCGGCCACCGACTCCGCGTCCACCGGCGCGGCGTCCTGCACCGTCTCGATGCCGCCGGCCTGGAAGAGGTTGGCGGCGAACGTCACCCGCGCGGTGTGCGCCGCGACCGGGCCCAGCGCGGCCAGGAAAACCTTCGGCCGTTCACCGGTCGCCGCCAGGCGGTCGTCGGAGCGCGACCGCAGCCGCTCGTAGGCATCGTCCCTGCGCACCCGCGGCAGCCCTCCGCCGATCGGAGCGGGCGCCGGCTCGCGGTGCACCGGAGTCTCGGCGAGATGCGGGAACTCGCTGACACCGGTGATCGGTTCGCGCCGGTGGGCGAGGTCCTTGCTGCGGCGCTCCCAGGTGCGGGCCAGCCGTCCGGCGATCATCTTGGACCGCAGCGCCGCGGCCTGGCCGCCCGCGCCCTCGATCTCCTGGAAGAACGCCCAGGCCGCACCGGCCAGTTCGTCGGTCAGGCTCTCCACGTACCAGGAACCGCCCGCCGGGTCGATCACCTTCGACAGGTGCGACTCCTCCAGCAGCACGGACTGGGTGTTCCGGGCGATCCGGCGGGCGAACGCATCGGGCACGCCCAGCGCGGCATCGAACGGCAGCACCGTCACCGCGTCCGCGCCGCCCACGCCCGCGGACAGCCCGGCGACCGTGGTGCGCAGCATGTTCACCCATGGATCCCGACGGGTCATCATCACCGTGGAGGTGACGGCGTGCTGGCGCTGCGCACCGGCGGCGGGGGAGGCCCCGCAGACCTCGGCGACCCGCGCCCACAGCCGCCGGGCGGCGCGCAGCTTGGCGATCGTCAGGAACTGGTCGGCGGTCGCGGCGTAGCGGAACTCCAGCTGCCGGCAGGCGTCGTTGATGCCCAGGCCGGACTCCGTCAGCTGCCGCAGGTAGGCGACACCGGTCGCCAGCGAGGCGCCCAGCTCCTCGGCCGCGGAGCCGCCCGCCTCGTGGTACGGCAGCGCGTCCACGGCCAGCGCGCGCACGCCGGGTGCCTCGGCGGCGCACCGCGCGGCGATCCGGGCGGCCGACTCCCCCTGCAGGCGCAGTTTGGCGTCGTCGCCCGTACGGGCCAGCAGGCCGAGCGGGTCGGCGCCCAGGCAGCCGACCGCCTCGGCGAGCGGCGCGCCGGACGCGGTGTACAGCCGCAGCAACTCCTCGGCGGCCGACGCGAAATCGGCGCCGGCGTCCAGCACCACCGCGGCCAGATCCAGATAGACACCGTCGAGCGCGCGCTCCAGTCCGTCCACCGGCAGCCCGCCGTCGCCGACGGCCAGCCAGAGGGAGGTGACGCCGTTCTCCAGATCGGCCAGTACCGCTTCATTGGCGCGCACCGGATCGGTGTGGACATGGCGCTGGCGTACGTCCCACCCGGCGACGGTCGTGCCCTCGGGCCGGCCGGCCCGTACGAACGGCGGGAAGCCCGGAAGACCCAGGGGGCCCGTGGCGTCCTCGGCGGTGTAGAGCGGGCGGATGCGGATGCCGTCCTGCAGATCGGTGGCGAGCGCATCCTCGGCGGCGGGGCCCGTCGCCTCTGTGACGCCCGATTTGCGCAGCACACCTTCGACGAGGCGCTGCCACTGCTCTCGATCGGCATCGGGGAAGGCGGCGGCCAGGGGGAGTTCGGGGGACTCGGCGGTCATAGCAGCAGGCTAGGCGAACGACCGTTAGCTGGAGCAGGGGCTCCCGCTGTGACCTTGCACTCGTTGACCTCCCATGGATCTTCATATTTATGCGCCGGAAGGGGCAGGTGGGACGTAGGTGGGACGGTTCGGCCGTACGGTGCCGAGTCATCCTTTTCCCCGCGGGAGGCGCCTGCTGCCGGCCGCCGCGGAGGTTCCGTAGCGTGGGCCCGGCACCCTCCCCGAGCTCTCAAGGAACCGGGGGACCCCGGAGGAGCGCGATGCCCAAGGCGCCAGTGATCCGTACCGCGGCCGCCGCCGCCCTGCTCCTCGCCGTTGCCCGGCTGCTGTGGGCGCTGCCGGGGGCGGCCCCCCCCGGCAGCGCCGCGGACTGCCGCGGGCGCCGGATCGCCTCCTGGTCCCCCGATTCCCGGCATACCGCGGAATTCGCCCGCTACGGCGACGACAACACCCGGGTCGACGACTGGACCGGCGGTGACGGCACCCACTCGGTGCGCCTTCCCGACGGCCGCACGCTCTGGCTCTTCTCCGACACCTTCCTCGACCGGATCCAGCCGCCGCCCAACCGGCAAGGGGAGCGGCACCGTTGGCGCACTGCCGACGCCGGGGGCGCCCCGCTCCTGCGGCACAACTCCGCCGTGGTGATGTCCCGTTCGGGCCGGCCGGTGCGCACCCTGACCGGCGGCACCGCGGCCACTCCCGGCCCGTTCTTCCCCGATCCGCCCGGCGCTGTCAGCTACGACATCAATTGGCTCGGCCCGCCCGGCGTCCCGCCCGATGCCCGGCTCAACGGCGATGTGGAGCTGTACCGGCCGCGGTTCCTGCGGGTGCGAACGGGGCCCGCCGGGCGGTGACGGCGGTGCGGGCGGGCCCCGGCCCGCCCGTCTTCACGGGAGCTTCGGGACGGGCCCGCGGAACGGAGACAGCTCAGCCCGCCGGGTCCGGTTCCGCCGCCTCCGGGCCCGGTCCGGTCGTGCCGCTGCCGCCGCCGGATTCCGCGCCGGTGCCGCTCTGATGCGTACCGGTTCCGGTCGGGCTGGGCTCCACGACGGGGAAGGCATTGTTGCCACCGCACACCATGGGGCCCACAC
Organism: Streptomyces sp. 2114.4; assembly: GCF_900187385.1. Lineage (NCBI taxonomy): Bacteria > Bacillati > Actinomycetota > Actinomycetes > Kitasatosporales > Streptomycetaceae > Streptomyces > Streptomyces sp. 2114.4. Next base: position 6,909,486 of record NZ_FYEY01000001.1, read on the forward strand.
GCACGGACTTGCTCACCAGTGTCACGGCGACCTCCCCCGACGGCTTGTTCCCGGGTACCCGGGCATTGGCCGCGGTGCACACCAACTGGTTCAGCGAGGCGGAGTCCAGCCGCTTCACGTTCATCGGCAGGCTGATCACGACGCTGCCCACATGGGTGGTGACGGTCAGCGAACCGGGGAACTTCGGCAGCACGCTGGACAGACCGCGCATCCGCTCCGCGTGGTTCGGCCCCTTCATCAGCAACGCGATGGCCAGCTCCGGGTCGACCGGCACCTTCGCCCGCCGGGTCGCGGAGCGCAGGCCGGAGGGCCCGTAGAAGAACAACTGGACATCGGCCGCGGGCTGGCCCGGTGACTTCACGCCGGTGGCGGGCTCGCCGGCGTCGATGACATCGGTGGGGGCGATACCGCAGCCGGTCAGGCCGCCGGCCAGCGCGCCGGTGAGCACGCCGGCCAGCGCGGCGGTGAGCCCGCCGGTCAGCATCCGCCGGCGGGCACGTGTCACACGCAGGGCGTGGGGGGCGTTCGTGGCGCTCATGCGTGCCTCTCCTTTCCGGCTGAGCAGCGGAGGCCGCCCCGGTCGTCCTCCGCGGTCTGCCCGTCGGCCGCCGCCGCGTCGTCCGGCGGGCCGCCGCTGTCTTCGGCCGCCGGCTCGCCCGCCTCCTGGTGGCGCAGCGGCAGATCCACCGTGAACACCGCGCCGCCCTCGGGGGAGTTGGCGGCGCGCAGGGAGCCGCCGTGCAGCCGTACGTTCTCGATCGCGATGGCCAGGCCCAGGCCGCTGCCCTCCGAGCGGGCGCGGGCGGAGTCCGCCTTGTAGAAACGGTCGAAGACGTGCGGCAGGACCTCGGGGTCGATGCCGGGGCCGCTGTCGGAGATCTCGATCAGCAGTCGGTCCGCGCCCGGCTCCGGAGGGTGCAGCCGCACCCGGACCGGCTCGCCGCCGTGGTGCAGGGCGTTGCCGACCAGGTTCGCGACCACCACATCGAGCCGCCGTGGATCGAGTCCGGCCCGTACGTCCGCGGGCAACTCTGCCGTCACCCTCTTCTGCCAGGCCCGGGCCTGGAGGGTCTTGCGGATGGTCTCGCCGACGTCCACCTCGTCCAGATGGAGCGCCGCGGCCCCCGCGTCAAAGCGCGACACCTCCATCAGATCCTCCACCATCCGCGCCAGCTTCCCGGTCTCCTGGCTGATCAGCCGGACCGCGGAGGCGGTGTCGGGGTCGAGGGAGTCGGCGTCCTCGTCGAGCACATCGGTCACCGCGGTCATCGCCGCCAGCGGGGTCCGCAGCTCGTGCGAGACATCGGCCGCGAACCGCCGGGAGTTGGACTCCAGGCGGCGCAGCTCGGCCATGCTCTCCTCCAGCCGGGCCGCCATGTCGTTGAACGTCCGGGACAGGTCCGCGATCTCGTCGGCGCCCTTGACCTCCAGCCGGGTGTCCAGCTTGCCCTCGGCGATCCGTCCGGCGGCCTGCCGCAGACCCCGTACGGGCCGCAGTACGCCGCGCGCGGCGAGCAGCGCCAGGACCACGGTCAGTACCAGTACCGGCAGCGCGCCCCGCTGGGCCGCGCTCACCAGCGCCTCGACGTTGGACTCCTCGGCGCTCAGCGGGAGTTGGGCGTAGACGGTCAGCGCGGAGGCCCGGCCGTCGGACTGCCGGACCGGCATCCCGATCAGCAGCCAGGGGTCCCCGCCGCGGTCCACGCGCTGGAAGGCCGGCACATGGCGCTTCTCCACCGACGCCTTGAGGCCGGCCGGTATCACGACCTCGCCCCCCAGGCTGCCATCGCCACTGTCGCGTGCGCCACTGTAATGTACGGAAATGTCCCATTCGCGGGACTTTCCGGAGCGCTCCAACTGGACGCGCAGGGAATCCAGATCTGCCTGGGACGGCGGGACCGGGAGCTCGGGTGCCAGCGAGTTGACCTGCGCTCTCAGGTCGTTGACGGCAATGTCCTGGGAGCGCTGCAGTATGGCGTTGCGGGCCTCCTGGTAGGTCAGCAGAGCCGTGGTCAGCGCACTGACGGCGGCCACCACCAGGAACCCCACGACGAGCCGGGCCCGCAGCCCCCGCAGCAACTGGGGGTTCCCCGTACGCAGGCGGGGCAGGGCCGGCATCCGGAGGCCGGGGCGCTTCACAGGGGTCCGAAGCGGTAGCCGAAGCCGCGCACGGTCTGGACGTAACGGGGGCTGCGCGGGGTGTCCTCTATTTTCGTCCGCAGCCGCATCACACAGGCATCGACCAGCCGCGCATCGCCGTGATAGCTGTGCTCCCACACATGCTCCAGCAGCTGCTGGCGGCTGAAGACCTGCCCCGGAGTGGCGGACAGGAACAGCAGCAGCTTCATCTCCGAGGGGGCCAGCGCCAGATCCTGGCCGCCCTTGCCGACGACCAGGCCGGCGCGGTCTATGGCCAGTTCGCCGTAGGTCTCGACCGGGGCGGGCCCCGGCTCGGCGGCGGCCGGTGCGCCATCGGCGGGCAGCGCGGTACGGCGCAGCACGGCACGCATCCGTGCTTCGAGGACTTCGCCGCGGGCCGGCTTGACGATGTAGTCGTCGGCGCCGGCCTCCAGGCCGAGTACCACGTCGAGGTCTTCGCCACGGGCGGTGAGCATGATGATCGGCAGTTGCCGCTCGGCGCGGATCAGCCGGCAGACCTCGAAGCCGTCCTTGCCGGGGAGCATCAGATCCAGCAGCACGATGTCCGGGCGGAAGCCGGGCAGGACCTCCAGCCCCTCCTCACCGCTGGCCGCGGCCGCCACTTCATGGCCGCGCCGCCGTAGGGCCAGGGACACGCCGTCCCGTACGGCGGCGTCGTCCTCGATCAGAAGTACTCGTGGCATGGGTCCAGTATCAATAAGTTTCATGATGGATCGGTAACAGGAGCAGCCTGCCCGGGCCCTGCTGCATCTCACGTGGTGCAAGGCGGTGCGCACAACGCGGCCACCGCCGGTCGGTACGCACACGAGCAGGGTAGGGACGGGGTCGGGATGGCACGGCGCTTCGGTATTCAGAGCGGCATCATCGGGGTGGCCGCGGCGGCGGTGGTGTCGCTCGCGGTCGCGGGGACGCTCGCCTTCGGTGATTTCGGGGCCACTTCACAGGCCGAGGCCGACACCGTCGGCTCCGGCCAGGCCGAGCGGGCCGCCCCCGTCAAGGTCGATTCCTCGATCGTGCACGCCTCGGACCGCCCCGGCCGCAGCCTGAACATCACCATCGACGACGGCCCGGACCCGGTCTGGACCCCGAAGGTGCTCGCCGTGCTGAAGAAGCACAACGTCAAAGCGGTCTTCTGCATGATAGGTCCGCAGGCCAAGGCGCATCCGGACCTCGTCAAGCAGGTGGTGGCCGCGGGGCACAAGCTCTGCGACCACACCGTCAGCCACAACACCGGTATGGATCACCAGCCGCAGAGCTACCAGTCGCAGCAGGTACTCGACGCGCAGAAGATGATCGAGGACGCGGCGGGCGGCGCCCGGGTCGAGTACTACCGCGCCCCCGGCGGCGCCTTCACCCCCTACAGCCGGAAGCTGGCCGCGGATCACGGGATGCGGCCCCTGGGCTGGAACGTCGACAGCAAGGACTTCGAGGGCGGCACCCTCGAGGGCATCAAGGCGACGGTGCGCGGTGAACTCCCCAACGGGCCGACGGTCCTGTTCCACGACGGCGGGGGCGACCGCTCCCGGACCGTCGAAGCGCTGGACGGGCTGCTGCCGTGGATGCAGCAGCAGGGCTACGGGTTCGGGTTTCCGAAGCGCTGAGGTGGGTGGGGGCGGGTGACCGCCACCCCCCGCCGGACACCCGGGGCCTGTCCGTCACCGACCTGCCGGACAGGCCCCGGTGTGCGCCGTCGCCTTCCCACCCCCGGGGCGACGGCCTCCTCCCCCGGCCTCATACCGTGCGCGGCTCGCCGCTGCCTGCCGCGCACGGCCCGTCTGTCTTACGCCGCGCCGAACAGCTCCGCGAGGCCGCGCTCCATACCGAGGTGCGCCGGCTCGCCGCCCGCGGGTACGGCCTCGTAGGAGCGGGCGAGGAACAGCCGGACATCCGCGGTCTTCAGCTGCACCAGGGCGACGCCTTCCTCCGCGTGGAACTCCATCACCGTGCGGTCCGGGCCGGACGGCCGCACCCGCACATCACCCCGCCCGGCCGGTCTCCGAAGCCCCTCGTCGAGCAGTTCCCGGGCGAAGGCCCAGTCCACGGCGGCGCCGTCCAGCGAGATCTCCGGCGGGAAGAACATCCGTACCGCCAGGGGATCGGCGGGCTGGTAGTGCAGCACCGCGGGCACCGCGTGCGGGCCGAAGGTGGTGGCGATGAGGCGGACCTGGACGGCTTGGTCGATAACGGTGTGCATCGCGCTGGTCCCCCTGCGGCTGTCGGGTCATGGGCAATGGCTCGTCCGGTAAGACGGTGTGCCCACCCTCTCCGTGCACCCGACATCGGTGTGAGATGTGTCTCATGTGGCCGGAGGGGTTGCCCGGTGCGCGGGACCTCTGGGGCGGGCGCACCGCGTGCCTCGGGAAGTGCCCTTCCGCTACGGCAGTCGCTGCTCCGGAAGGTGATCCGGCGCCCCGGGGTACGTCAGGAACTCCTCCAGGATCCCCGGGGCCGCCATCGCGGCGAAGGCCGGCGCCTCGGTTGCCGCAAGGTCCGGGATGCGATAGCCGTCCTCGCCCGCCGCGACCGCGGCGGTGAGCGTGACCAGGCCGGCCCGCCGGGTGAACGGCGAGGTCGAGAGCGTCCAGGCGGCGATGGCCTCGCGCCGGAGGGCGAGGGTGTCGCGGCTGAAGGTGCCCGAACGGGCGACCAGATAGGGGCCGTCGACTCCGTGCCCCAGGTTGCGGTACGCGTCCCGGGCCAGCCACAGCACGAGCGCCGTGGTGACCAGCGCGTAGACCCAGGCGCAGTGCAGCAGGACGGGGGTGAACGCCGCACCGAGACCGGCCAGGACGGCGGTGCCGGGCAGCACCGCCCACAGCAGTCCGCGCACCCGGCGCCGGCGAAGGGCGACGCGGGGGTGCGGCGCCAGCGCGACCGGTGACGTGCCCGCTGCCGGGAACGGCGACCGCAGGGCGCCGCCCGTCACCCGCAACGCCTCCGGGAGGGGCGCCGGCGGCAGCAGCCCGCTGCGCTTGCGGTTCTCCTCGCGGTTGCCCAGGCCACCTGCCACCGCCTGCACCAGCGCTCCGCCACCGGCCCTCAGCAGCAGTGGTTCGCGCAGCAACACCCCGCGCAGCCGCGCCCGTTCGATGGTGACCGACCGGGTGGTGAACAGGCCGCGGCGTACCCGCAGGGTGCGCGCATCGGTCCACTCCAGGCAGTAGTTGAACCAGTTCTCGACGTAGAGGGCGACGGCGCCGACCGAGCCGAGGGCGAGGACGACGAGCAGTGCCGCCGGGACCGTCAGCCAGAGGGCGCTCGCGCCGAACTCGGTGAACGCCCGCTGGACGAAGCCGAGCTTCCAGGCCTCGATGCCGATGCCGTCCAGGACCCGGTAGACCGAACCGGCCACCACGAACACCCCGCCGATGACCCAGAAGGTGAGCGGCGCGTACCGCAGCCAGCGCCAGCTGATACGGGCCACCACCGGATCGTTAGCCGCCCCCTCGGCGTCCGCGTACGCAAGCAGCTCGGCGCGCAGCCGTTCCGCGTCGAGGACCGTCAGCGCCTCCAGCGACAGTTCGCTGCGGCCGTCCCCCGAGCCCGCCGTGCCGGCTCGCAGCACGGTGACCCCCAGCAGCCGGTGCAGCGGCGACGCGGTCAGATCGACGGTGCGGATGCGGTGCAGCGGCACACTGCGCAGCCGGCGCGTCAGCAGTCCGCTGCGTACGTCGAGGGTGGGCGAAGTGCGGCCGGGGCCACCGGAAGTACCCGTTTCCGTGCCGTCCGGGCTCCCGGGGAGCGTGACCCGGAACTCCGTACGGGCCCAGCGGATCAGGCCGATGGTGGTGACGACGGCGAACGAGGCGGCGATGGCGGCGAGGGTGATCCAGGCCTGGGCGGTGATCCGGCCGCCCGTGGCCAGTGCCGTCAGCGCCAGCGAACCGAGCGGTGCCGCCAGCCAGCCGCAGTGCACCAGCAGGGTGCGCGGATCCAGCCGCCGCCACCGGCCCGTGTCGGACGGGGTGACGGACGGGGCGGCAGAGGGGGTGGTGGCGGCGGGGGCCGTGTCCGGTATGCCGCGGTCCATGCCGGGTGCGGAGGGCTCGTGTGGCGTGCTCATGCGGCATCACCCGGTACGTCCTGCGCCGCCTCGCCGATCCGCCGTGACAGCTCCTCGGCGTCCGCGTCGGACAGTCCCGCGATCTTGATGTCGCCCGCGGTCGAGGCGGTGGTGACGGTCACCGTCGCCAGCCCGTAGCGCCGTTGGAGCGGTCCGCGCACGGTGTCCACCGTCTGCACCCGGGTCAGCGGCGCGATCCGCCGCTTCTGCCAGAACCAGCCGCCCGCCGCATAGACCGCACGCTCACCCAGCTCCCAGGCGTGCACCGCATACCGCCACCGCGGCATGACCGCGAGGTAGCCGACGGCCGGCAGCACCAGCACGACCAGCAGCAACGGCCCCAGCCACGGCAGCGCGCCGGGGAAGAAGAGGAGGGAAAGGACCGTCATGACGAGGGCGACGAGCAGCATCGGACCGCTGAGGGTCAGCAGGGCCTGGGCCGTCCACCAGCGGCGGGCCCGGGGGTCGACTCGGTGGCGGGGTGGGCGCAGCAGCGGGGCGGCATGCTCGGGCATGAGAGTCACCGGTTTCCAAGTCAAGTGTATTGAGTCCTGGTACGTTATAACGGTACAAGCGACTTGTAAAAGCGGGCCGGCCCTCTTGAGCCGGCCCCCTGAGTCGGAGTCATGCGCCGTAGCGATGTGACGCGTCGGAGCCATGCGAAGGTCGCGCACGGCAGGAGGGAGGTCATCCGTGCCCAAGAAGGTGGACCACGAAGTCAGACGCCAGGAGATCTCCGAGGCGTTGTGGCGGATTGCGAGCACCCGCGGGCTGGACGGCGCGAGCCTGCGTGATGTCGCGGCGGAGGCCGGGATCTCGCTCGGCCGGCTGCAGCACTACTTCCGCACCAGGGACGAGATGCTGCTCTTCGCCCTCCGGCACATCAACCGGCTCGCCGCGGACCGGATCCGCGCCCGCATCGAGTCGCTTGCCGAGGGGCCGGACGGGGAGCCGGCGAGGGAGCCGACGCCCCGTGAGGTGCTGCGCGCCTGCCTGTCGGGCATGCTGCCACTCGACGCCAAGAGCCGTACCGGGCTGCTGGTCAGCGCCGCCTACTTCGCCCGCGCCGTACACGACAAGACCCTGCGCGCGGAGGCCGAGAACGGCATCCCCCAGCTCCGTGCCTTCTTCGCCGGTCAACTACGGCTGGCCGCGGACCGCGGTGAGCTGCCGCCGGAACGCGCCACCGAGGACGAGGCGATGCTGCTGATCAGCACGGCCGACGGGCTCGCCACCTACGTCCTGCTGGGTGTGCACGACCCCGAAACCGCGCTACGGCTGCTGGATCTGCAGCTGGCGAACCTCTTCGGGGCGGAGCCCGCGTGAGCGGAAGGCGGGCCGGGGCTCATCGCCGCGAGCGCGGGTGGAGCGGCCGTGATCCTCGGCGGCCGCGGCTCTCGGTGGCTGCGACCCTCGGGGCCCGCGGCTCTCGGCGTCCGCGCCCGTGCCGTCGTCCTCGGGGGAGGGGAGAGGGCTACGCCTCGCGCAACAGGGCGACGAGATCGGCCTCGACATCCAGATGCCGCGCCTCCTCACCCTTCGCGACGATCTGGTACGACCGGGTCAGAAAGGTCCGCAGCTCCTGCGCGTCGAACTGCACCACGGCCATGCCTCCTACGGCATGGAACTCCACCACCACGGCGTGGGTGTCGTACGGCCAGATCTGCACATCGCCCGCCCCGGTCGGCTCGCACAGGCCCTCCTCCAGCAACTCCCGCGCGAACGTCCAGGTCACCTCGGCCCCGTCCAGCGACGCGGCGGGCGGAAAGACCAGAGCCACCGCGAACGGATCGGCGCGGTCATAACGCAGGCTCGCCGGAATCACCTGCGACCGGGGAGCGGTCGCGATGAGACGGGCCTGAACGGCTTGGTCGATGACGCTGGACATCGCCGGCTCCCTTGTATTCGGTGCGGATCCTCGCTGCTGTGACCACTAGGACGCGCAGGTCATCGCGCCAGGTGCATTGGATTCCTGCGTGACCTGCATCACGGGCCTTTGAATGTACGTAAATGCCCTCTTTGCTGTGCGCCAGTGGGCGTGATGGGGCTCGGCCAGCTGATGTGATCGGGCGTCAGGTGTGCTCGGGGGGGCGCTGTGGGTGGGCGGGGTGTGGAGGGGGCGGCATCCGTGGGGGTGGCTGGCGGCATCGGCGACGGAGAGAGGGGACAGGTTTCGACAGCTGCGGGCGGTGGTCTGGACGACCGGTTCGGGCTGGGCTAGCTTCCAGCCCACAACCAGAGCGGGGTGGGGCGAAGTGCGGCGCACGGGACGCTTGTTGTGCGGGGAACGCTCCCGGGACCGGGAACGGGAACGGCACGAGGACCGGGAAGGACACCGGGACTGGGAACGGCACGAGGACCGGGAGCCGGAACGGGCCCAGGAAGGGGATCGGGGCACGCGGCGGGTGCTGCGTACCCGCGAGGCCCGATGGCGGGCGGCGGCCATGGCGGCCGGTATGGCGGTGCTTGCCGCCCTGACAGCCGGGCCGGCGGCCGCGGCCCCGGCGGGTTCGCCCGCGGTGCCGCCGGTACGGGAAGGCGCCGAGCCGGCAACGGCGGCACCGCTCACCGCCCCGCACGCCGGCTGGCGGCTCAAGGACAGCGGCAGCACCGCCCGCTTCCGCGGCCTGGCGGCCGTCAGTCGTACGACCGCGTGGGTCGCCGGTACGGCGGGCACCGTGCTGCGCAGCCACGACGGCGGCAAGCACTGGAGCGATGTCTCCCCACCCGGTGCCGGCGCCCTGGAGTTCCGCGACATCGAGGCGTTCGATGCGCGCCGTGCGGTGGTTCTGGCGATCGGTGAGGGGGAGGCCTCACGGGTCTTCCGCACCGACGACGCCGGCACCACCTGGACCGAAAGCTTCCGCAACACCGACCCGCACGCCTTCTACGACTGCCTGACCTTCTTCGACCGGCGGCACGGCATCGCGCTCAGCGACCCCGTTGACGGCAGGTACCGCATCCTGTCCACCGCGGACGGCGGACGCAGTTGGCGCGTACTGCCGTCGGAGGGCATGCCGCCCGCCCAGCCGGGCGAAGCCGCATTCGCCGCCAGTGGCCAGTGCCTGGTCTCCGTCGGCAGCCGTGATGCCTGGATCGCAACCGGTGGCGCGGCCACCGCCCGCGTCCTGCACACCGCCGACCGCGGCCGTACCTGGTCGGCCACCGACACCCCGATACCGGCGGGCGACCCGGCCCGCGGTGTCTTCGCGCTCGCCCTCCGCGACCGCACCCATGTCCTGGCCGTCGGCGGTGATTTCCGCCCCGACCAGCCCTCGCCCCGCGCCGCCGCGGTCAGCGACGACGCCGGCGGAACCTGGACACCGGCCGCCGAACCTCCCAGGGCCTACCGCTCCGGCGCCGCCTGGCTCCCGCATTCCCGGCGCCTCGCCGTGGCGGTCGGCCCGTCCGGCAGCGATCTGACCCTCGACGGCGGCCGCACCTGGCACACCTTCGACCAGGGTTCGTACGACACCGTCGACTGCGCTCCGGACCTGGGCTGCTGGGCCGCGGGCGAGCGAGGACGGGTCGCACGACTGGAGCCGTGACGGCGGGCCTGTCAGCGGGGCCTGCCAGCGGGCCCTGAAAGCGGGGCCTGAAAGCGGGGCCTGAAAGGGGGGCCTGTCAGCGGGGCCTGTCAGGACCCGGCTCTCCGGCGGTGGTCGGGAGGGGGCGGACCTGGCGGGGGACCTGGCGGCGGGCCCGACAGCGCAAGCGCGGGCCCCGCCTTCGGGTGGCTGTCGTACGCCGACCCACTCCCCTCCACCTCGGTGGCCGTCGTTACTCCAGCAGGCTGCCGAGCCGCCCCTCCAGCACCACCAGCAACTCGGCCAACGCCACGGAAAGTTCCTCCTGGCGCTGATCGCCGACGCCTTCGAGCAGCGCCGCCTCGTACCGCAACTGTTCGGGCAGCAGCCGGTCGATGGTCGCGCGTCCTTCGTCGGTGAGCGAGAGATGCGCGACGCGGCGGTCCCGGTCGTCGGGGCGACGGGCGATCAGCCCGCGCTCCTCCAGCTGCCGCACGCGTTTGGTCACCGCGGCACCGGACGCAAAGGTCTCGCGGGCCACCCGCCCAGGGGTCAGCTCACGGTCCATCCGGCGCAAGGTGCCGAGAATGTCGAACTCGGGACGGGTGAGTCCGGCCTTCCGCAGTGGCGCATCTGCTGCCTGCTGCAGCAGTGCGGAACAGCGGTTGAGCCGCCCGATCACCGCCATCGGGCCGGTGTCCAGCCCGGGGTGCACCTGCTGCCACTGGCGCAGCACCCCCGCGACGATGTCCTCGGTCACCCGCACACTCCTCTCGGCCATGCCGTGTACGCCTGCAATTGTGCCTGCCGCGGCGCCGGCCGCCGCGCCGGGCGGTACCGCGGGTCAGGCGGCCGGAACCGGTGCCGGACGCCGGCGGACGAGACCGGCCAGCGTCCGGTGGCCCTGCTGCTCGGCTCGGGCGATCCGTTCTTCGGGGAGGGCACGCTGCCACCACTCGCCGGCCGCCACCTCCACGGCTTCGCGGAGCTCGACCAGCCCGGCGGCCAGCCGGTCCCGGGCCCAGCGGATCTCCTGGTCCCGGTCGGTACCCCGGGGTGGGTCGGCCTCGTGGGCCCAGCCGGTTTCCCGGCTGTCGTCCGCCCCGGGAGCGGCACTCGCCTCGAGCAGCCGCAAGGCGGCGGTCTCCGCGGCCGCGACCCGCCCCAGGGCGACCTCGATCCGGTTCGCGGCCCGCCGATTGGTGATCAGGACACAGCAGGCCAGCCCCACCACCGCGCCCACCACGGTGTCGATCCAGCGGTCGGCGATCAGCGTGCCGGCCGGCAGCCGCCCGCCGAACTCGGTCAACAGCAGCGCCATCGGTGTGACGCATACCGAGCCGAGCCAGTAGTTACGGGTGATGCAGGCCTCCGCGCCGAGCTGGAAGACCAGCGCCAGCGCGACCATCGCGAGCTCCCCGAGGTGCGTCAGCGGCAGCAGCGCGGTGTAGAGCAGCAGACCGAGAAGGTTGCCGAGGGTCCGCTGGAGTGCCCGTTGCCAGGAGAGCGTGGTGTTGGCCTGGTAGATGGAGGCCGCGGTGACCACGGCCCAATACGGGTGCCCGACGCCGATGGCCATCGACACCCAGCCCGCCAGCACACACCCGGTGGCGACCCGGGCGCCGATGGGCAGCAGCGGTGAGCCGGGCGCGAGCCGGGCGAGCACCGCGCGTACCCCACGCGGACGGCCGGGCGCAGGCCGCCACGGCTCCCGCACCTCCTCGGCGACGCCCACCAGCTCCTCGGCTTGCACGGCCGAGAGCGCAACCCGGGGCAGCGGCCGCCCGCTGCGCAGTTCACGGGCCCAGGTGCCCAGTCGCTCGGCTTCACCTGCGGCGGACCGGCCGTCGTGGCCCAGCACCGATTCGGCCCGCACCAGCAGTCGTTCGAGCCCGGCCCGCGCGGCGGCTCTCGCCGGGGTGGGCACCGGGACCAGAAACAGTGTGTGCCAGGCGGCGTTCACGGCTGCCGCAGTGGCATGCCGCGCCTGCGCCACACCGGCGGGTTCCTCACGGGCGAGTTCCCCACCGGAGGGTTCGCCATTTGCGGGTTCCCGACCGGCGGGTTCGTCCCCAGCGAGTTCCCGACCGGCGCCACCGGCGGGCTTCCCACCGGCGGACTTCCCACCGGCGAGCTTCCCGCCAGCGGGTTCCCCACCGGTCCCGTGCGCCCCGCCGAGGCCCCGTTCGGCAGTACGCAACAGTCCTGCCGCGGCCTCCAGCGCGCGGGCGACGGCGATCCGCTCCGGCCCCTGCGGCCGTATCACGGCCGGTGCCATACAGACCAGCCAGGCGAGCCCTCCGGCGCCGAGCGCCACGGCCATATGCAGGGGGACCTGGCCGAGGTGCTGCGGCACGAAGAAGGCCGAGGCTGTGATGAACGTCAGGATGATGTTCGCCGGCGGGCCGATGCGCGTGGCGTCACAGACCATTTTGTGGACCGCGGCCAGCAGCGAGGCGCCCACGACGAGCAGTGCGGCCGATGTGGTCAGCGAGGCGGCGGTCAGCGCGATACCGAGGCTCGCCACCATTCCGAGCACCACCCACAGCAGAGTGCGGGCGCGGGCGGCGTACGGAAGACCGTGCGCGTACAGGGCGCACATCGCCCCCGCCGAGGTGTACAGGATCAGATCCAGCCGGCCCAGGAAGAACAAGGTGAGATCGGGGACCGCCAGCGCCGCCACCGCGCTGAGCGCCGGTTTGTGCCAGATGTCGACGGGCCGGCGCAGCCGCACGGTGCTCCTGAGGGGCAGCGGCCGGGCACGCACCGCACCTCCCGACACGGTGTACGCGCTCTTCCCGGACTGTCTGGCGTGCTTCCCCATGGCAAAAGATTAACAGGTGTTTTACTAGCGAAATATATGCGTCGCGTCACGTCGGGCCTCAGGGAACAGAGCTCCGAACCGGGAGGGGGAGTGCTGGTGCACGGGAGGGGGAGTGTTGGTGCGGGGGAGCGACAATGGCCAGGTGCCAGCCGCCAAGAAGAAGACGACGACCGCGAACGCGTCACCGGAGCGCCGCCGCGAACTGCTCAACATTGCGGCGGAGGTATTCGCCGCACACGGCTACAACGCCACCACCGTCCGCCGCATCGCCGATGAGGCGGGCATGCTCGCGGGCAGCCTCTACTACCACTTCGATTCCAAGGAATCGATGCTGGACGAGATCCTCTCCAGCTTCCTGACCGAGCTGTGGGACGGCTATGACGCCGTACTCGCCGCCGGGCTAGGCCCCAGGGAGACCATCGAAGCCCTGGTCACCGAATCCTTCCGGGAGATCGACCGGCACCGCCCGGCCGTCGCCATCTACCAGAAGGAGTCCAAGCACCTGGCCGGGCAGCCCCGCTTCGGCTATCTCGCCGACTCGCAGCGGAAGTTCGAAAAGGCCTGGCTGGGCACACTGGAACGCGGCGTGGCGGATGGAGTCTTCCGAGCCGACCTCGACATCCGGCTCACCTACCGCTTCGTCCGCGACACCGTCTGGGTTGCGGCGAGCTGGTACCGGCCGGGCGGACAGCACAGCCCCGAGGAGATCGCCCGCCAGTACCTCTCGATGGTGCTGGACGGCGTCGCCGTACGCGCCTGACCCACCCGTGAGGGGCGCGGCGGCCGGCGCAGTTGTCAGCTACGGCGCAGCGCCCTGCCGGCGCCCGCTCAGCAGGAACTGTTCTTCACGTACAGGGCGCGCGAGGCCCAGGTCGAGCCGTAGCGGATGTCCTTCGTCGTGCCTTTGGAGAGGCGCCCGTGGGGGTCGCGCTGATGCGGGACGATGATGGTGTAGCACGCGGTGCGCCGGCTGCACAGGTTCGTCAGGCGGACATAGCGCTGATGACCCTTGTTGAAGTACTTCCGCACCACCACACAGTGCGGCGGCAGGTCGGCCGCTGCTGCGGTCGAGGCGCTGACCAGCGTCAGCGAGGCGCTGCACGTCACCGTTGCGAGCGCTATGGCCAGGATCTTCCGCACGTCATCTCCCCCGCTGGCAACCTCGGACACCCCCGCGAACCCCACATCGGGTTCGCACGTTCATTCCCATTGTCCATACCCACCCAGGGAAAAGCAGCCCCGGGGGTCACACAGGGACAAAGGCGCGACATAAGAGCAGCCCTTCCGGAACCGTTCCGGGCGGGCCGGGGGCGGCGAGCCGGGATGATCGGGCCGGGGTGGCCGGGCCGGGATGGTCGGGGCAAGCGGGGCGAGGGGGCGGGCCAAGCGATCCGCGGGGGGCGGGGCAACGATCCATGGGAGTCTGGCCGACCGAGAGCCTGTCGGCCGAGAGCCTGCCGACCGGTGATGGCCGACTGATGAGGCCGACTGATGAGTGCCGACAAGGGCCGGCCTCGCCTCCGGCTGTCGGCTGGGGTCACTCGCCCGAGGGCGGGCGGGCCGCCACCACCTTCAGTCCCCGATCCGAGAATTCACGGCGGACCGCCTCCTTCGCTCCGTTGTCCGTGATGAACGTGTCAAAGACATCCGCGTCGCCGACCCGGGCGAAGCAGCGCTCGCCGATCTTCGACGAGTCCGCGACGACCACGGCACGCCGGGCACGCTCGGCCATCAGGCGGTTGACCCGGGCCTCCGCCTCGTCGTGCACCGTGGCCCCCATCATCGGGTCCATGCCGTTGGCGCCGATGAACGCGATGTCGACGGAAATCTGCTGCAGCACCAACTCGCTGAACGGCCCGACCAGTTCAAACGACCGCGAGTGCGCCACCCCACCGGTGAGCACGATCTTGATCTGCGGTCGCACGGCCAGCTCATTGGCGATGTTGAGGGAGTTGGTGACGATCGTCAGATGCGGCTGCGGGCCGGCCTCCGCGAAGTCCGGCCGGGTGGCAAGCACCCGCGCGATCGCCGTGGTCGTCGTGCCGCCGCTCAGTCCGACCACATGCCCCCGCTCGACGAGCTTCGCCGCGGCCTGTGCCACTGCCTCCTTCTCTTCCGACCGGTGCGCATGCTTGTACCGGATGGGCAGGTCGTACGCCACCGAACTGAGCACCGCCCCGCCCCGGGTCCGGGTCAGCAACTGCTGCTCGGCCAGGGCGTCCATGTCGCGCCGCATCGTGGCGGCCGAGACCTCCAGCTCGGTCGCCGCCTCCTCGACGTCCATCCGGCCTCGGTCGCCGAGCAGCTCGAGCAGTGCGTTCATCCGTTCATGGCGCTTCATGGCGCGAGCCTAATTCGTCTCAGCAGGTCACAGTGACGCGCCGTAGGCGCCCTCGTACTCCGCCGCGCCGGACCGTCCCCTCCGCTGTGACGAAGCGCCGCCGAGTCGGTGGTGGCCGCCTGCCGCCGTCTCGCCCCGGGGCGTCTCACCCCCGGGCCGGTGCCTGGGCTGCGTACTGGTCCGGCACCGTCGCTGGAGTGCCCAGCACCTCCAGCAGCCTCGCCGCTTCCTCGGCCACTGCCTCCCGGGCGGGCTTGAGGTACTTCCGGGAGTCCACGAGCGAGGGGTCGGCGCCCAGCGTGTGCCGTATCGAGTGAGTGAAGACGGAGACCAGATGAGTGGAGATATTGATCTTCGTCATTCCGGCGGCGATGGCCCGCCGCAGCTCGTCGTCGGGCACACCGGACGAACCGTGCAGTACCAGGGGCACCGGCAGAGTGGTGTGCAGCGCCTCGATGAGGGCCTTGTCCAGTACGGCCGTGCGCTCATGCATGGCATGGGAGGAGCCGACGGCCACGGCGAGAGCATCCACCCCCGTCGCGCGGACGAAGGCCAGGGCCTCGTCCGGGTCCGTGCGCACCCCTGGCGCATGGACCCCGTCCTTGCCGCCGACCTCGCCGAGTTCCGCCTCGACATAGGCGCCACGTTCATGGCACCAGGCGGTGAGCTCGGCGGTGGTGGCCACATTCTCTTCGTACGGAAGCGCGGAGGCATCCACCATGACGGAGCCCACCCCGGCGGCGATGCCCTGGTGGACCAGCTCGGCATCGGTGATGTGGTCGAGGTGCACCGCAATCGGGGCCGTGGAGCCTTCGGCGAGGGCGAGCGTGGCGCGGGTGAGGGGCAGCAGGCTGCCGTGGTATCGGATGCAGTTCTCGCTGATCTGCAGGATCAACGGGATGGCGGTGCGCTCGGCGGCGGTGACGAGCGCTTCGGCCGTTTCCAGATGAATGACGTTGAAGGCCGCGGCACCGACCCGCGCCTCACGGGCGGCGTCCACGATCGATGAGGTCGGAACGAGGGGCATCGGAGGCTGGCTCCCTTGCGGACGGGGCTGGTTGACGGGGGGAGACGGGGTGACGTGGGGGAGGCGGGCGCTACGAGGCGGACGGCGTTTCGAGCATCACCGAGCGGGTCAGGCCACGGGGGTTGTCCGGGTCCAGGCCCCGGGCGCGGGCCCGCTCCAGCGCCACCCGCTGGACCAGCACCAGATCGGCCAGCGGATCGCGCGCATGGCACACAAAGCGCGCCCCGGTCCGCTGCACATCGGCCTCCAGTCCTGCCGGTGCCGGGCCGAACAGCCAGGTCACCCGGCCGGGTGCGGCTATCGAGATCGGACCGTGGCGGTACTCCATAGCGGGGTACGACTCGGTCCAACTCTGCGATGCCTCCCGCATCTTGAGTGCTGCCTCGTTGGCCAGGCCGAACGTCCAGCCCGTCCCGAGGAAGGCGAACTGCTCGGCATCCACCCATTCCTTGTCCACCGGCGCGGCCAGCGCCTCCTCCGCGTCGGTCACCGCCCGGGACACGTCCTCGCCCAGCTGCGCACGCAGCATCGTCAGCGCAGTCGTCGCAAAACGGGTCTGCACCACCGACTCCTCATCGGCGAAGGGGAGCGCGACCACCTCGTCGGAGACAGCCGCTGCCGGTGTCGCGGGGTCACCGAGGATCGTCACCGTCGGGATGCGCCCCTTGACCGCCTCGAGTACGCGCAACACCTCGGTCGTGGTGCCGGACCGGGTGATCGCGACCACCGCGTCGTAGCCGCGGTCGGTGCCGAGGAACGCCTCGGAGGCGGCGAAGGGGTCCGTCACCCCCTGTCCGGCTGCCTCGCGCAGTGCCGCATACGACTGCGCCATGAACCATGAGGTGCCGCAGCCGACGACGGCCACCCGCTGTCCGGCCTTGGGCAGCGGGCTCGCGGCCGCCCCGATCCGCGCGGCCTCCCGCCACGTCTCCGGCTGGCTGTGCAGTTCCTGCTCCATGTACGAGATCTCGCTCATGGCCCACCCTCCTGCGATGTGCATGTGCTCATCGGTCTGCATCTCTGTGTCCGTGCGTCTGCGTCTCTGCGTCTCTGTGCGTCCGCAGGTCTGCGGGTCTGCACGAAAGTGCAATATTTTCCTTCGTTGCAATCGACTGTACGCAGAAAGTCGTCAGGCTTCCATCCCTCGTTCGGGCGGATGCGCCAGAGGGGAGGTGCGGTGCGGTGGCCTGGTGAGGACTCGTGAGCCGGTCTCATCTGGGTAAATGCTGGCTTGTCGCATGGCGTCGAGAGTGCGTGCGGAGAGGCTCAGGGGAGTGCCGGGAAGTGCGAGAAAGTGTTGACAGCTGCGTGAAACGCGCCGAATACTTGCAAGATCACGCACGAGCTTCGAGCGTGCAGTTCCAGTACGCAGCCCAGCCACGCAGCTCAGTCATGCAGCAAGGCCCGCTCCGCCGCACAAAGGACTTCCCATGTCCATTGCCACGCTCTCCGCGACGCCCCCGCCCCCGTCACCCGGGACCGCACGCCGCACCGGCAGACTGTTCGCGCTCACCGGCGCCGTCGTCGGCGTCATCTACGGCTACGACACCGGCAGCATCTCTGGTGCCCTGGTGTTCCTGAGCAAGGACTTTCATCTCACCGAGGCCGAAAAGGGCCTGGTCAACAGCATCCTGGTGTTCGGCTCCATCGTGGGCGCGCTGATCGGCGGCAAGCTCGCCGATGCCCTGGGCCGCAAGGCGGCGATGCTGATCGTCGCCGGCTCCTACGCCGTATTCGTGGCGCTCTCCGCCGTCGCGCCCAACGTCGTCGTGCTGGACACCGTCCGCTTCCTGCTCGGCATCGCCATCGGCATCTCGATCGTCGCCGCCCCGCTCTACGTCGCCGAATCGACTCCGGCGCGTATCCGCGGAGCCTCCGTCGCCGCCTACCAAGTCGCCACGGTCGCGGGCATCGTCATCACGTACTTCGTCAACTGGGGCCTGTCCGACGGCGGTCACTGGCGCTGGATGCTCGGTCTCTCCGCGATCCCCGCCGCAGTCATTCTGATCCCGTTGCTCAGGCTGCCGGACACCCCACGCTGGTACATCCTCAAGGGGCGCACGGAACGAGCTGTCGAGGTCATGGCCATGACCGACCCGGACGTCGATCCGCGTGAGGAGGTCGCTGTCGTGGCGTCCGCGCTCGACCAGGAGAGCGGTGGATCGGCGCGCTCCTTGCTGCGCAAGCCGTACGCCCGTGCCGCGCTCTTCGTCGTCGGCCTCGGATTCTTCTGCCAGATCACCGGCATCAACGCCGTGACGTACTACAGCCCGCAGATCTTCGAGGAGATGGGCTTCACCGGCAACGGCCAGAACTTCCTGCTGCCGTCCTTCGTCCAGCTCGCCTCGCTGGCCGCGACCGTCCTCGCCCTCCTCATCATCGACCGGCTCGGCCGCCGGGTGGTGCTGCTCTGCGGTATCGGCACGATGGTCGCCATGCTCGCCGTCCTGACCGCGGTCTTCGCCAGGGGCGAGCTGCACGGCGCCTCGACCTGGGTGGGCTTCGCCGCGATCCTGCTGTTCACCGCAGCCTTCAACTTCGGCTTCGGATCGCTGATCTGGGTCTATGCGAGCGAGGCCTTCCCCGCCCAGCTGCGCTCGACCGGAGCCTCGGTGATGCTCACCGCCGACCTGGTGGCCAACCTCCTGATCGCCCAGTTCTTCCCCTCTTTGATGGCCTGGGCCGGTGCGGCCCTGACCTTCGCGGGCCTTGGCGTCCTCGCGCTCGCCGCACTGGTCTTCGCCGCCGCCACCGCGCCCGAGACCAAGGGGCGTCAGTTGGAGGACATCCAGGAGTACTGGCGCAACGGGGGGCGCTGGCCCGCCTCGCCCCCGCCCGTTCCCGCGAGCTCCGGCTCGCTCAGTGGTTCAGCGGCGCCCCCGACGGCGGCTCCGTAGCCCAGGGGAGGGGCGGCGGCTACCGGGCTGACGGTACAGGGCCGACTGTTCCGTCCGTGGGGCTCTCAAGGCGGCGGGGCGGGCCAAGCGGCGTCCACAGAGCCAAGGAGGTGCCCGCAAGCCCGCAGCCCGGAGCGCCGGCGCTCCGGGCTGCGGGGACGGCTGCTCAGGACGGCAGTGGTTCCCGGTACTGCTCCAGAGCCGGGGCGGTCGTCGTCGCCGCGAACTCCGTGATCCGGTACTCACACACCCCGGCGAGGGCGAACGGGTCTTCGGTCACGATCCGCTCGACGGTCGCACGGTCCGTCCCGGCGGCGAGAATCACGCCGCCTTCCCGCGGGATCTTGCGGCCGGCGGCGAGGAAGTGCCCGGCGGCGTACTCCTTCTCCAGCCACTCCCGGTGCTCCTGAAGGAGGGCGTCGACGCGTTCGAGGGGCGCGGTGTAGGTCAGCTCCAGTACGAACATAGGTGCAATATAGACGAGATATCAGGCGGAAGCGCGGCTTCTGACGGGAAGGGAATGCGCAGGCCAGGGCGGATGCCACAGCATGTGTCCCCGGCTGGTGCGGCGTACTCCGCTGGCGCGGCTCTGCGGCACGTACAGGTCCCGGAAGTGCCGCGACCTCAAGGAGAGGACGCAGACACGGTCAGGCCGTGGGCAGCTCCGGGCGGCGCCGCCCGTGCCGCGTGGCGCACTCATAGGCATGCCCCGCTTGGAGGACGGCGAGATCCCCGCGCGGCGCACCGATGAACTGCAGCCCCACGGGCAGGCCGCCCGGGGTGAATCCTGCGGGAACCGAAAGGGCGGGCACGCCGAGGAGGGAGACGAGGTAGGCCGATCGCATCCAGTCCAGATAGGAGTGGGTGGGCCGGCCCGCGACCTCGCGGGGATACTCCAACTCCGCGTCGAACGGCGTGACTTGGCTGACCGGGGCCAGGAGCAGGTCGTACCGGGAGAAGAATTCCAGTATGCCGAGGTACAGCCGGCTGCGGGTCGCGGTGGCGGTAAGCAGGTCGGCGGCGGTCAGCCGGCGGCCCTGCTCGATGTTCTGGACGATGCTGGGTTTGAGGGCCTGCCGGTCGGAGTCGAGCAGGGCGCCGAGCGCCAGGTCGAAGCTGTGTGCCCGTAGCGTACGGAAGGTGTCGTCGGCCCCGGTGAGGTCCGGGCAGGCGGTGTCGATACGGCAGCCGAGTTCTTCCAGGACCCTCAACTGCGGCTCCAGAACGGCGAGTACGTCCGGGTCGGCCGGGGCATGGCCCCCGAGGTCCGGTGTCCAGGCGACGCGCAGGCCGCGCAACTCGCGGTCGAGGGGCACCCGGAACGCCTCGCCGGGGGTCTCCAGACCGATGGGGCAGCGCGGATCCGGACCCGCCATGACCGACAGCAACAGCGCCGTATCCGCCACGGTCCGCCCCATCGGGCCGGGGACCGACAGGGTGTCCCAGAGGTCGCCACCGGGGTGCCGGGGCACGCGTCCCGGCGTCGGCCGCAGCCCGACGACATTGCAGAAGGATGCGGGGTTGCGCAGCGAGCCGCCCATGTCACTGCCGTCGGCGAGCGGTTGCAGCCCGGCCGCGAGCGCCGCGGCGGCGCCGCCGCTGCTGCCGCCCGCCGAACGTGTGGTGTCGTACGGATTTCGGGTGGTGCCGAAGACGGGATTGAAGGTGTGGGAACCGGCGGCGAATTCGGGAACATTGGTCTTGCCGAGGCGGATGGCGCCGGCCCGCTGCAGCCTGTCGACGAGCAAGTCGTCCTCGTCGGGGACGTGGTCGGCGAAGAGCGGTGAGCCGTGTGTGGTGCGCATACCGCGGGTGAGATGGGTGTCCTTGAAGGCGATCGGAATCCCGTGCAGGGGCGGGAGGGCGGCGCCCCGGACGAGACGATCGTCGGCGAGCGCGGCCGCGGAGAGTGCGCCTTCGGGGTCGAGGGTGACGAGGGCGTTGACGGCCGGATTGACCTGTTCGATGCGGTCCAGATGCGCCTGGACGACCTCCCGCGCGGAGACGTCGCGGCGGCGCAGCCGGGCGGCGAGGTCGAGGGCATCGAGCTGATGGAGCGCATCGGGCATGAAGACCTCGGAGGGTTGTTTCAGAGCGGCGAGGTACCGGTGGTGGAGCACGAGCAGATCGCCGAGGGGCTGCCCTCGGCGGCGGCTGCGCGGTCGTCGGAGTCGGCGGGGTCCGGGTTCACGCTCACCAAGGTACCCAGCGCCACTGACAACGCATCATGGTCAGGCATCCCGGCCTGGTCAGAGGCTCGCACCGGTTCGGTAGCGTGGCGGTCACCATGGACACTCCCGGAACGATCTCCTGCGACGACGAACTGCGGAACTGGCCGGCCGACGAAGACCAGGCGCGCGCGGTCCAGGACCGGTTGCGGCCCCACGTGCGGCTCGATGAACCCGGTCCGGAACCGGGGTTCGAGGGCACGGTCGTCGGGGTGGACGTCGCCTACGACGACGCACGTGACGTCGTCGCCGCTGCCGCCGTCGCGCTGGACGCCCGTACGCGCGCCGTCGTCGACGAGGCGACCGCCGTCGGGCAGATCTCCTTCCCGTACGTCCCCGGCCTGCTCGCGTTCCGTGAGATTCCCACCGTGCTCGACGCCCTCGCCCGTCTCACCCGCACCCCTGACCTCGTGGTCTGCGACGGTTACGGGCTGGCGCACCCGCGCCGCTTCGGGCTCGCCAGCCACCTGGGCGTGCTGACCGGGCTGCCCACCATCGGTGTCGCCAAGAACCCCTTCACCTTCCGCTACGCCCTTCCCGGGCCGGACCGCGGCGCCACCTCTCCGCTTCTGGACGGAACGGAGGAGGTGGGACGTGCGCTGCGTACCCAAAGGGGCGTCAAGCCGGTCTTCGTCTCCGTGGGGCATCGCATCGACCTCGACCGTGCCTGTGCGCAAACGCTCCACCTGGCAGCGTATTACCGGCTCCCCGAGACGACCCGGGCCGCGGACGCGCTGTGCCGGAGGGCGCTCGCCGACGCCTGACCGGGTGGGGGCAAGGAGAGCCGGGACTACCCCTGGACGACGCGGAAGGTGATGCCCGCATCCTGGAGGCGGGCCGTCAGCGCATCCCCCATGGCAACCGCGGTGGTCACCTGCCCCGCGGTCTCCGGCAGGTCGTCGAAGGCCAGGCTGAGCGCCGACTCGGCGAGCATCTTCGCCGTCTCGTCGTAGCCGGGGTCACCGCCCGAGACCTCGGTGATCAGGCGTTCGCCACCGCCGGAGGCGACGAAGCGGACCCGGAACCAACTGCGGGCGCGCCGCTCGGGGCCCGGCCCGTCACCCGGCTCCAGACGCCGCGACAACCAGCGCCGCGCGGCCGGCACCTGGGCGAGCGCGCACAGGGCCCCCACCCCCACCGTCCCGCCGACGGCGATGGGCAGCCGTCGTACGCCTGCGTAGTGGCGGTAGCGGAAGTCGGGCCCGTAGCGCTCCAGCGCGGCGGCGGAGCGGGCGATGACCTGAGGATCGAGGGTCGGCAACGGCACGCCCCAGGTGCGTGTTTCACCGCTCCTGAGAGGCGGCCCGAAGGGCGCCCGCACCGTACGGCCGGCCGGTCGCGGCTCCGCCCGCTGCCGGTCGCGGGCGGCCCGCGCCATGGCGACCGGACGCGATGCGACGGCCAGTGCCGAGGCCAGAGTGCCGCCGGAAAAGGTGGCGTTGGTCCGCACGAAGCCGTCGATCCGTACGGGGACGCCTTCGGGGAGGAGCCGAACCGTGAAGAGCACCCCCAAATCGTGCGGAACGGAGTCGAATCCGCAGGCGTGCACGAGGCGCGCACCGGAGGCGCGGGCCGTTGCGTCGTGACGCACATACATCCGGTCGATGAACTCCGGCTCCCCGGTCAGATCGACATAGTCGGTGCCTGCCGCGGCGCAGGCGGCGACCAGCGGCTCACCGTGGAGCAGATACGGCCCGACGGTCGTCGCCAGCACTCTGGTACCGGCGGCGAGGGCGCGCAGCGCGTGGGGATCGCCACTGTCCGCCCGCAGCAGCGGCAGTTTGGCACAGTCCGGGTTGATCGCTGTCAACTCGTCGCGCAGCCGCTCCAGTTTGGCGATGTTGCGCCCGGCCAGCGCCCAGCGGCAGCCCTGGGGAGCATGCGCGGCCAGGTAGGCGGCCGTGAGGGCGCCCGCAAAACCGGTCGCGCCGTAGAGGACGAGATCATGGTCCCGTCCGAAGGTGTCCTGCCGTCGCATCGTGCTTCCTCTCGTGCGTCCTCTCGACCGCCCGCTGGGCACGGAGCCCGGACACCAGGCAGTCACCCCCGCCCCGTCAACGTACGTTCCCGGCCGCCGTCTTGGCCGTTCCCGTGCCGTTCCCGGGGGCAGTATGGGGGGCACGCAGTCTTGATAGAGCATGGTGACCGGTCCAGATTCACCGATGGCACCGATGACATGGGACGTCCTATGTCTGGTCTGCTGCCCCGACCACCACCCAGCGGCTTTCCCCGATGACGCCGCGAACCGTACCGTCCGCCGATCGCCGGAGGAGGCCGGGCAGCCGTGACGATGCGCCCCGCGGACACCCCCGCGGACACCCCTGAGAACAGCCGGAACAGCCGGAACAGCCGGAACAGCCGGAACTGTCGGCACTGGTGGCAGGAGGTCACCCCGGGCCAGTGGAAGGCGATGTTCGCCGCCTGGGTCGGCTATCTCCTGGACGGCTTCGACTTCGTCCTGATCACCCTCGTACTGACCGAGATCGCCGCCGACTTCCATCTGAGCACCGCCACCGCGGCCTCGCTGATCTCGGGTGCTTTCATCACCCGGTGGCTGGGCGGCGCCGTCCTGGGCGCGATGGGGGATCGCTACGGTCGCAGGACCGCCATGGTCACCAGCATCCTGCTGTACTCGCTCGGTACCTTCGCCTGCGGTTTCGCCCGGGACTACACCAGCCTGTTCGTCGCGCGGCTGGTGATCGGTCTGGGCATGGCGGGGGAGTACAGCGCCGGCGTGACGTATGTGCTGGAGAGCTGGCCTGTCCGATGGCGCAATCGTGCTTCCGGATTCATCATCTCCGGTTACGCCGGCGGCACCGTCCTCGCGGCGGAGCTCTACAAGTGGGTGGTCCCGCACTGGGGCTGGCGTTGGATGTTCTGGATCGGCGTCCTGCCGGTCCTGGTCGCCCTTTGGATGCGCCGATCGTTGCCGGAGGCGGGCGACTGGCAGCGGCAGATCGGCACCGCCGGCGCGGAAGGGGAACGTCCCCGTCCCTTCCGGCCGTTGTTCACCGGCCGCATCCGGCCCTGGATCAACACCGCCCTGGCGGCGTTGGCCTCGGTCGCGCTGTTCTGCGTTTTCACACCCGTCGGCGCGGGGGCCGTACCGGGGCTGTCCGTTGTCGCGGCGGTGTGCCTGGTGGCATTCGCCGTGCAGCTCGGCGGACGTCGTGGGTGGCTGCTGTACGTGGCCCTGATGGCGACGGTCTTCTGCGCCTTCCTCTACAGCTGGCCGGTCCAGGCCCTGCTGCCCACCTACCTCAAGACCGACCTCGGATACGCCCCCGGGGAGGTCACCGACGTGATGTTCTCCGCGGGCTTCGGCACCATGGCGGGCTGCTGGCTGGCGGGCTTCACCGGCGACCGGTTCGGAACCCGCCGCGCCTATGCCGGCACCCTGCTGGCCTCCCTCGCCTTCGTCTTCCCGGTCTTCGCGGTGCAGAACAGCCTGCCGGCGCTCGGTGTGCTGGTCTTCGGGCTGCTCGCGCTCGGCCAGGGCGTCTCCGGCATCCTGCCGAAGTACCTCGCCGGCCACTTCCCGACCGCCACCCGCGCCGCCTCTCTGGGCTTCGTCTACAACGTCGGAGCCCTGGGCGGGGCGGTGGCGCCCGTCCTGGGAGCGCATCTGGCCGAAGGCATGCCCCTGGGGCGGGCGCTGGCCGTGCTCACCTTCGGACTGACGCTCGTGGTCATCATCCTGGTAGGCGGCAATGTCCCCCAGCGGCTGGCCCGGCTCGTGGACCGTCAGGCACCCGAAGACCGCCTTGTGCCGGAGGCCGGGGAAGCGGGGGCGCTGCCCATGGGGCGGGCATCCGCTCCTCCTCGCCATCCCTCTCTCCATCCCCCGCCCCATCCCCCTTCCGCTCCCACTCCTGCCCCCGCTTCTGGGGAGGTGCCGCCGGACTCGGCGTAGCGGCGCTCCACCGGGCGCGGGGCCCCTGCCGGCTCGGACAGGGTCTCGACCAGGGGGCCCGCGGAAGCGTCTTGCTCCAGACGGAGCAGTACCGCGGCCGGGGGGTCTGCCTCGTCCGTGTGGGTTTCCACCTGGACCTCGGTCGCCCGGAAGCCGCTGCCGGTGCATATCTCCCCTATGTTGCCCAGCAGCCGGTGCTCCGACCGGTAATTGATGCGCGGTTCGATACGGGCGTAGGACGGCCGCGAGGGGATCCGGTCGGACAGCTTCGAGAAGCCGCGGACGACGAGGAAGTGCACCGCCGTCACGCCGGTGGCCGACAGCGGCAGGCCGCCACCGCAGGCCATGCCGATGGCGCGGGTCAGCCAGATGGTGGCGGCTGTCGTCAGGCCCCGGCCGGCGTCCTTCCTGACGAAGATCAGTCCGCCGCCGATGAAGCCGCTCAGCGAGGACAGCAGCAGCGCTATCGCCGGCTCGGTGAACTGGCGCAGCCCCTGACCACTGTGGAAGTCGAACAGCGCGGCGGTGAGTTGCGGGGCGGACAGGACGCGACTGTCCCTCGGTCGGCCCGGTGTCCGGCGCTCCGCGGGCCGTTGTCAGTGGTCGCCGTTAGCGTGGAAGGCGTTGGGCGGCCCGCGCGTGACGAGCGTGGGGCGGGCGGCGCCGCGGGCGGTGCCGTACGGGGGACGGACGTGGAGGAGCGCATGGCGAAGGCGGCGGGTCCGGCGGCGGTGCGGGAGCGGGTGCGCGCGTTCGCGCTCGGGCTTCCCGGGACCGTGGAGGAGTTCCCCTGGGGCGAGAGCGTCATCAAGGTCAACAAGAAGGTCTTCGTCTTCCTCGGCATCGATGACGGCGACCGCCCGCGCGGGGTCACGCTGAAGCTGAAGGATCCCGCAGCGCATGCCCATGCCCTGACCTTGCCCGGTGCCAAGCCCGCGGGCTACGGCCTGGGCAGGTCCGGATGGGTGCAGGTCCCGCTGGCGGAGCCGGCCGATCTGCTCTGCGACTGGGCCGAAGAGTCGTATCGCCTCATAGCCCCTAAGAAGCTCATCGCCGAGCTCGACGGGGGATAGCGACGCAGCGGCAGCAGGCGCGCGAAGGCCCGCGACGGTGATGGCAGTTGAGCATCGCCGGTGCGGGCCTTTTGGCTGGTGTCACCTGGCACGGGGGTCTTGTGGAAAGTGGAACACGTTCTTAACATCGCGAGTGTTACATCAGAAGTGTCACAGTGCGGAAAGGCATGGGGCGCGATGACGGAGTCAGGGAACGGCCCGCTGAGCGGGGTGCGGGTGGTCGAACTCGCGGGCATCGGCCCCGGTCCGTTCGCCGCCATGCTCCTGGCCGACCTCGGCGCGGATGTCGTCCGCGTCGACCGGCCCGGAGGCCCGGGGCTGGGCGTCGATCCGGCCTACGACGTCACCAACCGCAACAAACGCTCCGTGCTGGTGGACCTGAAGAGCCCCGAAGGGGTGGCGCACGTCCTCGAACTGGCCGAACGTGCCGATGTGCTGATCGAGGGGTACCGCCCGGGCGTGGCCGAGCGGCTGGGAGTGGGCCCCGAGGAGTGCCTGGCGCGCAACCCCCGGCTGGTCTACGGCCGGATGACGGGCTGGGGACAGCAGGGCCCGCTCGCCGACACCGCCGGACACGACATCGGCTATATCGCCATCACGGGCGCCCTGGGCATGATCGGCCCGTCCGACGGCCCGCCCGCGATCCCCGCCAACCTCCTCGGTGACTACGCCGGCGGCTCCCTCTACCTCGTCATCGGCGTCCTCGCCGCCCTCCAGCACGCCCGCACCGAGGGCGGAACGGGCCAGGTCGTCGACGCCGCCATCGTCGACGGCACGGCCCACCTGACGGCGATGATCCACGGCATGCTGGCGGCCGGCGGCTGGCAGGACCGGCGCGGTGCGAATCTGCTCGACGGCGGGGCACCCTTCTACGGCACCTACGAGACCGCCGACGGCGGCCATATGGCGGTGGGTGCGCTGGAGACGCGGTTCTACGGCACCTTCATCCGACTGCTGGGCATCGAACAGGAAGCACCCAGCCGCGACGACCTCACCGCCTGGGATGAGCTGCGCACCACCATCGCCGCCCGCTTCAAGACCCGTACCCGCGAGGAATGGACGGCGGTCTTCGCGGGCTCCGACGCCTGTGTGGCGCCGGTGCTCTCCCTGCGCGAGGCCCCGCGGCACCCGCATCTCGCCGCCCGCGGCACCTTCGTCGAACACGCTGGACTCACCCAGCCCGCGCCCGCGCCGCGCTTCTCGCGCACTCCGGGCGCGGTACGCAGCCCCCCCGCACGGCCCGGCGCCGACTTGGCGGAGATCGCCCGTGACTGGCAGGTCCCCGGCCTCCTCGCCAAGCGTGTCGCCGACGACCCGCCCGCCGGCCCGGTCCGCGCCGGGCAGCAGGACACGGCCGGCTGATGGCACCCGCCACCACGCCCCCGTATGCGGCCGGCTCGCGTCCGGCTGCCGAAGAGGCCGCGGCCTTCCCCCTGGGGAGGGCCGGCGACGTGTGGAACGGGCGGCTCGCCATGGGCGCCGTCCGGCGCCATCCCGTGGGGCGGCCGGGCCCCACGCCGCCCGACACCGTCAGGAACCGGCTCCGAGGAGGGCCCGCAGCATGACCGCGCAGATGAAGCGCCAGATTTTCACCGAGGACCACGAGGCCTTCCGCAAGGTCGTACGGACCTTTCTCACCAGGGAAGTGACGCCGTATTACGAGCAGTGGGAGAAGGCCGGCATCGTCAGCCGGGACGCCTGGCGGGCGGCCGGCAAGCAGGGGCTCCTGGGCCTGGCGGTCCCCGAGGAGTACGGCGGGGGCGGACAGCACGACTTCCGCTACAGCGCGGTGCTGGCCGAGGAATTCACCCGGGCGGGCGCAGCCGGGCTGGCCGTGGGCCTGCACAACGACATCATCGGCCCCTATCTGACGACGCTGGGCACCGAGGAGCAGAAACGCCGCTGGCTGCCCGGCTTCTGCAGCGGCGAGATCATCACCGCCATCGCGATGACCGAGCCCGGAGCGGGCTCCGACCTGCAGGGCATTCGCACCCACGCCGAGGATGCGGGCGACCACTTGATCCTCAACGGCTCCAAGACCTTCATCTCCAACGGCATCCTCGCCGACCTGGTCATCGTCGTGGCCAAAACGACACCGGAAGGCGGGGCGCACGGCCTGAGCCTGCTGGTCGTCGAGCGGGGCATGGCGGGCTTCGAGCGTGGCCGCAACCTCGACAAGATCGGGCAGAAGTCCCAGGACACCGCCGAGCTGTTCTTCCACGACGTCCGCGTCCCCAAGGGGAACCTGCTCGGCACGCTGAACGGCGCCTTCGTCCATCTGATGACCCATCTCGCCCAGGAGCGGATGGGCATCGCCGTCGCCGCTGTCGCCGGTGCCGAACACCTGCTGGAGATCACCAGCGAGTACGTCAAGGAGCGCGAGGCCTTCGGACGGCCGCTGGCCAAGCTCCAGCACATCCGCTTCGAGATAGCCGAGATGGCCACCGAATGCGCCGTCACCCGTGCGTTCCTCGACCGCTGTATAGCCGACCACTCCGTCGGCGAACTGGATGCGGTGCACGCCTCGATGGCCAAGTGGTGGGCCACCGAACTGCAAAAGCGCGTCGCCGACCGCTGTCTGCAACTCCATGGCGGCTACGGCTATATGGCGGAATACCGCGTGGCCAAGGCCTTCACCGACGGCCGTATCCAGACGATCTACGGAGGGACCACCGAGATCATGAAGGAGATCATCGGACGCTCCCTGCTCGGCTGACCGCGGAACGGCCCCGGTCCCCACCCGCTCCCCCTGCCTCCACCCTCATGCGAAAGGCTTGTTGACTTGAGTACCGAAGCGTACGTATACGACGCGATCCGCACCCCGCGCGGCCGCGGCAAGGCCAATGGCGCACTGCACGGCACCAAGCCGATCGACCTGGTCGTCGGTCTGATCCATGAAGTGCGCCGGCGCTTCCCCGGGCTGGACCCGGCCGCCGTCGACGACATCGTGCTCGGCGTCGTCGGACCGGTCGGTGACCAGGGCTCCGACATCGCCCGAATCGCGGCGATCGCCGCCGGGCTGCCCGACACCGTGGCCGGCGTCCAGGAGAACCGCTTTTGTGCCTCGGGTCTGGAGGCCGTCAACATGGCCGCCGCCAAGGTGCGTTCCGGCTGGGAGGACCTGGTCCTGGCGGGCGGCGTCGAATCCATGTCCCGGGTTCCGATGGCCTCCGACGGCGGCGCCTGGTTCGCCGACCCGATGACCAACTTCGACACCGGCTTCGTCCCACAGGGCATCGGCGCCGACCTGATCGCCACCATCGAGGGCTACACCCGCCGGGATGTCGACGAGTTCGCCGCGCTCTCCCAGGAGCGCGCCGCCGAGGCCTGGAAGGACGGCCGCTTCGACCGCTCCGTCGTCCCGGTACGCGACCGCAACGGCCTGGTCGTCCTCGACCACGACGAGCACATGCGCCCCGGCACCACCGCCGACTCCCTGGGCGGCCTCAAGCCGTCCTTCGCCACCATCGGTGACGCCGGCGGCTTCGACGCGGTCGCCCTGCAGAAGTACCACTGGGTCGAGAAGATCGACCACGTCCACCACGCCGGTAACTCCTCCGGCATCGTGGACGGCGCGGCGCTCGTCGCCATCGGTTCCAAGGAGGTCGGCGAGCGCTACGGCCTGACCCCCCGGGCCCGTATCCTCTCCGCCGCGGTCTCCGGCTCCGAGCCGACGATCATGCTCACCGGCCCCGCGCCCGCCAGCCGCAAGGCCCTCGCCAAGGCCGGGCTGACCATCGACGACATCGACCTGGTCGAGATCAACGAGGCCTTCGCCGCCGTCGTGCTGCGCTTCGTCAAGGACATGGGCCTGAGCCTGGACAAGGTCAACGTCAACGGCGGCGCCATCGCCCTGGGGCACCCCCTCGGCGCCACCGGCGCGATGATCCTCGGCACCCTGATCGACGAGCTGGAGCGGCAGGACAAGCGCTACGGCCTGGCCACCCTCTGCGTCGGCGGCGGTATGGGCATCGCCACCGTCATCGAGCGCCTCTGACCCTCGTCCCACCCACTACGGAGTACGCACCATGAGTGAATCCGCTGCTGTGTCGACCATTCGCTGGGAACAGGACGAGACCGGCATCGTCACCCTGGTCCTGGACGACCCGGACCAGTCCGCCAACACCATGAACAACGCCTTCAAAACCTCCCTCACCGCGGTCGCCGACCGCCTGGAGGCCGAGAAGGACACCATCCGCGGCATCATCTTCACCTCCGCCAAGAAGACCTTCTTCGCCGGCGGCGACCTGCGCGACCTGATCGCCGTCACCCCCGACAAGGCCGAGCAGGCCTTCGAGTCGGGCAACGGCATCAAGCGCGACCTGCGCCGCATCGAGACCCTGGGCAAGCCCGTCGTCGCCGCGGTCAACGGCGCGGCGCTGGGCGGCGGTTACGAGATCGCGCTCGCCTGCCACCACCGCATCGCCCTCGACACCCCCGGCACCAAGATCGGCCTGCCCGAGGTCACCCTCGGCCTGCTGCCCGCCGCCGGCGGCGTCACCCGTACGGTCCGGCTGCTCGGCATCGCCGACGCGCTGCTGAAGGTGCTGCTCCAGGGCACCCAGTACAACGCCACCCGCGCCAAGGACGCCGGGCTGATCCACGAGGTCGCGGCCACGCCCGAGGAGCTGCTGGCCAAGGCCCGCACCTTCATCGACGAGCACCCGGAGTCCCAGCAGCCCTGGGACGTCAAGGGCTACCGCATCCCGGGCGGCACCCCCGCCCAGCCGAAGTTCGCGGCCAACCTCCCGGCGTTCCCCGCCAACCTCAAGAAGCAGCTGAACGGCGCGCCCTACCCGGCCCCGCGCAACATCCTCGCCGCAGCGGTGGAGGGCTCCCAGGTCGACTTCGAGACCGCGCAGACCATCGAGGCGCGCTACTTCGTCGAGCTGGTGACCGGCCAGATCTCCAAGAACATGATCCAGGCGTTCTTCTTCGACCTGCAGGCCGTCAATTCCGGCGCCAACCGGCCCCAGGACATCGCGCCCCGCAAGGTCGAGAAGGTCGCGGTCCTCGGCGCCGGCATGATGGGCGCGGGCATCGCCTACTCCTGTGCCAGGGCCGGGATGCAGGTCGTCCTCAAGGACATCACCCCGGAAGCGGCGCAGAAGGGCAAGGCGTACGCCGAGGGGTTGCTCGCCAAGGCGCTTTCCCGGGGCCGGACGACCGAGCAGAAGCGCGATGAGCTGCTGGCGCGCATCACGCCCACCGCCGAGCCGGCGGACCTCGCGGGCTGTGACGCCGTCATCGAGGCGGTCTTCGAGGACGTCGCGCTCAAGCACAAGGTGTTCAAGGAGATCCAGCACATCGTCGCCCCCGACGCGCTGCTGTGCTCCAACACCTCCACCCTGCCCATCACCTTGCTGGCCGAAGGCGTCGAGCGGGACCAGGACTTCATCGGACTGCACTTCTTCTCGCCGGTCGACAAGATGCCACTGGTGGAGATCATCAAGGGGGAGCGGACCGGCGACGAGGCGCTGGCCCGTGCCTTCGACCTGGTCCGCCAGATCAAGAAGCCCCCGATCGTCGTCAACGACTCGCGCGGCTTCTTCACCTCCCGTGTCATCGGCCACTTCATCAACGAAGGCGTGGCGATGATCGGCGAAGGCGTCGACCCGGTCTCCGTCGAGCAGGCCGCGGCCCAGGCCGGCTACCCGGCCAAGGTGCTGTCCCTGATGGACGAGCTGACCCTCACCCTGCCGCGCAAGATCCGTGAGGAGACCAAGCGGGCCGTCGAGGAGTCCGGTGGCACCTGGCAGCCGCACCCGGCCGACGCGGTGATCGACCGAATGGTCGACGAGTTCGGCCGCCCCGGACGCAGCGGCGGCGCCGGCTTCTACGAGTACGGGGACGACGGCAAGCGCGCCGGCCTGTGGCCCGGCCTGCGCGAGCACTTCACCAAGAAGGACACCGCGGTCCCGTTCCTCGACATGCAGGAGCGGATGCTCTTCTCCGAGGCCCTGGACACCGTCCGCTGCTTCGAGGAGGGCGTGCTCACCTCCGTCGCCGACGCCAACATCGGCTCCATCTTCGGCATCGGCTTCCCGGGCTGGACCGGCGGCGTGATCCAGTACATCAACGGCTACCAGGGTGGACCGGGGCGGGAAGAACTCGTCGGCCTGCCCGGTTTCGTGGCCCGCGCCCGCGAGCTGCAGGCGGCCTACGGAGACCGGTTCGCGCCGTCCGCGCTGCTGGTCGAAAAGGCCGAGAAGGGCGAGAAGTTCAGCGACTGAACAGTCCTGACCTGTCAGGCCACGGACCGACCGGCCATGGTCTGACAGGTCAGGGACCGACCGGCATGGTCTGACAGGTCAGGGACCGACCGGCTACCGACCGACCGGCCACGGACCGACCGGTCAGAGGGGCGGGCCCCGGCAGTCCGCTCCTCACTCCAGCGAGGTGCGGCCGCCTCCCGGGCCCTGGTCGCCCTCCTTGCCGAACGACTCCCGCAGCTCCTGCTTCATCGACCGCTGGAATGCGGTGACCAGGGCCTGCACCACCATCGGCTGCATATGGGCCGAGAGCGACTTCATCCGGGCCAGCTCCTCCTCGTCCGCCCCGCCGTCCCGGTACGGCTCCCACACCTCGTCCTTGAAGAGCCTGCTGAGCTCCCGGGCCGCCGAGCGGGTGTGCTCGATGACGACGGTGCGCGCCGCGATGATGGTCTCCAGCGCGATCGGGACGTCCAGCAGCCGGGCGCCCAGGTGCAGCAGCCCCGGATCGACCCGGAAGACCTGCGGGTCATCGGTCCGTACGAGCACACTCATCGCCGCCAGCCGGTCCAGATCCTCCTCGGTCAGCGCCCGGCCGACCCGCCGCTCCAGCTGGGCCCGGGTGGCGTCCTCCGCCTTGTCCGGAATCCAACTCGCCACCAGCGCCCGGTGGATGGCCAGATCCTGGGCGCTCAGGTCCGGCGGCAGCTGCTCCAGATAGCGCTCGATGGCGGAGAGCGTCAGCCCCTGGTGCTGCAGTTCCTCGATGAGCGCGAGCCGGGAGAGGTGGTCGGGACCGTAACGGCCGACCCGGCGCGGGCCGATCTCCGGCGGCGGCAGCAGGCCGCGGGTGCTGTAGAAGCGGATCGTGCGGACGGTGACGCCGGCGCGGGCGGCCAGTTCGTCGACCGTCAGGCCGGTGGCTGACTCCATCATGTTCATCAGTATTGCTGTCTCACCACTCCTGTAAAACCTTCTGAGCCCTTCTGCCCCTTGTTCTCCTCCCGCACCGCCCTCGCTCCATGCCGCGGTCGGGCCCGTACCGCCCGGCTTGACGCATCCCGCGGGCCGTTCCGGAGGGCAGGCGCGCCCGGGCCCGGGCGCCGTGAGAGTCGGCGCCATCGTTACGGAGTGTGTGCACGCGGTTCCCGGGAATCGGCGGCCGTATACCGGCGTCCCGCGGAGGTTTCGGCGCGGCAGAGACACTCACGTGCGGACAAACATCTGCTTCCACCGGACTGAACCGGTCACGAACAACGGGTTCCCGGGCGGCGAGTGAGGCCGGAATGGGGGGGAACGGAAACCTCTCTGAAACTTAACCGCCAGATAATTCCCGACAAAAATGGACAAATCTTGGATGGCTTATACACGCTGTGATCTTGCCCACAGACGGGGGAGCGGTCTTCAGGGAAGGTGTGCCGTCGGCCGTCCGCGTTATCCGCGGGATCGGCATCGCTCAAGCGCCTCCCCGAAAGCGAGATGCACCACCAGTGAGCACAGAAACCGTCACCGACACAGCCCACAGGTCACCTGACGGGGGAAGCGGCGCGCAGCAGGATGCGGGCGACGCGGGCTACAGCAAGGGCCTCAAGGGCCGGCACATCAACATGATCGCCATCGGTGGAGCGATCGGCACCGGCCTGTTCCTGGGCGCCGGCGGCCGTCTGCACTCCGCCGGCCCCGCCCTGGCCATTGCCTACGCGGTCTGCGGCCTCTTCGCCTTCTTCGTCGTACGGGCCCTGGGCGAGCTGGTGCTGCACCGCCCGTCGTCGGGTTCGTTCGTCTCCTACGCCCGTGAGTTCCTGGGGGAGAAGGGCGCCTACGTCGCCGGCTGGATGTACGTCGTCAACTGGTCCACGACCGGTATCGCCGACATCACCGCCATCGCGCTCTACACCCACTACTGGAGCTTGTTCACCGACATCCCGCAGTGGGTGATGGCGCTGATCGCGCTGGCGGTCGTGCTGACCGTGAACCTGATCTCGGTGAAGATCTTCGGTGAGCTGGAGTTCTGGTTCGCGATCATCAAGGTCGCGGCGCTGGTCGTCTTCATGTTCATCGGCATCTTCCTGCTGGCCACCCAGCACCCGGTCGGCGGCCACTCACCAGGGCTGAATCTGCTCACCGACCACGGCGGCATCTTCCCGACCGGTCTGCTGCCCGTGGTGATCGTGCTCCAGGGCGTGGTCTTCGCCTACTCCGCCGTGGAGCTGGTCGGTGTGACCGCCGGTGAGACCGGTGAGCCGGAGAAGGTCGTGCCGAAGGCCGTCAACTCCATCATGTGGCGGGTGGGCGTCTTCTACGTCGGCTCGGTGATCCTGCTGGCGATGCTGCTGCCGTGGAACCAGTACGTCGACGGCCAGAGCCCCTTCGTCACGGTGCTGTCCAACGTCGGTGTGCCGGCCGCGGGCGATGTGATGAACCTCGTGGTGCTGACCGCGGCGATGTCCAGTCTGAACTCCGGGCTCTACTCGACCGGCCGCATTCTGCGCTCCATGTCGATGGCGGGCTCCGCGCCCAAGTTCGCCGGTCTGATGAACCGCAACCAGGTGCCGTACGGCGGCATCATGCTCACCTCCGCGGTGTGCGTGCTGGGTGTCGCGCTCAACTACGTCGTGCCGGGCGAGGCGTTCGAGATCGTCCTGAACATCGCGGCGCTGGGCATCATCAGCACCTGGTGCACGATCATGGTTTGCCACATGGTGTTCGTGCGGCGGTCGAAGCAGGGCCTGGTCGAGCGCCCGCGCTTCCGGCTCCCTGGCACGCCGGTCACCGATATCGCCACCATGGCCTTCCTGCTCGGCGTCATCGTCCTGATGTGGTTCGACGACGGCGTCGGCCGGCAGACCGTCATGCTGATCCCGGTCCTCGCCGTCGCGCTGGTCGCCGGCTGGTTCGCGGTCCGCGGCCGGGTGAGCCGAATCGCCGAGGAACGCAAGCTGTCGAAGTAGTAGCGCAGTAACGCACGCCTGCGAAATCAAGGGCGGTCGCGGAGGCCGGAAGGCATCTGCGACCGCCCTTTCGTCTTGGCGGACAACGGTGGTCGACGGGCCCTGCGGTGGCCCTGCCCTCAGTCCTGCCTTCAGTCCTGCCCGCGGTTCTGTCGCGTCGGGGCCTCGTCCGGCCCCTCCGGACCCCGGTCGATTGTCAGTGGCCGCCCTTACCGTGGAGACATGACTGAGAGAACGGGGATCTCATACGTCAAGGGGGACGCCACAGCGCCGCACGGCAAGGGCGTCAAGGTGATCGTGCATCTCTGCAACGACATGGGCGGCTGGGGCAAGGGCTTTGTGCTTGCGCTCTCCCGGCGTCGGCCCGAGCCGGAGGCCGCCTACCGCCGGTGGCACCGCGAGCGTACGCACAACGACTTCGGGCTGGGCGCGGCCCAGGTCGCCGACCAGCTCTGGGTGGCCAACGCCGTCGGGCAGCGGGGGAGTCCGCTGCCGAGCTCCCGGCCCCGTTCGAACCGAGGGGATTCCCGGTGACGGTCTACGATCGCTGAACTCCCCGAGGTGTCTGCGCCGCGCACCACCACGGCGGCCTGGCCCGAAGCCGCACCGGCACGGGTTTGTACGCCCTATCCTTGCCAGGGCCCGCCTCCTTTCCGGTACGAGTAGACGAGCCGAAGACCCGCAAGTCGCAGGGAGTCACCAGCATGGCAGTTGCTCCGCCCCCCTTCCCTGGAGGAGGTGCCCAAGCAGCCAACGGGGGTCCCGCTACTCCTCCCGCTCCAGGCAGTGATACAGCGGCAACGCCGGAAGGCGCGTTAGATGCAAAGTCCGCCCGGAGCGACGCACTGGAAAAGCTCTGGATGTGGTTCGTCTTCGCGGTCATCTTCGCGGTGCTGCCAACGTTCGCGAAGTTCATGCAGGGACTCACGCAAAAGGGTCACCACAACCCCAGCTTTTACGAGTTGGCCAGCCGCGCCGACCTGTACATCGTCTGCATGGGCCTCACGGCGACAGCGATCGGTCAGGTGCAGATGCACAAGCGTAAGAAGACACCCAAGATGCTCAAGATCTGGAACGTCTTCAACATCTGCATGCTGGCCCTGGTGACATTCCTGGCTGCTGGCTCGGACGGACCCAACGTGGACAAAGAGGCTCTCGGCCAACAATCACTCATCCTCCTGGTGGCCACACTTATCGGCACTGGATGCAGCACCTACCTGTGCGAACTGGAGGAAACGCCGTGAGCATTACGGAACTCGTATCGAAGTACGGCGCCATGGGTGCCATCCTCGTATCAAGTCTGGCCGCAATGTTGACCGTCCTCCTGGACCTCCGTGCAGAGCGCACTCGCGAGTTGATCGATCTTCTCAAGCGGTGGAGAACCAAAAGGAAGCGTCTCTAGGTGTGTTGTCCGGAGAGTTGGTGACGCGGCTGGCTGGGGTGTGGCCGCTGATGCCGTGGGAGCACACGGATCACCAGCAGTTCGTACGCGCTCCTTCGCCAGCGGCCGGCGCCACGGGCGGGTCCTGGGTCACGGGCACGGCTGCCCGGCAGTGGGTACCGGGCTGCAGGCGGTGTGTACGGCGGCCAGGGCGGTGATGGTGCTCTGGGTCCACGAGAGCATGGTCCGTTCCCGTGTGGCCGGGTCGTCGCAGGCCGGGTGGCCGAAGGCGCCGTGAGGGTTTTGCTGGGAGAGGAGGAAGGCGAGTGCGTCGCGGGTGATGCGGTGTGGTGCCAGACCGGCGCGGGCCCAGTCCCGGACCAGGGCGGCGATGTGCCCCAGGTGGTAGTTCTTCCAGGCGTGGGGCAGGCCGGCGGCTGCCGGCTTTGGTGGTGAGTGTGGTGTGGCGGCTTCCTCGTTCGCCGCCGCGGCGGCGCAGTCGGGGGAGATCAGCCCCAGGTCGACGAGGCGTTGGACGTTGCGCGCGGCCTGCGGCGGAACCCTGTCGAGGAGTTCGACGGCAGCGGCGGCGGACTTGAGGAAGGCATCGAGTGACGGGCATGTGATCTTGTGAGTCCGCAGGCCGAACGCGAACTCGCCCACGACCTCCATCCCGTGTCCCTGCCACACCTCCGCGTCCACGTCCGCGAGACGTGCGGAGAAGTCCAGGAGCAGGGGGCGGGCAAGCTCGGGTTCGCCCAGGGCCCCGGCTGCGTGCGCGACGGCCGCGGCGGCCGGCAGGTGCGTGACGGGGGTATGGCGCCGGGTCGTGTCGGCCAGCCACACCACTGCCCGCCGCAGCGGTTCTTCCACGGTCAGGTGGAGCTTGGGTACGGAGGGCCGGGCCCTCCGCACCACTCTGGGGCTGCGGTCCAGGAGCGCGGCCAGGACGGCGACGATGGTGGTGTGATAGCCGGTGGCCCAGTGTGCGTACGCGTCGTCCCCGTCGGCCAGTTCGGGGTGGACCACACCAGGAGGTCCGTTGACCCGCCCGTCGGCCTCTTGTACCGCCGTCAGGAACTCCCATGCCCGGCCAGCTTCCTGGGAGTCCCGCACCCCCAGGCACAGCAGACAGCACAGGAGTTCCCCCACCAGGTCGGCATTCTCCTGGCCAAGGGTGAGAACGAGCAGCGCTTCGAGCAGTTCCACCGCCGTGCCCGGGTCGAAGTTCCGTGGCCAGTGGGGCTCGCGGAGGCCGAAGTCCGTGGCGTAGAAGATCGTGTGGGTGATGGCGTAGATGTCGCGGTCGGTGAGCTTGGCGACATTCGGGCTGTTGCAGAGCAGGGTGAACGGCAGGACGTCGTCCATGGCCAGCAGCGTGTGGCGGACGCCGCACAGCTCCAGGGTGTGCAGCAGATCGAGCTGCCGGTACGGGATCCGTTCGAAGACCGCTGCGTACCCTCCGGCCGCGGCCTGCGTGATGACGTGCCGGAACTCCGGGTCCTCCCGTCCGCAGAGCCGGAGTGCCGCATAGGTTCCCGCGTACAGCAGGAGGGCCGCTTCGTCCCGGGCGATCAGCTCCCGGTAGGAGGGGCGGGCCGTGATCTTCTCGATCTGAGTGAGGAGGGCCGTGTAGTCGGGCTCCAGCGGCTCGGGGGCGAGACGCGCCCGTAGCCCCACCAGGAAGGCGGTTTCGATGAGGGCCTTGCGGGCGAACAACACCCGGTCCTTGGCGGCTTCGGCCGGATCGATCAGATGGCGGCGCGCAGCGAGCCAGGCGACTGCCCGGGTCTCCACCGCGCGCCTTTGTGACATGCCGTCACCGGGTTGCGTCGTGTCCATCGGATGCCTCCCGGCGATCGGTGCGGTCAACGGTCAGTTGCGCGCAGCGGAGTCGTCGCACTCGGCGACCTGGTTGGCGACCACCAGGACGTAGCGCTCCCAGGCGAGCACGTAGCCCGCCACATCGTCGATCTGGCTGACCTGATCGACGACTCGCTCCAGCGGAACGCTGAGGTCGACGAGTCCGCTCGTCCTCAAGAAGTCGAGTGCCTTGCGGGCGTCAATCGGCGGGGGAGGGGGAGGGCAGGACATGGGTGTGCTCCTTTTGGGTGGTTCGGACAGATGTCGCGAGTGTCGCGTTCCGTGATGCCCGTGTCACTATCTGCGCCCGGTAAGGAAAAACGGTGATGTCATCGACCCAGCTCATGGGGTTTATCTCAAGGCGAAATCACCCTTACGGGCTAATGTCGCCCAGGGGAGGGGGGCGGGTGCGGTGTGGCTCGCGGTGCTCTGCCTGTGACGGCTGCCCGTGGCGGTCCGTCTGCCGTGCGCGGCATGCGGTGGTCCGCCTCTGGTGCGTACACCCCTGCCTGAGGGCAACTCGCCCGCGCGCAAGCCTCGTTCGATGTCGACCCGGCCCGGCCCTGTCGACCCGGCCCTGCCAGGCGCGCCCATGCGGCAGGACGCCGAAGGGCCGCACCGGTCGGGCGCCCCCCTGGCGTCCGTCAGCCATTAAACCCGCCGTATCATGATTAATGACATGAATACGGTAGAAACATACGTAAAGCCCCCACCGGTCGGAGGTGTGCTCTGGTCGCTGGCCGGTGACGTCCGCATCCTGCTGACCCTGCCGGCCGCGCTGACCATGCAGGTCGCACACCCGGCGGTGGGTGCCGGAGTGGACGACCACTCCGTGTTCCGTACGGACCCATGGGGGCGCGGGGAGCGGTCGCTGACCTCATTGCAGCTGTGGGTGTACGGAGGTGAGGGCGCGGCCGCGGAGGGGCGCCGGCTGCGGCAGTTGCACAAGACCATTCAGGGGACCGACGCTCACGGCCGTAAGTACCACGCGCTCACTCCCGCGTACTACGCCTGGGTGCACGCCACCGGATTCCCGGTCTTCCGGAATGCGCAGCGCTATCTGGGGCGCCCCTTCGCCGAGGCGCAGGAGCGGCAGCTGTATGCGGAATGGCTCCAGGTGGGACGGATCCTGGGGATCCACGACCGTGATATGCCGCAGTCCATCGAGGAGTTCTGGCCGTACTACCAGAAGGTTCTCGACAACGAACTCGAAGAGACCGTGGTGGTACGGGAGTTGGTGGCGAGGGATCCGGTATTGCCGGTCCCGGACCGTGGTCCGCGGTGGCTGCGGGTGCTGCTCCGGCTGACCTGGCCGTGGCTGTGCCCGCGGTTCGCCCGCTTCCGCCGCTTCCTCACGATCGGCCTGATGCCGCCGGAGGCCCGGTGCGCCATCGGACTGGAATGGACGGACGCGCAGGAGCGCCGGCTGCGCCGCTTCGGGCGGGTCGTCCGCGCCGTGGTCCCGGTGCTTCCGGAGCGCCTGCGCTTCCTGCCGGTCGCACGCCGGGCCCGGCAGGCGGCGCGCGGGTAGGCGCAATGAAGCCGGCCGGAGCCGGGGGATCACCCCGGCTCCGGCCGGATCGCTGCCACGGGCGCCGCAGCGGGCGCCCGTGGCAGCGTCAGTGCCGGTGCACGTCGTGCGTGGCCGCGATCTGCTTCCACGACTTGGGCTCGGCGACCGGCGACTTCGCCGCGCCGAACGCCTGCTTGCCCGCGCCCACCGTGGGCTTGGACGGCTGGAACAGCCAGGTGTCGAAGAACCCGTCAAGCTTCTTTCCGGACTTCTTCTCGGCGAACTTCACGAAGTCGGCCACCGAGGCGTTGCCGTACCGGTGCTCCGTGGGCCAGGACTTGAGGAGCCCGAAGAAGACCTTGTCGCCGACCTTGTTGCGGAGCGCCTGGAGGGCCAGCGCGCCACGGTCGTAGACGGCGTCGTCGAACTGGTTCTCCGCGCCCGGGTTGCCCGGCTTGACCTTCCAGAACGGATCGTCGGCAGGGTGCTGGGCATAGACGTAGTCCGCGAGCTCCTGCGCGGTGCCCTCGCCCTGCTTCTCCGACCACAGCCACTGGCTGTACGCGGCGAAGCCCTCGTTGATCCAGATGTCCTTCCAGTCCTTGAGCGAGACGCTGTCGCCGTACCACTGGTGGGCCAGTTCGTGTACGACGACGGAGACGTTCGTCCCGCGGTCGAAGGCCTTCTCGCCGTAGAACGGGCGGGTCTGGGTCTCCAGGGCGTAATGGGCCGGAACGTTCGGCACATAGCCGCCCACCGCATTGAACGGGTAGGGGCCGAAGACGCTTTCCAGCCACTCGGTGGCCTCGGTGGTGCGCTCGATGCTGGCCCGTGCCGAGCCCGCGTTCGCACCGAGGTCCTTGCTGACCGCGTTGATGACCGGCAGACCGTTCGCGGTCGTGTCGGTGGTGATGTCGAACTTGCCGACGGCCAGCGTCGTCAGGTACGTCGCCTGCGGCTTGTCCGAGCGCCAGTTGTAGCGCGTCCAGCCCAGCTTGGAGGACTGCGAGGCCAGCACGCCGTTGCTCAGCGCCTGGGTGCCGTCCGGGACCGCCACCGAGATGTCGTACGTCGCCTTGTCGGTGGGGTGGTCATTGCTCGGGAACCACCACACGGCGGCGTCCGGCTCCTGGGCGATCACCGCGCCGTCGGGTGTACGGGCCCAGGCGCTGTAGTTGTCGATCTTCAGCTCGGAGGGCTTGCCCGCATAGCGCACCACGACGCTGATCTGCTTGCCCTTCTCCAGCGGTGTGGCCGGGGTGACCTCCAGCTCGTGCTTGCCGGACGTGGCGAAGGAGGCCTTCTTGCCGTTGACCCGGATCTCACTGACCTTGAGGCCGAAGTCCAGGTTGAAGCGCGAGAGGTCCTGGGTGGTCTTGGCGAGCAGCGTCGCCGTGCCCTCCAGCAGGTCCGTCTTGGGCTGGTACTTGAGTCGCAGGTCGTAGTGGGAAACGTCGTAGCCGCCGTTTCCGCTCTCGGGGTAGTAGCTGTCGCCCACGCCCGGAGCGCCCGGGGTGAAGCCGGCCGCGGAGGCCGGGATCGCCAGCAGCAGACTGAGTGCGGCGGCACCCGGGACCAGGAGTCTGTGACGCACGAGTCCTCCAACTCGTAGGGGGATGGCTCTCGTCAGACCCTATGCACGGGGGAGGGGCGGCGTCATGTACATGGCCTTATCTGACACATGACCGACATGAACCCCCTCCGCAGGCCCCGTTGGCCGCCGGCCGGCCGCAGCGGCCAGACGGGGTTCCGGTACGCGCCGCCCCCGGCCACGTCCTCCGGCGCCGCTTCCTCCGCGACGGCCGTGGCAGCCGGGGTTGCGGGACAGGCTCTTACGCGCGGGAGTTGAGCCGCGCTACCGTCCGCCCGTGACGAATCCCGCGCGGATCCTCCGCACCCCCTTCACCGTCCTCGTGGTGGCGGCCGTCGCCGCCCTGCTGTCCGCCCTGACCGGACCGGCCGCCGCAGAGGCGGCGCCCCGCGAGAGCAGACCCGTCTACTCCTACGACCACGCGATACGCGAATCGGTCTGGGTGGACACACGGCTCGACGGCGACGCGGACGGGAGGACCGACCGCGTCGCCGTCGACATCGTGCGGCCCGCCGAACCCGCACAACAGGGCCGCCGGATCCCCGTGATCATGGACGCCAGCCCGTACTACTCCTGCTGCGGACGAGGCAACGAGAGCCAGAAGAAGACCTACGACGACCACGGCCGACCGGTCCAGTTCCCGCTCTACTACGACAACTACTTCGTGCCGCGCGGCTATGCGACCGTCCTCGTCGATCTCGCGGGCACCAACCGCTCGGACGGCTGCACCGATGTCGGCGGCCGCTCCGACGTCGGGTCGGCCAAGGCCGTGATCGACTGGCTCGGCGGCAGAGGCCGCGCCTATACCGCCCGTACGGGAGGCTCCCCCGTCACCGCCGACTGGTCCAACGGCAGCACCGGCATGATCGGCAAGAGCTGGGACGCCACCATCGCCAACGGCGTCGCGGCCACCGGCGTCAAGGGGCTGAAGACCATCGTCCCGATCGCCG
Organism: Streptomyces sp. 2114.4; assembly: GCF_900187385.1. Classification (NCBI taxonomy): domain Bacteria; kingdom Bacillati; phylum Actinomycetota; class Actinomycetes; order Kitasatosporales; family Streptomycetaceae; genus Streptomyces; species Streptomyces sp. 2114.4. The sequence continues at coordinate 6,952,000 of NZ_FYEY01000001.1, forward strand.
GCATCTCCTCCTGGTACGACTACTACTTCGCCCAGGGCGCCCCGCTCTACGACTCCGGCCCCGACGCCCTCGCGGAACTGGTCAACAGCCCCGGCGCGCACCAGCGCTGCGCCGCGATGCAGAAGAAACTCGCCGACGGTGCGCCGCGCAGCGGCGACTGGACCGGTCTGTGGACCGAACGCGACTATGTGCGCCGCGCGAGCAAGGTCCGGGCCAGCGTCTTCATGGTGCACGGCATGCAGGACCTCAACGTCCGCACCCGGCACGCCGGGCAGTGGTGGGACGCGCTCGCCCGGCACGGCGTCGAGCGCAAGATCTGGCTCTCCCAGACGGGGCATGTCGACCCCTTCGACTTCCGCCGCGGCGAGTGGGTCACGACCCTGCACCACTGGTTCGACCACTATCTGATGGGCTACGACAACGGCATCGACCGGGCCCCGATGGCCGATATCGAGCGTTCTCCCGGCACCTGGTCCACCGACCCGCAGTGGCCCGCCCCCGGCACCCGGACCACCACCTTGCGGCCGCGCGGCGGCAGCGCACCCGGCGTCGGCGTACTGGGCACCACCAAGGCGCCGCACGGCGCGAGTGCGGCCTTCACCGACGACCCGAAGCTGAGCGAGGCCGACTGGGCGGCCCGGATCGACGAACCGACGCCCGCCAAGGCCGGATTCAGTACCGCACCGCTACGCGCACCCCTGCGGCTGTCCGGCTCCGGCAAGGTGACGGTGACCGCCATCCCGAGCACCACGACCGCCCACGTCTCCGCCGTCCTGGTGGACCTCGGCCCCGACACCATCCGCAACTACGCGGCGGACGGCGAGGGCATCACCACCCTCGGCACGCGCACCTGCTGGGGCGCCGGCACCCCGGACGACACCGGTTGCTTCAAGGAGACCGCCGCCGACACCCGGAAGGTCGGATACACCGTCTTCAGCCGTGGCTGGGCCGACCTCGGCACCTACGCCGACCCCCACAAGGGCCGCCCGCTCACCCCGGGCAAGCGCTACACCCTCACCCTGGACCTGGCCGCGAGCGATCACCTCGTGCCCACCGGACACCGGCTTGCGCTCATCGTGGCCGGAACCGACGCCGGCCTGATCGACCCGCCCGCGTCCACCCCGAAGCTCACCCTCGACCTCTCCCGCACCGTTGCCCAACTGCCGCTGACCGGCGGCGCCCCGGCCTTCGCACGGGCCACCACGGGCGCGCCCCGGCACCCGGCAGCCGCCGCACCGCCGGCCGGGATCGCCCCGCCGCGCGCGATCAGCCGGATGCCGGCCGGCGGATGACCGCCCGGGGCCGCCCACCGCGGGCGGCCCCGCCCCGGCCCGCACGTCACCGCACGTCACCCCCACCGCCCACCCAAGGGAGGCACCTCCGTGAGGTCCCGTATCTGCCGCCTCGCCCTGGGGACGCTGGTCATCGGACTGACGGCCCCCCTCCTCGGCGCGACCCCGCCGGCCCCTCCCGCCGGCGGGGCCACAACCCCCACACCCCGTACGGGATTCGAAACCAGCCATGGTGCCCGCTGGACCAGCGAAGCCGAGGAGCAGACGTTCCTCACCACCGTCGACCGCGCCTCGGCGCGGGTGCGCGTCGACCGGATCGGCACCACGCGGCAGGGCCGCCCGATCCGGCTCGTCAGGATCGGCGCCCCGGCCCCCGAGCGCCCGGCGGACGTCCGCCGCGGCAACTCCGTCCTGTTGGTGTGCTCCCAGCACGGTGACGAACCCGCCGGGCGCGAGGCGTGTCTGACCACCGTCCGCACCCTCGCCTACAGCAAGGCCCCGGCCGTCCGGCGGCTCCTGGAGCACACCAGCGTGCTGGTCCTCCCGACCGCCAACCCCGACGGCCGGGCCGCGGACACCCGGGGCAACTCCGATGGCGTGGACATCAACCGCGACCACTTGGCCCTGCACACCGCCGAGTCCCGCGCGACGGCCACCGTCCTCCGCGACTACCGCCCCGACACCCTCCTCGACCTGCACGAATACGGCCCCACCGCGCCGTATTACCAAAAGGACCTGCTGTCCCTGTGGCCCCGCAACCTCAACACCGCCGACGGGGTGCACCGCGAGGCCACCGCGCTCTCCCGGGACTTCGTCGAACCCGCCGTCCGCCGCGCCGGATTCTCCACCGGCGTCTACGGCATCTGGACCGACCCGGAGACCGGCGACCCGGTCAAGCAGGTCGCGGGCGACGGCCAGGAACGGATTCTGCGCAACGCCACCGGCGTGAAGGGCTCGGTCGGACTGCTCGTCGAGACCCGGGTCGACGCCCTCACCGCCGCCGAGAAGGCTGACCCCGTGTTCAACAACCGGCGCCGGGTGGACTCCCAACTGGCCGCGCTGAAGGCCGCGTTCACCTTCGCCGTCCGGCACCGCCCGCGCATCGAGGCGGCCACCACCGCCGCCCGCCTCGCCGGTTACGCCGACCACGGCCCGGTCTACCTCGGCGGTGCGGACAACGAACTCCCCGGGGCCGACGAGATCCTGGCCGCCCCGCCCTGCGCCTACCGTCTGGACGCGGAACGGTTCGCGCAGGTCAAGGACGTACTGGCGCTGCACGGAGTCCTCTGGAAGCGGGCCGGCGACGGCGCCGTGGTACCGCTGCGCCAGTCGCTGCGCACGCTCGTCCCGCTGCTGTTGGACCAACGGGCCGGTTATCACCTTACGGTCGCGAAGCCCATGAACGTCTGCCCTCGTGTGGTAGGGGGTAACGGGTAAGGAAAATATGGCCCATTGAAGTACATGGAAAGGTTGACGTGTCGGACACAGTCAAAGGAGCCAGAGACGGGGGTGCCACCCCTTCCCTCGCGGATCTTCCCGAAGACCCGCGGCGGACCGGGCCCCCGCAGACCGACCGTGTGGTCTTCGGTGTGACCGCGCTGCTCACCCTCGCCTTCATCGCCTGGGGAGCGACCTCCACCGAATCCCTCAAGAACGCCTCGACATCCATGCTGAACTGGGTGATCGACAACGGCGGCTGGGCGTTCGTGCTCTCCGCCTCCGGCTTTGTGATCTTCGCGATCTGGCTCGCCGTGAGCAAGTACGGCCGGATCACCCTCGGCAAGGAGGGCGAGGACCCCGAGTTCCGGACCGTGTCCTGGATCGCGATGATGTTCAGTGCGGGCATGGGCATCGGCCTGATGTTCTACGGCGTCAGCGAGCCACTGGGGCACTTCACCAAACCCCCGCCGGGAACCGACCCCAAGGACGCCGCCCAGGCGATGGACACCGCGATGGCGACCACGATGTTCCACTGGACGCTGCACCCGTGGGCCATCTACGCGGTCGTGGGGCTGGCCATCGCTTACAGTTGCTTCCGGCGGGGGAGGCGGCAGACGATAAGCGCGGTGTTCACCCCACTGATCGGGACCCGGCGGGCGAACGGCTGGGGCGGTCAGGTCATCGACATCCTGGCCATCTTCGCCACCCTCTTCGGCTCCGCGGCCTCGCTCGGGCTCGGCGCGCTGCAGATCGGCAGCGGCATCAAGGTGCTCGGCTGGATGGACAGCGTCAGCACCAGCCTGCTGGTCGTCATCATCACCGTGCTGACCATCGCCTTCATTCTGTCCGCGGTCTCCGGCATCGCCAAGGGCGTCCAGATGCTGTCCAACATCAATATGGTGCTGGCGGTGATCCTGGCGGTCTTCGTGTTCGTGGTCGGCCCGACCATCCTCATCCTCAACCTGGTGCCGACCTCCCTCGGCTCGTTCATCGGCGAGCTGCCGCAACTGGCGGGCCGTACGGAGGCCAGCAGCGGCGCCGACGTGGGCAGCTGGCTGCGCAGCTGGACGGTCTTCTACTGGGCGTGGTGGATCTCCTGGACGCCCTTCGTCGGGATGTTCATCGCCCGGATCAGCCGGGGCCGGACGATCCGCCAGTTCATCGGCGGCGTCATCCTCGTTCCGAGCGTGGTCAGCCTGGCGTGGTTCGCGGTCTTCGGCGGCTCGGCGATGAAGCTCCAGGCCGACAAGAAGCTCAGCGGGTCGAGCACCCCCGAAGGCCACCTCTTCGACGTGCTGCACCAGTATCCGCTCGCCACGGTCATGAGCATCCTGGTCATGGTCCTGGTAGGCATCTTCTTCGTCTCCGGCGCCGATGCCGCCTCCATCGTCATGGGCACCCTGTCGCAGAAGGGCACCTTCGAGCCGACCCGGCTCGTGGTGGTCTTCTGGGGGTGGTGACCGGCGCGGTCGCCGCGATCATGCTGCTGATCGGCGGCGGCTCGGGCGACGCCCTGACCGGACTGCAGAATCTGACGATCCTGGTCGCGGTGCCGTTCATGGTCGTGATGATCGCCATGTGCTGGGCGCTGATGCGCGATCTGCGCAGCGATCCGCTGATCGTGCGCGGCCAGAAGGGCGAGGAGGCCGTCGAGATGGCCGTGATCGCGGGCCATGAGCAGTACGACGGCGACTTCGAGTTCCGGATCGGGCCGGGCGGCAACGGGAACGGTGAGGACCGTGGGGACGCCGAGGACCGCGGGAACACCGACTGCGCCGGGGCCCGGAGCGGCGAACCCTCCCGGAGCACGACTCCTTGACGAACTGTTCACCTGACGGACGCGTCCCTCCGGGAATGCGCACCGAGGTGCCGTAGGCGCAGGTGAGGGGCCTGCCGGAGCCACCTCCGGCAGGCCCCTCCGGCCGTCCGGGGCCCCGCCGCGGCCCGTGACCCCGCCGTCGGCCGGTGCGGGTCCGGGGGTGTGCCGAGCGGATTTGCCCCGGGCCGGGGGCGGTATGTCACAGTGGGCCGTCCCGGTCGGCCGGGCGCGCGCGTGCGCAGCCGCTGCCGGGCTCCCCCCTGTACCCAGATGGACGGTCTCCGGTCGCGCATGGGCGTGTCCGGGCCGTTCGCCTCCCTTAACTTCCTCAGAGAGCGATGCAGGCAACGACTCTTCTCCCCCGGACCACAGACCTGTTCGACCAGGGCCTGGAGCGGCAAACCGGCGGCGCGCTGCTGCGCTTCGGCGCGGCACGGCGCCGTCCGGCCGGCCGCATCAGCTGGTCGGGCCAGGGCGCCGCCGCCTGGCTCGACGACGCCCGCGGGCATCTGTGGTGCGTCGGCGAACCGGATCCGGCCGCCGGGCTGGTGCTGCGTGCCGCGCAGGGCCTGCCCGAGCGGGTGCGGGAGTTCACCGGGCCGCGCGGCACCGCCGGCCAGGTCAGGCGACATCTGCCGGTGACCGACGTCGTGGAGTGGATCTTCCGTTGGACGCTGGAGGAACCGCCCGTACACCCGGCGGAGGAGCGGGTGGTCACCCTTGACGCCTCGCACCACGGGGAACTGCTCGGCTTCCTCAACGAGCACAGCCCGGCCCACTCCACCGGCCCCGGCTCCAGTGACGTGACCCTGTGGGTGGGGATCCGCGGCACGGACGGGCAGCTGGTGGCCTGCGGCGCCCTGAGCAGTCTGCGGGACAGCGGGGCTCCGCTGATGGCGTCCGTCGCCACGGACGCCCGCCAGCGCGGTCAGGGACTCGGCGCGGCCCTGACCTCGTGGCTGACCCGGTACGCCGTACGCCGCCACGGCTTCTGCACGCTGTGGCAGCTCGCGGACAACGCTCCCGCCGAACGGCTCTACGACCGCCTCGGCTACCGCAACGAGGACCCCTGCGTGTCGGCGCGGATCGCCACCGGCTGACCGGCGGCGCCGTCCCGGCCGGCCTCGTGCCGAGCGGTGGCGGCCGGACCCGGGACGCCGAAGGGGCCTGCGCACGGCCGGATGGCTGCGCACAGGCCCCTCGTACGTCCCGGAACGGGCTACTTCTTGAAGCCGTAGTCCATCAGCTTCTTGGCGTCCGCGGTGCGGTTGACCACCGAGGAGGAGGCCAGGACCGTGCCGATGACCGTCTTGCCACCCCGGGTGGCGGCGAAGACCAGGCAGTACTTGGCCTCCGGACCTGAGCCGGTCTTGACGCCGATGGTGCCCGAGTAGCTGCCGAGCAGGCCGTTGGTGTTCTCCCACGACATGTTGCGGTATCCACCGCTCTTCGTCGTGACCTTCTGCGTGGTCGACTTCGTCTTCACGACCGTACGGAAGGTGGAGTACTTCATCGCGCTGCTCGCCAGCTTGGTCAGGTCGCGCGGCGTCGAGTAGTTCGCGCCCTTCCCGATGCCGTCGAACGAATCGAAGTGCGTGTTCTTCAGGCCCAGGGACTTGGCGGTGGAGTTCATCTTGCCGATGAACGACTTCACGCGCGCGGCCCGGGTCGAGCCGCTGCCGAACTTGTCGGCCAGCGCGTATGCCGCGTCGCAGCCGGACGGGAGCATCAGCCCGTACAGCAGCTGGCGGACGGTGACCTTGTCGCCGACGATCAGCTTGGCCGAGGAGGCCCAGTTGTTGTCGACGATGTAGTCGCTGTACGCCTTCTGGACCGTGACCTTGGCGTCCAGGTCGAGGTTCGCCTGCGCCAGCACCACCCGAGCCGTCATGATCTTGGTGGTGGAGCCGGTGGACCTGCGGGTGTCAGCGGCCTTGGTGAAGAGGGACTTCCCCGTGCCGTTGTTCATCACGAAGCCGCCCTTGGCGACGATCGTGGGGGGCGTGGGCGTGGCGGCCTGTGCCGGAGCGGCGAGCGCCCCGGCGGTCAGGACGGCTCCCGCGGTGACAACCGCCGCGGATGCGCGACGCATGCCCCTTTTGCCGATTTTGCGGTTTTTCAAAATGTATACTCCAAATGCCCCTGAAGTGCGGCGATATGGAAATGCCGCTTGCTCATGAGACGCACGAGACCGGTGAAAGGATGTGCGCCCTTGGGCGGCAACTTCATCTCGTCCGGCGCCGATTCACAAGTCCCGGGTGCCCCGTCGGCCGTCCGGTGGACAGGCGTCACACGCCCGGCGCCGAGGCCGGGCGGGGCGTCGCCACCGTCAGCGGCCCCGTGGCCCGTCACCCTCCCGGAGGGCCCATACGCTCCGCAGCACCTCGTCCGCGCATCCCCACGACACGGTCACCCCCGCGCCCCCGTGCCCGTAGTTGTGGACGCACGGCGTGCCGTCGGGCAGCCGTTCCACCGCCAGCCGCACCGCCGGCCGGGCCGGACGCAGCCCGACCTTGTGCTCCCGTATCCGGGCCCTGGCCAGCTCGGGGAAGCGGCGCGTACAGCGCGCCACGATCGCCTCCGCCACCGCCGGATCGGGCTCCCGCGCCCACGCGTTCTCCCGCGCCGTCCCGCCCAGCACCACGCCGTACGGCTGCGGCAGCACATACGTCGTGTCCGCCGAACCCGCGTCGGCGGACACGTACCACTCCTCGATACCGGGGTTCTCCACGATCACCAGCTGCCCCTGGACCGGATGGACGTCCGGATCGGGTACGAGCTCACGCGCGCCCAGCCCCGAGCAGTTCACCACCACGTCGGCGGTCCGGCCGGCCGCGGTCAGTGAGGTGATCTCACGCCGTTCCACGCTGCCGCCCGCGGCCGTCAACCGCCGTTCCAGGTAGCGGAGATGGGCCGGCATGTCGACCAGGGGGGTACGGGCCCGCCACCCGGCCGCATGCCCCTCGGGGAGCTCCTGTGCGCTCGCCCGCCGCAATCCGGGCACCGCGGCGTACCAGGCGGCCAGATCGTCGTCGGAACGGTCGCCGGGGTGCGCGTCCCGCCCACCGCCCGTCGCGTCCGTCATCGTGCCCGTCACCATCCGGGCGCCCGTCTCCTCCGGCCGCCGGGCGAGCGTGGTGAGCACGTGGAAGGACCGCACGGACCACTCGACCGCCCGCTCGTAGGGCCGGATGCGGTACGGCCAGCACAGCCCGCCGGCCACCGCCGAGGTCGTGGCGCCCGCGGCGTCCCGGCTCACCACCCGCACCCGGTGCCCGTCCTCCGCCAGCGCGATCGCCGAGGTCAGGCCGATCACGCCGCCGCCGATCACCGCTACGTCCATGCCACCTGTGTTGATCGCCATGGCGGGACGGTAACGGGTGGGGCGGGCCCTGACGAGGGTGGGGGAGGCAAGACCGGACGGCCGGGGACCGCGGGGGGGCGCCGCCTTCCTGCCGTGCGCTCGTGATCTTGTGGTAACCCCGCGGCGGTGGTCCGGACAAGCCCGGACCTTAGGGTGGTAGCAGCACCGTTGGCCGATGTCGCCCCTCGGATTCCGCTCTTTCCGTCCGTACGCCGTCGTCTGAGGAGGCTCATGCTCCGCGCGCAGCGCGCCGTGCCCGCCTGGCTGGCCCACCCGTTCCGCTGGCAGCGGCTGCCCGTGCCCTGGGCCGCCGTCGCCCGCGGTGCGCTGTGCGCGGGGCCGCTGCTGGGTGCCGGCATCGCCACCGGCCACCCGGCCCCCGGCGTACTGAGCGCTCTCGGCTCCATGCTGGCGGGGGTCAACGACCGTCCCGGCACTCGGCGCACCGGCATGGTCCACATCGGTCTGCCCGCCCTCGCCTCGGCGTTCGGCATGCTGATCGGTGCCTCGCTGCAGACGGCCGGTGCGGGCTGGTGGATCGTTTTGGCGCTGTTCGCCGTCGGTTTCGTCTCCGGCGCGGGCAGCGTCGCCGGGCCGGTGCGCTCCAACGCCGGTATGCAGATGCTGGCGACCACCGTCCTGGGCGCCGGGATGCCGCTGCCCGGGACGCCCTGGGCGAAGGCCCTCTTCGTCCTCGCCGGCTGCCTGTGGCTGCTCCTGCTGCGGCTCGTCCTGCGCTCGCCCCGTCCCGCGGGCGGTGCGCTCAGCGGCGAGCGGGCGGCGGTCGCCACGGTCTTCGACGCGCTCGCCGATGCCCTGGGCGCGGCCGGCGGGACCGGAGCCGAGCCCGCCAGGCGCCGCCTCACCGCCGCCCTGGACCGCGCCGACGAGGCCCTGCGGCTGCGCCGGCTCACCAGCAGGCTGCTGCGGCGCCCCGCCCGTACCGAAGAGCTCCTGCTCACCGAGCGGTTCGCCGCGGCGACCGCGCTGTGCGAGGCCAGCGTGGCACTGCTGTGGGAGGCCCGGCCGCTGCCGTCCCGGGTGGCACTAAGTCCCCGGAAGTTCGCCGAGGCCCTGCGCACCGGAGGGTCCCCGGGCCGGCTGTCCGCCCCGGAGACCAGCACGGCCGCACGCGGCGCCTTCGACCAGGCGCTGCTGGACGCGGCGGTCGCGTTCGCCCGCCAGGAGCCGCTGTCCCCGGCACCAAAACCGCCCGCACCGGCCCCCGTCGGCCGTCCCGCCTGGCTGACCGCGCCGACCGCCGTGGCCCGCGCGGCGGTGGCTGCCGCCGGCGGGCGGACCCGGCGCGGACGCAGCCTCTTCGGGCCCGCCGGGCGGGACTACGGCCTGCGGGTCGCCGTCTGCATCGCCGCGAGCGCCGCCGTGGCCCTGCTGCTGCGCCCCGAGCACTGGTACTGGCTCCCGGCGACCACCACCTTCCTCGTCAAACCCGACCTCGGCCCGCTCTTCTCCCGTACGGTCAACCGCTTCGCCGGGACCGTCGCCGGCGTGCTGCTCTTCGCCGGGGCGGGCCTGGTGCTGACCGGTTCGTGGTGGCCCGCGCTGGTGGCGGGCGCGGGCGGCGCGCTGCTGCCGTTCGCCACGCGCCACTTCGCGCTCCAGACCGTGGCGATCACCCTCATGGTGCTGTCGTTCGTCTACGCCAGCGGCTCTCAGGAAGCCGCGGCCGAACGGGTCGTCGACACCTCCATCGCCTGCGGCATCGTGCTCGTCGTCGGGCATCTGCCACGGCTCGCCGACCCGCGCCGCCGGGTCGGCCACCGTGTCACCTCCGCGCTGCACAGCACCGAGGAATTCCTCCGGCACGTCCTGGAGTCGGCACCGGGCACGGACCCCGCCCGGCGGCTGGCGCTGCGCCGTGCCGCCTACCGGTCGCTGGGGGAGGCCAGGGCCGCGGCGGAGACCGCCGCGGCCGAACTCCTCGCCGCCCGCGACCGCAACCCCGACTGGCTGACCGTGGTCACCGCGGCCGAACGCATCGTGGACGCCGCGACCGCCTGCGCGGTACGCCTGGACCACGGTGCCCGCCGCCCGAGCGTGGCCGAGGCCGAGCGGCTGTGCCAGGCGCTGTCGGCGATGGCCGACGCCCTGGAGGACCCGCGCCGCCGGCCGGCCGGCGAGCTGCCGGGCCCTGATCTGCTGCCGGTTCCGGACTGCGCCACGCTCACGGATGTGGTGGCGGAAGTGGAGCGCATCCGTGGCTATGCGGGGGCGCCCTGAACCGCGGTACCCCGCTGCCGGTTTCACCGGTGAACGCCGCCGCCCGTATACCTCGTTGCCGGTGAACGACGTGGTCGGTGAACGCCACGGCCCGTGAACGCCACGGCCCGTGAACGCCACGGCCCGTGAACGCCACGGCCCGTGAACGTCGTCGTCCGTGAACGCCGCCGTCAGGCCGGTCGAGGCTGCTGCAGCCCCTGGAGGAGCAGTTCGATCAGACGGCGGGGGTCGTAGTGGGGGTCGCTGTCGCGTCCGATGCAGAGGTTGCCGATGCCGCGCATCAGCTCGTACGGCTGGGTGCCGGGCCCGATCTCACCGGCGTCGACCGCGGCGTCGAGCAGTTGGGCGCAGACGGGCAGCAGGCGGTCGAGGAAATAGGTGTGCAGCGCGGCGAAGCGGTCGCTGTCGGACTGCAGGGCGTCGGCGAGCCCGTGCTTGGTGACCAGGAAATCGACGAAGAGGTCGATCCAGCGGCGCAGCGCGTCGAACGGGGAAGCGGCGCCGGCCAGCAGGGCCGGGCCGGCCTCGGCGCAGGCCTCGATCTGGTGGCGGTAGACCGCGGTGACGAGATCCGCCCGGGTCGGGAAGTGGCGGTAGATCGTGGCCATTCCGACGCCCGCCCTGGCGGCGATCTGCCGGATCGGCGCGTCGACACCGGAGGTGACGAACACGTCGGCGGCGGCGCTGAGCACCGTCTGCCGGTTGCGCTGGGCGTCGGCCCGCTTGCTGCGGGCCGGTGGCTCTCCGGCGGGGCCCTCGGTGGGCATCACGTTCTCCCTCGGTGCGTCTTGACAAAACGGAGCGCCGATCCGGATATTAAATGGAGCAGCGTTCCGTTTCAGCTTAGGGGGAGACACTCCCTGGCCGAAGCCGGACGCGCTCTACCGCCCTGTCCGCAGCCGGTCGCACGAGACCGGCGGGCGGCACGGGCTCACAGAAGGGGAACCCACACCTCGTGAACGCCTCCACCGACACCGACACCGCCACCGACCCCAGCGGCACCCCGGGCGCGCCCGTCCCGGTCCTGTCCTTCAGCCCGGTGGTGCTGTCCGTTCCCGGACGCCCCGTGGACATGCAGGTCCGCGTCTCCGCACCCGCGAGCGGAACGGGACTTCCCGTCATCCTGTTCTCGCACGGCCACGGACCCTCGAACCACCTCTCCTCGCTGAACGGCTACGCGCCGCTCGTCAACTTCTGGGCGGCACAGGGGTTCGTGGTCGTCCAGCCCACCCATCTCAGCTCAAGGACCCTGAGCCGCCTGCTCGCCGACGCCCCCGGAGCACCCTTCTTCTGGCGCTCGCGCGCCGAGGACATGACGCACCTCCTCGACCGGCTCGACGTGATCGAAAAGGCCGTGCCACTGCTCGCCGGGCGGATCGACCACACCAAGGTCGCGGTGGCCGGACACTCCTTCGGCGGCTTCACCGCCGGCCTCCTGCTCGGCGCCCGGGTCACCGACCCCGCCGACGGCGAGGAAGTGAGCCTCATCGAGCCCCGGATAAAGGCGGGCGTGCTGCTGGCCGCGCCCGGCCGGGGCGACGTGCTCAACGGGCCCATGGCGCAGGCGCTGCCCGTGCTGCGGACCACCGACTTCTCCACGATGACCACGCCCGCGCTGGTCGTCGCCGGCGACGAGGACGACTCCCCGCACTTCACGGACCGGGGGCCCGGCTGGCACGCCGACCCCTACACCCTGAGTCCCGGCCCCAAGTCCCTGCTCACCCTGTTCGGCGCGGGGCACGCCCTCGGCGGGATCCCGGGGTACGACGCCGCCGAGACCACGGATGAGAGCCCCGAGCGGGTCGCCGCCGTCGGGCGGCTCACCGCGGCCTACCTCCGCACCGCGCTCCACCCCGGCGACCGCACCTGGCAGGCCGCACGTGAGGCGTCGGCGAGCGGTCCTCGCCCCGTCGGACGGATCGAATCCAAGTAGGCCGGCAGGCCGTCCGCAGCACCTGCGCACCACAGCCGTACCGGCGGCAGCGGGCGCCCGTCCCGCTGCCGCCGGTCGCAGCCGTGGTCCGTCAGCGGCCGCCGCGCTCCGTGCCCAGGAGTCCGGCCCGCCGCAGGGCATCGGCCATCGCGTCGTTGGCCGGCCCGGCGTCGCGGCCGCCCCGGCGGTCGCCGCCGCGCTGCCCGCCGCCGCCCTGCCGCTGGCGCGGCGCACCGCTGCGGCCACCGCCCTCACGCGGTCCCCGGCCACCGCCGGAACCGCCCGAACCGCCCGAACCGCCCCGGCGCTCGCCGCCGCCGGTCGCCGGGGCGCCCTTGCCGTGCTCGTCGTCCAGCCGCAGCGTCAGCGAGATCCGCTTCCGTGGAATGTCGACATCGAGCACCTTGACCCGCACGATGTCGCCCGGCTTCACCACGTCCCGCGGGTCCTTGACGAAGGTCTTCGACATCGCCGAGACATGCACCAGACCGTCCTGGTGGACGCCCACGTCCACGAACGCCCCGAAGGCGGCGACATTGGTCACCACGCCCTCCAGGAGCATCCCCGGCTGCAGATCGCCGATCTTCTCCACGCCCTCCTTGAAGGTCGCCGTCTTGAAGACCGGACGGGGGTCACGGCCCGGCTTCTCCAGCTCCTGCAGGATGTCGCTCACCGTCGGCAGGCCGAAGGAATCATCGACGAAGTCCGCGGCCTTCAGCGTGCGCAGCACCGCCGTGTTGCCGATCAGCGAACCGACCTCGCTGCCCGCCGACTTCACCATCCGGCGCACCACCGGGTACGCCTCCGGGTGCACGCTGGAGGCGTCCAGCGGGTCGTCGCCGCCCCGGATCCGCAGGAAGCCCGCGCACTGCTCGTACGCCTTGGGGCCGAGCCGCGCCACGTCCTTGAGGGCCTTGCGGGAGCGGAACGGGCCGTTGCTGTCCCGGTGCGCCACGATGTTCTCGGCGAGCCCGGAGCCGATGCCCGACACCCGCGAAAGCAGCGGCGCCGAGGCGGTGTTGACGTCCACGCCGACGCCGTTCACGCAGTCCTCGACCACCGCGTCCAGCGAGCGCGACAGCTTCACCTCGGACAGGTCGTGCTGGTACTGCCCGACGCCGATCGACTTCGGGTCGATCTTGACCAGCTCGGCCAGCGGGTCCTGCAGCCGCCGGGCGATGGACACCGCGCCGCGCAGCGAGACGTCCAGGTCCGGCAGCTCCTGCGAGGCGAACGCGGAAGCGGAGTACACCGAGGCGCCGGCCTCGGAGACCATCACCTTCGTCAGCTTCAGCTCCGGCTGCGCGGCGATCAGATCGGCCGCCAGCTTGTCGGTCTCGCGGGAGGCGGTGCCGTTGCCGATCGCGATCAGCTCGACGTCGTGCTCGCGGGCCAGCTTCGCCAGCGTGGCCAGCGAGGCGTCCCACTTCTGCTGCGGCACATGGGGGTAGATGGTCTCCGTGGCGGCCACCTTGCCGGTCGCGTCCACCACGGCGACCTTCACACCGGTGCGGAAACCGGGGTCCAGGCCCATCGTGGCGCGCGTACCGGCGGGCGCCGCCAGCAGCAGATCGCGCAGGTTCGAGGCGAAGACCCGCACCGCCTCGTCCTCGGCGGCCTGTCGCAGCCGCAGCCGCAGATCGATCCCGAGGTGCACCTGCACCCGGGTGCGCCAGGCCCAACGGACCGTGTCCTGCAGCCACTTGTCGCCGGGCCGGCCCCGGTCGGCGATGCCGAAGCGGTGGGCGATGGACTGTTCGTAGGAGCTGGGACCCTCGGTGGCCGCCGACGGGTCCTCCGGCTCCAGGGCGAGATCGAGGATCTCCTCCTTCTCCCCGCGGAGCATCGCCAGCACACGGTGCGAGGGGAGTTCGGTGAACGGCTCGGCGAAGTCGAAGTAGTCGGCGAACTTCGCGCCCGCCTCCTCCTTGCCCTCACGCACCTTCGCCGCGACCCGCCCGCGCGACCACATCCGTTCGCGCAGCTCGCCGATCAGGTCCGCGTCCTCGCCGAACCGCTCGGTCAGGATGGCCCGCGCGCCCTCCAGGGCGGCGGCCGGATCGGCGACGCCCTTGCCCTCGTCCACGAACGCCGCGGCGGCCGCGGACGGCTCCACCGAAGGATCGGCGAGCAGCCCGTCGGCGAGCGGTTCCAGGCCCGCCTCCCGCGCGATCTGTGCCTTGGTGCGCCGCTTGGGCTTGAACGGGAGGTAGATGTCCTCCAGTCGCGCCTTGGACTCGGCGCCGCGGATCTGCGCCTCCAGGGCGGCGTCGAGCTTGCCCTGGGACCGTACGGACTCCAGGATCGCGGTCCGCCGCTCCTCCAGCTCCCGCAGATAGCGCAGCCGCTCCTCGAGCGAGCGCAGCTGCGCGTCGTCGAGCGTTTCGGTGGCTTCCTTGCGGTAGCGCGCGATGAACGGAACCGTCGAGCCGCCGTCGAGCAGTTCGACCGCGGCCTTCACCTGCCGCTCCTTGACGCCGAGCTCCCCGGCGATCCTCGCTTCGATGGACCCGAGGGTCCCGATGGGCTCAGTGGATGCCGTCACGTTGATCCTGACCCGCCTTCCAGCGCTTGCGTGAGCCTGCATTGTGCCGGTTGACGGCCCGGACTGTCGCACCGCCCGGCCGCCCGGGGGTGTCCGCGCCGCCCTCGCGCCCGCCCGCGGGCGGCCGCGAGGGCCGATGGCGCTACGCAGGCCTCACTTGCCGAACAGCGCGGCGGGGAACGCCCCGGCGTTCATGGCGGCGGTGGTGAAGCCGGTCGCCAGCTCGGTGAGCCGGGCCACTCCGTCGGCGCCCAGATGCTCGTACGGCGCCCGGTCCAGCCGGTCCGTCGTCCGCTCCAGGTCCTTGCGCAGCCGGACGCCGTCCTCGGTCAACTCGCCCTCGGCGTCCAGGAGGCCGCGGGCCCGCAGCCGCTCCTGCGCCGCCGCCCAGTCCTCCTCCGACCAGCCACGGGTCGCCATGACGCCCTTGTAACTCATCCCGCGGCCGCTGGCGGTGTGGGTGACCAGCGCTTCCAGCCCGTCCAGTTCGTTGTCGAGCAGCGCCAGCAGGTGGCCGTCGCCGCGGTGTTCGCGCAGCAGCGTCGCGGCGTGCCAGTAGGCCAGATGCGGGGCGCTGGGCACCGGCTGGTCGGCGTGCGCGGCGTACAGCGGCCGGGCCTGGCGGGTGCAGCCCTCGACGGCGCGCAGCGCCAGGTGCGCGGCCTCCGCCATCTCCGGCGACTCGACGGCCTCCGGGCCCAGGAGCCGGCGGAGCGTGGCGTCCACGGCGCGCAGCCGGGCGTCCAGCACGGCCTGCGGCGTGGTGACCGTCCAGACGTCCGGGACGTGCTCGGCGATGAGGTCGTGCTTGAAGTTGTAGAAGGTGGCCGTGATGGTGCCGGGGCCCACCGCGCCCATGGCCGCTGCGCGGCAGGCGAAGTAGGCGGCGCTGCGGTTCTCGATGCCGGCCTTGGCCATCTCCGCCGCGAGCTCCGGCGCGAAGTAGTGCGTGGAGTGGAACGGGTTGACGACGTTGTGGCAGGTACGGCCGGCCTGCTCGGGCAGTGCGCTGGAAGTGGTCATACGGGCAGGTTACCGACCCGTCGGTATGGAGGTGCGTGCAGGGCACCGGAGGGGAGCCACCGGGCGCTGCCGGCCCGTGCGATGGCAGAAAGGGTGGGAAATCCGTCATTGCCGCCTTCGCCCCCGCTGCCCAGGATGGAGGCATGGAACAGCGCGAGGTACTCGTCGTTCTCTTCGACGGTGTGCAGGCTCTCGACGTCTCCGGACCGGTCGAGGTCTTCCACGGAGCGGCCCAGGAAGCCCCGGGCGCCTACCGGATCCGTACCGCCGGCCTCGACGGCGCCCCGGTCCGCACCACCAGCGGGCTGACCCTGATCCCCGACACCACCCTCGGCGCCGCCGGGCCGCCGCACACCCTGCTGGTGCCCGGCGGCCAGGGCACCCGCACCCCCGACCCCCGGCTGATCGACTGGCTGCGCGGCAACGCCCACCGCGCCCGGCGGAAGGTCTCGGTGTGCAGCGGAGCGCTGCTGCTGGCCGAGGCCGGGCTGCTGGACGGCCGCCGCGCGACGACCCACTGGATGCTCTGCGACACCCTCGCCGAACGGTTCCCCGCGGTGCGCGTCGAACCCGAGCCGATCTACGTACGGGACGGCGATCTGGCCACCTCCGCGGGCGTGACGGCCGGTATCGACCTCGCGCTGGCCCTGGTGGAGGAAGATCTCGGCCGGGACCTCGCGCTGACCGTCGCCCGCCATCTGGTCGTGTTTCTGCGGCGGCCCGGCAACCAGACCCAGTTCAGCGCCCAGCTCGCCGCGCAGACCGCACAGCGCAGACCACTGCGCGACGTCCAGCAGTGGATCACCGAGAACCCGGCGGGGGACCTCTCCGTCGACGCCCTCGCCCAGCGCGCCCGCCTCTCCCCGCGGCACTTCGCCCGTGCCTTTCGCGACGAAGTGGGCATGACGCCGGGGCGCTATGTCGACCGGGTCAGGCTGGAGGCCGCGCGGCGGCACCTGGAGGACTCCGCCGACGGCATCGAGCAGGTGGCGCGGTGCTGTGGCTACGGCACCCCCGAGGCGATGCGCCGCGCCTTCCTGCGCGTCCTGGGCGCCTCTCCGGCCGAATACCGTCGCCGCTTCCGGACCGCCGGACCACCCGTCGCCGCTCCCTGACCCCGGCCGGCAGCAAGGGCTCCACCGGGCCGGGCACCACATCGACCGATACCGACGTACCGCTACCGACCTGCCGACCTACCGACCTACCGACCTACCGACAGGAAACGCCATGCAGCTCGCGATCCTTCTCTTCGACGGCTTCACCACACTGGACGCCGTCGGCCCCTACGAAACCCTCAGCCGGCTGCCGGGAGCCGAGGCGGTGTTCGTCGGCGAGCGCACCGGCCCGTACCGCAACGAGCTCGGTTCGCTCGGGCTGGTCGCCGACGCCGCGCTGGGCGAGGTCACCGCACCGGACATCCTCGTCGTGCCCGGCGGCCCCGGGCAGCGGGCGCAGATGGCGGACGGCCCGGTGCACGAGTGGATCCGCGCCGTGGACGCCGGCACCACCTGGACCACCTCGGTGTGCACCGGCTCGCTGATCCTGGCCGCCGCGGGCCTCCTCAAGGGCCGCCGGGCGACCTCCCACTGGCTCGCGCTGGACCAGCTCCCGGCGCTGGGGGCCGAGCCGACCGGGGAACGGGTGGTCTTCGACGGCAAGTACGTCACGGCGGCCGGCGTCTCGTCCGGCATCGACATGGGGCTGACGTTGGCCGGCCACATCGCCGGGGACGCCGCGGCCCAGGCGATCCAGCTCGGCATCGAATACGACCCGCAGCCGCCCTACGACGCGGGCTCCCCGGACAAGGCACCGGCCGAGATCACCGCGATGCTGCGGGAGCGCAGCCGGTTCCTGCTTGCCGGGGAGGAGTGAGCAACCGTCCCACGAGGCGTGGGCCCGCCTGAGGCCCGCTCCGGCATCAGCCCGTCGGCCAGGTGAAGCGCGGCGCCCTGCGCTCCAGGAAGGCGGCGGCACCCTCCGCGGTGTCGCCGCTCGCCCGCGCCTGCGCGGCCCAGTGGGCGCCGCGCGCCTCGGCCTCGGCCGGCGGCACGTCCCAGGTCCCGTCGGCCAGCTCCTTCGCCGCGGTCTGCGTCAGCAGCGACCGGCTCGCCAGGACGGCCGAGAACTCCGCCACCCGCTTGTCCAGCGCGCCCTCGGGCAGCACCTCGTCCACCAGGCCCGTCCGCAGCGCCCGTGCGCAGTCGATCAACTCACCCGAGAACAACAGGTACTTGGCGGTGGACAGCCCGGCCAGCCGGACCAGCCGCCGGGTGGCGGCCGCCGGATAGGCGACCGCCAGCTTGGCCGGCGTCACCCCGAACAGTGCGCCCTCCTCCGCGAACCGCAGATCGCAGGCGGCCGCCAACTGGGTGCCGCCGCCCACGCAGTAGCCGCGTATCGCCGCCAGCGTCGGCCCGGGGAACGCCGCCAGCGCCTCCTCGGCCGCCGCCGCCAGGCCCTGCGACTCGCCCGCCGGATCCCGCAGCGACCCGATGTCGGCACCCGCGCAAAACGTCGTGCCCTCGCCGGTCAGCACCAGCGACCGGACCGCGCGGTCGGCCGCCAGCCGCTCCAGCAGCGGCGGCAGGTCCCGCCACATCTGCACGGTCATGGCATTCCGCTTGCCGGTATTGCTGATGGTGACGGTCGCTGTGCCGTCGCTGACATGCGTCTTCAGACCGGGTTCCATGCTCCGGATATTAGAGCGACCACGGCGGACCGGGCGGATACGATCGGCGGCCTGATGTCAGCAACTCTTGTCGCCAAAGACCTCGCCGCCGGCCACGGCGAGCGTGTCCTGTTCTCCGGCCTCGATCTGGTCGTCGCCCCCGGCGATGTGGTCGGCCTCGTCGGCGCCAACGGCGCGGGCAAGTCCACGCTGCTGCGCCTGCTGGCCGGCCTGGACACCCCGGAGGACGGCACGCTCTCCCTCGGCCCGCCCACCGCCACGGTCGGCCACCTCCCCCAGGAGCCCGACCGCCGCCCGGGAGAGACCGTACGCACCTTCTTCGCCCGCCGTACGGGCGTGGCCGACGCCCAGCTCGCCCTGGACACCGCCACCCAGGCGCTGGTCGACGAGCGGCCCGGCGCGGACGACGCCTACGCCACGGCCCTGGAGCGCTGGCTCGCGCTGGGCGCGGCCGACCTCGACGAGCGCGCCGAGGAAACCGCCGGACAGCTCGGCCTGTCCGTCAGCCTCGACCAGCCGATGACCACGCTCTCCGGCGGCCAGGCCGCCCGCGCCTCGCTCGCCTCGCTGCTGCTCTCCCGTTACGACATCTTCCTGCTGGACGAGCCGACCAACGACCTCGACCTGGACGGGCTGCACCGGCTGGAGTCCTTCGTCACGGGGCTGCGCGCCGGCACCGTCCTGGTCAGCCACGACCGCGAGTTCCTGGCCCGCACGGTCACCCGCGTCGTCGAACTCGACCTCGCCCAGCAGCAGGTCAACACCTACGGCGGTGGCTACACCTCCTACCTGGAGGAGCGCGAACGGGCCCGGCGTCATGCGCGGGAGCAGTACGAGGAGTACGCCGACACCAAGGCCTCCCTGGAGACCCGGGCGCACACCCAGCGCAACTGGATGGAGAAGGGCGTCAAGAACGCCCGCCGCAAGGCTCCCGACAACGACAAGATCGGCCGCAAGGCCCGGGTGGAGGCCACCGAGAAGCAGGCCGCCAAGGCCAAGCAGACCCAGCGCCTGATCGAGCGGCTGGAGGTGGTCGAGGAACCGCGCAAGGAGTGGGAGCTGCGGATGGAGATCGCCGCCGCGCCCCGGGCCGGCGCGGTCGTGGCCACCCTGCGCGGTGCCGGCCTGCGGCGCGGCGACTTCCGCTTCGGCCCGGTGGACCTGCAGATCGACTGGGCGGACCGGGTCGCCATCACCGGCCCCAACGGCTCCGGCAAGTCGACCCTGCTCGCCGCCCTGCTCGGCCGGCTCCCGCTGGAGACGGGGCACGCCGCCCTGGGCCCCGGCGTGGTGGTCGGTGAGGTCGACCAGGCGCGCGGCCGGCTCTTCGGCGCGCAGGGGCCGGGCGACCAGGGGCAGGGCGACCAGCCGCTGATGGACGCCTTCCGGGCCTGTGTCCCCGACCTTCCGCCCGCCGATGTCCGTACGTTGCTGGCGAAGTTCGGGCTGAAGGCGGCGCATGTGCTGCGCCCCGCGCGCACCCTGTCGCCGGGGGAGCGGACCCGCGCCGCGCTGGCTCTCCTCCAGGGCCGCGGGGTCAATCTCCTCGTCCTGGACGAGCCGACCAACCACCTCGATCTGCCGGCCATCGAGCAGCTGGAGTCCGCGCTCGCCTCGTACCCCGGCACCCTGCTGCTGGTCACGCACGACCGCCGGATGCTCGAAGCGGTGCACACCACCCGCCGTATCGAGGTCGACGGCGGACGGGTCACCGACCGGGCGGTCTGAGGCCGCGGGCGGATCACCGTGCGATGCGGGCGGTGATCCGCGACCGGCGGGCCCGCGGCACCCGCGATGATTATCGATTTGGCCCTGAGGCGGCCGGCCCGTAGGGTGGTGTTCACCGACGCGGGGTGGAGCAGCTCGGTAGCTCGCTGGGCTCATAACCCAGAGGTCGCAGGTTCAAATCCTGTCCCCGCTACTGAAACAGCGCGGCGGGACCGATGCCCAGGCATAGGTCCCGCCGCGCTGTGCGTTCCGGATGCACTGCCCCGGGGCGCGGATCGTACGGGGGTCACCTCCGGTAAGTCCGCGAACAACCCATAAAAGCAACAGGATCGGTCGCCGGGCCGATCGCCTCATTCGCAATCGGCCATAAGGCGTCGATAAGCGCTGACTTGTGTTCAGCTGGCCGGTCCGGACCAACGCATTCTCAACACTCTTCCTGTGAGGATGCCTTCCGGACCCCCCGCAGAACCCCCCGAAGAGCTGACCTCCCCGCTCGCGTACGAAGGTGTCTGGCGGTTCACCGCCCCGGCACTGGAGTCTTCGGTGCCGCAGGCACGCCACGCGGTCCGGGATCTGCTCGCCGAACAGCGTGTTCCCGTGGCCGCCCAGATCATGGACGGCCTGTTGCTCATCGTCTCCGAACTCGTCACCAACGCCGTCCGGCACGCCGCCCTGCTCTCGCCCCAGATCGCCGTCCAGGTCACCATCGGGGCGAACTGGCTACGGGTAGCGGTCGAGGACAGCCACCCCTACCGCCCCAAGGCACTGGAGGCGGAACAGGGTGACGTCGGCGGCCGCGGCCTGTGGCTCGTCAAGACGCTCACCGCGGAGGCGGGTGGCAAGTGCGATGTCGAGAACACGAGGAACGGCGGCAAGGCCATCTGGGCCGAGCTGCCGCTCACCCCGCTCGCTACCAGCCCGCCGACCCTCCGGTGAGCTCGCGCACCGCCGGCCGCGCCGCGTCCAGCACGGTCATGAACCAGGCGGAGAACGGCGCCTGGGCATGCCGCTCGGCCAGTTCCTCCGGCGTCACGAAGGCGATCTCGCCGATCTCCTCGGGGTCGGGCGCCGGCTCGGCCCGCACCAGCCCGACGAACAGGTGGTTGTACTCCTGCTCGACGAGGCCGGAGGCCGGGTCGGGGTGGTTGTAACGCACGGTGCCCGCCTCCGCCAGCAGGGCGGGCGCCAGGCCCAGCTCCTCCGAGGTCCGCCGGGCCGCGGCCACGAACGGTGCCTCACCGGGATAAGGGTGGCCGCAGCAGGTGTTGGACCACACACCGGGGGAGTGGTACTTCCCCAGCGCCCTGCGCTGCAGCAGCAGCCGCCCCTTCTCGTCGAAGAGGAAGACGGAGAACGCCCGGTGCAACTGCCCGGGAGCCTGGTGGGCCGCGAGCTTTTCCGCGGTGCCGATCGTCGTACCGTCCTCGTCGACCAGCTCCAGCATGATCGGTTCGGCGGCGCCGCCCGGTGTGCTCACCGCCGGGTCCCCGGCGGTCTGTCCGTTGGCAGGTGTGATCGGCATGCCCATCCTTGTCGTCGGTCTTCGACGCCAAGTCTGCCCTAGTCAGGTCCCCATCAGCGGCACAGTGGGTGCGCGGCGCCACATGCCAGCGCGCCGCTCCTTCTGCGCGCCTGGGCGTGAGATGGTCCACACCCCGCTGCCGCGCCCTTCGCCCCCGATACGGGCGGCACGCGCGTCCCGGTGACGGCGGCGCCGGACGCCGGCCACCCCCGGACCTGGGATGGCTCTCGCCACACCGGCCCCGGCACAACTCGCCCGCCCCGTGACCAGCCCGCTCATAACCGGCACCGGAGGGAATGCCAGGTCCGCGGGCCAGTTGTTCATGGGCCACCTGATCCACCATGATGATCGCGGCAGGCGCAGCCGTCGGTCACTCGATCGAGCGGTGAATGCGCGGTGAACGGCCGCATCCGGCGATCCGATAGCCTCTGCCGACGTGCCACCCCAGCCCACCGGGCGCCAGGTGTGCCACGCCCGCTGCCCGGGTAGTTCGTATCGAATGCGGATCGATCACGAACCGTCCGTGCTGCCTTGTCAGCATCCAAGGAGTGAGTTCGACTGTCGACCGCCATCCTCACCGGTCCGCCGGTCGCCGGGTCGCCGCTCGAAGCCGACCTGCGCACGCTGGGCTTTGACGTGCGTATCGCGGACGATGCCGCATCCGCCGCCGAGCTGCTCGCCGCGGTGCCCGCCCAGGAGCGGGTCGCCGTCGTCGACCCCCGCTTCGTCGGCCATCTGCACGCCCTGCGGCTCGCACTGACCGACCCCCGTTTCCCCGCCGCGGCGGTGCCGGGCGCGCTCACCGCGCAGCCCGAGGCGCGCGCCGCGCTGGCCCGCGCGGTCGGCAGGATCCCGGTCGGTGCCGGCACCGCCCACCTCACGGACGTCCTCACCGACACGCTCACCGAATCCCTCGACCGCGAGGTGAGCGGACTGCACCGCGTCGAGCTCGGCAGCCTGGTCGCCACCGTCGCGCTGACCCCGGCACAGCGCGAGGACGCCCGGGAAGCCGTCGCCGCCGTCGACGACGAG
This sequence comes from Streptomyces sp. 2114.4, assembly GCF_900187385.1. Classification (NCBI taxonomy): domain Bacteria; kingdom Bacillati; phylum Actinomycetota; class Actinomycetes; order Kitasatosporales; family Streptomycetaceae; genus Streptomyces; species Streptomyces sp. 2114.4. Next base: position 6,974,628 of record NZ_FYEY01000001.1, read on the forward strand.
GCCGTACGGCTGCGCACCGCCGTGAAGTCCCGTGACGGGTTCTTCACCACCTACTGCATCAGCCCGTACTCCCGCTACCTGGCCCGCTGGTGCGCGCGCCGCGGGCTCACCCCCAACCAGGTCACCACCGCGTCCCTGCTCACCGCGCTGATCGCGGCCGGCTGCGCGGCCACCGGTAGCCGCGGCGGCTTCGTCGTGGCCGGCCTGCTGCTCCTCTTCTCCTTCGTCCTGGACTGCACCGACGGGCAGCTCGCCCGCTACTCCCTGCAGTACTCGACGATGGGCGCCTGGCTGGACGCCACCTTCGACCGGGCCAAGGAGTACGCGTACTACGCGGGCCTGGCGCTGGGCGCGGCGCGCGGCGGGGATGACGTCTGGGCGCTGGCGCTCGGCGCGATGGTCCTGATGACCTGCCGCCATGTCGTCGACTTCTCCTTCAACGAGGCGAACCACGACGCCACGGCCAACACCAGCCCCACCGCCGCGCTCTCCGGCAAGCTCGACAGCGTCGGCTGGACGGTCTGGGTGCGCCGGATGATCGTGCTGCCGATCGGTGAGCGCTGGGCCATGATCGCCGTGCTCACCGCGCTCACCACCCCGCGCATCGTCTTCTACGCCCTGCTCATCGGCTGTGCGCTGGCCGCCTGCTACACCACCGCGGGCCGGGTGCTGCGCTCGCTGACCCGGCGGGCCCGGCGCACCGACCGCGCCGCCCAGGCGCTGGCCGATCTCGCCGACTCCGGGCCGCTCGCCGAGCTGATCGCCGGCCGTGGCCGCGGCCGGGGCCGTACCGGTTCCTTCCTGGCGCCGGTCATGGCGTTCCTCTCAGCCGCCGTGCTGCTGGTCTGGGTGATCTTCCAGGACGACCCGAGGTCCTGGCTCACCGTCGGCGTCGCCGTCTGCTCCGCACTGCTGGCCGGTGCCGCCGTGGCACGGCCGCTCAAGGGCGCCCTCGACTGGCTCGTCCCGCCCTTCTTCCGGGCCGGCGAATACGTCACGATCCTGGTCCTGGCCGCCCGCACAGAGGCGCCCGGAGCCCTTCCCGCGGCGTTCGGGCTGGTCGCGGCGCTCGCCTACCATCACTACGACACGGTCTACCGCATCCGCGGTGGCACCGGAGCCCCGCCGCGGTGGCTCGTCCGGGCGACCGGCGGACATGAGGGACGGATCCTCGTGATCACCGTCCTCGCGGCCGCCCTGTTCGCCACAGATTTCACAATCGCGCTCACGGCCCTTGCTGTGGTCCTGGCGCTGCTGGTGCTCATCGAGAGCATCCGTTTCTGGGTGTCCTCCCAAGCACCCGCCGTACACGATGAAGGAGAACCCGCATGATCGGCCTCGTGCTGGCCGCCGGCGCCGGACGGCGTCTGCGTCCCTACACCGACACTCTGCCCAAGGCCCTGGTGCCGGTCGACGGGGACACCACGATCCTCGACCTGACCCTCGGCAACTTCGCCGAGATCGGCCTGACCGAGGTCGCGATCATCGTCGGCTACCGCAAGGAAGCCGTCTACGAGCGCAAGGAGGCCCTGGAGCAGAAGTACGGCCTCAAGCTCACCCTCATCGACAACGACAAGGCCGAGGAGTGGAACAACGCCTACTCCCTGTGGTGCGGCCGTGACTCGATCAAGCACACCGTGATCCTCGCCAACGGCGACACCGTGCACCCGGTCTCCGTCGAGAAGACCCTGCTCGCCGCCCGCGGCAACGGCCAGAAGATCATCCTCGCGCTGGACACCGTCAAGCAGCTCGCCGACGAGGAGATGAAGGTCGTCGTGGACCCCGCCAAGGGCGTCCAGAAGATCACCAAGCTGATGGACCCGGCCGAGGCGACCGGTGAGTACATCGGCGTCACCCTCATCGAGGGCGAGGCCGCCGACGAGCTGGCCGACGCCCTGAAGACCACCTTCGAGCGGGACCCCGACCTCTACTACGAGGACGGCTACCAGGAGCTCGTCAACCGCGGCTTCAAGGTGGACGTGGCCCCGATCGGCGACGTCAAGTGGGTCGAGATCGACAACCACGACGACCTGGCGAAGGGCCGTGACATCGCATGCCAGTACTGACCCGCCTCATTCCGTCCCCGGTCGTCGTTGACATCAACGCCGGCGCCCTGGACGACCTGGCGGGCCTGCTGGCCGATCAGCGCATCTCCGCGTCGGGCAAGCTCGCCATCGCGATCAGCGGCGGCTCGGGGGCACGGCTGCGCGAGCGGCTGTCCCCCGCGCTGCCCGGCGCCGAGTGGTACGAGGTCGGCGGCGGCACCCTGGACGAAGCGATCAAGCTCGCCGACGCCATGAAGAAGGGGCACTACGACGCGGTCGTGGGCCTCGGCGGCGGCAAGATCATCGACTGCGCCAAGTTCGCCGCGGCCCGCATCGGCCTGCCGCTGGTCGCCGTGGCGACGAACCTGTCGCACGACGGCCTGTGCTCGCCGGTCGCCACCCTCGACAACGACGCGGGCCGCGGCTCCTACGGTGTGCCGAACCCGATCGCCGTGGTGATCGACCTCGACATCATCCGTGAGGCCCCCGTCCGGTTCGTCCGCTCCGGCATCGGCGACGCGATCTCCAACATCTCCGCGGTCGCGGACTGGGAGCTCTCGCACCGCGAGACCGGCGAGGCGATCGACGGACTGGCCGCCGCCATGGCGCGCCAGGCCGGCGAGGCCGTGCTGCGGCACCCCGGCGGGGTCGGCGACGACGCCTTCCTCCAGGTGCTGGCCGAGGGCCTGGTCCTGACCGGCATCTCGATGTCGGTGGCCGGTGACAGCCGTCCGGCGTCCGGCGCCTGCCACGAGATCAACCACGCGCTCGACATCCTCTACCCCAAGCGCGCCGCGAGCCACGGCGAGCAGTGCGGCCTCGCCGCCGCCTTCGCCACGCATCTGCGCGGGGACAAGGAGACCCGTGACCTGATGGTCGAGGTGCTGCGCCGGCACGGCCTGCCGGCCACGCCGGGCGAGATCGGTTTCACGGACGAGGAATTCGTCGCGGCCGTCGAGTACGCACCCAAGACCCGCCCCGGGCGCTACACCATCCTCGAACACCTCGACCTGTCCACCGACCAGATCAGGGACGCCTACGCCGACTATGCACAAGCCATCGGTAGCTGAGCTCCGGCCGGTCGTTCACCCCCCGGGGGTGAAGGACCGGCGGAGCGGCGAGCACTGGGCCGGCCGGCTCTACATGCGCGAGCTCTCGCTGCGCATCGACCGCCACCTGGTGAACACGCGGATCACCCCTAACCAGCTGACCTACGTGATGACCGTGGCCGGCGTCCTCGCCGCACCCGCCCTGCTGGTGCCGGGGATCCCGGGGGCCGTGCTCGGCGTGCTGATGGTCCAGCTCTACCTGCTGCTCGACTGTGTCGACGGTGAGGTCGCCCGCTGGAAGAAGCAGTTCTCCCTGGGCGGGGTGTACCTGGACCGGGTCGGCGCCTACCTGTGCGACGCGGCGGTGCTCGTCGGCTTCGGCCTGCGCGCCGCCGACCTGTGGGGCTCGGGCCGGATCGACTGGCTGTGGGCCTTCCTCGGCACCCTCGCCGCGCTCGGCGCCATCCTGATCAAGGCCGAGACCGACCTCGTCGGTGTCGCCCGTCACCAGGGCGGTCTTCCGCCGGTCAAGGAGACGGCGTCCGAGCCGCGCTCGTCCGGTATGGCGCTGGCCCGCAAGGCGGCCGCGGCGCTGAAGTTCCACCGCCTGGTCCTCGGGGTCGAGGCCTCCCTGCTGATCCTGGTCCTGGCGGTCCTGGACACGGTCAGGGGCGATCTGTTCTTCTCGCGGCTCGGCGTCGCCGTGCTGGCGGGCATCGCGCTCCTGCAGACCCTGCTGCACCTCGTGTCCATCCTCGCCTCCAGCAGGCTCAAGTGACGGGAGCCGGTGTGGGGAGGAGCATGAAGCTCGGTGCGGTTGTCCTGACCATGGGCAACCGCCCCGAGGAACTGCGCGCGCTGCTGGACTCGGTCGCCAAGCAGGAGGGCGACCCGATCGAGATCGCGGTCGTGGGCAACGGTTCGCCGCTGCCCGAGCTTCCCGAGGGCGTACGGACCGTCGAGCTGCCGGAGAACGTCGGCATCCCGGCCGGCCGCAATGTCGGCATCGAGGCGTTCGGCCCCGGCGGCAACGAGGTCGACGTCCTGCTCTTCCTGGACGACGACGGGCTGCTGGCCAGGGAGGACACCGCCGAGCTGTGCCGGGAGGCCTTCGCCGCCGACCCCGATCTCGGGATCATCAGCTTCCGGATCGCCGACCCGGACACGGGGGAGACCCAGCGCCGCCATGTGCCGCGGCTGCGGGCCTCGGACCCCCTGCGCTCGTCGCGGGTCACCACCTTCCTCGGCGGTGCCAACGCGGTCCGTACGCAGGTGTTCGAGGAGGTCGGCGGGCTGCCCGACGACTTCTTCTACGCCCACGAGGAGACCGATCTGGCCTGGCGGGCGCTGGACGCCGGCTGGCAGATCGACTACCGGTCGGACATGGTGCTCTTCCATCCGACGACGGCACCGGCCCGGCATGCGGTCTACCACCGGATGGTGGCCCGTAACCGGGTATGGCTGGCCCGGCGCAACCTTCCCGCCCTGCTGGTTCCGGTCTATCTCGGTGTCTGGTTTCTGCTCACCCTGGCCCGCCGGCCCTCGCGACCGGCGCTACGGGCGTGGCTGGGCGGCTTCAAGGAGGGCTGGGCGACCCCGAGCGGTCCCAGGCGCCCCATGAAGTGGGCTACCGTTTGGCGACTGACCCGACTGGGCCGCCCTCCCGTCATCTGACAAGCTCATCTCTGAGAGCATCAGGCGCGAACCGGGGCGTGGCCCCGGCAGCGCACCTTGAGGACGAAAGTGTCAACTGTGAGCGAGACCACGCACGACGGTGCGGTCGCCATGAGTGCCCCGCCATCTTCCGATGAGGGGCTCACCCCTGCCCAGCGGGCCCAGAAGTACGGGCTCTCGCAGAGCGGGGCCCGTCCCTCGCTGCCGGAGTACGTCCGGCAGCTGTGGGACCGCCGGCATTTCATCTCCGCGTTCGCCAGCGCCAAGCTGACGGCGCAGTACAGCCAGGCCAAGCTGGGCCAGGTCTGGCAGGTGGCCACGCCGCTGCTGAACGCCCTCGTGTACTACTTGATCTTCGGTGTACTGATCGGCACGAGCCGGGGCGTCCCCGACTTCGTCCCGTTCCTGGTGACCGGTGTCTTCATCTTCACCTTCACTCAGAGCTCGGTGATGGCCGGTACCCGGGCGATCTCCGGCAACCTCGGCCTGGTGCGGGCGCTGCACTTCCCGCGGGCCTGTCTGCCGATCTCGTTCTGCCTGATGCAGCTGCAGCAGCTGCTGTTCTCCATGGGCGTGCTGGTGATCATCCTGCTCGGCTTCGGACAGGTCCCGACCTGGTCGTGGCTGCTGGCCTTCCCGGCGCTGACGCTGCAGTTCGTCTTCAACACCGGCCTGGCGATGGTCATGGCGCGGATGGGGGCGAAGACCCCGGACCTGGCGCAGCTGATGCCCTTCATCATGCGGACGTGGATGTACGCGTCCGGCGTGATGTTCAGCATCGACCTGATCCTCAAGGGCAAGCACGTCCCCGCCTTCGTGGAGGTCCTGCTCAACGCCAACCCGGCCGCCGTCTACATCGACCTGATGCGTTTCGCGCTGATCGACAGTTTCACCGCCGCGAAGCTGCCGCCCCATGTGTGGGCGTTCGCCGGCGGCTGGGCGCTGCTGATGGGCGTGATCGGCTTTGTGTACTTCTGGAAGGCTGAGGAGCGGTACGGACGTGGCTGAACAGAAGCACGGCATCGAGCCGACCGAGGCCGCCGAGGCCCGGATCCCGACGGTGATCGCGGACGATCTGCACATCGTCTACCGCGTCTACGGCACCGGCGCGGGCAAGGGCAGCGCCACCGCGGCGCTGAACCGCATCGTGCGCCGCAAGCCCTCCACGGGGGTGCGCGAGGTGCACGCGGTCAAGGGCGTCTCCTTCACCGCCTACCGCGGCGAGTCGATCGGCCTGATCGGCTCCAACGGTTCGGGCAAGTCGACGCTGCTCAAGGCGGTCGCCGGCCTGCTGCCCGCCGAGCGCGGCAAGGTCTACACCCACGGCCAGCCCTCGCTGCTGGGCGTCAACGCGGCCCTGATGAACGACCTGACCGGCGAGAAGAACGTCCTGTTGGGCGGCCTGGCCATGGGCATGAGCCGCGAACAGGTCCGCGAGCGCTACGACGGCATCGTCGACTTCTCCGGCATCAACGAGAAGGGCGACTTCATCTCGCTGCCGATGCGCACCTACTCCTCCGGCATGGCCGCCCGCCTGCGGTTCTCCATCGCCGCGGCCAAGGACCACGACGTCCTGATGATCGACGAGGCCCTGGCCACCGGCGACCGCAGCTTCCAGAAGCGCTCCGAGGCTCGCATCCGCGAACTGCGCAAGGAAGCCGGCACCGTCTTCCTCGTCAGCCACAACAACAAGTCCATCCGCGACACCTGCGACCGGACCCTGTGGCTGGAGCGTGGCGAGCTGCTGATGGACGGCCCGACGGATGAAGTGATCAAGGCGTACGAAAAGGAGACGGGCAAATAGTCCGTCCCGCACCCGAAGGCCTCCGTGAGTCGCCTCGCGGGGGCCTTCGAGCGTGAGGAAAAGGTCAATTCCGTTGACACCTGGAACAGTTCGGGCGTAGTGGGTGTCGGCGGGATGGTTGCCCCGGCCTTCGGTACCCCCTCGGACGCGGGCGAGATGTACGGCGTAAGCTGTACGGGTGCCGAACGGCACAAGTGGGATATGTCGGGCAATGCTCGCCCAAGCGGGTGATGCGGTCTCGATCAGGGCGCGGCGCCGACTGCGGCGTGTCCGGAATGGGATGTTTTGTCTTGGCGGTGTAGAACGGGAGACGTGACGGCAATGGCTACTGGTTCGCTCCGGCACCGAACTGCGCCGGGCAGCCCCCGGTGAGCCGAGACAACGAGCAGGCGCGTCGCGCCTTCCTCCGGAGGGGGGCGGCAGGTGAGGGACGGGAGCAGACGCGCACCGTGCTCGATCAGGCCGCACACGAGAACTTCCCCGTCGCGCCGTTCTTCCTGCCCCGTGCCTGGCGGACCGATCTGATGGCCGTCTACGGCTTCGCCCGGCTCGTCGACGACATCGGCGACGGCGATCTCGCGCCCGGCGGCGGCGATGCCGTACTCCTCGGGCTCGACCGCGCACAGTACGACGACCGGCCCGCGCTGCTGGACGCCCTCGAAGCGGACCTGCGCCGCGTCTTCAGCGACCGCGCCCCCGGCCCCGGGCATCCGCTGCTGCGCCGCCTCGGCCCGACCGTCCGCCGCTGCGGGCTGACCCCCGGGCCTTTCCTCGATCTCATCGAGGCCAACCGGCAGGACCAGCGGGTGAGCCGCTACGCCACCTACGGCGATCTGGCCGCCTACTGCGAGCTGTCCGCCAACCCCGTCGGCCGCCTCGTCCTCGCCCTCACCGGCACCGCGAGCCCCGCCCGCATCCGCCACTCCGACGCGGTCTGCACCGCCCTCCAGATCGTCGAGCACATCCAGGACGTGGCCGAGGACCTGGGGCGCGACCGCATCTACCTGCCGGCCGAGGACAGGAAGCGCTTCGGTGTCGACGAGGCCGATCTGGCCGCGCCGAGCGGGGGCGCATCGGTGCGCGCGCTGATCGCTTACGAGGCCGAACGCGCCCGTGAGCTGCTGCGTGAGGGCACCCCGCTGGTGGGTAGCGTCCACGGCAGACTCAAGCTGCTGCTGGCCGGTTTCGTGGCCGGCGGACGCGCTGCACTCCAGGCGGTCGCGGCCGCCGATTACGACGTACTCCCTGGACCGCCCAAGCCGACCAAGCTCAGCCTGCTGCGCGAGGTAGGGGCGACATTGCGAAGAGAGGGGTGAGTCGGACCGTGGAGGCAACCGCACACGCGTCCGCGCCGGTGCTCGCTGCGTACCGCTACTGCGAGGCCGTCACCGGGCAGCAGGCACGGAACTTCGCCTACGGCATCCGGCTGCTGCCGGCCGACAAGCGGCAGGCCATGTCGGCGCTCTACGCCTTCTCCCGCCGGGTCGACGACATCGGCGACGGCACCCTGGAACCCGCCGCCAAGCAACGCCGCCTGGAGGACACCCGGGCGGTGCTGGCACGCATCAAGGACGGCCGGGTCGACGAGGACGACACCGACCCGGTGGCCGTCGCGCTGGCCGACGCCGCCCGCCGCTTCCCGCTGCCGCTGGACGGTCTCGACGAGCTGATCGACGGCGTGCTGATGGACGTGCGCGGCGAGACCTACGAGACCTGGGACGAGCTGCGGGGGTACTGCCGCTGTGTCGCCGGCGCGATCGGCCGTCTCTCGCTGGGCGTGTTCGGCACCGTACCGGGCGCACCGGACGCCGAGCGCGCCTTCGAGTACGCCGACACCCTCGGACTGGCCCTGCAACTCACCAACATTCTGCGGGATCTTCGCGAGGACGCCGGGAACGGCCGTACGTACCTCCCCGCCGAGGACCTTGCCAAGTTCGGCTGCGCGGCGGGCTTCGAGGGGCCCGTGCCGCCGCCCGGCTCCGACTTCAGCGGCCTGGTGCACTTCGAGGTGCAACGTGCCCGCGCGCTCTTCGCCGAGGGATTCCGGCTGCTGCCGATGCTCGACCGGCGCAGCGGCGCCTGCGTGGCCGCGATGGCCGGCATCTACCACCGGCTGCTGGCCCGGATCGCCGCCGACCCCGAGGCGGTGCTGCGCGGCCGGGTCACCCTGCCCGGCCGCGAGAAGGCCTTCGTCGCGGTGCGCGGGCTCTCCGGGCTCGACGCGCGGGCGATCGGCCGCCGGGAGTCCGTGCGGAGGCGCGGATGATGCGCCGGGCGGCGAACGACAGCGGTGATCCCGCGTCAGTGCGGCGGGCAACCCTCCCGGGGGTGGCTGCGTCCCTCACAGCAGTACGGGGGGAGAGCACATGACATCGGGAGCCAGGCGGCCCGGCCGGCGGCACGACCTGCCGTCCGGCCGTCCCGAAGGGGCGGCGGCGGTGGTGATCGGCGGCGGGCTCGCGGGCACGACCGCGGCGCTCGCGCTGGCCGACGCGGGCCTGCGGGTCACCCTTGTCGAGGGCCGCCCCCGTCTCGGCGGGCTGGTCTTCTCCTTCCGCCGCGAGTCCGGCGTCGGCGAGCTGACCGTCGACAACGGCCAGCATGTCTTCCTGCGCTGCTGCACCGCCTACAGCCGGCTGCTCGAACGGCTCGGCGCCACGCACCTGGTGCCCCTGCAGGACCGGATGGACGTACCCGTCCTCGACGCCGACCGGATGCGGCTCGGCCGGCTGCGCCGCACGGCGCTGCCCGTACCGCTGCACCTCGCCGGGAGCCTGGCCGGCTACCCGCACCTCTCGCCCGCCGAACGCGCCGGGGTCGTCCGCGCCACCCTCGCGCTGAAGGGCCTCGACCCGGCCGACCCCGCCCTGGACCGGCAGGATTTCGGCAGCTGGCTGCGCCGCCACGGCCAGTCCGCCCGCGCCGTCGAGGCGCTGTGGGACCTGGTCGGCATCGCGACACTCAACGCCCGTGCCGAGGACGCCTCGATGGGCCTGGCCGCCAAGGTCTTCAAGACCGGACTGCTGTCCGCCCCCGGTGCCGCGGACATCGGCTGGGCCCGGGTCCCGCTCGGCGACGTCCACGACGACCTCGCCCGCACGGCCCTGGAGAAGGCCGGCGTCCGCATCGCCCTGCGCACCCGCGCCGGGGCCCTCCTGCGTCACGACGACGGCTGGCAGGTCACGGTGGAGAAGGGGCCGCACGAGCGCGAGCAGCTGACCGCGGACACCGTCGTCCTCGCCGTACCCCAGCGCGAGGCACACGCCCTGCTGCCCGGCACGGCACTGGACGGCAAGGACCGGCTGCTGGACATCGGCACCGCCCCCATCCTGAACCTCCATGTCGTCTACGACCGCAAGGTGCTGCGCCGCCCCTTCTTCGCCGCGGTCGGCTCCCCGGTCCAGTGGGTCTTCGACCGCACCCACGCCTCCGGGCTGACGGGCCTGCCCGGCCAGGAGCGCAGCCAGTATCTGGCGGTCTCGCAGTCCGCGGCGCAGGAAGAGATCGACCAGCCGGTCGCCAAGCTCCGCGCCCGCTATCTGCCCGAGCTGGAGCGGCTGCTGCCCGCCGCCCGCGGCGCCAGGATCCACGACTTCTTCGTCACCCGCGAGCGCACCGCGACCTTTGCGCCCGCGCCGGGCGTCGGCAGGCTCCGCCCCGCCGCCCGCACCCAAGCCCCCGGCCTGTTCCTGGCCGGTGCGTGGACCGCCACCGGGTGGCCCGCGACCATGGAAAGCGCTGTTCGCAGCGGCACTGCCGCCGCTCGCGAGGCACTCACCGAACTCGGCTTCCCCCAGGGCCAGTTGCCTCAGGAGGCGGCATGACTACGAGTACGAGCGCTCCCACGAGCACGAGCACCGGAAACAGAGGAGAAACCGTGAACCCGGCTTCCCCAGCTATCGACACCGAGAGCGTCACCGCGCTGCTGGAGCGCGGGCGGACACTCGCCACTCCCGTGCTGCGTGCCGCCGTGGACCGGCTCGCTCCTCCCATGGACACCGTCGCCGCCTACCACTTCGGATGGATCGACGCCGAGGGCCGCCCCACCACGGGCGACAGCGGCAAGGCCGTACGGCCCGCGCTCGCCCTGCTGTCGGCCGAGGCCGCCGGCGCGGCCCCCGAGACCGGCATCCCCGGCGCGGTCGCCGTCGAGCTGGTGCACAACTTCTCGCTGCTGCACGACGACCTCATGGACGGCGACGAGCAGCGCAGGCACCGCGACACCGTCTGGAAGGTACACGGGCCCGCACAGGCCATCCTCGTCGGTGACGCGCTGTTCGCCCTCGCCAACGAAATACTGCTGGAGCTCGGCACGGTCGACGCCGGCCGGGCCACCCGCCGGCTCACCCAGGCCTCCCGCAAACTGATCGACGGTCAGGCCCAGGACATTTCCTACGAGCACCGCGAGCGGGTCACCGTCGAGGAGTGCCTGGAGATGGAGGGCAACAAGACCGGCGCGCTGCTGGCCTGCGCCGTCTCCATCGGTGCGGTCCTCGGTGGTGCCGACGACCGCACCGCGGACACCCTCGAGCGGTACGGCTACCACCTCGGCCTCGCCTTCCAGGCCGTCGACGATCTGCTCGGCATCTGGGGCGACCCGGACGCCACCGGCAAGCGGCCCTGGAGCGACCTGCGCCAGCGCAAGAAGTCGCTGCCGGTCGTCGCCGCGCTGGCCGCCGAGGGCCCGGCCGCCGAGCGTCTCGCCCGCATCCTCGCCGACGACGCGAAGAAGAGCGAGACCGAGATCGCCGACTTCACCGAGGAGGAGTTCGCCTCCCGCGCGGCCCTCATCGAGGAGGCCGGCGGCCGCGAGTGGACCTCCCAGGAGGCGCGCCGCCAGCACGCCACCGCCATTGCCGCCCTGAACGAGATCGAGATGCCGGAAAAGGTCCGTGCACAGCTCGTCGCACTCGCGGACTTCGTCGTTGTCCGGGAGAGATGAGCACCAGCTCCACCGAATAGATCGCAGTCGCCGGCCGGCGCCAGCCAGGCGCCGGCCGACGGAATCCCTGAGCACGCTTTGCACAGTTCACTGCAGAAGGGGAAGCCATGACAGCGACGACCGACGGAAGCACCGGGGCGCTGCCGCCCCGGGCCCCCTCGGCCAGCGATGCCACCGCTGAGACAACCGCAACAGCCACGCCCACGCGCACCGCCGCGGCGCAGGACACGGCGGAAGCCGCCCGGCGCGCGACCGCCCGCGCCACGGAGTATCTGCTCTCCGTGCAGGACCCCGCCGGATGGTGGAAGGGCGACCTCGAGACCAACGTCACGATGGACGCCGAAGACCTGCTGCTCCGTCAGTTCCTGGGTATCCAGGACCCGGAGATCACCGAGGCCGCGGCCCGCCACATCCGCGGCCGGCAGCACGCGGACGGCACCTGGGCCACCTTCCACGGCGGGCCCGGTGAACTCTCCACCACCGTCGAGGCCTATGTCGCCCTGCGCCTCGCCGGGGACGACCCCGACGCCCCGCACCTGGCCAAGGCCTCCGCATGGGTCCGCGAACAGGGCGGAGTCGCCGCGGCCCGGGTCTTCACCCGCATCTGGCTGGCGCTCTTCGGCTGGTGGAAATGGGACGACCTGCCCCAACTCCCGCCGGAGCTGATCTACTTCCCCTCGTGGTTCCCGCTCAACATCTATGACTTCGGATGCTGGGCGCGGCAGACCATCGTGCCGCTGACGATCGTCTCGGCGAAGCGCCCGGTGCGCCCGGCGCCGTTCGGCCTCGACGAGCTGCACACCGATCCGCGCCGGCCCAACCCGCCGCGGCCGCTCGCCCCCGCCACCACGTGGGACGGGCTCTTCCAGCGCCTGGACAAGGCGCTGCACCTCTACCACAAGGTCGCCCTGCGCAAGCTGCGCGGCGCCGCGATGCGCTCCGCCGCCCGCTGGATCATCGAGCGGCAGGAGAACGACGGCTGCTGGGGCGGCATCCAGCCCCCCGCCGTCTACTCCGTCATCGCCCTGCACCTCCTCGGCTACGACCTCGACCACCCGGTGCTGCGCGCCGGCCTGGCCTCCCTCGACCGTTTCGCCGTCTGGCGCGAGGACGGTCCCGCCGGCCCCACCCGGATGATCGAGGCCTGCCAGTCCCCGGTCTGGGACACCTGCCTGGCCACCATCGCGCTCGCCGACGCCGGACTGCCCGCCGACCATCCGCAGCTGGTCAAGGCCGTCGACTGGATGCTCGCCGAGCAGATCCGCCGGCCCGGTGACTGGAGCGTGAAGCGGCCCCAACTCCCCTCCGGCGGCTGGGCTTTCGAGTTCGAGAACGACAACTACCCGGACATCGACGACACCGCCGAGGTGGTGCTCGCGCTGCGCCGGGTCGAGCACCCCGATCCGCAGCGGGTCGCCGCCGCGGTGGACCGCGCGGTGCGCTGGAACTTCGGGATGCAGTCCAAGGGCGGGGGCTGGGGCGCCTTCGACGTCGACAACACCAGCCCGTTCCCCAACCGGCTGCCGTTCTGCGACTTCGGGGAGGTCATCGACCCGCCGTCGGCCGATGTCACCGCCCATGTCGTCGAGATGCTGGCCGATGTCGGCCACACCCACGACCCGCGCACCCGCCGCGGCATCGCCTGGCTGCTGGCCGAACAGGAGCCCAGCGGCGCCTGGTTCGGCCGCTGGGGCACCAACTACCTCTACGGCACGGGCTCGGCGCTCCCCGCGCTCGCCGCGGCCGGAATCCCCGCCTCGCACCCCGCGGTGCGCAGGGCGGTGCGCTGGCTGGAGCAGGTGCAGAACGAGGACGGCGGCTGGGGCGAGGACCAGCGCTCCTACCAGGACAAGGAGAAGTGGGCCGGACGCGGCGCCTCGACCGCCTCACAGACCGCCTGGGCGCTGATGGCGCTGCTCGCGGCCGGGGAGCGGGACAGCGAGGCGGTACGGCGCGGAGTGCGCTGGCTGACCGCGACCCAGCGCGAGGACGGGTCCTGGGACGAGCCGTACTTCACCGGCACGGGCTTCCCCTGGGACTTCTCCATCAACTATCACCTCTACCGCCAGGTCTTCCCGCTGACCGCCCTGGGCCGCTACCTGGGCGGGGGACCGGCCGCCGCACCGGTGAGGGCCTGATGCCCCGCCCCCCGGCGGACGCGGGCCCGCCCCTGCTGGTCGCCTGTGCGCTCGGCATCGAGCGGTTCGCGCTGCGCGGCGGTTTCCGCGGGGGAGCGGCGCCAGGGGGCGGGCCGGAGCTGGTCACGCTCCGTACCGGCATGGGTCCCCAGGCGGCCGAACGCGCCCTCGTCCGTGCGCTGCGTGCGGGCGCGGTCACCGAGGGTTCTCCCGTCGTGGCCAGCGGTTTCTGCGCCGGCCTCGCTCCCGGGATGCGCCCCGGGGACGTGGTCGTCGCCGAGGCCACCCGCGATCACCATGCGGATGCGCCGGAAACGCTCTGCCACGACAACGGCCCGCTGCTCCGGGCCCTGCGGCAGCGCGGACTGACCGTGCACACCGGGCTGCTGCGCGGCTCCGACCACGTCGTACGCGGCGCGGAGCGGGCCGCGCTGCATGCCGCGGGTGCGGTCGCGGTGGACATGGAATCCGCCGTGACCCTCCGGGTGGCCCGGCGCGCCGGCATCCGTCCGGTTGCGGCCGTCCGGGTGGTCGTGGACGCTCCAGAACATGAACTCGTACGCATCGGCACGGTGCGCGGTGGAATATCGGCCTTCCGCGTGCTGCGCTCCGTACTTCCTGTTTTCTTCGAATGGCACCGTTCTTTGCTGCTCCCCTGGAGGTGAGCCAGATGGCCATGCCGCTCCGTCAGTCCATCCGGGTCGGGACCTATCTTTTTGAACAGAAGATGATCCGCCGGCGGGAGAAGTTCCCGCTCATTGTCGAGCTGGAACCGCTCTTCGCGTGCAATCTGAAATGCGAGGGCTGTGGGAAGATCCAGCATCCGGCGGGCGTGCTCAAACAGCGTATGCCGGTGGCGCAGGCGGTCGGTGCGGTGCTGGAGTCCGGCGCCCCGATGGTCTCCATTGCCGGTGGCGAGCCGTTGATGCACCCGCAGATCGACGAGATCGTGCGGCAGTTGGTGGCCAAACGGAAGTATGTCTTCCTGTGCACCAACGCGATGTTGCTGCGCAAGAAGATGGAGAACTTCACCCCCTCGCCGTATTTCGCCTTCGCCGTGCACATCGACGGCATGCGCGAGCGGCACGATGAATCCGTCGCGAAGGAAGGCGTGTTCGACGAGGCGGTGGCAGCGATCAAGGAGGCCAAGCGGTGCGGTTTCCGGGTCACCACCAACTCCACCTTCTTCAACACCGACACCCCGCAGACCATCATCGAGGTCCTCAATTTCCTCAATGACGACCTGCAGGTCGACGAAATGATGCTGTCGCCCGCCTACGCCTACGAGAAGGCCCCCGACCAGGAGCACTTCCTCGGTGTGGAGCAGACCCGTGAGCTGTTCAAGAAGGCCTTCGCCGGCGGCAACCGGCGCCGCTGGCGGCTCAACCACAGCCCGCTCTTCCTGGACTTCCTGGAGGGCAAGGCGGACTTCCCGTGCACGGCGTGGGCGATCCCCAACTACTCGCTCTTCGGCTGGCAGCGCCCCTGTTACCTCATGAGCGACGGGTACGTCCCCACCTACCGGGAGCTCATCGAGGAGACCGACTGGGACAAGTACGGCCGCGGCAAGGACCCGCGCTGCGCCAACTGCATGGCGCACTGCGGCTACGAGCCGACCGCCGTCCTCGCCACCATGGGGTCGCTGAAGGAATCCCTCCGGGCGGCCAAGGAGACCGTCGCGGGCAACCGCGGGTGACCGTTGACCCGCGGTGAGCCGCGCCCGGCCGCCCCGTCGTCCCGGTCCGGCCCGGCTCCTGCGCCGCATGGCGGCACGAGCCGGGCCGGCCGGTCCCTGTCAGCCGAACCGGAGGGGGAGCGCACATGACGATGCTGGAGAAGATCCGGCAGCCACACCACCTCAAGGCGCTCCCCGCCGAGCGCCTTGACGGACTCGCCGAGGAGATCCGGCACTTCCTCGTGCACGCCGTCGCCCGTACCGGCGGCCACCTGGGGCCCAACCTGGGCGTGGTCGAGCTGACCATCGCCCTGCACCGGGTCTTCGACTCACCCGCCGACCGCATCCTGTGGGACACCGGCCACCAGGCCTACGTACACAAACTCCTGACCGGTCGACAGGACTTCTCCAAGCTGCGGGCCAAGGGCGGCCTGTCCGGCTATCCCTCGCGCGCCGAGTCCGCGCACGACGTCATCGAGAACAGCCATGCCTCGACGGTGCTGGGCTGGGCCGACGGCCTGGCCAAGGCACGGCAGGTGCGGGGCGGCACCGACCATGTGGTGGCCGTCATCGGGGATGGCGCGCTCACCGGCGGGATGGCCTGGGAAGCCCTCAACAACATCGCCGCCGCCAAGGACCGCCCGCTCGTCATCGTCGTCAACGACAACGAGCGCTCCTACGCCCCGACCATCGGCGGCCTCGCCAACCATCTCGCCACCCTGCGCACCACCGACGGCTACGAGAAATTCCTGGCCTGGGGCAAGGACGTGCTCCAGCGCACCCCGGTCGTCGGAGCTCCGCTCTACGGCTCCCTGCACGGCGCCAAGAAGGGCTTCAAGGACGCCTTCGCGCCCCAGGGCCTGTTCGAGGACCTGGGGCTGAAGTACCTCGGACCGATCGACGGCCATGACATCGCGGCCGTCGAATCGGCGCTGCGCCGCGCGAAGGGCTTCCACGGCCCGGTCCTGGTGCACTGCCTCACCGAGAAGGGCCGCGGCTGCCGGCCCGCCCTGGAGGACGAGGCCGACCACTTCCACACGGTCGGTGCGATGGACCCCCTGACCTGCGCACCCGTCACCCCGGCGGCCCGGCCGTCCTGGACCTCCGTCTTCGGCGACGAGATGGTCCGTATCGGCGCCGAACGTGCCGACGTCGTCGCCCTCACCGCGGCGATGCTGCAGCCGGTCGGGCTCGGGAAGTTCGCCGCGGCCTACCCCGACCGGGTGTGGGACGTGGGCATCGCCGAACAGCATGCGGTGGTGTCGGCGGCGGGGCTGGCCACCGGCGGTCTGCACCCCGTCGTCGCGGTCTACGCCACCTTCCTCAACCGGGCCTTCGACCAGGTGCTGATGGATGTGGCGCTGCACCGGTGCGGCGTCACCTTCGTGCTGGACCGGGCCGGTGTCACCGGCACCGACGGCGCCTCCCACAACGGCATGTGGGACATGTCGATCCTGCAGGTCGTCCCCGGCCTGCGGATCGCCGCACCGCGCGACGCCGACCAGCTCCGCGCCCAGCTGCGCGAAGCGCTGGACGTGGCCGACGCACCGACCGTCGTCCGCTTCCCCAAGGAACCGGTGGACGATCCGGTCCCGGCCGTGGACCGGATCGGCGGTGTCGATGTCCTCCACCGGGCGCCGCATCCCGACGTCCTGCTGGTCGCGGTCGGCGCGCTGGCTCCGGCCTGTCTGCGGGTCGCCGAACTGCTCACGGCACGCGGCGTCGATACGACCGTCATCGATCCACGGTGGGTCAAACCGGTCGACGACGCCGTCCCCCGGCTCGCCGCGGACCACGCCATGGTGGTGGTCGTCGAGGACAACTGCCGGACCGGAGGCGTGGGCTGGGCGGTCGGCCAGGCGCTGCGGGACGCCGGTGTGGACGTGCCGCTGCGGACCTTCGGCATCCCCGAGCAGTTCTTGGCACACGCCAAGCGCGGTGAGCTGCTGGCCGACCTCGGCCTCACCCCGGCCGAGATCGCCGGCCGGATCAGCGCCGCGCTGGCCCGTAAGGAGAGCCACGCGTGACCGGATTCGATCTCACCGAACTGCTCGCCGCACGCGGCGGCGAGCGCTACGACCTGCATGTGCGCCACCTCAACCACCAGCTCCCGCGCATGCTGCACACCATCGGCTTCGACAAGGTCTACGAGCGGGCCGAAGGCGCCTACTTCTGGGACGCCGACGGCCAGGACTACCTGGACATGCTCGCCGGATTCGGGGTGATGGGCCTCGGCCGGCACCACCCCGTCGTCCGCAAGGCGCTGCACGACGTCCTGGACGCCCAGCTCGCCGATCTCACGCGCTTCGACTGCCAGCCGCTGCCCGGCCTGCTCGCCGAGAAACTGCTGACCTGCGCGCCCCACCTGGACCGGGTCTTCTTCGGCAACAGCGGCACCGAAGCCGTCGAGACCGCCCTGAAGTTCGCCCGCTACGCCACCGGCAGACCCCGCATCCTCTACTGCACCCATGCCTTCCACGGCCTGACCACCGGCTCCCTCTCCGTCAACGGCGAGGACGGCTTCCGGGACGGCTTCGCCCCGCTGCTGCCGGACACCGCCATCGAGATGGGGGATCTGGACGCACTGGCGCGGGAGCTGAAGCGCGGCGATGTGGCGGGGTTCGTGGTCGAACCGATCCAGGGCAAGGGCGTCCACCCGGCCCCGCCCGGATTCCTGCGCGCCGCACAGGAGCTGCTGCACCGGCACAAGGCCCTGCTGATCGCCGACGAGGTGCAGACCGGCCTCGGCCGCACCGGCGACTTCTTCGCCTACCAGCACGAGGACGGCGTCGAGCCGGATCTGGTGTGTGTGGCCAAGGCGCTGTCCGGCGGCTACGTCCCCGTGGGGGCGACCCTCGGCAAGGACTGGATCTTCAAGAAGGTCTACTCGTCCATGGACCGGGTGCTGGTGCACTCCGCCAGCTTCGGCGCCAATGCCCAGGCGATGGCGGCCGGTCTGGCGGTGCTCTCGGTGATGGAGGACGAGCAGATCGTCGCGGGCGCCCGGCGCACCGGCGAGCTGCTGCGCACCCGCCTCGCCGCGCTGGTCGACACATACGAGCTGCTGCACGACGTACGGGGCCGCGGCCTGATGATCGGCATCGAGTTCGGCCGCCCCACCTCGCTCGGCCTGCGCAGCCGCTGGACGATGCTGCAGGCGGCCCGCAAGGGGCTGTTCGCGCAGATGGTCGTCGTGCCGCTGCTGCAGCGCCACCGCATCCTGACCCAGGTCTCCGGCGACCACCTCGAAGTCATCAAGCTGATCCCGCCGCTGATCATCGGCGAACGCGAAGTCGACCGCTTCGTCGAGGCGTTCACGGCCGTCATGGACGATGCCCACTCAGGCGGCGGCCTGATGTGGGACTTCGGCCGGACGCTGGTCAAGGCGCACCTCGGTCGCCGCGAGTAGGCCGGTGCCGGCCGGGCCGGACCACGGGACGCGGCGTATGACGACCTGGCCCGGGACGCCCGGTGGTCCCCGGCCGCGTGCGTGGCGAAGCCGGTTGTCCGGCGGGGGAGGTCCGCCGGACAACCGATGGGTCAGAGGCCGGCCGGCAGCCGGCTGTCGGTCAGGAACGTCTGCAGGCTCCTGTCCAGGGAGCGGGCGAAACCCTGGGCGAGTTCCGAGGACCCGCGTACGGGCACCGGCAGGTGCGCGTCGAAGGCGAAGCCCATCAGGCGCGCCATCGCACGCCACACCCGGGCTTCGGGCCAGGGCCCGACGGCCGCGTGATGAACCGCCAGCAGATGGGCTGCCAGCTCGTCGCCCGCCCCGGCGGCGAAGCGCCACCAGTACAGTGCGCCCTCCCACTTGTCGAGGCTGTAGAGCAGGCAGGCGAACGTCCGGGCGCCCACCGGGTCGTAATCCGCGGCGAACGCGCCGAGCGCATCGACGTCATCGCTGCGCAGCACGATCTGGCACAGCCGCCGGACCTCGACCAGGACGGCCGCTGGAGCGACCGCCGGGTCGAGGAGAGGGGTGGGCCGGCGCCGGCGGCGGCCGCGGAGCACCGCCGGGCGGACGGGGACGGGGCGGCCGCCGCCGGCCGCCGCGCGGGTGACGCGCCCGGGGGTCCGGCACCCCTTGTCGGCGATGGCCTCGGCGAGGCGTCGGGTGAAGGCGGCCACGTCGTGGTCGGCGTACTCGTCGCGGATCTTCTCGGCTTGGAGCCGGAGCACGTTTTCGAGCATCACTCGTCCCTTCCGGAACGTTTCGTCATGATCTCTTTGAGGCGTTGCAGACCGATGCTCACGCTGACCTTCGCCGAGCCGGGAGTGGTCCCCAGCCGTTCGGCGATCTGCCCGTACGACAGTCCCGCCAGGTAGTAGAGGCGCACGGAATTGGCCTGGAGAGGAGCCCGGGACTCCAGCTCGTCCAGCGCGAGGTCGAGCGGTTCGTGGTCACCCAGTTCCTTGAGGTACGAGCTGTCCGGCCTGTCCGGAGGCTCGGCGAAGGCCTGGACGCGCGCGTCGCGGATCTGGCTGCGGTAGAAGTCGCCGATCACGCCATGGAGGATCCGGTAGGCCATCGCCGTCGGATTCACATGGGCCAGGATCCGCTCCCACTTCGCGTACATGCGGCGGCCGGCTTCGAGGACGGCGTCCTCCGCGTCGCGCCGGTCCCGGAGCTT
The DNA here is from genome assembly GCF_900187385.1 of Streptomyces sp. 2114.4. Classification (NCBI taxonomy): domain Bacteria; kingdom Bacillati; phylum Actinomycetota; class Actinomycetes; order Kitasatosporales; family Streptomycetaceae; genus Streptomyces; species Streptomyces sp. 2114.4. The sequence continues at coordinate 6,994,586 of NZ_FYEY01000001.1, forward strand.
GAAGCACGCGAGGGCGAGAAACGATTTCTGCTCGCGCTGGAAGAAGGCTTCGAAGTCCAGCGGGAGGTCGGCGGTGGGCCGGGCCGCCGGGAAGTTCTCGTTCACCGGCCCTCCCCGCAGCGCGGGCCCGACGGCGGCCGCGGCACCGCCGGGCCGCCGGGGACGGGGCGGGTGCCGTGCTCCGGACGGGGGGTGAGGCGTGCGCCGGAGCGTTGTCCCGGCGCGGCACCTCCGCACACGTGCCGGTGCACCGCGGCCTGCGAGGCGGTGTGGGTCACACGCCGGACAAGGGCGTCGAGTCCTGCGGCGGTCAACCGGTAGGCGCCGAAGACGGCCAGCGCGTACCAGGGCCATGAGTGCCCCAAGTGCTCCACGAGCCCTCCCTTCAAGAGAGTTGCTGCCCACCCGCACTGTGGCGGGTGGGGCGGAACGTGCGTTCCTGCCCCTCTCACCGATGGGGGACCCCCTCAGGGTTAATCGCGACGCACAGATAATCAGCCGAACGTGATCGATCAACTGCACACAGTGCTGCGACCTGCGCTTTTCTCGCGGAGAGTGATGGACGACACATTGACTTTATGTTTAATGACCAGTAACTAGCGTTCGAAAACAGCAAGTTCATGCTCGCGAAAACGGGTGGGGTGGCCGTGGGTGCCGCCGTCGAGACCGAAGTGACGGGCGTGGACGGGAGTAAACGGCGGCGTTCCGGGAAGACGTAGGGCGGTCAGTGTGAAGCCCGGTCCGGGATGAGCCGCGCTTGTCGACCTGACTGTTGTTCATCAGGGCAACCACGGGGGAGAACAGTGTCCGACATCCATGCGTTAGTCGGTCAGATCGTGCCCGCGGTCGGCGCGGCAGTGGGCGCCTATGGCGTCAGCGTGCTGAGCCGGGCGGAGGACCAGGCAGCCGACGCGACGGTACGGCTGGGCCAGCGGCTGCTCGACCGGATCCTGCGCCGCACTCCGGACCGCGCGCCGATCGAGGCGGCGGTCACCGACCTGGCGGCCACAGCCGGAGATCCGGACGCGCTGGCGGCACTGCGCCTTCGGCTCAGGGGCCTTCTGGAAGAAAACCCGTCCCTGGCCGCGGAGCTGGCGGCCTTGCTTCCCGCACCGCCGGCGGCACAGGCCGACGGTGCCCGGAGCGTGGCGGTGAGCGGGAGCGTTTCCGGGATCGTGTCGACCGGAGACGCCGCGATCAACATCCAGCGCCGGTGAGCGGCGAGTCCGGGCCGGCCGACCGGCCCGCGGCCCCGGTGCCCCAAGAACCGGCCCGCTCCGACGACCGGCGCTCGGTCGTGGTCCACGGCGATGTCCAGGGCAATGTGAGCACGGGTGACTACACCCTCAACGTCGTCTACGTCGACGGCAAGTTCGTCGAGACCGAGAGCGTGCTGGAACTGCCGCTGCGCGAGCCCCCTCCCCTGCGGGCTCCCGCCCGGGCCGACCTGTTCGGCCGCGACGAGATCGTGGAACGGACCGTCAGGCAGCTGACCGAGGGCACCAGCGTCCAGCTGTACGGGGCTGCCGACGTCGGGAAGAAGGCGATCGCCGAGGAGGTGCACCGGAAGCTGGCGGCGCAGGGACGGCGCGGCCACGTGCTGGCGCCCCGGGCCGGGGAGACCGGCACCCTGGAAAGCCTCTATCAGCGGCTGACCGAGGCGTTCTTCGGCAAGACCTTCCTGCGCGGAGTCGACGAGACCATGCTGCACGAGGCCGTCGCCCACGTCTCCGACGTCCACCTCACCGTCTTCGACTGCGCACTGAGCCGGGAGGACGTGGCCCGGGTGATGCATACCTTCTCCGGCTGCACGTTCCTCTTCACGTCCCCGTACCCGACCCTGCCGGACATGGCGGCGGCGCACCATGTCCAGCCTCTGGCCCGCGCCGCCGCGATCAAGCTGCTCAGCTCCGAACTCGGGCTGACGCTGGGCCCGGTCGGCCTGCAGAACCTGCAGTTCGACCACGCCTACCGGATGGCCGAGGGAAAACCCCAGCGCCTGCGCCAGTACGCGGAGTTCATCAAGGGCTCCGACCAATGGCGTGCCAGGGCGGCCAGGGAGCCCCATGACCAGCCCCCGCCGGTCGATCCGGACCGGCTGAGCCCCCGGCATCAGGCCGAGGCCCTGGCCGTCGCCCTGAGCGAACCGGCCCGCAGCGCGCTGGTCGCGCTGGCGACCTTCGGCGTGCCGCTGGCCGATGCCTGGTTCGCCCCGGTCACCGGAGACCCGCGGGCCGCGGAGGCCGGGTCGGAGCTCTACGACCGCCGTCTGGTCACCTACAGCGGGGGCACCTACCGGATCACCGAGGACGCCTTCGCCGCGGTCCGCCACCAGAACTGGGCCCCCACCGCTGCGGCCACCGCCGCTGAAGGCCTGACGGCGGGGCTCACGGCGAAGACCGCGCCGCCGGGACCGGACCCGTATCTGCTGCTGACCGTCGCACGCGCCCTGAACGACGCACAGCAGTGGGTACTGCTCTCCCGCCTGGTCAGGGTCGCCGCGCCGGCCGCGCTGACAGCGGGCCGCGGGCAGATCGCGCTGCAGCTCTACATGCTGGGCAAGATCGCCGCGACGCACGGCGGAATGAGCAAGGACCTCAGGTACTTCGTCAGCACCGAGGAGCAGATCCGCAATCTGCTGAAGGGCGACAAACTCGCCGTGGCCGCAGCGCTGGCGCTCCTGGCCGCGCCGGTCGCCCCGACGGCGAAGATCGGCAGCCTGTTCAGCTACCTGGCAAAACTCGCCTCCGCCAACACTGCCGCCACGGCGGGAACCGCCGCCGTGGCGGTCGCGGCCGCCGCCACCGTCGTGGTGGTGACGAACGCGAACGAGGTGCCCGCCGGCTGCGCCGAGGCCAAACAGATCATCGCTCCCACCCAGCGGCCGACGGATCTGCGCACGACGAAAGCCTTCGTCGAACGGTCCAGGAGTGTGGCAGCCGGCCTGCGTGCCGCGGCCGGAAAGGCGACCGACGCCAAGGTGAAGTCCGCCCTCCAGACCCGGGCGGACGAGCGGAACAGCGTGGCCGACGCCAAGGAGCGCGAGGGTGACGATGCCCGTATGCACCCCGATGTCGTGGCCGCGCTCGTGGCGAGCAAGGCGCTGCAGGAGGAGATCAAGGACACCCAGGAGATCTCCCCGGTCTGCTCCAACGTGCTGGAGTGACACGGGGCTCCCGCGCTCCGACGCGCCGGCCGCGGGGCGGGGCGTCGGAGCCGGGGTCGGGGCGGGCCCCGCCGGTGGTCAGTCCGTCAGCAGCCGGTCACGCAGCCGTTCGCGGGTGGCGGGCGTCAGCTTCAGGCCGTCGGTGAGGTACTTCTCCGTCGAGCCCCAGGTCTGCTCGATGGCGTCGTAGGCGGCCGCGAGGTAGTCGGTGTGCGCCCCGAACAGCGGCGCCAGCAGCTCCATGACCTCCTGCGACATCCCGACCGCGGAGTTGTCGGAGCGGCGGATCTTGTAGCGCCGGTGGGGGTCGTTGGACTTGAGGTAGTCCGCCTCGATGGCGTCCCGCTCCACGCCGACCGCGAGCAGGGTCACGGCAACGGACAGGCCCGCGCGGTCCTTGCCCGCCGCACAGTGCATCAGCGCCGGAACGCTGTCCTCGGCCAGCGCGTTCAGCACCCTGCTGTGGTCTTCGGTACGGGTGGTGATGATGTGGCGGTAGGTCTTGGCCATACGGGCCGCGGCCTTGCCGTCGCCGAGCGCGGAACGCAGCTGGTCCAGCTCACCGTCGCGCACCATCGCCCAGAACTCCGCGCCGTCGGCCGGGTCGGTGAGCGGGATGTTCACATTGCGCACGCCGGGCAGCGTGACATCGGGGCCTTCCAGTTTGATGTCCGAGGCGTTGCGGAAGTCGAAGATGGTATGCAGCCCGAGGCCGGCCAGAAACGCGGCATCCGCCTCGGTCGCATGGGCGAGGTGCCCGCTGCGGAACAGCCTCCCCTCCCGTACGCGACGCCCGTCCATGGTCGGCAGACCGCCCACATCGCGGAAGTTGCGGACCTCCGTGAGTTCGGGCTGGGCCTGTGGGACCTGCGGCGTCTGCTGCGTCACGCGCGCTCCTCGGGTTCGTTCGCCGACGCCGCTCGTCGGCGAGGCGGGCACTTCCGACGATACGACATTGATGCAATAGGCAATCGGGCCGACATGGGCGACACGAACGCGCCGCGCTCTGCAGGGCAGGGCACGGCCGATCTTTATTCCAACTTGACAAGGATTTGACTTGGTGGCATTAATCACCCCTCGTCAACCCCTGGTTACGGTGGCGTAGGTCACTTCTTGAGGTGAAGTATGTCCTGACGTGGCAGACGATTCGAAGTACTTCAGCAACGGCGCCCATGGCGCCATCGGGTCGTACGCAGCCGTCGGGGACAGCTTTACAGAGGGGGTCGGGGATCCCGGCCCTGACGGGGCGTACATCGGTTGGGCGGACCGCCTGGCGGTCCTTCTCTCGGATCAGCAGGCCGAAGGGGACTTCCGCTATGCGAACCTCGCGGTCAGGGGCCGGCTCCTGGACCAGATCGTCGAGGAGCAGGTGCCCCGGGCGAAGGAGCTTGCTCCCGCCCTGGTGACGTTCTGCGCCGGCGGCAATGACATCCTGCGGCCCGGTTCGGATCCGGACGCGGTCGCCGAGCGCTACGAGGCAGCGGTCGCCGATCTGCGGCAGGAGGTCGGCACGGTCCTGCTCTGCACCGGCTTCGACACCCGCGGCATCCCCGTCCTCAAGCATCTGCGCGGCAAGATCGCCACGTACACGGCGCATGTCCGGGCCATCGCGGACCGGCACGACTGCCCGGTCCTGGACCTGTGGTCGCTGAAGTCGGTGCAGGACCGGCGGGCGTGGAGCGACGACCGGCTGCATCTGTCCGCCGACGGCCACACCCGGGTGGCGCTGCGCGCGGGACAGGTGCTCGGGCTGCGGGTGCCGGCCGACCCGGACCAGCCGTGGCCGCCGGAGGCGGAGCGGTCGGCCGCCGAGGCGCGACGGGACAACATCCACTGGGCGCGGGAGCACCTGGTCCCGTGGATCGGGCGCCGGCTGCGCGGTGAGTCGTCCGGTGACCATGTCGAGCCCAAGCGGCCGGATCTGCTGCCGCTCTAGGGACCCCGTCCAGAGGCGTCTCGCCTCTGGACGGCCGGGGCTTCAGGGGCCCAAGGCGTGCCGGAGGCCCCGTTTCCGCCGATGCGGAGCGGGGCCTCAGTGGGCGAGCGAGGAGTACGGCAGATCCGCCCAGACGACCCGGCCCCGACCGCTGTCGGCGGGTCGTGATCCCCAGCTGTCGGAGAGCGCGCCGACGAGGAACAGTCCTCGTCCGCACTCCTTGTCCACGCTGCCGGGCTGGACGTGCGGCGCCGAATCCTCCGGGCCGCCCTGGTCCGTGATCTCTATGCGTATGTGCGCCCCGAAGAGGGCGAGTTCGCAGCCGACCTTTTCGCTGTCGGTGTGTCGCACCGCGTTGGTGAACAGCTCGGAAACCACCAACTCCACGTCGTCAAGGACGTGTTGAGCAGCGCCCCACTCGTGCAGCAGCGCACTGACGCGTCTGCGCGCCTCGGGAACGGACGTGCGTCGCGCCGGCAAGTGGAACGCGTCCTGCGGGTACTGGGCGACAAAGCCGCCACAGCGCCCTAACGAGGGAGCGTTGTTGGAGGAAGCCACTCCGTAACTATGTGCGATGCCGGTCACCGATGGCAAGGATCACTCTGCAATTTGCAGAATCGTAAGGTGCAGTCTGTTCGCGCTGTTGACGGCATGACACACTGCTGACCACTGAAGTCAGTTGGAGGCGATCGGACGTGGCGGACCCACGGTCGGCAGGTGCACCGACCGTCCTGCGGGTGGTGCTCGGCAAGCGACTGCAGGACCTGCGCGAGAAGGCGGGGATCTCCTTCGAACGGGCCGCCGCGGCCCTCGACGTGACCCACGCCACCATACGGCGCATGGAAAAGGCCGAGGTCGGCCTCAAGCTCCCCTACGTCGAGAAGCTGCTGGCGACCTACGGTGTCACCGACGAGGACGAGATCGAGGGCTTTCTCTCCCTCGCGCGCGAGGCCAACAAGCCCGGCTGGTGGCACCGGTTCCGGGACGTCCTTCCCGAGTGGTTCAGCGCGTTCGTCAGTCTGGAGAGCGAAGCCAACCTCATCCGGGCCTACCAACCGCACTACGTCCCCGGCCTGTTGCAGACCGAGGACTACGCCGCCGCCGTCCTGCGGGCCGGCATGCCGCACGCCTCCGCGGCGGACATCGACCGCATCGTCGCGCTGCGCATGGAGCGCCAGTCACTGCTGACCCGTGAGGGCGCACCGATGCTGTGGGTGGTCATGGACGAGACCGTGCTGCGGCGGCCGATCGGCGGGGCCCAGGTGATGCGCGACCAGATCACCCGGCTGATGGAGGCCACCGCACTGCCGAACGTCCGGCTGCAGGTCATGCCCTTCGCCGCGGGCCCGCACCCCGCCATGTACGGCCCCTTCCACATTTTCCGCTTCCCGATTCCGGAACTCCCGGACATCGCCTACGCGGAAAGCCTCGTCGGAGCCGTGTACTTCGACCAGCGCAACGACGTCTCGCAGTTCCTGGAGGCCCTGGACCGGATGTGTGCGCAGGCCGCGCCGGCACACACCACCGAGGCCATTCTGGGTGGCTTTCGCAAGGAGATCTGAACCATGGATCGCATACGCATCTACAACGGCATGCCCGCCAAGGAACTGGGCACTGAGGGCTGGCACAAGCCGTGGAGCGGCGGAAACGGCGGCGAGTGCGTCGAGGCCATGCGGCTGGGCGACGGCCGGATCGCGCTGCGCCAGTCGACCGACCCGGACGGGCCGGCGCTGATCTACACCCACCACGAAATGGTGAGTTTCATCGAGGGCGCGAAGGCCGGTCACGCCGACTTCCTGCTCTCGGCGGCGCCGGGCCGGCGCACCGAGCGGAGGACGGCATGAGCGAGCAGGACCTGCCCCCGGGCGCGCCGGAGGGTACGTTCCATGAGATCGGACCGTACGTCCAGGGGCCGGAGCCCTCGGGCTTCGCGGCCGAGGAGATCGACACCAGCCGGCCGCATCCGGCCCGGATGTACGACTACTACCTCGGCGGCTGGGACAACTACGAGGTCGACCGGGTGGCCGCGGAGCGCGTCATCGAGGTCCACCCCCAGGTCCGGCTCAGCGCCCGCGCCAACCGTGCCTTCATGCGGCGGGCGGTGCGCGACCTGGTCGCCGGCGGCATCCGCCAGATCATCGATATCGGCACCGGCATCCCCACCTCCCCCAACACCCATGAGGTGGCCCGGGAGACCGCGCCCGACACCCGGGTCGTCTACGTCGACAACGACCCGATCGTCGCCACCCACGCCGGCGCCCGGCTGACCAACACCGAACGCACCGGATTCGTGCTCGGCGACGTCCGCGACCCCAAGGCGCTGCTCGACCACCCCACCGTCCGGGAACTGATCGACTTCGACCGGCCGGTGGCGCTGCTGCTGGTCGCCGTACTCCACTTCATCCGGGACGACGAGGACCCCGCCGGCCTCATCGCCGCCCTTGCCGAGGCGCTGCCGACCGGCAGCCACCTCGTCCTGTCGCATGCGACCGGTGAGCCTTATGAGGCCTATGAGGCGGGCCGCATCAACGAGCAGGCGCGCGACGGCGTGGTGAACGTCTACAAGAGCGCCACCGCTCCCCTCAACCTGCGGTCGAAGACCGAGATCGCGCCGCTCTTCGGGCCGTTCGCCCTGCTGGAGCCGGGAGTGGTGCGGGTGCCGCTGTGGCGGCCAAACGGCCCGGTGCCCGGGGCGCAGGAACTCAACAACACCATTTTCTACGGCGGGGTGGGCCGCAAGGGCTGACCGGCCGGGCCCGCGGGCCCGGCCGGAGGTTCCCGCCCGGCGAGCTACGCGTCCGCGGGGGAGACCCGGGCGTCCGGCGGACCCGCGAGCCGCTGCCCGTCGCCGGGCGGTGCGGTGGCGGTGGCCGGTGCCGCCGAGGTGAGGGGCGGCGCCGTGGTGGTGAGGGCCGAGCGCAGGTCCTCCGGTCCGGCGAGGCGGGTGTGGGTGCCCGGCGAGGTGCAGGCGTACGCCCCGGCGACCGCCCCCAGGCGTGCGCACTCGTCGAGGTCCCGGCCCGCCAGCCGGCCGTAGAGAAACCCGCAGGTGAAGGCGTCGCCCGCGCCATTGCTGTCCACAACCGGGCCGGGCGGGACCGCGGGCGGGACCAGGCGTGGGGTGCGGTCGTCGGCGGTGAGGAGGTAGGCGCCGCCCGCCCCCGCCATCGCGATCACCGCCTCGGCCCGTCCCTCGTGCAGGATCTCCCGCATGACGGAGCCGATCCGTTCCCCTGCCCCCGCCGTACTGAGAAACACCAGGTCCGAGCGGAGCGCGAACTCGCGGTGATGGTCCGTCAGTCCGTCCCAGTCATGCAGATCCGTGGAGACGGGGATGCCCAGAGCCTCGATGTCGTCGTAGAGGAACCGGGCGAAGTGCATGATCGACAGATGGACGTGCCGGGCCCGGCGCAGCGGCGGGAGGTAGTGCTCGGGCGGCATCCGCAGATCGAGCGGGTCGCGGCCGTCGTAGAACGACATCCGGCGGCCGTCGGAGGCCACCAGGTTGACCGCCCGGCGGGTCCCGTACGGCGAGAGCAGCGGCCGGAAGTCGACGCCGGTACCGGCCAGCCGCTCACGGACCAGGCTGCCCGGATGGTCGTCGCCGAGGAAATCCACGAATCCCGTGGTGAGCCCGAGTGCCGCACAGCCGAGTGCGACGCCGGTGCCGGTGTGTCCCGCCCCTTCGTGAAGAGGGGGGACCGCATAGGAGTCGGCGAGCGGTACGGGCAGCGCGGCGACCGACACGTTGGTGTCCACACCCGACCCGCCGACGACGAGTACGTCGTATGCGTCATACGGCTCAGAAACCTGCTGGAATGTCACAAGCGTCCCTGAATCCCTTGCTGGTGAGACGAATCCCTTGCTGGTGGAACCGTTTGCGGACGAGGTGCGTCCGCTGCCGGGAGTCTAGACGCACACTCGGCTCATCAGGGGATGTCAGGGACTCCGGTGACACGAGGGAGAAAAGGGGCCGCAGAAGCCGCGCCGGTGATCAGTGGCCGGCGCGGAACGGGCGGGGGAGCGAGGGGGACGTGGCGGCGGATAGGACAGAGAACTCCCGGGGCGGGCGCACCGCGATCGTGATCGGTGGCGGGCTGGCCGGGATGCTGGCCGTCACCGCCCTGGTCGGACAGGTCGACGCGATCACCGTCGTCGAACGCGACCGCTACCCGGCGGGGCGGGCCTTCCGCAAGGGCGTCCCGCAGGCCCGCCATCTGCACATCCTCCTCAGCGGTGGTCAGCGCGCGCTGGAGGAACTGCTGCCCGGAACGGTCACCGCGCTCAGCGAGGCGGGCGCGCGCAGCCTGTATCTGCCGCGCGATCTGCTCACCCGTACCCCCACGGGCTGGCAGCGCCGCTTCGACGAGCGCCGGCATCTCACGCTGAGCGTCACCCGTCCGGTGCTGGACTCGGTGGTCCGGGAGCGGGCACTGCGGGCCGCGGCGGGCTCGGCCACCCGGGTGAGGGTCCTGGAGGCGACCGAGGCCATCGGTCTGACCGGGGACGCCGGCCGGGTGAACGGGGTACGTGTCCGGTCACGGGACGGTGAGCCGGGCGCGCGGTCCGAGCGGGAGCTGCCCGCCGATCTCGTGGTGGACGCCTCGGGCCGCGGCTCCCGCACCCCTCAGTGGTTCGCCGGACTGGGCCGGGCCGCGCCGCAGGAGGAGACCGTGGACGCGGGACTGGCCTATGCCACCCGGATGTACCGCCCCAAGGACCCGGCCACCGCGCCCGACGCGGGCGTCAATGTGCCCGGCTGGCCCCAGTGCCCGCGCGGCGCCGCGTATGTGCCGGTCGAGGACGGCAACTGGCTGCTGACGCTGTCCGGCGTACGGGGGCACCACCCGCCGACGGACGCGGCGGAGTTCACCGCCTTCACCGCCACCATCGGCGACCCCTACGTCCATGAACTGCTCGCCCGGGCCGAACCGCTCTCGCCGGTCCACAGCTTCCGCGATACCTGCAACCGCCGCCGCCACTACGAGCGGCCCGGCGCCCTCCCCGAGGGGTTCCTCGTCCTCGGCGACGCCGGCTGCACCTTCAACCCCGTCTACGGCCAGGGCATGTCGGTCGCCGCACTCGGCGCGCTGGCCGTGCGCACCACGTTCGCCGAGGGCGGCGGTCTGCGCCCGGGGCTCGCCGCGGAGGCGCAGCGGGCGGTGGCCCGCGCCGCGGAACCCGCCTGGCTCGCCGCGGTCGGCTCGGACCGCCCGTACGCGAGCCCCGACGGCACCAAGGCGGGTCCCGGGGAGCGGCTGACCACGTGGTACCTCGACCGGCTCTCCGCCCGTGCCGCGATCGACCCGGTCGTCGGGGCGGCCTTCCGGGACGTCTTCTGCCTCACCGCGCCGCCCACCCGCCTGGTCGCCCCGCGGGTCTTCCTGCGCACGGTCTTCCTGCCCCGCCGCCCCGGGCTCCCCGGCCCGCCCGCGGTCGTGGAAAGGGTGTGAGGGCGGCCTGCCCGGCCCCGCTCCCATGGACGCGTTCGAGTTGCCGGCCCGTCCCGTATCGGCGGTGGTGCCCGGGAAAGATCACACCGTTACTCCGGAATGCCACGGCCGGTCGCGCCGTTGCTGTCTGCGGGTGATGGTGTGGAGAGTCCGGGTGTCGTGGTGCGGAAACCGTACGGCGGCGCCGTGTGGCGCGGCGTACCGGAACCCGCCGCCCACGCGGCCCGTTCACTTCGCGACTGCCCCGACCATGGAGGTGCCGTGACCGGTTCCAGACCCCGTCGCTCCCGACTCTCCGCGCTGCGGCCGGCGGCTTTCGGCGCCGTGCCCACCGGGGAGCGGCTGGCCAGGCTGCGCAGGTCGCCCCAGTTCGTGGACGGCCAGTTCCGCAATCCCGTGGAGACCAGGCAGCTGCTCCACGGCTCCGCGCTGCCGATGGCACGTACCCAGCTGAGCCGGGAGGGACGGCTGCGCCGGGCGCCGGTCGGCCGGATCCCGGTCTACCGCCCGACCGCCGCGGACGGGACGGAGCCGCCCGCCTCCGGGCTGCGGCTCACCTGGATGGGTCATTCGAGCGTGCTGGCCGAAATAGACGGTCAGCGGGTGCTCTTCGACCCCGTCTGGAGCGAGCGCTGCTCCCCGTTCACCTGGGCGGGCCCCAAGCGGATGCACCCGGTCCCCATCGGGCTGGACGAGCTGGAGCCGGTCGATGTCGTGGTGATCTCCCATGACCACTACGACCATCTCGACATGCCGACGGTCCAGGGCCTGACCGGCACCGGAGCGGCCTTCGTCGTCCCGCTCGGCGTCGGTGCCGACCTGGAATTCTGGGGTGTGCCCGCGGAGAGGATCACCGAGCTCGACTGGCACGAGTCCGCACGGGTGGGCGGGCTGACCCTCACCGCCACGCCCGCACAGCACTTCTGCGGCCGCGGTCTGCGCGGCCCGCAGCACACCCTGTGGGCCTCCTGGGTGGTCGCGGGACCCGGCCACCGGATCTTCCACAGCGGCGACACCGGCTACTTCTCCGGCTTCGCGGAGATCGGCGCGGCATATGGCCCGTTCGACGCGACGATGATCCAGATCGGCGCCTACAGCGACTTCTGGCCGGACATCCACATGGACCCCGAGCAGGGGGTGCAGTCCCACCTCGACCTGCAGGGACAAGAGCCCGGTGGCGTGCTGCTGCCGATCCACTGGGGCACGTTCAACCTCGCACCGCACCCGTGGGCCGAGCCCGCCGAGTGGACCCTGACCGCCGCCCGGAAGGCCGGGGTCACCAGCGCCCACCCCCGGCCCGGAGAGCCGTTCGAGCCCGCCGACCCTCCGGCCGTCTATCCGTGGTGGCGGGCGATTGCCGTGCCCCCCGTCCATGGATGGCCCACCTGGCCGCCGGCGGTTTCCCCCACCGACGTGGATCTCGTCGCGGACCGCTGAGGCGGCAGCGGGGTGCCGACCGTGGGACCGGCCGGCCCGCCGAGTGCCTTCCCACTGACCGGCCATGAACGGAAGTTCGAATTTCCTCGTACTGGCGTACGCAAGGCGCCCACTCAAGGAGGTGGCGAGGGGTAGCGAAACCCCGAAGTGGGCCCGGACCCCACCCGTGCAACAACTAGCGTGCGTGCTCCGCGAACTGCCACGGCCGATCCGGAGGGCGCCGATGCCTACCGCATTCCCCCAGGGGAACCAGACGTTCCAGGAGGCTCACAGATCCCCAGGGCCCCAGGGTTCCCCGGGGGCAGTCCCCGTCCCCGCCTCCGCCCGGCGGCGGGAGCGTGAGGGCGGACGACACGGTCGGGCCTCGTTCCCCGAATCCGCTGCCGACTCGGCGATACGGACCCGCCTGATCCGGCTCGCCGCCGTCCCCTGCCTCCTCGTCGCCGTCATCTGCACGGGCGCCGCTGCCTTCGTGGTGCAAACCGGCGGCGCCCGGCTCACCGGCCGCGAGTGGGTCGTGCTGTGCGGCGGTCTCGCGCTGGTCTGCGTCATCGTGCTCACCGCGAGTGCCGCCGCCAACGCCGAGGCCCGCGCCACCGTCACCCGCTACGCCCGGCTGCGCCAGGTCTGTGCCCGCAGCCAGTCCGACCTGTACGACCTGCTGGACCGCGTACGGCAGGGGGAGTGGATCCAGCGCCGCGAGCCCGAACAGGGCGTGGCGCCCACCGGTGACACGCTCGACCTGCTCGCCCACGAGGTGGCCGCCGCGGGCCGGGCCGCCGAGTCCGCCGTCATCGACGCGGTGGCCATCGCCCGCAGCAACGCCAGCGGCAGCGAGCAGAAGGTCGAGGTGTTCGTGAACCTCGCCCGCCGCCTGCAGTCCCTGGTGCACCGGGAGATCGAGCTGCTGGACGAGCTGGAGAACCAGGTCGAGGACCCGGACCTGCTCAAGGGCCTGTTCCACGTCGATCACCTGGCCACCCGGATCCGCCGGCACGCCGAGAACCTCGCGGTGCTCGGCGGCGCCATCTCGCGCCGCCAGTGGAGCCGCCCGGTGTCCATGACCGAGGTGCTGCGCTCCTCGATCGCCGAGGTCGAGCAGTACCCGAGGATCAAGCTGGTGCCGCCGATCGAGGGCACCCTGCACGGACACGCCGTCGCCGACGTCATCCACCTGCTCGCCGAACTCGTCGAGAACGCCTCGATCTACTCCGCCCCGCAGACCCCGGTCCTGCTGCGCGCCCAGCTCGTCACCGCGGGTCTCGCGGTTGAGGTCGAGGACCGCGGCCTGGGCATGTCGGCGGACGAGCAGTCGCGGATGAACGCCCTGCTGGCCGACCCCGAACACATCGATGTCGCCGAGCTGTTGAGCGACGGCCGGATCGGACTGTTCGTGGTCTCCTCGCTCGCGCGGCGGCACGGCATCGTGGTGCGGCTGCAGAGCAATATCTACGGCGGTGTGCAGGCCGTGCTGATCGTGCCCCAGGAACTGCTCGGCGAGGAATCGGCCGAGGGGGACGCGGAGGGAACGGAGGGGCCGCGCGTCTCATCGCCGGACACCGACCCGGCGCGCGAGCACGACGGGGGCTACGCCGTCGGCTTCGTCGACGACCCCGACGACCCCGACGGGGCCCATGCGCGTCGCGAACGCCCCCGCGATCACACCTTCGTGGAGCCTGGCGAGTGCCATGACCCAGGACTGAGCCCCGGCGGCCGCACCGTGGCCATCCCCAGCCCCGCTCCCGCCCCCGATGCGCTCGACACGGCACCACGCGGCTACGGCGACGGAACGGCCCCGGCTTCGGCCCCGGTTCCGGCCCCAAGGCCCCTCCCCACGGACACCGATCCCGTCTCCGATCCCGTCTCCGATCCCGACGCCGGTGCCGCGCGTCGCCGGCTGGTCCGCGCAACGGGTTCCTACACTCCCGACGTCCGCCTGCCCGCCGCGCGGCTGCCCGAGCCGCACACCTCCGACGCCGCTCCGGCCGACCGTCCCGCCGATCCCGGCCCGGTCGTGCTTCCGCCCGCCCCGCCTGCCGTGGACCACAGCGCCCGCCCGCGGCTGCCCCGGCGGCGCAAGCAGACGCACCTCGTTCCCGAGCTGCGCGGCGACCCGATCCTGCCCTCCGCGACCCCTCGTACGGGGCCCGAGCCCGAGCACGACCCCGGCCTGATGGCCGCCTTCCGGCGTGGCTTCAGCCTCGCCGACGACACCTATGCCGGCGGCACCGCCGGCGGTAACGGCACCACGGCCCACGGCGGCGACACCAGCAGCCCGGCCGGCAACGACCTGCTCTACGACCGTGACCGCGATGCCACGATGGCCCGCCCCCGAGGAGACGACCGCAACCATGGTGAGTGATGTGCGTGCGCAGGCGCATTCGCAGCTGCAGTCAGGTCAGCACACCGACCTGTCCTGGCTGCTGACCGGGCTCGTACAGCGGGTACCGCACGCCCGGAGCGCGCTGCTGCTGTCCTCGGACGGCCTGGTGAAGGCCGCCCACGGCTTCGACCCGGACAGCGCCGACCACATGGCCGCCCTGTCCTCCGGCCTCTACTCCCTCGCCCGCAGCGCCGGTGTGCGCTTCGGGGAGGGCGACGAAGTGCTGCAGGTGGTCGTCGAGCTGGAGTCCACCTTCCTGTTCGTCTCCACCGCCGGATCGGGCGCGTGCCTGGCCGTGCTCGCCGGCCGCGAAGCCGATGTGGCGGTACTGGGCTACGAGATGTCGATGCTGGTCAAGAGCGTCCGGCCCTATCTGTCCACCCCCGCACGCCACCAGACGCCCGCGGGCGGTCGTTGACCATGACCGTGCGTCGCCGACGGCGGCAGGGCGGAGAGCCGTGGTATGACGACGCGGCGGGCCGGCTGGTCCGCCCGTACACCGTCAGCAACGGTCGGACCCGTCCGACGGCGCACTTCGACCTGCTGACCATGGTGATGGCCACCGGCCGGCGGCCCGTTTCCTGCCAGGGCCCCGACTACGCCCAGGTGCTGGGGCTGTGCGGCGGGCCGGTCTCCGTCGCGGAGATCGCCGCCCACATACGGCTGCCCGCCGTGGTCACCAAAGTGCTCCTCGCCGACCTCGTCGACTGCGGGGCGCTCACCGCGCGGGCCCCCGCGGCCGTTTCGGCAGGGCCCGCGTCCCGTACCGACCGAGCCCTGCTGGAGGCGGTGCTGAATGGACTTCGCAAACGACTGTGACCCCCACACCCCGGGGGACCCCTCGACCGACCTCTTCCCCACCGCGCTCAAAATCCTGGTCGCGGGGGGCTTCGGGGTCGGCAAGACGACCTTTGTCGGTGCGGTGAGCGAGATCGAGCCGCTGAGCACGGAAGAGCTCCTGACCCAGATCGGCGTGGGTACGGACGATCTGGCGGGTGTCGAGAACAAGGACACCACCACCGTCGCCATGGACTTCGGCCGGATCACGCTCAGCCCCGCGCACGTCCTCTATCTCTTCGGGACGCCGGGGCAGCAGCGCTTCTGGTTCATGTGGGACGAGCTGTCCAACGGTGCGCTCGGCGCGGTCATCCTCGCCGACACCCGGCGCCTGGACCAGTGTTTCGCGGCCGTCGACTTCTTCGAGCGGCGCGGCATCCCCTTCATCATCGCCGTCAACGAGTTCGACGGCTCCTACCACTACGACCCGGACGAGGTCCGCACCGCCATGGACATCTCTCCCCGCATTCCCGTCGTGCTCTGCGACGCCCGCCGGTGCAGCTCGGCCACCCACGTCCTGGTCTCGCTCGTCCAGCATCTGCTCACCCCCGCCCTCGCCGCGACCCCGGAGCTGCCGTGAACCACCCCGCCTCCCGCGTCCCCTACCTCTCCTACGATCCGACGCGTCATCTCCTGCTCACCCCGCAGGACGACGAGGCCCCTGCGCGGGTCGCCCGGCTGCGTGCCCTGGGGATCGGGGAGTCCCCGCTGCCCGCCTTCGACGAGTTCGCCCGCAAGCTCGCCCGGACCACCCGGGCGCCGTACTCGATGGTCAACTTCATCGACGAGCGCCGGCAGTACTTCGCCGGCCTCTACACCCCCGCGCAGGACCGGGCCGTCGAGCTGGGGCCGGCCCCCGCCAGCGCCCAGCCGGGCCGGGTGATGGACCGTGACCACGGGTACTGCCCGCATGTCATCGTCCGCCGGAAGGCCCTGGTGCTGGAGGACGTCTGCGACTATCCGCGGTTCGCCGGCAACCCCGTCGTGGACGAGATCGGCATCCGCTCCTACCTGGGTGCGCCGCTGATCGACCGTACGGGGACGGCGCTGGGCACCGTCTGCGTCGTGGACCTCGAACCGCGTCCCTGGGGCCGGGAGGGGCTGGAGACCATCAAGTCGATGGCCGCCGAACTCGTCGAGCAGATCCACCGTATGGAGAAGCAGCAGAGCGACGCTTGAGGAGGCGCACGGGGAGGCCTCGCCCAGTGCGCCTCCCCGGTCCGGAATCCGGCCCCGGTGCCCGGCGCGTCCGGCTCCGGGAGAGACATCCCCTGGAGCCGGACGCCCGGCCCGGGGCCGCGGCATCGGCCGGCTGCCGGTGACCGCGTACCCCGTGACCCAGGCTGCCGCTCATCTCGGCCCGACGCACCGCGAGCGTCCGGACACCGGGCCGGTGCGCTGGCCCGGTACCGTGGCCGTGGTGTCCTCGGCCCGCCCGGCGGGCGCCGGTACGTCCGCGGGGGCGTCGGCTTCTTCGGGCCACTCCGAGGGCTCCAGCCGCAGCAGGTCCGCCAGCCGGCTGGACCACTCGCCCCGTGCCCGTCCCAGGGCCAGCTCGCCCAGGCGCAGCAACTGGATGTCGGAGGTGCCGGCCGGCGCGAAGATGTGGTGGGCGTCGCGCAGGAAGCGTTCCACCGGCCGGTCGGTGAACAGCCCGCAGGCGGCGTGCATGTCCATCGCGTCGCGCGCCGACTCCAGTGCCGACTCCACATTGACCAGTTTCGCGTTCATCAGCTCCGCATCGCACGGCAGACCCTGGTCCAGGAGGTGTACCGCGTGGTACGCGGACAGCCGGGACAGCAGCAGCCGTGACTGGATCCGGCCGAGCTTGAGCTTGATGTTGCCGAGGTCGGCCAGCGGTTTGCCGTAGCGCTGCCGCCCGGCGCAGAACGCCGTGGTCTCGTCCAGCACCGCCTGATGGATGCCCAGCGAGACGGCGGTCAGATTCGGCCGCCCGTACAGCACGCTGGAGGAGTAGGCGACCGACAGTCCGTCGCCCTCCCGGCCCAGCAGATTCGCCGCCGGAATACGGCAGTTGTCGAAGAACAGCTCGCCGAAGCTGAAGCCGTGCAGCCCCATCGCGGGCTGCTGCGGGCCGACCCGGAAGCCCGGGCGGTCGGACTCGACGAGGAACGCCGACAGGCCCTTGGAGCCCTCGCCGGTGCGGGCCACCACGCCGTGGAGGTCGCCGACGTGGCTGTTGCCGACGTAGATCTTCCGGCCGTTGAGGACGTAGTCGTCGCCGTCGCGGACGGCGGTGGTGGCCATGCCCAGCACATGGCCGCCGGACTGCGGTTCGGTGACCGCGATGGTCGGCAGGCAGTCGCCGGAGGCTATGGCCGGCAGCCAGGTCTTCTTCTGCTCCTCGCTGCCGAAGTGGACGATCTTCGCGACGCCCAGCTGCGACGCCTGCACCATGGCGCCCATCGCGGCGCTCACCCGGGAGAGCTCTTCGATGATCAGGGTCTTCGCGACATGGCCGGCTCCCATTCCGCCGTAGGCGCGGTGCACGGTCGCGCCTATCCAGCCCTGCCGCGCGATCAGGCGCGAGAGATCATGACAAACGGAACGGTTCGCCTCCATTTCTGCCACCCGGGGGCGGACCTCCCTCTCGGCGAACTCCCGCACCTGGTGCCGGAGTACCTCATGCCGCTGGTCCGTGAAGTAGCGATGCAAGACGAGCCCCTCCTTCGCGATCTCCCCCGTGCTGGTCGCATCACGCCTCGGACGACACCCGGTGGTGCCGTCGCAGCGAACGTGCCGGAAAGTGATCTTTCGCTTACCCCGTGCAATACCCGTTGGCATACCTACTGCGGGGCGCATAAAACATCAACTGGGCGCATTTAGGTGGTGAGTTGAGGCGCGAAGTGGAGGCGCACCACCCCCTGTTCGAGGATGTGTGCGGCGCGGTTCCTCCGGCCCGGGAACCGCGCCACCCCACGCCTCCCACCCCCGCCGTGACGGGGGTGCGGGGCGTCAGTGCGAGACGTCGCAGCAGGACTCGCGACGCTGCTGCCGGCCCACCTCAAGCCAGTCGGTGCCGGCCGATCGCAGTGAACGTGCGGCGGGCGCCGGGAAGGAGTCGGTCAGCTCCCGCTGTGCGAACAGCCGTCCACCGCGCAGCACCGCCGAGGTCCGCACCAGCGAGTTGAAGTCCCGGAACGGATCGCCGTCCACCAGCGTCATATCGCCGAGCTTGCCGACCTCCAGCGTCCCCAGATCCCGCTGTGCGCCGAACACCTGAGCGGGCAGCGCGGTCGCCGTGCGCAGCGTCCGGCTCACGCTGAGGCCGCCGCGGTGCAGCGCCCGCAAGCACAGATGCAGGCCCAGTCCCACCGGCACCAGGGGCTGGTCCGTGCCGAGCGCGACCAGCCCGCCGCCCGCCAGCACCCGCCGGTAGAGGCCGACCTCGCTGTCGATATCGGCCAGCTGTGCCGGAGTGGGGCGATGCCCGGCGTTCTCCCGTACGAGCGCGGTGTCCCAAGGCGGCATCAGCCGGGTGACCCGCACGTCGTCGGCCAGCGCCGGATCGTCACCCAGCAGTGCGGCCGCGGAGAACGGCGTGGCGAGAAGGTGGAAGTCGGTGCCGGTGTAGACCTCCTCGACGTCCTGGTAGGCGTGCCCGGAGCCGCTGACGGCATGGCCGAACTCCAGTCTTTGCGTGGCCTGCAGATGTGTCGTCAGGTCCTGGCCGAGCTGGATTCCCGGGGTGAGCAGATGGCTCCCGGCCCGGACCCCGAGCCGCTGGTGCGCGAAGCGCGCGGCCTCTTCCATCACCCAGCCCGGCGCCCGTACATAGGTCTTGACGAAATCCCAGTCCAGGGCCGCGCCGCGCGCCAGTGAGCGGCGCAGCCCCGCCCGGGTGCGGTGCGCCCGCCCCATGCTGTACGCGACCCGGGCGCCGTCCAGCAGCTCGCCGCAGGTCAGCAGGCGCGGCCCGGCGAGTGCACCGGCCGCCACCGCCTCCCGGAGGCGGGCCTGTTCATAGGAGAAGCCCCCGCAGGAGACCGCGGTGGTGATGCCGTAGGCGAGCTGCAGCGCGGTCTGCCGCCCGCCGTAGGTCGTCTGCCAGGGGTGGGTGTGGGCGTCCCAGAGTCCGGGCAGCACGGTCTGCCCGGAGGCGTCCACCCGGCGGGCGGCGCCGGACCGGGCCGGGCGGTGCGCCTCCACCGCGGTGATCCGCCCGTTGCGCACCACCACATCGACGTCCTCCCGCACCTCGTCGCCGGTGCCGTCCCAGAACCGGCCCGCGTGCACCACGGTGTCCCGGGCGCGCGCGGGGCGGTGCCCGAGGGACAACGGGACGGTCCGTGCGGTGCTGCCGGACACCCCGATCAGCCGCAGCTTCCCGGCCGAGAGATACAGGAGCGTGCCGGAGTCCCCGGACCATGACGGATGGTCGGCGCTCTCCTCCGTCAGCTGCCGCGGCGCACCGTCCGGCGTGCCGTCGGGCCGCACCGGCAGCACCCACAGCGCGGACTCGACGATCACGGCCAGCCAGTGCCCGTCGGGTGACCAGACCGGCCCCGAGTCATAGCGGTCGGCGATCGACACATGCTCGGCGACCGGGTGCAGCCGGTCCTTGCCGGTCTCGGTGTCGACGATCCGGATGACGTTGTAGCCCTCGCGGAAGCGGCGGTTGAGGCGGGTGCGGTCGCAGTACGCCAGGTAGCGCCCGTCCGGTGACCAGCTGGGACGGCCGGGCAGCCCGCCGGCGCCCATCGGTGCGGCCAGTACCGTCTCCGCACCGTCGGGCAGCGTCCGTACGACCAGATTTCCGGACATGTCCAGAGCGGCCAGCCGCCCGCCGTCCGGCGACAGTGCGGGCTGCACCCGGCCGCCGGTGGCCAGGACCGTCTCCTCGCCGGAGGCGAGATCGTGGCGGCGCACCGCGAACAGCCCGTCCCGGTCGTCGGCGTAGAGCAGCGCCCGCCCGTCGCGGGACCAGCTCGGCGCCAGGACGTAGCGGGTGGCATCGGACCGGACGATCCTGCGTGCGGTGCCGCCGCCCGAAGTGGGCGCGATCCAGAGGCCGTTGAGCGCGGCGAAGGCGACCTTGCGGCCGTCGGGCGAGAGCGCGGGCAGGTGCACCCCGCGCACCGGACCGGCGGCCGTCCGCTCGAAGCCGTAGTCCTTGACGCGATAGCGGGGGCGCTCCAGCGGCAGCCGCGCGGTGAACGGGATGGTCACGGCGCGCTGCGGGGCATCGGGCCGGACGATCCGGAACTGTCCGCCGACGGTCAGCAGCAGCTCGTCCCGTGAGACCCAGCGCGGCGGCACCGGCTCCACATCGCCGTCGACCGCGACCCGCCCACCATCCACCACCAGCGCGCAGGTGGGCCCCGGATAGTCCGTGGTCCGCAGATAGGCGAGCCGCCCCGTGGGGGACAGCGCCGGCGCCAGCACCTGTGCGGTCGCTGTCTCGCTGTGCTCGGTGCGCACCGCACCCCGCCCATCGGCCGGCACGGAGGCGACGGTGCGGGAGACCAGCGCCGCGCCCGCCACCCGCCCCCGTACGAACACGAGCCGCGTGCCGTCCGGCGACCAGCAGGGGTCGAAGTCCTCCCAGGCGGCGTCCTGGTGCGGGCCCTCCTGACCGGGCAGTCCGGTCACCCGGGTCAGCTTTTTCGTCGTCACCTCCAGCACCCAGATCCGGTACGGGCTGCCGGCCACCGCGTCCCCGCCCCGCTCCGAGGCGAAGGCGATCCGGGTGCCGTCGGGTGACCAGGCGGCGCCTCGGTCGTCCCACGGGCCGTCGGTCAGCTGCCTCAGACCGGAGCCGTCGGCGGCGAGCGTCCACAGATGGAAGGCGCCGCCCCGGTAGGCGCAGACGGCGATCCGGCGGCCGTCGGGGGAGTGCACCGGACGGGTGGGCTCCAGGTCGGGCGGGGTCAGCGCCACCGCCTCGCCGCCGGCCCGCGGCAGGGACCACAGGACGTTCTGGACCTCGGCGACCAGCCGGTCACCGGCCGGGGAGAGGGACGCGGCGCCATTGGTCGCGGCAGTGAAGGACAGGGCGGCGCCGCTCGCACCGGCGTCCTGCGCCCAGGCGCCGGCAGCCGTGGCACCGGCCAGACCCGCCGCCGCGGCGGCCGAGGCGGTGCCCTGCAGAAATCTGCGGCGGGACAGCGGCGCGGGGAGAAGGGGGGAGTTCTCGAAACGATCCTCGAAACGATCCGTGGTGTCCAACGTTCCTCCTGCGAAAGGGGGTTGCGGCACAGAGTCATCAAAGAACCGGCTGATCGTGTCACGCCGCCCGGGGACCGGGGCAACCACGCCACGCGCGCCCCGTGGCGCACCGCCGCCCCGCGCGCAAGAGTGGGCGCCGACGACTCGTCAGCCACCGCCCGTCAGCCACCGCCCCGGCAGTCAGGAGACGACGCCATGCAGGCCATGCAGCAGGACTTCCACCAGGCCCCGGACGGCGCCCGTATCGCCACCTACACCTGGCTCCCGCCGTCCGGTCACCCGCGCGCCCTGGTCCAGATCGCCCACGGCGCCGCGGAACACGGCCGGCGCTACGACCGCTTCGCACGCTTCCTGACCGGCCACGGCTATGCCGTCCTCGCCTCCGACCACCGGGGCCACGGCGCCACCGCCGCTTCCACCGGCGGCCGCGGGGTGGTCGGCGAGGACGCCTGGCGGGCGATGGTCAGCGACCTCAAGGGCATCGGCAACCATGCGGCCGCCGCCCATCCCGGCGTCCCCCTGGTGCTGCTCGGCCACAGCATGGGCGCGATGCTGGCCCGCGACTACGCCGAGGAGTACGGCGCCGACCTCGCCGGACTGATCCTCACCGGCGCCTTCCGCACCCTGCCCGGCCTGGACCTCGACGGCGCCGTCGACGAACTGGACCAGGAGATCGCCCGGCACGGCCGCCGCGCGCTCTCCTCCTTCATCCCGCGCACCTTCAGCTCCTTCAACGACGCCTTCCCCCACCGCACTGGCTTCGAATGGCTCTCCCGCGACGCCGCCGAGGTGGACGCCTACGTGGCCGACGAGGACTGCGGCTTCCCGTTCTGCGCCGGTCTCGCCGCCGACTGGGTACGCGCCATCCGCAAGATCAACGACCCGGCACACCTCGCCCGCATCCCGCGCGGACTGCCCGTCCACCTCGCCGTCGGCGACCAGGACCCCTGCCACCAGCGGATGACGTTGATCCACGAACTCCTGGAGGACTTCCGCTATCTGGGCACCCGCGATCTGACCTGGCGGGCCTATCCGGACGCCCGCCACGAGATCCTGAACGAGACCAACCGTGACGAGGTCCAGGACGACCTGCTGGCCTGGCTCGACAAGCACGTCTGAGCGCTGCCCGGGCCCGGGCAGCGGCCGGGAACCGGGGCCGCGGCCCGGACGTCAGACCGCGGCCCCGGTCGCCGGATCAGACCTGCCCCGGCTTGAAGACGTCCTGTTCGATGAGGATTTTGTCGATCCGGGCCTTGTCCACCCGGTTCGTCACCTCCTCGACCTCCTGGCGGTCGCGGATGCACTTGGCCAGGGTGAACGCGGAGGACACCACGAAGACCAGGCCGATGGCGAGGAAGCCGCGCTCCCAGGGCCCCACCGGCAGTTTGATGATCCCGATCACCAGCGCCGCCAGCGACAGCCCGAAGGAGATCGCGGCCTGGACGAAGAAGGCCGTGGTCGTCGGCCGCTGAATCGATGGAGTAGTCATGCGCGTAGCGTGACGGCGCCGTGACGGCGGTGCATGAGTACGAGTACTCATCTCTCCTGTCGGCCGTACCCGCCCCGACGCACCGGTATGGCAGCACCCACCCTCTGACATGCGGTATTGTTCTCGTGCGCGGTCAGCCGGGGATTCCCGGCCGGAACGGGCACCGGGACGTGGCGCAGCTTGGTAGCGCACTTGACTGGGGGTCAAGGGGTCGCAGGTTCAAATCCTGTCGTCCCGACTGGAGTTCTCTCCATTGTCGCAGGTCAGAGCCTTGTTTCACGAGAGTGAAGCAGGGCTCTTGATCGTTTTCCGGGTTCCTCGCGGACTTCCCGCACCGGCAATGATCATGGTCGGCGGGCGGCTCGCCCGGGTGGATGCCCGGGGTAAACGGCCGGCCCGGCGTTCCCCGGTCATCGGTACCGCCTGCGCCCCACCACCGCCGCGAGGGTCAGCGGAACCGTCAGCAGCATGGCGATCAGGAAGAGCTGCCCGTACCTGTGGTCCGCCGCCGTGGTGGCCGTCAGGCTGCTGGCGAGGGCGCTGCCGCCGTAGAGGCTGACCCCGAACATCGCCACGCCGGTGGCCCTGGCCGCCGGGGCGACGGCGATCGCCCACGACTGCAACGTGGTGTGCATGAACGACCAACTGCCACCCAGCAGCAGTGCGGTGACCGCCAGTGCCGGGAGGGACCGGCTCGTCGCCGCGGCGGCGTAGGCCGCGGCAGCGGCAGCCCCGCCGACCAGGAGCAGCACTGCCGGGCTCCACCGTCCCACCAGTCTCTTGACCACCTGCGCGAAACCCATGGCCCCCGCGCCGTACAGCGCGGACACCGCCCCGGCCACGGCGGTCGGCACGCCCCGGGCCTCCAGCGCGGGCGCCAGGTACGTCAAGAAGCCCAGCAGTACGGCGCCTTCGGCCAGGGCGAGCGCCATCACGAACCACATCCACCGCGACCGCAGCACGATACGGAAGGGCGCCAGCAGGGATCCGGCGGGCTCCCGCTGGGGCTCGGCCAGGTGCCGCAGCGCGTGGGCGAGGTAGGCCGCGACCAGGCCCGGCAGCAGGAACACCGTGCGCCAGCCGGCGTAGTGCGCCAGCGCCCCGGCCACCACGGTGCCCAGCGCGGTCCCCAGGGAGAAGGCGGTCATCAGGTCGCTGAGCGGGCGCTGGCGGACCTCGGCGGGTACCACGTCGCCGACGTAGCTCAGTGAAGCCGGGACGCAGGCGGCGAAGCAGGCCCCGGCGAGGGCGCGGGCCACGATCAGGAACGTGAGGTCGGGGGCGAGGGCGGACAGCAGGGAGGAGACGGTGCCCGCCGTCAGCGAGAGCCGCATCACCCGCACCCGGCCCAGGCGGTCACTGGCCAGCCCCCACACCGGCTGCATCAGGCCGTAGCACAGGAAGTAGACACTGGCCGCGAGGACGACGGAGGCCATGCCGGCGCCGAGTTGGGCGGCGATGAGCACCAGCATGGGCGTGATGCAGAAGCGGTCGAAGTTGCTGACGAATCCGGCCGAACGCAACAGCCGGAGTGAACGGGAGGATAGGGAGGCGGAGTTGGGGGGTGCGGTGGTGGGGACGGTGGTCACGGGAAGCCGGCTCCTTTCTGTCCTGTGCCCGGGTGGTACCGGGTCCCCTCAAGATCACCACCCTGGCCGTCCGGATGGCCGCCGTAAGCGGTTACGATCGCTCACACCCTTGCCGTGCGCCGCTGTGTGAACACCGTGGCTCGGCGGAGAGGGGAAGGGGGCGTGATGGGCGGCGGGGTGGAGCGGCCGGCCGGCGAGGGCGGTACGGCGCAAGCCCTGCGCCGGGAGCTGGGCGCGTTCCTGCGCTCGCGCCGGGAACGGCTTTCCCCGACTGAGCTGGACCTGCCGGTGGCGCCGCGACGCCGCACCCCGGGCCTGCGCCGCGGCGAGGTGGCCGACCTGGCCGGCATCAGCAGCTCCTGGTACGCGTGGCTGGAACAAGGGCGGGTGCGCACCTCCGAGCAGGTGTTGCGGTCGGTGGCGCGGGCCCTGCGGCTGGACGAGGCGGAGACCGCGCACGTCCTGTCGTTCACCGAGGACCCGGCACCGGCCGGGGAGCCGCCGGGCTGGGTCTCGCGCAACCTGTTGTCGCTGGTGGAGTCGGTCTCACCCAACCCGGCCGCGGTCATCGACCCGCACTGGGACCTGCTGGCTTGGAACGCCGGTTACGCGGCGCTGCTGACCGACCCCGCGCGGCTGCCGCCCAAGCGGCGCAATCTGCCGTGGCTGGTGTTCCGCTGGGCTCCCGCTCGTGTCCTGATCGTCAACTGGGAGGTCGAGGCGCGCTATCTGCTGGGACAGTTCCGCGCCAACGCGGCCCGCCACCCCGCGGACCGGCGGTACGCCGAGATCGTCGCCGAGATCACCCAGGACGTGGACGCGGCCCGTTGGTACGGCGAGCGGGAGACGGCGATCTACCGTCCCGCCGTGCGGCACTTCCGGCATCCCACGGCGGGCGAACTGCGCCTGCGCTACGTCAAGTTGGCAGCCGTCGACGAGCCCGGTCATCACCTGCTGTGCTACCTGCCCGATGACCGGGACACCGAGGCGGCGGTGCGCAGGCTCACCGGGGGCGGGTGAACGCTCCGTCGGGCCAGGGCGCGTAGCGGCGCCGGAGCGCGGGCGTGCTCGCCGCCGTCGCACCACATGCGGCCTTCCTGTTTGACGAGGCGTTCCACAAAGCCGCCGCTGCATGACCGGGACCCGGGCATTACCTGCCCGGGCCGGCTCACGAGCGGGCGACGGAAGTGGCGCTCTTCTGTGGGCCGGGGGCGGTCGCCGGCACGTTTTCCGGCATCTCGGGTTCGTGCAGCGTGCGCAGCAGCAGCCATCCCAGGGCGGGGAAGGCGATGAGCGGGGTCAGGGCGGTCTGCAGGGAGGTGGCATCCGCGGCGGCGCCGATGAGCGGGCCGGCGAGGCCGCCGATGCTGACGGTCAGGCCCAGGGTGACGCCGGCGGCGGTGCCGGCGTGCCGCGGGAGGTAGTCCTGGCCGAGGGTGACGTGCAGGGAGAAGGGTACGTACAGGCCGGCCGAGGTCAGGGCGGTGAACAGGTACAGGAGCGGGCCGGGGACCAGAACGACGCCGGCGACGGCGGGGACGGTCAGGGCGTAGGACCAGCGGACCACCGCGGTACGGCCGTAGCGGGTGGCGAGCCGGCCTCCGGCGACGGTACCGATGGCGCCGCCGAGGTAGAGCACGAACAGGGCCGCGGTGCCCGCGGATTCCCCTCCTCCGGTGCGCTGGCGTGCGTACAGGGAGAGGAAGGCGCTCAGGCCGACGAAGACGATCGAGCGGCACACGACGGCGCCGGACATCATGAGGAAGGCCGGCCAGTCATCCTTGCCCGCCGGACGGCCTCCGGCACCGGAGGTGGCCCTGGCCGGGGCGGGGAGGCCGACGGTCCGCAGCGCGGCCACGCACAGGGCGGTGCCGGCCAGGGCCGGGACGACCAGGAGCGGAGAGGCGCGCAGGCCGCCGGTGGCGATCACGGCGGAGACCATCAGCGGCGCGGCCGCGAAGCCGATGTTGCCGCCGAGGGAGAACAGGCCCATCGCGGTGTGGCTGCCGCGGCTCGCGATACGGGCGATACGGGCGGACTCGGGGTGGTAGGCCGCCACCCCGACACCGGAGACGGCAATGACGGTCAGGGTCAGTGCGTAGGACCCGCCGATGCCGCTGAGGGCGACGCCGACGCCCGCGGTCAGGGCACTCACGGGCAGCAGCCAGGGCATCGCCCGCCGGTCGGTCAGGGCGCCGAACAACGGCTGGGCCACCGAGGAGAGCAGCGAGGCGGCCAGGACGATGCCGGAGGCCGCGGCGTAGGTGTAGGCCCGCTCGGAGAGGAAGAACGGCACGAGCGCGGCCACCGCGCCCTGGTAGATGTCGACGCAGGCGTGGCTCAGGGACAGGAGCTTGAGGGAGGTGGTGGAGCGCGCTGGGGACTGGTTGGTGGACACCCACCGATCGTCACCGCCGCGCCGGCTGTCCCGCTTCCGATAAAGTGCCAACACATGTCGAATATCCGCCACACACCTGCCGCGCCGGCCCACGCGCTGGCGCTGGCGGCCGGTGAACGCATCGACGCCCACCGCCATGACAACCACCAGATCGTCTACGCGGGCTCCGGCGTCCTCGCCGTCACCACCGACGCCGGCACCTGGTTCGCCCCCGGCACCCGCGCCATCTGGGTCCCCGCCGGTACCGTCCACGCCCACCGTGCCTATGGCCACCTCGACCTGCACACCCTCGGCCTGCCGGTCGGCGACAACCCCCTGCGCCTGGACGCGCCCACCGTCCTGGCGGTCAGCCCCCTGCTGCGCGAGCTGATCCTCGCCTACACCCGAGACCCCGCCGGGAGCGGCCCGGAGCGCCGCCGCCTGCGCGCCGTTCTCCTCGATCAGCTCCGCGCCTCGCCCCAGCAGCCCGTACAACTGCCGTCCCCCGCCGATCCGCGACTGGCCGCCGTCTGTGCCCTCCTGCACGACGACCCCGCCGATTCCCGCACCCTCGCCGAGCTCGGCGCCCACACGCACACCGGGGAGCGCACCCTCAGCCGCCTCTTCCGCTCCGAGCTCGGCATGACCTTCCCTCAGTGGCGCACCCAACTGCGGCTGTACCACGCCCTGAAGATGCTCGCCGACGGCACATCCGTCACCGCCGTCGCCCGCCGCTGCGGCTGGTCCTCCACCAGTGCCTTCATCGATGTCTTCCGCCGTGCCTACGGATACACCCCGGGCGCTCACCACCGCCGGGAGTAGCCGCGCGGCGGTCCGGCCGGCCCAGGTCGGCGGCGAACCTCAAATCCAGCTCAACTCCTGGTTAAGCCGGAGCGGTCCCTACTGTCCGTAAGTGGACTGGTGCGCCCCGTACCCCCCGTGCCAGGATGAGAACGGCGGTGACGGTGCCTTAACTGTTCGTTGGGGCCGATCGATGGGGGGACGGTGGGCATGAGCGTGGGGGACGACGGCCGGTCCGACGAGGCGGGCAGCACGCTCGCGGAGCGGCTGAGCCATCTCTTCGCGAACATGCACCCGCCGGGGGCCCCGTATACCAACGCCTTTGTGGCCGAGGAGATCAGCGCCGGGGACGAGGAGTACGGCGGCGTCAAGGTCACCGAGCAGTATCTGTCGATGCTGCGCAACGGCCGGCGGACGAACCCGAGCCCGGAACTGCTGCGCGCGCTGTCCAAGTTCTTTGCCGTACCGGTCGGTTATCTGCTGGGGGACCTCTCGCAGCCGCAGGCCGCGCGGGTGGAGGAAGAGGTCCGCTTCCTCGCCGCCATGCGCGACCAGCGGGTGCGCGCCATCGCGCTGCGCTCCGTGGGGCTGCCGCCGGAGGTGCAGGACAGCCTGACGACGATCATCTCCCAGTTCCGGCAGCAGATGAACCTGCCGGCCGATCCGCCGGAGCGGGGCGGTGACCGGCACGGTGAGTGAGCCGACGCGGACCGCTGAGCGCGGCCGGATTTTCGCTTCCTGGCAGCGGGCCGGACACGAGGACGGGACGAGCATGCGAGTGGGGCAGATACGCAGGCGGTGCAAGCGGCTCATCAAGGAGCTGGCGCTGCCCGCCACGACCGACCTGCGGGGGATGTGCGAGATCGTCGCCGCACGGGTGGCGCGGCCCGTCCACCTGGTGCCGATGAGCCTGGGCGGGGTGGTCTCGGGGATGACGGCCGTCACCGACGACGGCTACTGGGTCTTCTACGAGCTGAAGACCTCCCCCTGGCACCAGGCCCACATCGTGCTGCACGAACTGGGCCATCTGCTCCTGGGGCACGGCCAGGACCCCGCGGTCACCGAGGACGCGCTGAAGCTGTGGACGCCCTCGGTCGATGTGGCCACCGCCATGCGGCGCATGGGGCTGACCATGGGCTTCGCGCGGCACCACGGCTATGACAACCTCGCCGAGCGGGAGACCGAAGTGCTCGGCACGCTGCTGATGGAACGGGTGGCGCCGTCCGCGGGCGAGCGCGAACTGCCCCTGGAGGGGCAGGCGGCCGAGCTGGCGGCGGCGCTCGGGCCCGCGTTGCAGCACCTCAGACGGCGGGAGGAAGCGCCGTCCGGCGGCACGGGCGGCGACGGTGTCGGTGCGGGGGCGACGGGGGACGGGGGTCCGCGTGTTTGATGTCATCTATCTGTCGTTCGGCGTGGCGGCGTGGGCGATCGTCGGGTACAAGTCCCGGGCCTGGCTCCGCGACCGCAGCAATGCCGACCTGGGGCTGGCCTGCCTGATGACCGGGGGTGTGGCCACGGTCTTCCTCTTCTCCGCGCCGAGCCTCTACCGGGCCTTCGACCGGCTGGCCGGCGTGGCCAACCTCGCCATGGTCTTCCTCTACTCCTCCGTCGTGGTGTTCGCCGCGGGCGCGCTGGTACTGATGCTGCGCTGGACGGCGGGCGAGGGCGCGGCCGCGCGGGCCCGTGCGCGGACCAGAGCGCGCGCCGCCGTCGGGGCCGTGGCCGCGTTGTGGGCAGTGGCGGTCACCGGGTTCGCGGTCGGCAGGCCGGACGCCGTCGAGCACCCCCGCGACTTCAGCACCGCCTACACCGACTCGCCCGGTGTCATGCTGTTCCTGGTGCTGTATCTGGCCATCTTCGGCATGAGCTCGGCGGCCCTGGGGACGCTGTGCCCGCGGCTCGCCGCCCGGCTCGGCACGACGTATCTGGCCCGCGGTCTGCGGTTGCTGGCCGCGGGCTGCTGGCTCGGCCTGGGCTACTGCGGCTGCAAGGTCATCGGCTTCGTCCTGTCCTGGACGGGCCACCCGGCGCTCTGGCTCTCCAACGGGGTGGCCCCGCTCAGCGCCTCGGTCGCGGCGCTCATGGTCCTCGCCGGATTCGCGCTGCCGGCGGCCGGCCCCCGGGTCGCCGCCTGGCGCCGGCTGCGTCGGCTCTCCCCGCTCTGGCGGGCCGTCACCGCCCGCTCCCCGGAGGTCACGATGGAGGCCTCGGCGTGGGCCGTACGCTGGCCGTTCGCGGATCTGGAGTGGCGGGCCAACCGCCAGATGGCCGAGATCCGGGACGTACAGCGCGGTATCCGCCGCCATGTGGAGTCCGACGCCCTCGACATCGCCCGGGAACGCGCCCGCGCCGTCGCCCTGGACGACCGGCAGCTGGCGGCCGTCGCCGAGGCCGCCGCACTCCGCCGTGGTCTGGAGAACCGCGCGGTGGGTCATGTCCCCGTCCACGGGGCCGACAGCGTGGTGGTCTCCAGCGGCACGGAACCGGCCGAACTCACCGCGGAGTACGAGCACTTGGCGCTGGTCGCGGACGTCTACCACTCACCGTTGATCGAGACCGTGCTCACCGAGCTGCGCCAGCGGAGCGCGCTGGCGCGCAGCTGAGGAAGCACCCACAGACGGGGTGGCCCGGTACGGGGGTCCGGGCCGCCCGAACCACCCAGGCGGCACCGGTCCGGCGGATCGGTCCCGCTGCCTCAGAAGCCCTGTGAGATCAGGGACTTGGGAAGGCGGGCACACGGCCTGCCCGAGGGTGCAGGGGCGCTCGGGGAGACACCCCCTAAGGGCCTAAGGTCGGGATCATGCCGAACACCGCCGATACCGGGCCCGACGCCCCCATTGACGTGACGCCGCTTCTCGACGATCCGTACGTCACCTACGCCGCGCTGCGCGAAGCCGGGCCGGTGCACCGGATCACCGGCCCCGACGGGACGCCCGCCTGGCTGGTGACCCGTTACGACGACGTCCGCCGCGCTCTCGCCGACCCCCGGCTCTCCCTGGACAAGCGCCATGCCGCGCCCGGCGGCTACCAAGGGTTCTCGCTCCCGCCCGCGCTGGACGCCAACCTGGGGAACATGGACCCGCCGGACCACACCCGGATCCGCCGCCTGGTGGCCAAGGCCTTCACCCCGCGCCGCATCGAGGCGCTGCGCGCGCCCGTGCGGAAGACCGCCGAAGAACTGCTGGACGCGATGGCGGAGCGCGGCCGGGCGGATCTGATCGCCGACTACGCAGGCCCGCTGCCGATCACCGTCATCTGCGATCTGCTCGGTATTCCGCACCGTGACCGCCGCGACTTCCTGGCCTGGTCGGACGCGCTCATTACCCCGGATCCCAGCCGTCCGGAGCTGATGAAGGAGGCGATCGGGGCGATGCAGGTGTTCTACACCGGCCTGATCGCGGCCAAGCGTGCGGAGCCGGGCGACGATCTGCTCTCGGACCTGATCGCGGTACGCGACGACCCGGCCGCCATCGAGGCGGCGGACGAGGGGAGCGAGCGGCTCAGCGAGGACGAACTGACCTCGCTCGCTTTTCTCATCCTCTTCGGCGGCTACGAGAACACCGTCCACCTCATCGGCAATGCCGTGCTCACCCTGCTCGACCACCCCGACCAGCTCCGCCACTTGCAGCACAATCCGGCCGAAATCCCTGCCGCCGTGGAGGAGTTCCTTCGCTACGACGGGCCGGGGCCGCTGGCGCTCCGCCGCTTCCCCAAGGAGGACCTGGAGATCGGTGGTGTACGGATCGCGGCCGGGGAGAGCGTGCTGCTGTCGATAGCGTCCGCGAACCGCGACCCGGCGCGCTTTGCGGATCCGGACACTTTCGACCGCGGCCGGGACCTCTCGGGGCACCTCGCGCTGGGACACGGCATCCACTACTGCCTCGGCGCCCCACTGGCCCGTATGGAAACGGCCATCGCGCTGGAAGCGCTCCTCGACCGTTTTCCGGGGCTGCGTCTGGACGTCCCGCGTGGCCATTTGCGGCATCGTCGGTCCCTGCGGTCACGTGGCCTGATTTCGCTCCCCGTCACCTTCTGAGCGGCGAACGAACAAGTTTTTGAGGCGTAACCGTTCGCTCATGAGGTAGAAAGGTTCCTGAGACCCGCCCGGTGTGCATCCCCCGTCGCACCGGGCGGGTCCTTCTTTGCAGCCATTGCAGTTGCGACACGCCGGGTGCCCGACACGCCGCGTGGTCCGTCTGGCTCAACTGTGCTGCGGCCCGCGGCCCCGCTTCTTAGCGTGACGGCATGGCAATTGACGCGCGTGTGTCCAAGAAGGCAGCGGCAATGACCCTGATCGCCGCCGCCGCGGTGTCGCTCACGTCCATACCGGCTGCCGCGCACGACTCGACGTCCCGTCAGCCCTCCGCGGCAGGTGCCGGGGTGCAGCCCGTCGCCGCCCCCGGCACCCCGAGGCTGCCCGGCGGTCTGTCCGCCCTGTCCTGGATGGTGGCCGACGCGGACACCGGCAGCGTGCTGGCCGCGAAGAACGCGCACCGCAAGCTCCCTCCGGCCAGCACCCTCAAGACGCTCTTCGCGGTCACC
This sequence comes from Streptomyces sp. 2114.4, assembly GCF_900187385.1. NCBI lineage: Bacteria > Bacillati > Actinomycetota > Actinomycetes > Kitasatosporales > Streptomycetaceae > Streptomyces > Streptomyces sp. 2114.4. The sequence goes on from NZ_FYEY01000001.1 coordinate 7,026,785, forward strand.
GTCCTGCCGAAGTTCTCGGCCGGTGCCGTACGCCGGGTCAGCTCGGCGGACCTGGCGGGCATCGGGACCGGCAGCAGCGTCGTCGGCGTCAAGGAGGGCCGCAGCTACTCCGTCGCCGACCTGTGGCGCGGCGTCTTCCTGCGCTCCGGCAACGATGCGGTGCACGTGCTGGCCGCGATGAACGGCGGTTGGCGGACCACCGCCCAGGAGATGCAGGAGACCGCCGGCAAACTCGGAGCGCGCGACACCACCGTCAAGTCCCCGGACGGCTATGACGCGCCCGGTCAGGTGTCCTCGGCGTACGACCTGACCGTCTTCGCCCGCGCCGGACTCGCCAATGACGACTTCGCCCGCTACTGCGCCACCACCCGCGCCGCCTTCCCCGGCGCCGGCGGCACCACCATGATCGAGAACACCAACCGGATACTGGTGGGCTCGCACGGACTGTCCCGCTACCCCGGCATCATCGGCGTCAAGAACGGCTACACCAGCAAGGCCGGCAACACCCTGATCGCCGCCGCCCGGCGGAACGGCCGCACCCTGCTGGTCACCGTGCTGAATCCGCAGTCGAACGAGACCAACGCCGTCTACAAGGAAGCCGGTTCGCTGCTGGACTGGGGCTTCGACACCGCCGGAAAGACCCAGCCGGTGGGCACCCTGCACGCCGTCCGCACCGCCTACGACGGCGACGCCCCGCTCCACCCGGTGGCCGCCGAGGTCACCACGGCCACAGCACGCGGCGGCCCGCCCAGGAACTCCACCCTCGTCCTGGGCGCGGGCGGCGCCGGTGTCGCGGCCCTCGGGCTGGGCGCGCTGCTCGGCCGGTGGCGCCAGGCCCGCAGGCGCCGCAGGCAGGGGGAAGGGGCGGCGTAGGCCCAGGGGCCGGTCAGCCGCGGCTCCGCTCGTCCCGGCGGAGCCCGGCGTCAGCCGCCCGCGCCGGGGCGGTCGCCGGTCTCGTCGCCGGTGGGGTGGTCCCCGGCGTCGTGTCCGGTGGCGCGCAGCCGGGGCGCCGTTCGTGCCGCCGGTACGGCCGCCCCGGTGCCGGTCAGACGTCCGGTCAGTTCCCCGGCCCACGCCGTCAGTCCTGCGATGTCGATCCCGTACGGGGCGGCGTCCGCATACGGCGCGATGGCCGCCGCACCCCGGTCGAGCAGAGCCGTGCCGCCCACGGCATTGCCCCGCGCCGCATGGGTGAGGCCCACCGCGAGCTGGGCGAGCCCCCGCCACAGCTCCCGCTCCGCCTCCGGAGCCGCCTTCCAGGCGTCCTCCAGCACCTCATGGGCGTGGAACGGCATCCCGTCGTCGAGCAGCCGCTGTGCCTCGGCCAGTGACTGCGCGGGCGTACGGGACACCCCCTCCGGCTGCCTTGCCACACCCGGGGAGCCGTACGGCAGCGGCCGGCCGAGGCCGTCGCGCGGGCGGGCGTTGCGGGCCCGGCCCTCCTCATCCCGATCCCGCCGGGGGGCCCGCCGGCCGGTGGCGGATGAGCCCGCCCCGCTCGGCGCCGCCCCCGCCGTCGTCCCGTCCGGCCCGGCCCCGCAGTGTTCGCATACCGCGCTGCGGGGCCGCTCCCGGATCCGGCCGCAGGCGTCGCACACCTGGTCCAGCCAGCAGGCCGGGTCGCCGCCCTCGTGCGGCGGCGGCGCGCCGGGCTCGCGGGAGGTGCCGGGTTCGTCGTGGGGTCGCTCCGCGTCGTTCACCCTTCGATTGTGCGCCGTGCGGGGGTCCCGCGGCGCGGGCGGGGCCCGCTGCCGCACCCGGCTCAGTCCGTGTCGACCTCGTAGAAGCAGAAGTGATCCTTGATCTGCGCCACCGCGGCACGCGGTTCCGGGTAGGCCCATGCGATGTCCTCAGGGCCGTCGGGAAGCGACCAGTAGGAGGCGGTGCCCTTGAAAGGACAGACGGTGTGCGTCTCGGACGGGGTCAGCAGATCGGTGCGGACGTCCTCGGGCGGGAGGTAGTAGCGCACGGGGTAGCCGGTCTCCTGGAGGAGGAGCGGGCGGCGGCTGTCGGCCAGCAGCCGGCCGCCGACCGTGACGCGGACGTGGTCGGTGCCCTGCCTGACCTCGATGTGATGGCCCTTGGTGGTGGTCATGGTGGCTTCCCTCGGTGAGTGGTGAAGATCCTCGCTCCTTCCAGGATGGCACCGGAACGACGCGGCGGGCCCGGCCGGCGGAGGCACCCGGAGGAGGCACGGCCGGGGCCCCGGCGGCGCCCCGGCCGTGCCCGCGGTCGCTACCGGGGCGGCCGCACCGCGCGGATCCCGTTGCCCGCCCACGGCGGCGCCGGCGCCAGGAGCCCCGCGAAGTACTCCCGGCTCGCGTCGGGCAGGGGCGCCGCGCCCCCGGCGGCCCGGTCGACGTGCAGGGCGAACAGCTCCTCCGTGGCCACCGCGGAGCCGGACGGCGCACCGGTGAACATCTCGTGGAGGAGGCGCAGTTTTCGGTCGTCCACGCCCAATACGGTGGTGCGGACGGTGAGTTCGCTGCCGCGGGCGACCTCGTGGAGATAGCGGACGTGCGCCTCGACCGTGTACAGGGAGCAGCCGGTGCGGCCCCGGTAGGCCGCGTCGAGGCCGGCCGCGTCCATCAGGGCGTCGGTGGCGAAGCCGAAGACCAGGACGTAGTAGGCCTCGTTGAGGTGGCCGTTGTAGTCGATCCAGTCGTCCCGGACGGTCTGGTGGAAGAGCGGGAGGCCGCCCGCCGTGTCGCCGGTCACCGGCGGGTGCTCCCCAGCCGGCCCGTGGCACGCAGGACGTCGATGACGCCCTGGTCGCGTTCGGCGACCAGGTCCGCGTACGTACGGCCGCCCGCCGCCTCTGCGCACCCGTCGACCATGGCGTCGCGCAGCTCGCGGTCCAGCTCGGGAGCCGCCAGCCGGGTCCACGGCGACTTCAGGGACGGGCCGAAGTGGTCGAGCATATGAGCCATCCCGCCCTCACCGCCGGCCAGCGCGAAGGTCAGACAGGGGCCCATGAACGCCCAGCGCAGCCCCGGGCCCTCGGTGATCGAGGCGTCGATGTCCTCGACCGAGGCCTCGCCGTTCGCGACCATGTGCAGCGCCTCGCGCCAGAGGGCTTCCTGGAGGCGGTTGGCGATGAAGCCGGGCAGCTCGCGGTCCATGGTGATCACGGACTTGCCCGCCAGGTCGTAGAAGCGCGACGCCCAGGCGACGGCCGCCCGGTCGGTCCGCTCGCCGCCGACGACCTCGACCAGCGGGATGAGGTACGGCGGGTTGAAGGGGTGGCCGACGACCAGGCGGCCGGCGTCCTCGGCCGCCGTCTGCATATCGGTCATCGGGTAGCCGGAGGTGGAGGAGGCGATGACCACGCCGGGGCGGGTCGCGGCGGCGAGCTCGGCGAGCAGGGAGCGCTTCAACTCCAGGTTCTCGGGGGCGCTCTCCTGGACGAAGTCGGCGTCGGCGACCGCCTCGGCGAGGGTGGGGGCGAGCGTCAGCCGGTCCGGCGAGGCCCCGTCGGCCAGGCCTATCTGTTCCAGCGCGGGCCAGGCGGCGGCGACCAGGCGGCGGAGCCTTTCCCCGGCGTCGTCGGCCGGGTCCCAGGCGGTGACGTCGTAGCCGCGGGCGAGGAAGTGGGCGGCCCAGCCGCCGCCGATCACTCCGGCGCCGATACAGGCGATACGGCGTACGTCCTCGGGGGCACAGGGGGCAGAGGTGGTTTCGGGCATGGGGGAGCGGCTCCTGGGGAGTGGAGGGACGGGCGGGTGGCGAGGCCTCAGCCGCGCGGCTTCAGGCCCAGGAGGGCACGTGCCCGGTCGGGGCCGGCGACCGAGGCCCCCAGCAACTCGGTGATGCGGACGGCGCGTTCGACTAGCTGGCCGTTGGTGGCCTTGACGCCCTTGCTGAGGTAGAGGTTGTCCTCCAGGCCGACCCGCACATGGCCGCCGAGGAGGATCGACTGGGCGACCCACGGCAGCTGCATGCGGCCGAGCGCGAAGCTCGCCCACTGAGCGCCCTCGGGCAGCAGGTGCACCATCGACTGCAGGACGCCCGGGTCGGCCGGCGCGCCCCACGGGATGCCCATGCACAGCTGGAAGACCGTCGGGTCGTCCAGCAGCCCCTCGGCCAGCAGCTGCTTGGCGAACCACAGCTGACCGGTGTCGAAGATCTCCAACTCGGGCCGCACCCCGAGTTCCTGGATGCGCCGGGCGCCCGTCCGCAGCATGTCGGGGGTGGAGACGTAGAGGTTGGAGCCGTCCCCGAAGTTGAGGGAGCCGCAGTCCAGGGTGCAGATGTCGGGCAGCAGTTCCTCGACGTGCGGCAGCCGCTCCAGGCCGCTCACCAGGTCCGTACCGGGCAGTTGCCGGAGCGGCCGGTCGGGGTCGATCACCAGGTCGCCGCCCATCCCCGCGGTGAGGTTGATGACGACGTCGGTGCCGGTCTCCTTGATCCGCTCGACCACCTCGGCGTACAGCCGCGGGTCGCGCGACGGGGCGCCGGTCTCGGGGTCGCGTACGTGGATGTGCACCACAGCGGCGCCCGCGGCGGCCGCCTCGACGGCCGACGCGGCGATCTGCTCGGGCGTCACGGGGACGTGCGGGGAGCGGTGGACGGTGTCGCCGGCGCCGGTGAGCGCGCAGGTGATGATGACCTCGTTGTTCACGGGTTCCCTTCGGTGGGTGTCGTGCCTCGTGTCGTGTCTCGGGGCCCGGTCCGGTGAGCGCGGGGGAGTGGCGGTTGCGGCGGGGGAGTGGCGCCCTCAGTCGGCGGGGGCGGCGGTGAGTTCGCTGTCGACGAAGGCGAGCAGCGCGGCGTGCATCGTGTCGGGGCCGGTGCTGTCCGGCGCGGTGGCGAGCACCTGGGTGGCCAGGCCGTCGATCAGGGCGGTCAGCCGCAGCGCGGCGAACTCCGGATCGACGGTGCGGAAGACGCCCTGGCCGACGCCGCGGCGCACGACATCGGCGACGGTGGTGCGCCACTGCCGGTAGTAGTGCTCGTGCAGCCGCCCCACGGCCGTGGAGCGGGCGGCCTGGGCCCACAGATCCAGCCAGACCAGCCACTGCCGGCGCTGCTGCTCGGTGCGCGGTGTCTGCAGCGCGATCAGATGCAGCAGCTCGCCGCGGGCGTCGGGGGCCGCGGCCAGGCCCGCGGCGCGGCGTTCGGTGTCCTCGTCCATGCACCAGCGCACGGCCGCTTCCAGGAGTTCGTCGCGGCCGGGGAAGTGGTAGTGCACCGCGGCCGGGCTGGTACCGCAGGCGGCCGCGATATCGGCGACCCGGACGCCGTGGAAGCCGTGCTCGGCGATCAGCCGGACGGTTTCCCGCACGATCTGCAACGGCCGGCCGCCCTCGGGGACGGCCGCCGGCGCGCGGTCCGGCGGTGCCGAGGGCCGCTCGGGGGCGCCGAGCAGCCAGCCCGTGCCGACCTCGCCGATGTCGGCGATACGGACGATCTCGGCCAGGGTGAAACGCCGGGTGCCCCCCAGTGACCTGGACAGTTTCGACGGGTCCAGCACGATCCGGCGGGCGAATTCGCGGTGGCTGCAGCCGAGCCGGCCGATCACCTCACGGACGCGGTCCGTGATCTCTCCGGCGTCGTCGGTGACCCGGGTTCCGGGGGTGTCCTCCATGGTCGGGGACCGTAACAGCGTGTTGAGAACATCGCAACGGATCGGGGAGGCGAAGTTCCATGGATGCCGCTGCTGCTGGGCTTCCAGGGAGGGTGTTGCGGGATTGCTGATGCAGGAGTCAGTGCGAGGGCCGGTGCTGCAGGAGCAAGGCCGGGTGAAACGGTCAGACCCTCCGCAATCCGGGTGAATGTGGCAAAGTAACGACATGGCTGACCGGGGAGCGAAGCGGCCCACCGTGTCGGTGCCGGACGACTGGCCCGCCCACCCGGACCTGACCCTGGCCCTCAACGGCATGGGCGGCTTCGACTGGGACCTCGACAGCGGGCTGATGCACATGGACGCGCCCGCCCTCGAGGTGTTCGACATGCTGCCGGAGGAGTACGACGACCGTCCGGCCACGCTCGGCTGCCGCCTCCCGGCCCATGAGGCGGCCCGCCTGGACGCCTCGGTCGCCCGGGCGCTCAAGGACGGCAGCGACTCCTGCGGCGCCTACTTCCGGGTCCGGCTGCGCGACGGCGAGCTGCGCTGGCTCCACAGCCAGGGCAGCATCCGCCGGGACAGCACCGGCAGGCCCCGCCGCATCATCGGCGTGGTCCGCGACGCCAGCCACGAGTACACCCATGCGGCGGAGCGGCTTGCCGTCGACGAGGAGCGCCGTCGGCACACCAGCGTCGTCGAGCGCACCACCGCCGCCCTGGCACACGCCAGAACGGTCGGCGAAGTGATCGCCGTGCTCGCCGACGAGCAGGGGCTGAGCCGGCTGGGTGCCGAGAACGTGATCCTCGGGCTGGTGGAGGCGGGACGCATCCGGCTGGTCTCCGAGGGCAAGGCGGGCAGCTTTGTGCCCGATCTCGAATACACCCGGGTGGGCGACGAATTCCCGATGAGCGAAGTGGTCCGCACCCTCACTCCGCGCTATGTGGGCAGCCGCGCGGAATTCCGGCGCAACTACCCGCGGCTGTGGCCGGCCATCGAACCGCTCAACGTCCACTCGGCGGCCTACCTGCCGCTGATCGCACAGGGCCGCCCGATCGGTGTGATCGGCCTCTTCTTCGAGCGGGAGAGCGACTTCCACGACCAGGAGCGCAACGTCCTGGTGGCGCTCGGCAGCAGCATCGCGCAGAGCCTGGCCCGCGCCATGCTCTACGACCAGGAGCACGAGCTCGCCGCCGGCCTCCAGCAGGCCATGCTGCCGCGCCGGATCCCCGGCGTCGCCGGTGCGCAGATCGCCGTCCGCTACCGCTCCGCCCGGATGGGCCGGGACATCGGCGGCGACTGGTACGACGTGATTCCGCTGCCCGACGGCCGGGTCGCCGCCGTCATCGGCGACGTCCAGGGCCACGACACCCAGGCCGCCGCGCTCATGGGCCAGCTGCGGATCGTGCTGCGCGCCTACGCCTCCGAAGGGCACGCCCCGGCCACCGTCATGGCCCGCGCCTCCGCCTTCCTCAACGAGCTCGACACCGACCGCTTCGCGACCTGCACCTACGTCGACGCCGATCTGAGCACCGGCGCGGCCCGGATCGTCCGGGCCGGCCATATCGACCCGCTGCTGCGCCACGCCGAAGGGATCTGCCGCAGGCTGCCGGTGGCCGGCGGGCTGCCGCTCGGTATCGCCTCCGCATTCCGGCGGCTCGACTACCCGGTCACCACCGTCCTGCTCGCCCCCGGCGACACCCTGCTGCTGTGCACCGACGGCATCGTCGAACAGCCCGGCACCGACCTAGACGACGGGATGCGCCATCTGGCCCGCGAGGTCCGCCAGGGCCCCCAGGACGTGCAGCAACTCGCCGACCGGCTGTGCGAGTCGGCGGACGAGCGGACCGGCGAGGACGATATGGCGCTGCTTCTGCTGCGCCGCCTCGGTGCCCCCGAACACGACATCGTCGGACGGTTCCGCCAGCACATCGCGCCCGCCGACCCCGAAGGCCTGTCCGCCGCCCGGCACATGATCCGGGCCGCGGTACGGGCCTGGGGCGCGGCGGAACGCGCCGAGGAGATCGAGCTGGTCGCCGACGAGCTGATCACCAACGCCCTGCTGCACACCGACGGCGAGGCCGTGGTCAACATCCGTATGCCGCACAGCGTCGGGCGGCTGCTGCGGCTGGAGGTCGAGGACCACTCCAGCAGTCTGCCGCGGCGCCGTGAGCCGGGGGAGGCCGGTGTCTCCGGCCGCGGGCTGCTGCTCGTCGACCGCCTGGCCGATGTCTGGGGTGTGGAACCGCGCGGCAGCGGAAAGTGCGTATGGTGCGAGTTCAACTGCTCCTGACCGGGAAGGCGTCGCACCGCACCGGGAAGGGCACGAAGGGCACACAGCGTGAACGGGCGCCGAGGCATCGGCACGGTCAGTGAGGACGGCTCTATGGGATCGCGGGCTGCACAACAGCGCCAGGAAGCCCGCCAGTTGGCGGCACGTCTCTCCGCGGAAGGCGTCCGGAACGTGGCGCTGACCTGGGTGGACAACGCGGGTATCGTCCGCGTCAAGACCGTGCCGGCCGAACGGCTCGCGGCCGCGGCGGAGCGCGGAGTCGGGATGTCGCCCGTCTTCGACGTGTTCACCTCCGACGACGCCATCACCGCCTCCGACCACCTCGGCGGACCCGACGGCGACCTGCGGCTCTTCCCCGACCTGGACCGGGTCACCACGCTCGCCGCACAGCCCGGCTGGGCCTGGGCGCCGGCCGACCGCTACGACCAGCTCGGCCGGTCGCACCCCGCCTGCCAGCGGCAGTTCGCCCGGCGGATGACGGAGCGGGCGGCGACCGCCGGCCTGGAGCTGCGGATGGGCTTCGAAACCGAGTGGGTGGTCGCCCGCGCCCCCGCCGGCCACCAGGCCGCCCCCGGCGCGGACGAACCGCTCGACTACCCCTGCGCGGGCCCCGCGTACGGCATGACCCGGGTCGTCGAGCTCTCCGACTACCTCCGCGATGTCACCGAGGCGCTGAGCGTCCAGGGCATCGACGTCCTCCAGCTCCACCCCGAGTACGCCCCCGGCCAGTTCGAGGTCACCACCGCCCCCGGCGATCCGGTCCGCGCCGCCGACGATGTGGTGCTGGTCCGCGAGACCATCCGCGCCGTCTCCGTCCGGCACGGACTGCGCGCCTCCTTCGCCCCGTCGGTCGTCGCCGGAGCGGTCGGCAACGGCTGCCACCTCCACCTCGGCCTGTACCGCGACGGCACCAGCCTGCACCGCAGCACCGACGCCCCGTGGGGCCTGGCGCCGGACGCTGCGGCCTTCCTCGGCGGCGTCCTCGGCGCCCTGCCCGCCCTCCTCGCCATCGGCTGCCCCTCACCCGCCAGCTATCTGCGGCTGCAGCCCTCCCAATGGGCCGGCGTCTACCAGTGCTGGGGCGTGGAGAACCGGGAGGCGGCGCTGCGCCTGATCACCGGCGCCCCCGAGGACCCGAACGGCGGCCACGCCGAGATCAAGACATTCGACGCCGCCGCCAACCCGTACCTCGCGGTCGGCGCGGTCATCGCCGCCGGACTGCACGGCATCGAGTCCGCCGACCGGCTGCCGGAACCGCAGACCGGCGACCCGGGCGCGCTCGGCGTCCGCGAGCGCGCCCGGCGGGGCATCGTCCGGCTGCCCGCCACGCTCACCGAGGCGGCCGACCGGCTGGAGAAGTCGGCCCCGCTGTACGAGGCCATGGGCGAGGTGCTGCACGGCGCGGTGCTCGCCGTCCGGCGCGCGGAGGAGGCCCACTTCGCCGGGAGCGAGGACGACGAGATCGCCGCCGCCACTCGCTGGCGCTGGTGAGGCCCGCCGACCCCGCGGGCAGCGTCCCGGACCCCGGCGACGGCCTGCCGCCGCTGGTGGACCACCACTGCCACGGAGTGCTCCGGCACGCCCCGGACCCCAAGGCGTTCGCCGCTTATCTCACCGAGTCGGACCGGCCGCCCGCCGCGGGCACCAGCTTCTTCGACACCCAGGCCGGCTTCGCGGTACGCCGCTGGTGCCCGCCGCTGCTCGGCCTGCCGGCGCACTGCCCGTCCGACCGCTACCTGGCCCGCCGCGCCGAACTGGGCCCGGACGAGACCCGCCGCCGTCTGCTGCGGGCCACCGGCATCGGCACCTACCTCCTCGACACCGGGCTGCCCGGCGACCTGACGGGTCCGGCCGAGACCGCCGGGGACGGTGGCGGCGCCGGCTTCGAGGTCGTACGGCTGGAGACGCTGGCCGAGCGGACCGCGGCCGGCGCCCGCGACGCCGAGGAGTTCACCGACACGCTCGCCCGCGCGGTCCGGGACGCCGCCCGCACCGCCGTCGCCTTCAAAACCGTCGCCGCCTACCGTCACGGTCTCGCCCTGGACCCCGCGCCACCCGCCCCGGGCGCGGTGCACACCGCCGCCCGCTCCTGGCTGGCCGCGGGCGCGCCCCGGCTCACCGACCCGGTCCTGCTGCGCCATCTCGTCCAGCTGGCCGTCGCCACCGGCCGCCCCCTCCAGCTCCACACCGGCTTCGGCGACCCCGACCTCCGGCTCGACCACGCCGACCCGGCACTGCTGACCGACCTGGCGCGGGCCACCGCCGACACCGGCACGGACCTCGTGCTGCTGCACTGCTACCCGTACCACCGCCAAGCCGCCTACCTGGCAGCCGTGTTCCCGCACGTCTACGCCGACATCGGGCTGACGCTCACTCATACCGGCCCGCGCGCCGCGGCCGTGCTCGCCGAATTCCTGGAGCTCACGCCCTTCGGCAAACTGCTCTTCTCCACCGACGCCTACGGCCTGCCGGAGCTGTACGTCGTCGGCAGCGCACTGTTCCGGACCGCGCTGGCGACCGTCCTCGGCGACTGGACGGCTTCCGGGGCGTGGTCCGAGGAGGACGCCCGCCGGGTCGGCGCGATGATCGCCGCGGACAACGCCCGCAGGGTGTACGGGCTTCCGGAGGGCTGACAGGGCTGACAGGGCTGACAGGGGGCGGACACGAGCCTATGACGGCCGTACGCACCGATCACGCCGAACACGGAGCGTCCCGAACACCGGGCGGGTAAGGGGCGATCCGCCCGAGCGCCGCTTCCGCCCTGCCGCCCACCACGCCCCCACCACGTGCTTTACTGCGCCGCGTGGCCCCTACAACGACCCCAGAGAAAAGCGAAATACCCCTGCGCTCCCGGATATTCGCCGATCTGACCCCGCTGCGCGTCTCCCCGGATTACCGCCGCCTGTGGTGCGGCAACACCATCTCCTGGATGGGCCAGCAGATGACCGCGCTCGCGGTCTCCCTGCAGGTCTACACCCTCACCCACTCCACCTTCGCGGTCGGCCTGGTGGGACTGTGCTCACTGGTCCCCCTGGTCGTCTTCGGGCTGTACGGCGGCGCCATCGCCGATACCGTCGACCGCCGCAAACTGGGTCTCTACAGCGCCGCGGGCGCCACCGCGATGTCCCTCACCCTGGCCGGCGCCGCCCTGGCCGGATACCACCGGGTCTGGCTGCTCTACACCGTCGTCGCCTTCCAGGCCGTCTGCTTCGCGATGAACTCACCGGCCCGCTCGTCGATGATCCCGCGGCTGCTGCCCACCGAACAGCTGCCGGCCGCCAACGCCCTCAACTCCCTGACCAGCAACCTCGGCATGATGGGCGGGCCGATGCTGGGCGGGGTCATCGTCGGTCTGTGGGGTTACCAGGCCGCCTATCTGATCGATGTGGCGGCCTTCAGCGGCTCGCTGTACGCGATGTGGCGGCTGCCGTCCATGCGGCCCGAGGGGGAGGGGCCACGGCGCCGGGCCTCCGTACTGGACGGCCTGCGCTTCCTCGCCACCCGGCCGAATCTGCGGATGACGTTCCTCTCGGACCTGGCCGCGATGGTGCTCGCCCAGCCGCGCGCCCTGTTTCCCGCGGTCGCGGTGCTCTGGTTCGCCGGGGACGCCAAGACCGTCGGCCTCCTGGTGGCCGCGCCCGCGGTGGGCGCCGTACTGGGCGGGCTGTTCTCCGGCTGGCTCGGCGGGATCCGCCGGCACGGCCTGGCCATCCTGATCGCGGTGGCCGCCTGGGGCGCTGCCATCGCCTCCTTCGGCCTCTCCCGGCAGCTGTGGCTCGGCCTGTTCTTCCTCGCCGTGGCCGGTTGCGCGGACACCATCTCGATGGTCTTCCGCAGCACCATGCTGCAGGCCGCGACGCCGGACGCGATGCGCGGCCGGCTCCAGGGCGTCTTCATCGTCGTGGTCGCCGGCGGGCCGCGGCTGGGCGACTTCCTCGCCGGATCCATGGCCGATCTGACCTCCCCGGCCACCACGGTGATCGGCGGCGGCCTGGCCTGTGTCCTGGTGGTGACCGGCCTGGGCCTCGGCCGCCGCGCCTTCGCCCGCTACGACGCACGGGATCCGCAGCCATAGCCTGCCTTTTCCTCTCCGGTGGCCGAGCGCCCCGGGGCGCCTTTGAACGCTCCGGTTGGCCGACGTGACGTTCCTGTGAGGTTCACCGGCATGGTGCGGCGACGGGCCGGCACCGTGTCGGCGGGATGTCGGCCGGCCGGCGGGACTGTCGGTGATCCGTGGGCGACGTGTCGGTGGCCGCTGGAACCGTGAGTGCCGAGTGGCCCGGCAAGCAGCCGCAGCCCTCTTCACCGGTAAGGGAGTCCCGTCACCATGTCCTCCGCATCCCCCACCCCGCCATGGAGTGTCCAACGGCTGCCGCGTGCCGATGGCCGCGTCTTCCTGGTCACCGGCGGCAACGCCGGCATCGGGTACTTCGTCGCGGAGCAGTTGTCGGCAACCGGCGCGACCGTCGTCCTCGGCAGCCGGAATCCGGCCAAGGCCGAGGCCGCCACGGCTTCGATACGTGCGCGGGTCGCGGGTGCGCGGGTGCGGGCCGTACGGCTGGACCTCGCCGGCCTCTCGTCGCTGCGTACAGTCGTGGAAGCACTGGGCGTGGACCGCCTCGACGCGGTGGTCCACAACGCCGGTGTCGCGCTTGACGACCCGCCGCGCAAGGAGACCGGGGACGGTCACGAGCTGATGTTCGGCACGAACCACCTCGGGCACTTCGCGCTGACCCGGTGGCTGATGCCGCTGCTGTCAGCCGCGCCGGCCGCCCGCGTCGTGACCATGGGCAGCTTCGCGGCGAAGTCCGAACGGCTCGACCTGGACGACCTGCAGTCCCGGCAGGACTACCGGCCCAAGCGCACCTACGGACGCTCCAAGCTGGCTCAGATGTACTTCGGCGTCGAACTCGACCGCCGCCTGCGCGCCGCCGGCAGCACGGTGGCGAGCGTGGTGGTCCACCCCGGCGGCGCGCTGGACTCCCTCACCCCCTCACGGCCACCGGTCCATGTGCGAACCACCGGCGCACGGCTGAGCGCGGCACCTGCGGCTCTCCTCGTCCAGGGCAAGCACGCCGGTGCGTGGCCCGCGGTCCGGGCGGTGCTCGACCCGGCCGTGCGCGGGGGCCAGCTGTGGGGACCGCGCGTCTTCGGCCTGCGCGGCGAGCCCCGACGGGAACCGGTGTGGAACCACCTCGCCGACCCCTCCCCGGCGGCGCGGTTGTGGGACGCGAGCCGTGATCTGACCGGGGTCGACCCCGAGGGGATGCACTGAGCCACTGGCCGAATCGACGGTGGTGTCACTTCTCGGCCGTTCCGGGCTTTCCGCCGAGGGAATCCTGAGGGATATCCGCGTGGGTGCGCGAGTCCTTGACCAGGTCGTCGCAGAAGGCAGCGACATCGCCGCCGAGGAGTTCAAGGACTCCCTTGCCGGCCGCCACGCCCTCCTCGAAGAAGTCGACAATTCCTGAGAGCAGGCGCCCGTCAGGCAAGTCGACCGGTCCGACCTTGAAGAGGTACTTCTGGATCTCCTTGTAAACGATCTGGTAGTCCGGCGGCAGCGCCTGGACCCGCGCCAGGTGCGCCCGCCACTGCTGCTTGCCCTGGATGATGTCTTGGATGCCCATGTCAGCCCCCTAGCCGGCCCAGTTTCCTTGCGACGTTCCTGTTCAACTGCTCGCGCCACCGGTCGCGATGGCTCCGGGCCCCTTCTCCGCCGGTCAGCGCCACGCAGAAGCCATTGATGTCGTCGCCGAGCACCTCGTGAACGCTCTGCCCCTCCGCCGCTGTTTCTTCGAGCAGCCCCAGGACGCCGTCAAGAATCGGCATCAGGTTGCGACCCGTGAAGTCCGAGTGGGGGGAGAGGTGAACCTTGATCTGTTCCCACGCCGCCCGATAGTCGGCCGGCAGTGCCTCGGCCCGGGCTTCGAACGCCTTGCAGTCCCTCGTGAGGTCGCTGCCCGTAATGGTCTCCCAGAAGTTCATCGCCCGCCCTCCTTGAGCATGTCGATTCGTGAGGAGAGGTACTCCCATTTCGCCCAGAACTTCGCGAGTTCTTGGCGCCCTGCGTCGTTGAGCGCGAAGAACTTGCGCGGTGGACCCAATCCGGACGGTCGTTTCGTCACCTGGACGAGCCCGTTCCTCTCCAGTCGCACCAAGATGGTGTAGATCGTCCCCTCGACGACGTCGGTGAAGCCGAGTTCGTTCAGCCGACGCGTGATGGCGTACCCGTAGGTCTCCTCGCTGCCGATGATGTGCAGCACGCAGCCCTCAAGCGTGCCCTTCAGCATCTCCGTCAGATCGTCCATCGCCGGTCCTCTTCGGTTCTCCTGGGTACTGCGTAGCACCGAGTACTGCTACAAAGTACCACGGAGTAGCGGGTCAAGCGCCCGGCAAGCGGCGGCAGGCGGCCGTGCCCGCCGTCAGTAACGGGTGAGGGCCGTCGGCCCGTGCGCCGTGCCGAGGGCGATGTGCGGGTGTGCGGACGGCCGGATCCAGGACAGGATTCGTGCCATGGACCCGGCCGGTACGGAGACACAGCCGGCCGTGGCGCCCTTCCCGTTGACATGGAGGAAGATCCCGGCGCCGCGGCCGTGCACCGGACGGTGGTAGTTGAAGCCGATCACCAGGGCCCGGGCGTACTGCGTGGGATAGTCCGCCAGCCGTTCGGACTCACCCGCCGCGCAGTCCGGCGGCAGCGGCGCCACCCAGCGGTTGTAGGAGGCGGAGGCGTTGTCCTCGCACCACCAGGAGTCCGCGCCGGCCCGGCGGTACGGCGCGCCGGTGCCGGGCGGCGGCGGGGCGGTCCCGAAGGCGAACGGCAGGTCGTACAGCCCGGTCGGGGTGGTCGAGGTGCCCTGCACCCGGGTACTGCCCTCGGTCAGCCCGCCGGCCCCGAAGCGGGCCGGCGCCCAACCCTCCTGCCGCCAGCGGCCGTTGCGCCGCTGCCACCACCGCACGGTCCCGGTGGTGGAGCGAGTCGTGGGCGCACGGGCGGTGATCAGTTGCTCGCCGCCGCCGGTGTCGGCCATGAGGACGGGCAGGGGGATGTGGTGGACGGGAAGGGGCGCATGGTGGACGGGAGCGGTGGCGGACGCGTCGGCCGCCGGGGCGGCCGCGGCGAGCGCGAGCAGCGCCAGGGCGAGCCCGGACAGCGACGCGGCGGCCCGGCCCCGGGACCGGACCGCGACCCGCACCCTCCCTACGGTCCGGACCCTCCGCTCCGTCCGGACCCTCCGCGCCGCCCGCACCATGCGCCCGGCCGCGGCCGGGCTCCCGCCCGTCACCAGGCGCGTCATCCTCGTACGCATCATGGGCATGACCGCAATCTAGAGCGCGAAAGGCCCGCCCGGCGCCGCCCGATCAGGTCATATACGCCGCCCCCGGGCCGTGCGCAACCCGTCCGAGGCAATCCGCCGTGCGCGGGGGCCATGGACGGGCGAAACTCGGGTACGGGGGCTCATGTGCCACTAGCCATCTCAGTCTGGAGGCCCACCGTGCAGCGGCAACCGCATACGCGCAGTGAGCGCACGCTCGACCGCGATCCGCAGCCCACGCCCCCGGATCCGGGAGGCCCGCCGCCCGTCCCGGACCCGCTTCCCGGCCCACCGAGCCCGCCTGGGCAACCGGATCCCATTCCGCCGGAGCCGTCGCCGATACCCCGTCCGCCCGGACCCGATCCCGATCCGGTCCCGGAGCCGTCCCCGCAGCCGTCGCCGCTCTCCTAGGAGAGCCGCCCGGGCCTGTCGCCCCCTTCACCGGGGGTACCCCGCTCCCGCACCCACCAAGGAGGTGCTGATCATGGCCATCGCCACGGTCAACCCGGCCACCGGCGAGACCCTGAAGACCTTCGACGCCCTCAACGAGGGTGAGATCGAAGATCATCTGGTTCGGGCGGACCAGGCCTTCCAGGAGCACCGCACCACCAGCTTCGGCTACCGCAGGGAGCGGATGCTCGCGGCCGCCGACCTGCTCGATGCCGACCAGGACGGCATCGCCCGCACCATGACCACCGAGATGGGCAAACCGCTGGCCCAGGCGCGTGCGGAGGCGGCGAAGTGCGCCAAGACCATGCGCTGGTACGCCCACCACGCCGAGGCGCTGCTCGCCGACGAGCACCCCGATCCGGCCGATGTGAGCGACTCCGGCGCGATCCGTGCCGTGGTGCGCTACCGCCCCCTCGGCCCCGTCCTCGCGGTGATGCCCTGGAACTTCCCGCTCTGGCAGGTCGTACGGTTCGCCGCGCCCGCCCTGATGGCGGGCAACACCGGGCTGCTCAAGCACGCCTCGAACGTGCCGCAGACCGCGCTCTACCTGGAGGAGCTTTTCCGGCGCGCCGGTTTCCCCGAGGGGTGTTTCCAGACCCTGCTGGTCGGGTCCGGCGCGGTCGAGGACATCCTGCGTGACCCGCGGGTGGTCGCCGCCACGCTGACCGGCAGCGAACCGGCCGGCCGCGCGGTGGCGTCCATCGCCGGTGACGAGGTCAAGAAGACCGTCCTCGAACTCGGCGGCAGCGACCCCTTCCTCGTCCTGCCCTCCGCCGACCTCGACAAGGCGGTCCGCGTCGCGGTCACCGCCCGTGTCCAGAACAACGGACAGTCGTGTATCGCGGCCAAACGGTTCCTGGTGCACCAGGACATCTACGACGCCTTCGCCGAGCGGTTCACCGCCCGCATGGCCGCGCTGACCGTCGGCGACCCGATGGACGAGCACACCGACATCGGACCGCTCTCCAGCGAACAGGGCCGCTCCGACCTGGAGGAGCTTGTCGACGACGCGGTCCACCAGGGCGCCACCGCACTGTGCGGCGGCCGGCGGCCACCCGAGCACAGCGCCGGCTGGTTCTACGAGCCGACCGTGCTGTCCGGCATCACCGAGGGGATGCGCATCCACCACGAGGAGGCGTTCGGCCCGGTCGCCACGCTCTACCGCGTCGCCGACCTCGACGAGGCGGTGCGCCTCGCCAACGACACCCCGTTCGGCCTCAGTTCCAACGCCTGGACCCGGGACCCCGAGGAACAGCAGCGCCTCGCCCGCGACATCGAGGCCGGCGGTGTCTTCTTCAACGGGATGACCGCCTCCCACCCGGGCCTTCCCTTCGGCGGGGCCAAGCGTTCCGGCTACGGGCGGGAGCTGTCCGGGCACGGCATCCGGGAGTTCTGCAATATGACGACGCTGTGGTATGGGCCGGAGGAGTGACCCGGCGGCTGAGGAATGAGCCGGAGCCGGCGGAATGACCCGGTACCGGAGGAGCGAGCCGGCACCGCGGGAATGAGTCGGAAACCTGGCCCGGCACCTGAGAGCTGAGCCGGTGCCGGGACCTGAGGCAGGAACCCGGGTCGGCGCCGCAAACCCCGAGCCGCAAACCCCGAGCCGCGAACCTGAGCCGGTGACAGAAGACCGAGCCGGGTGGCGGAAACGGTCGCCCCGGGAGGGCGCATGTGCCGGAGCGGTTTGCGTCATGGACGTGAAGGTGTACGTTCCGGTCAGGTCGAGTCGGCCAACGGCCAGGTTGGTCGGCTCGGCCACTGCCGGGCCTCATGTGGAGGCTCATTCCCCGGATCCAGCAGATGAGTTGACGGGCCGTCATCCTGCCGGGTTCACCGCTCCGGGGCGGGCCCGGTGTTCACCACACCGCCTCCTGGCCGTCCGGTACCGCGAACTCACACCACAGTGCCTTGCCCGCGCCGCGCGGTTCGGCGCCCCATTCGTCCGCCAGCGCCTCGACCAGCATCAGCCCGCGTCCGGAGGTGGCGGTCTCGCCGGGGCTGCGCCGCCGCGGCCACCGGCTGGAACGGTCCTCGACCTCCAGCCGGATCCGGCGCGGGGTGCCCGGCAGGAGCTCCATGGAGACCAGGGCGCCGCTCTCGGTGTGGGTCAGTGCGTTGGCGATCAGCTCGGAGGCGGCGACCTCGATGTTGTGCATGACGGCGCCCGCCCGCCACTGGTCCAGCGTCCGGCGCAGCGCGGAGCGGACCTCCGCGGTGCCCGACGGGTCGGCCTGATGGACGTGCAGCCGCAGCCGCGGGGTGGTGACGGCACCGGAACCGGGCAGCCGGTGCAGGAGCAGGAGGGCCATGTCGTCCTCGGAGCCGGGGTCGGCCCACAGATGGTCCGAGAGCCGGTCGGCAAGCGCCTCCAGGTCCGTGGGCCCGGTGCGGACCGCCGCGGACAGCGCGTCGATACCGCGGGAGATGTCCTGGCCGGGCTGTTCGACCAGGCCGTCGGTGCACAGCAGCAGCGTCGACCCGGGCTCCAGGAACAGCTGGGTCTCCGGGAAGTGGTCGTGCCCGAAGACCGTGGCCAGGCCGAGCGGCAGCCCACCGCGGACCTCGGGCCAGTCGATGTGCCGGGAGCTGTTGCTGATCAGCGGGCCGAGGTGGCCGGCCCGCGCGAGGTGCAGCGCTCCCGATTCCATATCGGCCTGGATGTACGTGCAGGTCGCGAACCGCTCGGTGTCCAGCTCCGCGAGGAACCGGGACGCCCGTACCAGCACGGTCTCCGGTGAGTGCCCCTCGCTGGCGTAAGCCCGCAGGGCGATCCGCAGCTGGCCCATCACGGCGGCCGCATGGGTGTCGTGGCCCTGTACGTCGCCCACCACCAGTCCGGTCCGCCCCTGGGGCAGTGCGATCACGTCGTACCAGTCGCCGCCGATGTCCCGCCCGACGCTCGCCGGGTGGTAGCGGACGGTGACCGCGCCGCCTTCGATGGGCGGGAGCCGGCGCGGCAGCATCGTCGCCTGCAGCCCCGTCGCGAACTCCCGCTCCTGGTCGAAGAGGGTCGCCCGCTGCACCGACTGCGCGACGACACCGGCCAGCGCCAGTGCCAGGTTCCTGGCCTCCGGCGATTGCACCGCCGGCTCGGCGTTGAACAGCCCCAGTGCCCCGATGACGGCGTTCTGCGCGACCAGCGGCAAAAACGCCGCGCTGCCCGCGGGGAGCACCCCGGTGTACGGGCGCAGTCGCGGGAAGCGGGCGATCAGCTCGCCGCGGGTGCTGAGGAAGATGGGGCGCCGCGAGCGCGCCGCGTCCGCCAGCGGCAGGGTGTCGTCGAGCCGCGAGGTCATCATGTTGTCGGGCACCTCGCCCTCCAGCCCGGCGGTGGCGATGACCTCGAACCGGTCGTTCGTGACCAGGCCGAGGACCAGCCCGTCCGCGCCGAACCGCCGGGCGCCGCCGGGGCCGGTGAGCACCCGGGTCACGTCCTTGACCGACAGCGCACGGGCCAGCGCTGCGGTGGTCTGCTGCACCATCACCGTCTGCCGCTGCCGCTCCTGCTGGAGCGAGCGCAGCAGCGCGGAGTCCGCCAGTTCGCTGGTCGCCTCCCGGACGATGCCGATGACCCGGTACGGCACCCCGTCCGCGGTGTGCAGAATCCGGCCCTGGGAGTGCGTCCAGCGCTGGGTGCCGTCGCGGCACTGGACCCGGAAGTAGGCGCCGTAGGACGAGTGGCCGTCCAGCAGGGCCTGGGAAAGCGCCTCGTCCAGCCGCCGGCCCTCCGCCGGCGGCACCCGCGTGACCAGGGACGCCGGCGCGCCGTCGTATTCGTCCGGGCGCAGATCGAAGACGTCCATGGCACCGGGGTCCAGATCCATGAAGCCGCGGTCCAGGTTCCAGTCGAAGGTGCCCATCCGGTTGAGCGAGAGCCGTTCGCGCAGTCCGATCGGCTCATGGCGCGACACCGCGGGCGCGTCCTCCTCGACGAGGCGCCAGTCCCGGTTGGACCGGGGGTCGTAGCCCTCGTCGAACGGGTGCGGGGGGACGTCGGTCATGGCGTGCCACGTCTGGGGGCCGGGCGGCGCGGGACCTCCACACACATGCGTCGCAGGACCTCCGGGTGCGTGCGTCGCAGAACCTCCGCACGCGCGCGTCCGCGGCATCGGCGCATCGCGGCAGCAGCCGGCGACGCCGGGCCGAGCCTGCCTCGTGCCCACGGTCGCGGGCCGTTGACCGGGGCCGATATCCACCGGAACGCGGCCATGCGCTCACCCTAGGCGCGGGCCGGAAGCCCCGCATGTCCGGTGCTCCGGATGCCGTCCAGGGGGACGGAAGAGGGGGACGCGCCCGGTGGGCACCCGGCCGGCGTCCGGTCCCGCACAGCCGCCGTCCGGTCCCGTCCGGTGAGCCGTCCCGGGCAGGCCCCCCGGGACGGCCCCCGGCTCTCAGGCGGGTGCCGGCACCGACGCGACCGGCCGGGTCTGCCGGGCGCGGTGCCGCAGAGTGGCCTTCCGCGTGGCCACGTCGACCGTGTACGCATCGATGGTCAGCCGCGCGCCGGACACCTTCAGGACCATGAACCCGTGGTCGGAGAAGTTCTGCCAGGCCGCCGGGTTGTGGAAGTGCGCCGTGCCGTCCTCCGTCTTGGCCGACGCACCGCACACCACCTGCCGGGTGCCGCCCGTACGGGCCGTGGGCTCCAGGATCTGCAGCGTGTGGTCGTGGCCGGACAGGATCAGATCGGCCCGTCCGCACACCACCTTCTCGTACATGTCCTTCAGGTGGACACCGCTGGTGTAGTTCCCGATCTCGAAACCGTCATAGGAACCGGCGCTGCCGTGCTTGCCGTTGTTGAGGTACGGGTGGTGTCCGATCACCACCTTCCAGCGGGCCCGCGAGGCCCGCAGCGCACCGTCCAGCCAGCTTCGCTGCTCGCGCATGTACGGTCCGTCCCACCGGTAGTGGGGGTCGAGCTGGGCGACGTACGACGACCACGGGATGGTGTCGATCGCGAAGAACTCCACCAGCGGCTCGGCGGCCGGCAGCGGCACGCTGTAGTAGCGGCTCGGCATGTACCAGCGCCGTGAGGTGGCGGCATAGGCGACCTCGCGGTCACCGCGCGAGGGGTCACCGCCGCTGCCGGGGATCAGCCCCGAGCAGTCGTGGTTGCCCAGCACCATCAGCCAGGGCACATCGATGCCGCTGTTCGGCTTCTCGAACTTGTCCTGGAATTCGGAATCATCATCGGACTCCGGGCCGTTCTCATAAATATTGTCGCCGAGACCCACCGCGAGGCCGATGCCCTCGGCCTTGCAGACATCCCGCGCGGCGGACGCCACCGCATACTGCGCCTCGTCCCCCGTCCCCGCGTCACCGGTGACCAGAATCGCGAACTCGCCGTCACCGTTGGGGTGTTCGGGGAACGGGAAGGCCCCGGGGGGCCGACGGCGGGGCGCGGCGGACGCGGGCGACTGGCCCGGCGACGGCAATACCGCGAGCGCCGCACCGGCCATCGCACCGCCCAGCAGGGTCCGCCGGTTCACCCACTGCGGAACGCGCCCCGTCGTACGCACCGGCGTCCCCCCGGCCGTCGCCGCCGAGCCGGTCCGCAGCCACTCCCGCTCGGTCATGTCCGCCTGCGGCGGGATCATTTCGTCTTCACACATGCCTGGTTTTCTTTCACGACCGGCAGAGGTGATGGTGACGAAATGATGAAGCCGGGGTGGACGTATGGCGATCACGAGTTCTGCGGCTACGCACCGGTAACAAAGCGTATTCCAGGGGCCATCAGGCGGTGAGCGGATCGCCGGACCAGACGGTGAGAGCGTGCACCGGCCGCCGTGAGGGGGAGGCCCGGACCTCTCCCGGCAGTGCGGGTTCAGTGCACCCTCACGGGTTCGCCAGGCGCCGGAGCGTCCGGCCCAGGTGGCGCGCGTACCGGCGCTGGAACACGGGTACCAGCGGGCCGGCGAGCCGGGTGACCGCCCGGGCGGGCCGGCTGAAGGCGGTCACGGTGAACCACACCGATCCGTCCGGACGCAGCTCGGCGACGAACGCCTCCTCGCCGCACTCGGGATGCCCCTTCCTCGCCCCGTACCCGAAGCCGATCCGGTCCTCCTCGGTGACCGTCCACACCACGCTGCACGGCGCCCGCAGCCGGAACGGGCCGATACCCAGCGACACCTCGACGCCCACCCCCGGCGCGGCCCGCGGGGCATCGCACCGGATGCGGGCACCGGCCGCGCGATGCATCCGGAAGCTGGTGATCGCCTCGCCCGCCGCGCCGAGCACCGCCGGCCCGCGGCCGATCCGCAGCTCCTCGTGGAGGTGGTGGTAGCCGGGCGGCAGAGGAGTGCGCAGAGTGCCGCCCTGCTCGGGGTAGTTCAGGTCGGTCATGGGACGGGCTCCTCGGGGGCGGACGACGGGCGGACGGACGAGTGACGGGCGGGCGGGGGAGGCGACGGTGATGCGGAGAACCGTAAGCGAGACGGTGCTGCGAGGACCGTAGACGGTGCTGCGAGGACCGTAAGTGATCGGCCACGCTCACGGCCGCCGGTCCGGTCCGCTCGGGGCGCTCTCGCTCGACGGGCCGAGCCCCTGGGGGCAGACCCGGCCGGGCACCCCTGACTCCCGTCTGCTCCTGGTTCCCGTCCGCCCCCTGACTCCCGTCCGGCACCCCCTGACGCCCGTTCAGCCCCCGGGCTCCCCGTCCGGCGCCCCGTGCCGCCCCGCCCCCGCGGCGAACCGGGCCGCGCCCTCCAGTGACTCGGCCAGCACCGCCTGGCCGTGGCGGAGTTCCGCGGCCATCGCCGACTGTTCGTCCCGGCCTTCCTGGTCCAGCAGGGAGGCGCGGTCACTGCGCAGGCACGCCTGGGGGAAGCGGGCGATCTCCGACGCCAGCAGTTCCGCCTCGGCGCGGGCCGTGCCGGCCGGTACCACGCGATGGACGAGGCCGATGTCCAGGGCCTCGGCGGCCGGGACCGGGCGCCCCGTCAGTACCAGGTCCATCGCCCGGCTCGCGCCGATCAGCCGGGGCAGCCGTACCGTGCCGCCGTCGATCAGCGGCACTCCCCAGCGCCGGCAGAACACCCCGAAGACGGCATCCTCCTCCGCCACCCGGAGATCGCACCACAGCGCCAGCTCCAGGCCGCCGGCCACCGCATGGCCGGCGACCGCCGCGATCACCGGCTTGCCGAGCCGCATCCGGGTCGGCCCCATCGGCCCGTCCCCGTCCGGGGCCACCCGGTTGCCGCGCTCGGTGCCGACCGCCTTGAGGTCGGCACCGGAGCAGAACGTCCCGCCCTCGCCCCACAGGACCGCGACCCGTGCGCCGTCGTCTTCGTCGAACTCCCGGAAGGCGGCAGCGAGTTGGGCGGCCGTCGCGCCGTCCACGGCATTGCGTGACGCGGGCCGGGAGAGCACCACGGTCGTCACCGGCCCGGCGCGCTCCACCCGTACGGACATCAGGCCCCGCTCCCCGCCGCGGCCGCCGGGCGGCTGCGTTCCAGGATCGCGGTCAGGTCGGCGCCGGCCGGCAGGGTGCCGAAGGCATTGCCCCACTCCCCGTCGAGCCGCGAGGCGCAGAAGGCGTCGGCCACCGACGGGTGGCTGTACCGCACCAGCAGCGACCCCTGCAGTACCAGTGCCATCCGCTCCGCCAGCGAGCGCGCCAGCAGCTGTGCCTGCTCCGGATCGGCGAGCCGGCCGAGCATCTTGCGGACCCCGGCCACCGCCGCGTCCAGCCGGCGGTCGGCGCCCGCCGCGGTCTCCACCTCCGCGAAGAACGCGTCCAGCGCGGCCGGCTCCTTGCCCAGCGCCCGCAGTACATCGAGCGCGGCGACGTTCCCCGAGCCCTCCCAGATCGACAGCAGCGGCGCCTCCCGGTAGAGCCGTGGCATGCCGGAGTCCTCGACGTAGCCGTTGCCGCCCAGGCACTCCAGCGCCTCCGCCGCATGGGTGCTGCCCCGCTTGCACACCCAGTACTTGCCGGCCGCCAGTGCCAGCCGGCGCAGCGCGGTCTCGCCGGCGTCCCCGGCCTGCGACCGGTCCACCGCCGTTGCCAGCCGCATCCCCAGCACCGTCGCCGCCTCCGACTCGACCGCCAGGTCGGCGAGCACCGAGCGCATCAGCGGCTGCCGGTCCAGCTCCCGCCCGAAGGCCTGCCGGTGCGCGGTGTGGTGCAGCGCCTGCCGCAGCCCCGCCCGCATCCCGGCGGCCGACCCCAGCACGCAGTCCAGCCGGGTCATGTTCACCATCTCGACGATGGTCCGCACCCCGCGTCCCGGTTCACCGACCGGCCAGGCCACCGCCTCGTCGTACTCGATCTCGGAGGACGCGTTGGAGCGGTTGCCCAGTTTGTCCTTGAGCCGCATCAGCCGCATGCCGTTGAGCGTGCCGTCCGGCAGCACCCTCGGGACCAGGAAGCAGCTGAGGCCTTCCTCGGTCTGTGCCAGTGCCAGAAAGACGTCGCTCATCGGCGCGGAGGTGAACCATTTGTGGCCGGTGAGACGGTAGGTGCCGTCGGCGGCCGGTACGGCGCGGGTGGTGTTGGCCCGTACGTCGGAGCCGCCCTGCTTCTCCGTCATCGACATGCCCGCGATCAGACCCGACTTGGTCAGCGGCGCCCGCAGCCCGAAGTCGTAGCTGCGGGCGGCGAGCAGCGGCTCGTACTGCGCGGCGAGATCCGGGGCGGCGCGCAGCGCGGGGACGGCGGCGTACGTCATCGAGACCGGGCAGCCGTGCCCCGCCTCGGCCTGCGACCAGACGTAGAACTTCGCGGCGCGCACCAGATGCGCCCCGGGGCGGTCGTCGGCCCAGGGCGCGGCGTGCAGGCCGTGCTCCACCGCGACGGTCATCAGCTGATGCCAGGCAGGGTGGAAGGCGACCTCGTCGATGCGGTGCCCGAAGCGGTCGTGGGTGTGCAGCCGGGGCGGCTGCTCCTCCGCCCAGCGGGCCTGTTCCTGCACCTTTGGGGAACCGGCCAGCGCGCCGAGCTCGGCCACTTCCCGGGTGCCCCACTCGGCGCCGTCCCGGACCAGCGCCTCCCTCAGGGCCGGTTCGTCCGCCGCGCTGAACCCGGTCAGTGGCGGAGCCTGATTCACGACTTCATGAGTGACGGTCATACGTCGACATTACAGAATCAGGACAGTCGAGGGAAGCTTGTAATGTCACGCGGATTGTCATTGCGCTGTCATGTGCGGTCACGCGGAAGGGTGCCCTGTTGACCGGCGTCGCTACAATCTCCTGCACATATGAACGACGACGCCACCGGAACCCCTCACGGCACCGGTACCTCTGACGCCACCGAGGCCGCCGCCCTCGCGCTGCGGCCGCTCACCGCACGTTCGATCGTGCTGAGCACTCTCCTCGGTCACCACCCGCCACGGCTGCCCGCGCGCGCCCTGGTGCGGGTGGGCGAGCTGTTCGGCATCGCCGAGGGCACCGTCCGGGTCGCGCTCTCCCGCATGGTGGCCGCCGACGACCTGCGCCAGGACGACGGCTCCTACGCCCTCACCACCCGCCTCCTGGCGCGCCAGGCCCGGCAGGACGAGAGCCGTTCACCGAGGACCCGGCCCTGGAACGGGGACTGGGAGATCGCCGTGGTCGCCACGGCGGAGGGCCGGCCGCCGGCCGAACGTACCGCCCTGCGCCAGGCCATGGCGGCGCTGCGGCTGGCCGAACTCCGCGAGGGCAGCTGGCTGCGCCCCGCCAACCTCGACCGGCCCCGCCCCGCCGTCGTCACCGAGCAGTGCACCTGGCTCACCGGCGTCCCGGACGGCGACCCGGCCGCGCTCGCCGCCCGGCTGTGGGACCTGACCGGATGGGCGCACCGCGCCCGCGCCCTGGCCCGTGCCCTGGACCGCGCCGACGCCCCCGCCGACCGTTTCACCATCGCCGCGGCCGCGCTCCGCCATCTCCTCTCCGACCCGCTGCTCCCCGCCGAGCTCCTGCCCGGGGACTGGCCCGGCGACCGGCTCCGCCGCCGGTACGCCGCGTTCGAGACCGACCTGCGCGATCTGCTGCGGCAGTACCTGGCCGGCTAGGGAGTGTCCTGTGGAGCAGCCCGTCCCGGCTCGGCGGCGATCGCCTCGTATCACGCCGCTCCGCTGTCCGCTTCGCGCGCAGTTGTGTGCAAAGTGTGTAGCGCGGCCGGCCCGGACGAGGTGCCGTCGTGACCCCCGCGAGCTGCGATTGCGAGCGAATCGGAGTCAGTACTTTTACCAATGTTTACCTGCCGGACACCATAGTTGGGCCTACTGAGGCCCGACTTGTCAGACAACCGTCGGACAGGTGCTCACCCCCCACGTGCATCCCCTGTGTGGCCCCGCATGAATCCCCCTCAACCCTCTGCGCGTACCCCTGGAGAGACCGTGACCGTGTTCCCGCCGAGGACAGCCGTCCTCACCGGCGTCCTCGCCATCCCCGCCGCACTCGCCCTCAGCGCATGCGGCGGGGCCTCCGACGCGAACACCGCCGACGGAAAGAACGCAGCCACCGCGACCACGGCCGAGGCCCTGGGCGGCGTCGACGCCCTGGCCGAGGCGGCCAAGAAAGAAGGCACCCTGCATGCGATCGCCTTGCCCCGCGACTGGGCCAACTACGGCGCCCTGATTGACGGCTTCACCAAGAAGTACGGCATCAAGGTCGAGGTCGAGAACCCGCAGGGCGCCAGCCAGGACGAGATCAAAGCGGTCACCTCGCGCAAGGACCAGGGCAACGCGCCCGACGTCCTCGACCTCGGCAGCTCCTTCGCGCAGAGCGCCGCCCAGGACGGGCTGCTCGCGCCGTACATGGTCACCGGTTTCGCCGACATCCCCGATGTCCAAAGAGACTCGATCGGCCGCTGGGCGAACGACTACGGCGGCTATGTCTCCTTCGGCTGCGATGCCAAGCGGGTGCAGACCTGCCCGACCAGCTTCAAGGATCTGCTCCAGCCCCAGTACAAGGGGAAGGTCGCGCTCAACGGCGACCCCACCACGGCGGGTTCGGCCTTCGGCGCCGTGTACGCGGCGGCCCTCGCCCGCGGCGGCTCCTTCGAGGACATCCAGCCCGGCATAGACTTCTTCACCAAGCTGAAGAAGGACGGCATTCTCACGCCCGTGAAATCCACCGCGGCCACCATCGCGAAGGGCCGGACGCCGATCAGCATCGACTGGGACTACCTGAACGCCGGGTACACCGACGCGCTCAAGTCCAAGGGCATCGACTGGAAAGTCACGGTCCCCACGGACGGCAAGTTCTCCCAGTACTACTCGCAAGCCATCAACAAGGATGCGCCGCACCCCGCGGCCGCGCGCCTGTGGCAGGAGTACCTCTACAGCCCCGAGGGCCAGAACCTCAGGCTCAAGGGCTTCGCCCGACCGGCCCTGATGGACGCCATGAAGAAGGACGGCAAGCTCGACAAGACCGCGGCGGCAAAGCTGCCGAAGGTCTCCGGCACGCCGAACTTCCCGACCGAGACCCAGCAGAGCAACGCCAAGCTCGCCATCACCCAGAGCTGGGGCGGGTCCGCCTCCCAGTGACCGGGGGCCGCACCCGGACCGCCGTGGTGCCCGCCGCTTCTCAGCGGCGGCACCGCGCGGCCCGCTTCCCCGGGGCCTGTCTTCACCGCCGGGCCGCGGGACGATGGTCCTTTGACCGCGGCACACCGTCCGGGCCCTTCCTGCGGCGCAGCTCGTACCCGGCCAGCACCACGGCCACCGTCAGCAGACTCAGCCAGAACTGCGCGCGGCTGTCCGGCAGGAACGCCATCGCCCCGATCACCAGCGCCATCAGCGCAATGGTCACCCAGCTCAGCCAGGGGAACAGCCACATCTTCAGCGTCAGCCGCTCCGGCTCCGTGCGCTCCAGCTTCCGCCGCAACCGCACCTGCGCGACCGCGATCGTCAGGTAGACGAACAGGGCGATGGCGCCATAAGAGTTGATCAGGAACTCGAAGACGACATCGGGTGAGATCCAGGCCGCGAGCACCGACAGATAGCCGACCGAGGTCCCGGCCAGCAGCGCCCGCCGGGGTACCCCGCTGTCGCTGACCTTGGTGAAGCCGCCCGGCGCATCCCCGTTCCGGGTGAGCGCGAACAGCATCCGGGAGGACGTGTAGAGCGCGGAGTTCAGGCAGGACAGCACGGCGATCAGCACCAGCGCGTTCATCACCGTGCCTGCCGCGGGCACCGCCAGCCGGTCCAGCACCGCCGCGTACGGACTCACTTCGATCGCCTTCGACGTCCAGGGCACCACCGTGACGACCAGGAAGACCGACAGCACGTAGAAGGCCACCACCCGTAGCACGATCGACCGGATCGCCCCCGCCACCGCCCGCTCCGGTTCGACCGACTCGGCGGCCGCGATGGTGACGATCTCGGCGCCGGTGAAGAATCCGATGCAGGGCACGACGGCGGCGAGCACCGCTCCGACGCCCTCGGGGGCGAACCCGCCGTGCGCGGTCAGATTGCCCAGCCCGCCGGGGGCGCCGGGCCACAGCCCCAGCACGAACAGGGCGCCGAGCACGAGGAACACCACGATCGCCAGGACCTTCACCGACGAGAACCAGTACTCGAACTCGCCGTAGGAGCGCGCCGAGACCAGATTGGTCGCGGTCAGCAGCGTCATCAGCACCAGACTGACCGCCCACAAGGGGGCGTCCGGAAGCCACAGCTGGACGATCCGGCCGCCGGCCACCGCCTCGACGGCGACCACGATCACAAAGAAGTACCAGTACAGCCAGCCGACCGTGAAACCCGCACGCGGCCCCAGCGCCTCGCGGACATGGGCGTAGAAGGACCCCAGCGCCGGGCGGGCGACGGTCATCTCGGCCAGCATCCGCATGATCAGTACGGTGAGCACGCCGGCCGCGAGGAAGGACAGCACGGCGGCCGGGCCGGTGGATCGCACGACCACCCCGCTGCCGACGAACAGCCCGGCCCCGATGACCCCGCCCAGCGCGATCAGCCGCATATGGCGGCGCTGGAGCCCCTGCTGCAGACCGCCCGGCCCCGTCGTCGTCCCGGTCTTGGCCGTCTTCGTCGTGCCGTGGTCCCGTACCGTTCCCGTGCTCATGGAAACCGACGCTAATCGGCCAACCGTGCAGGGCTGTTGCCGCGGTGTTTCAGGGCCCGGGACGTTTCAGGATCCGGAACGCTTCAGGACCTGGGACGCCTCGGCACCCCGATGCCGCGGAGGGCCGTGCTCCGCTCTCACCGGGGCAGGACGCATACCGGGACCGGAGCCGGGAACGGCTCGCCCGTGCGTCGGAGCGCCCCGGTCCGGGCATCCACCGAGAACACCGTCACCGACCCCGACTTCTGGTTCGCCGCGAACAGCCACCGCTGATCCGGCGAAAAGGCGATCTGCCGGGGGAAGTCCCCGCCCACCGGCACGGTGTCCAGCAGCCGCAGCCGTGCCCCGGCCGCCTCCACGGCATAGCGGGTGAGGCTGTTGTGACCGCGATTGGCGAGGAAGGCGAAGCCGCCGTCGCGGGTGACCAGGAGCTGCGCCGGGTAGCTGGTGCCGGTCCCGGTCCCCGTGGCCTGCGGCGCACCGGGGGTCAGCCGTCCGGTTCTCCGGTCGTAGCGGCAGACCACGACCGTGTTGTCGACCTCGTTCGCCAGATAGGCGAAGGCACCCGACGGGTGGAACGTCAGATGCCGGGGGCCGGCACCGGGCCGCAGCGACGCATACGACACCTGGGTGAGCTCACCGGCCGACTCGTCCAGCCGGTAGGTGTAGACGGTGTCGTTGCCGAGATCGACGGCCAGTACGTGCCGGCCGTCCGGGGCGGTGATGATCTGGTGGGCATGCGGCCCGTCCTGACCGGGACCGGGCGGCGGGCCGGTGTGGGTGACCAGATCCGTGCGCGCGCCGAGGGATCCGGTGGCGCGGTCGACCGGATGCACGGCGACGCTGCCGGAGAGGTAGTTGGCGCTGAGCAGCCAGCGGCCGCTCGGGTGCACCGACAGATGACAGGGGCCGGCGCCGCCGGTGGACCGGGTGCCCAGCACCGTGGGCGGTCCGTCCGGCCTCAACGCCATCGCGGTCACCTCGCCCCGCTCCTGCTCGTCGACCGCGTAGAGGGTGCGGCCGGACGGTGCCAGGGCGAGGTAGGAGGGGTCGGCGACACCGTCCACGAGACCGGTGCGGGTGATCCGGCCGGTCACGGTGTCGTACGTACCGAGTCCGACCCCGGCCCCGCCGCCCGGGGCCGAGGTGTACGTCCCCAGGAAGAGCGGCCGGATGCGGCGCCGGCGGTGCCCGGCTGCGTGGCGGGTGGCGTGTCCGGGCGCCGGATCCTGTGCCGTCAGCAGGCCCGCCCCGCCTGCCCCGCCCGCCGCGGCCAGCCCCGCCGCGATGCCGAGGAACCGCCTGCGGTTGACGCGGCTGCTCCCTGTCCCGGTCTGCGTTCCCGTACGCGCTGCGCTCATGCCACACCTCGGCGGTCGGTGGTCCGTGATCGGGGTCGTGGGAGCAGGGTGGCCCGCCCTCGCCCGCCGCGGCAAGTGACCCGCCCGAGGGGCGTGAGGTGACCCTGACGACCCCCTACATCCCCATGATGACCATGACCCCCTCCCGTAGCACTCCAGTCGTACGGCACAACCCATACGCGGACTGATTCGCCGCACCCCCCACTGCTCGTAGTTTGTTGATCAAGGCGCAGAGATCATCGAAAGGCCACGGGTATCTATGTACGGCAAGGCGTTCGCCCCGGAATATCAGGGCGAGTTGGGTACGGCACTGGGCGTGAACTCCTCGTACGAGGAGGTGCTGGCGACGGCGAGCCGCGCGCATGCCGAGGCCGGTACGGCGCTGGAGCGGTCCCGGGCCGCGCTCGCGGTCGCCGAGGCGAACCGTCGGCTCGGCCGGGTGACGCAGGCGGGCGACGCCTGGCGGGAGAGCTACCGCAGTGCCCGTGGTGCCGGTGACCGGGGCGCCATGGCCTGGGCGCTGTGGAGCGGCGGCACCCTGGCCCGGCAGTGCGGCTCCCTGCCGCTCGCCCGCCGGCTGCTCACCCATGCCGTGGCGCTGGCCGACGGCAGCGGCGACCGCCTCGCCCACGGCTACTCGCTCGCCGGCCTCGCCGAGACCGGCCGCATACAGGGCGACTACGAAGCGGTCGCCGAGCTCCACGAGCAGTTGCTGGAACAGGGCCGGGCGCACGGCGAGGCCCGGCACATGGTCTGGGCGATGTCCGGCATAGCCCAGATGCACCGCAACACCGGCGGCTACGACAAGGCCCTGGAGCTGTTCGAGGAATCCGCCCGTATCGCCGCCGAGGCCGATGACTTCCGTGGGCGCGCCTGGTCGCTGCGGGGCGTCGCCGATGTCCTGTCCGTCCAGGGGCAGACGGAGCGGGCGCTGACGCTGCTGTCCGAGGCGGAGGCCATCTGCCGCACCATGGACCTGGCCAGTGCCCTCGCGTACAACCACAAGATGCGTGGCAACGTGTTCTACCGGGCGGGCCGTTACGAGTCGGCGCGCGAGACGTACACCCTCTCGCTGCGGGAGTTCCGCGAGATGCAGGAGCCCCGTGGGGAGGCGCTCTCCCGGCTCGGCCTGGCGAAGTCCCGCGCCCGCCTCGGTCGCGACCGGGAGGAGACCCTGGCCGAACTCGACGCCCTGGAAGCGGACTTCACCCGCATCGGACTGCGCCACGCCCGCGACATGGTCATCGCCTTCCGTGCAGAGCTGACCGCGCAATCGGCGCCAGAAACTCCCGCTCCTCGGTGCGATGCCACCACGCCCGGGTCTCCCGCAATTCCCGCCACGTCGTGAAGCGGTAACGGAAGACCCGGGCCCTGACCCGGGCCGGCGGCAGATCCGGGAACGG
Organism: Streptomyces sp. 2114.4; assembly: GCF_900187385.1. Lineage (NCBI taxonomy): Bacteria > Bacillati > Actinomycetota > Actinomycetes > Kitasatosporales > Streptomycetaceae > Streptomyces > Streptomyces sp. 2114.4. Next base: position 7,058,176 of record NZ_FYEY01000001.1, read on the forward strand.
ATTGCGGTGCAGCAGCCGCAGCGTGTCCCGGTCGTTCTCCAGCAGCCGGGCGACGAACGGGACGAACCACGACCGCGCATAGGCCGGTGACAGCGCGGCGAACCACATCAGCCAGTCCAGCCGGAGGTGATACGGCGCGAATTGGCGCGGCAGCCGTCCTACCGCACCCGGCTTGCCACGGAATTCATAAGGGAGCCAGATCGTCTCCGGCCCGGTCACCGCATCCGCGGTCCCCTCCACGACGATTTCCCGGCGCACCCGCGTAATACTGCCGAAGGCCCCGTACGAATTGACCAGATGCAGCGACTCGTAGGACGTGTTCATCATCTGCTGCCGGGCCAGCAGATTGCGGGCCGGCCGATAGCTGAGGACGAGGACCCCGGCCGTGGCGAGGAGGACCAGGACCTCGAACCACAGCGGGGGCGCGGGCAGCGGCGTGGACGGTGGCCCCCACAGCGGGGCCGCGGCCGAGACGGCGAGCGCGATGGTCACCCAGTTCAGCCAGGCGAAGTTGCCCGAGAGTACCAGCCACAGCTGGGTGACGACCATCGCGACCGCGGCCCACCCGGCGATCGGCTGGGGAGTGAACAGCAGGACCGGCACGGCAAGTTGGGCGACATGGTTGGCCGCCACCTCGACCCGGTGCAGGGGCGCCGGCAGATGGTGGAAGAACCAGCTCAACGGGCCGGGCATCGGCTGCGTTTCGTGGTGGTAGTACAGGCAGGTCAGATCCCGCCAGCAGTGGTCGCCGCGCATCTTGATCAGCCCGGCCCCGAACTCCACCCGGAACAGCACCCAGCGCAGCAGCCACATCACGGGCACCGGGGGAGCGATCTCGCCGTTCCCGAGGAACACCGCGAGCGAACCGGCCTCCAGCAGCAGCGACTCCCAGCCGAAGCTGTACCAGGTCTGCCCGACGTTCACGATGGACAGATACATCGCCCACAGCACGGCCCACAGCACCATCGACGCCCACAGCGGAACGGCATCCGCCGCCCCCGCCGCCACGGCCGCGGCCAGCAGCGCCCCGCTCCACGACCAGAGGGCGAAGAAACGGTCCGAATAGTGCCGGTGAAAGACCGAGGGCGCCGCGCGGAACGGCACCTGCGCCACGAAGGCGGGCACCGGCAGCATGCCGCGCGCGCCGATGAGCGCCCGGAACTGCCGGGCCGCCGCCACGAAAGCGACCACGTAGAGGACGGCCAGCATGCGCTGGAAGAGCAGCCGCCCGAGCCAGTATCCGGAATCCGAGAACCATGCCACCCGCCCATGGGTAGCACTGCCGCCGGGTGCCCCGCAGCAGGGCGCGCGGCGACGGGAGCCGGATCCGCCGCTCACTCTTCAGCGTAGGGAACGGGGCGAATGCAGCAACCGGAGGGCCATTGGAGTGAGTGATGTGCGTCACATATTGCGCCCGTTTTCCCCTCATTCAGCGGCCTCGTATCCGCATCTTCCGATGACGTGCCTGCGCCGCCGGGAAACGTCGAGCGCGCGGAGTGCGGCGTCGTTACTCTGAGGGGCGACGGACGACCTTTCTGGGAGACGCCAACACCATTGGCCCGTCGCGGGAACGCCACAAACCTTGGCCGACCTCCCGGTTTGTGAAAAAGGCGCCACCGCGTCGGACCAATACCTCAGAAGAAGGAGTGCGTGGTGGCATTGCACAAGGCTCAACACAAGCAGCCCCGTTTGAAGCAGGGCGAGCGGCCCGGCCGGATCAAGGAAGTCCGCAATCTGGACGTCTGGGACCGCTGCGCCCCCGTGCGCCTCGCCGGCTGCGATGACGATCCCGCCGAACCGAATATCTTCCGCGGTATCGACTGAATCACCGATCGCTCGGGCGTCGGCCCTGACCCGTGGGCCTCCTCCTCCGGGGTCGGGGCCGGCGCCCGAGCAGACACAGCGGCCGGTGAGCCCGTCGGCATCGCACGGCGGCGCCACCGCGGGGGGGCGGGCAAGACCGGGCACCCCAGGGGCTCGCACTGACCCGAACGGCCCAACCGGGGGTGGAACTTTTCCCGCCCGTCCGTCTCTGTCCGCCCGCCCACCGCCCGTCCGTGGCCGGCCGGTGCGGCCGCGGTCAGTCGGCGTAGAGCTGCCGCTGCGGCACGATCTGCTGAGGCTGACTCGGGCTGGACCACAGCAGCTTCATATAGGCCTCCCCGGTCTGCTCCGTGTGGTCGAGCCGGATGCTGTGCCGGTGACCGGCCCGCAGGGTGACGGTCCCCTTGTCGGCCTTCGGGCCGTGCGGCGTGGTGTTGTCGATCACGAGCTTGCCGTCGATCCACAGCCGCACGGTGTCGTCGGAGACGGCGGTGAAGGTGTACGTCTCGTCGAAGCGCGGCTGAATGCTGCCGGTCCAGCGGGTGCTGAAGTGATCGGCGGGGATCGCCGGGTCTGGGGAGCCGTCGAAGCGGTAGGCCTTGTTCACCGTCGGGTCGACGGTGGTCACCGCGGGCGGGCCGGTGAAGGAGCCGTTCGCCCAGCTCCGCGCCGTCAGTCCCGTTCCGGTGCCGGCCGGTGCGTCGGCCGGTGGTGTGATCGTGAGCCGGATGACGGTGGCGAGCGGACCGGTGGCGGTGCCGGACGGCGTCAGGTCGAAACCGTCTCCGGCCCGGGCGACCTTCACCTGCTGAGAACTGCCCAGCACCCGGGCCGCGGTGATCTCGAACCGCCCCTTGGCGGTGAGGTGCAGCGGCGCGCCGGCGGCCGGCCAGGAGGTGACCGCGGCGTACAGCGTGCCGCCCCGCCGGGAGACCGTGCCCCAGGACGGGTCCGCCACCAGTCCGGTGTATCCGGCCCCGTGGACCGCGTCGCCCTGGCCGTACGCGCCCAGCCACCGGCCGGTCTCGCGCAGCCGGTCGACGGACGGCTGCGGGATGCGCCCGGTTTTGTCGGGGCCCACGTTGAGCAGATAGTTGCCGCCGCGGCTCGCCACCTCCAGCAGATTGCGCACCACCGTCGCCGCCGGCTTCCAGTGGGTGTCGTACCTGGCGTAGCCCCAGTGGTCGTTGAGCGTCATACAGCTCTCCCACAGCTGCCCGTCGACGGGCTCGGCGGGAATCTCCTGCTCCGGCGTGCCGAAGTCCCCGTCGACCACCTCGCGTTTGCCGACGCGGTTGTTGACGATCAGGTGGGGGTTCAGCCCGTGCAGATACGCCTGGAGGTCGGCGCCGTCCTGACGCGACCAGCGGTTGGTGGGGTTGTCCGCGTCCCATTCGCCGTCGAACCACAACAGCGCCGGGTCGTAGCTGTCGATCAGCTCCTTGAGCTGGCCGTACATCCGCTTCTTGTAGCGCGGGAAGGTCGCCGGGCCGGCGAAGTCCGGGTCGTGCCAGTCCCAGATCGAGTAGTAGAAGCCGAGTTTGATCCCGGCGGCGTCGGCGGCCTTCTTCAGCTCGGCGAGGATGTCGCGGTGCGGGTCGAAGGCCGAGTGGTCGCGCAAATTCCAGGTGTTCTGCCGCGTCGGCCACATCGCATAGCCGTCGTGGTGCTTGGCCGTGATGACGATATAGCGCTGGCCGGCGTCCTTGGCCGCCCGGACGATCGCCCCGGCGTCGAAGGCGGACGGGTTGAAGGTTGCGGCCTGCTTCTCGTACACGTCGTCCGGGATCTCGCACTCGCGCTTGATCCACTCCGCGTTGCGGCACACCGTGCCGTCGGGCCGGGTGTACTCGCCCTCCAGGTTGGAGTACGCGCCGAAGTGGATGAACATCCCGAAGCGGTCCTGACGCCACCACGAGGTGCGCGACGAGGTGAAGGGATCGTCGGTCGCGTGGTTGGCTCCGGGGCCTGCGGCGGGCCGCGGCGGGGGCTGTGCGGCGGCCACGGGGCTGCCTGCGGCCAGCAGCAGGGCGCCCAGCACCCCCATGGGCCCCAGCAGCCGGAACGGTCTGGTGCGGCTGAGCATCGCTCGCTCCTCGGGTCAGTTGGTCACGTACGTGCCTCCTGTGCCACCCCGCATGGTGCAGGGGCCGCACGCGGACCGGAAGACCCCGGACGCGCCAAACATCGGAGCATCTGCCGGAAATCGGAGGGGAGTTGGGGGAGACGGAGGCCTCAGGGGCGCAAGACCTCGGATCTCAGTGGGGCGTCGGGGAGAGCGGCCGGAAGGGACGTCGCCGCGGGCCCGGGGGAGTGCCGGCCGGCAGCGGGCGCTCTGGATAACCACCGGACTTGTCGGTTCAATGGGCCTTCCGGTCGCATTCACTGGAGGCACCATGGAAGCCGTCGTCCCGTCCGCCGCCGGCGCCCCGGCCATTCGCTGCGCGGGCCATGAACGCGACTATCCGTCCTTCCTCGACCGCGCGGCGCGGATCGCCACCGGGCTGCGGGCGGCGGGAGTCGAGCCCGGCGACCGGATCGCCGTCGTGATGCGCAACGAGCCCGCCCATCTGGAGATCACCACCGGGGCCGCCCTGCTGGGCGCCTCGGCGGTACCCGTCAACTGGCACTTCCGCCAGGACGACCTGCGGCATGTGCTCACCGACAGCGGCAGCAAGGTCGTCTTTGCGCACAGCGACCTGCTGGCGGCGGTGACCGCCGTGCTCCCCGACGGCGTACGGATCGTCGAGGCCGCCGTTCCCGCCGGGGTCGCGGCCGCTTGCGGGATCGCCGTACCGCCCGCCACGGGAGAGCACCCGCTGCTCGACCGGTGGCTGGAAGGCTTTGCCCCGCTGGACCAGGCCGCCGGGGAGCGCCCGCCCACCGTGATCTACAGCTCCGGAACCACCGGGCTTCCCAAGGGAGTTCTGCGCGAACCCGTCGCTCCCCAGCAGCTGGAGGAAGGGGTGCGGTTATTCCTGGAGCGCTTCGCCGTCGCCCCCGGCGGACGCACGCTCATCCCCGCGCCGCTCTACCACGCCTCTCCCAGCCAGCACGCCGTCCTCGCCCTCGCGGCCGGCCTGGACATCACCCTCATGCCGCGCTTCGACGCGGAGGAATTCCTGCGGCTGATCGCACATCACCGCATCGAGCAGGTGCAGGTCGTGCCGACGATGTTCGTACGGTTGCTGCGGCTGCCGAAGGACGTACGCGAGCGCTACGACCTGTCCTCGCTCACCTCCGTCGTACACGCCGCGGCGCCCTGTCCGCCGCACATCAAGTACGCCATGATCGACTGGCTGGGACCGGTACTGCGGGAGTACTACGGCGGCAGCGAGACCGGCGCCGTGACCTGGTGCGACAGCGCCGAGTGGCTGGCCCACCCCGGCACCGTCGGACGCGCCACCGGAACCTGCGAGGTGGCGGTCATCGGCCCCGGCGGCGAGCCGCTGCCGGCCGGAGCCACCGGTGACATCTACCTGAAGCCCGGCGACGGCTGGCCCCCGTTCACCTACCTCGGCGACCCCGCCCGGCGCGCCGCCATGGAAGCACCTGGCCTGCCCGGATACGTCACCATCGGCGACATCGGCCATCTCGACGCGGACGGCTATCTCTTCCTCAGCGACCGCCGGAACGACATGGTCATCTCCGGTGGCGTCAACATCTACCCCGCGGAGATCGAAGGCTGCCTGCTCGCCCTCGACGGGGTCCGTGACGTGGCGGTCTTCGGTATCCCCGATGAGGAGTTCGGCGAAGTCCTCGCCGCCCATCTGCAGACCGAACCCGGCGTGCTGCTCAGCGCCGAGGAGGTACGCGCCCATGTCGCCGGGCGGCTTGCCGGGTACAAGGTCCCCCGGGCCGTGGTCTTCGAGGAGCTGCTGCCGCGGGACGAGTCGGGAAAGCTCTTCAAGAGGCAGCTGCGGGACCCGTACTGGGCGGAGCACCACCGCGCCATCTGAGCCTCGGGCCCGCCCGCCCCCGAGTCATGACGAGACGCAGAGTTCGTTGTTCTCCGGGTCGGCGAGTGTGGTCCAGGCAAAGGGCCCCTGCTTGCCGTGGTGCAGGAGCGTGGCCCCCTTGGCGATCAGCCGCTCGACCACGGTGTGCGGATCGTCGGGGCCCGTACGCACGTCCAGGTGGACGCGGTTCTTGGCCACCTTGGGCTCCGTCACGAGCTGGAAGAGGATGCGCGGCGCCCGCTCCAGGCCCTCCGGATGGCGGATCGCGGCGCCGGCCTTCCATACGAGGGTGCCGTGGTGGGTAGTGGTGTCGTCCTCACTCGCCCGGCCCTCGGCGATCATCCGGCGGATGAACGTCTCGTCGCTCGGCTCCACCTCCCAGCCGAGGGCGTCGGCCCACCAGTCGGCGAGCGAGTGCGGGGCGGCCGAGTCAACGGTTACCTGGAAGGTGTATGCCATGGCCGGACTCTACCGACGGCGGTCACGGCGCGTCGGCATGCACTGTCGGCAAGGTGCTCAGCTCCGTACGGCCGGTGGGCCGGTGTGGCAGTGGTGGCGGGACCGAGCCGCGTGCGACGGGCGCCGGGGCTGATGCCCCGGCGCCCGTCGGTGTGTGGAGAACTCAGTTCGTTTTCCCCTGGCGCCAGCGGGACCAGGTCACGACCGTCAGGCAGGCGGTCGTCCACATCACGACGCTGGCGGTGGCCACGGACTCGACGTACTGCTCGTAACCGTCCGTACGCAACTGGACTGCGAGAAAGCCCAGCACCGTCCCGAGCGCCGCGAGTGCGGCGGCCAAGGAGGCGAAGGGTGGTGGCTGCTTCATTTCATCTCCTCTCTTCACTGTGATCCGGCACGGTGTCCGTCGAGTCTAAGGCGATCTCGTCACCCGGTGATCAGACATGAGCAACGGCGAGACTGTGCACAGGTCCTGGTTCACTCCGCGCCAACCGGCGTCCCCCGCCCGGTTCCTGCAGTCTTACTCCCGAGGTAATCGACCCGTACCGCGAGGACTGGGAACGTGGACACCGACGCACCAGCCACCCCACGCCGGAAAGGCAGTCCCATGACGGCATACGCCATCGCCCACTTCCGCCCCGCCGCCCCGCATCCGGAGATCTTCGACTACATCGAGAAGATCCAGGCGACCCTGGACCCCTTCGGCGGTCGCTTCCTCGTCCACGGCTCCGAAGTGGAGGTCACGGAAGGTGACTGGCCGGGAACCGTGGTCGTCATCGCCTTCCCCGACCTGGCACGGGCCCGCGGTTGGTACGACTCGCCCGCCTATGCGGAGATCCTGCCGCTGCGTACCCGGCACATCGACGGTGATGTGGTGCTGGTGCCGGGGGTGCCCGACGGTTACGACCCGGCCGTGACGGCGGCGAGGCTGCGGGCGGCGGCGGGGCCGGCCGAGGGGTGAGGACGGGCTGCGTTCCCGTATCGGCGTCGGGATGACGGCGGCGACCGGTCCGCAACGGCGCCTCCGGGACGAGAGCGGGGCGATGCCGGGGACCGTTCCGCAGTGGTGGCCGGCCGGCGTCCGGACCGGCCCGCAACAGGGGCCGGGCGACCCGGGCGCCCTCCCCGGAGCGGTTCCGGAAGCCGCGTCGGCGGGCTCCGCACGAAGGCGCGGATTCTTCTTCCCCAACCGTGACCAGCCTCTCGCACCCCCGCTAGAGTTTCACCCAACAACGCAGGTGAAACCGCTTCCACAGGGTTCCGGGGGCAGTTCACCCCGGGGGGAGGACACACAGCGATATGAGCCGCCGTTCCCATGGATTAATGGCCGTCTGGGCCGAGGCGCAGCGTCAGCAGCAGCGCCAGCAGGAAGCCCAGCGCCGCGCGCGAGCACAGCAGCAGCGCGACCAGGAACGGCAGGCACGGGACGCCGAACGCGCCATGGCGCGGATGCACCGTGAGCGGCAGGCGGCCTACCGGCAGCAACGCGAGGCCGACGCCCGCCGGCGGACCGAGGAACTTGACGCCCGCGTCACCGCCCTGACCGGCCTGCTCGCCGACGGCTGCCGCGCCCCCGCCTTCTCCGCCGCCGCGCTGCTGCGCCCCGAGCGGATCGAGGAGTTCGCGCCCGGCGCCCTCGCCACGCCGGTACCGATGCCCGACCCGGCCCGCTATCACGCGCCGACGGGCGGCTGGCACCTCGGCGCCCGCCGGGACCGTGCCCAGGAGGAGGCCCGCGCCCGCTACGAGCAGGACTGGTACACGGCGCAGGCAGCGGAGAGCCGCCGGCAGGCCCAACTCGCCGCCTACCGGCAGCAGTACGACCAGTGGGCCGCGGGCGCCCTGGCTGAGATCCGGCAGCACAACTCCGGCATCGAGGAGTTGCTGTCGGGCCTGCGCGCCGGCGACGCGGACGCGGCCGTCGAGTACTTCTCCGCCGCGCTGTACTCCTCCACGGCCTGGCCGGAGGGCTTTCCCCGGCAGATCGCGGCGGCCTACGACCCGACGGCCCGTCAGCTCGTCCTGGACTGGGAGCTCCCGGGCTACGACATCGTCCCGGAGACCAAGTCCGTCCGCTATATGCCCACCGCTGACCAGGAGAAGGAGACCGCCAGGCCGGCCACGCAGCGACGCGCGCTCTACCGCGAAGTGCTGGCCCAGAGCGTGCTGCTGGTGCTGCGCGACCTCTTCGCCGCCGATGGTTACGGCACGCTGGACTCGGTGGCGCTGAACGGATTCGTGGACGATGTGGACCCGGTGACCGGCCGCCCGGCCCAGGTGTATCTCGCGACCGTGATGGCTCCCCGCAGTTCCTTCGACACCTTCCGCCTTGAGCAGGTCAGCGCGGTGGAATGCCTGACCGACGGGCTGCGCGGGCAGCTCGCCGCCCGCCCCGACCAGCGGACCGCGGTCCGCCCGGTGCGCCTGCCGGCAGACGTGGGCGGCGGGGTCGTCTCGCACGGCGCGGAGGGCGAACCGGATCTCTACGAGATGGATCCGATCGCGTTCGAGAACCTGATCGCCGAGCTGTTCCGCGCCATGGGCATGCAGGCCGTGACCACCCAGCGTTCCGGCGACGGCGGGGTCGACGTGGATGCGCTGGACCCCGATCCGATCCGCGGCGGCAAGATCATCGTGCAGGTCAAGCGCTACCGCAACACCGTCCCGCCGACCGCCGTCCGCGACCTGTACGGCACCGTCCAGTCCGAAGGCGCCAACAAGGGCGTGCTGGTGACCACCTCCCGGTTCGGTCCCGGCGCCCACACCTTCGCCAACGGCAAACCCCTCAGCCTCATCGCCGGCCCCGAACTCGTCGATCTGCTCGGCCGTTACGGGCTGCGCGGACGGCTCGGCGGGGACGCCCCGTCCGGCCCGTCCGCCACCGAGGAGGCGGCGGACCACAACATCCTCGGTATGAACTGGTCCGGGGAGGTCGCCCTCGATGTCTGTGCCCTGGTGTGCAAGGGCGCCGACGTGCTCAGCGACGATCACTTCGTCTTCTACAACAACCCCCGCAGTCCCGACGGTTCGGTCCGGATGCTGCCCGGCTTCGCCCCCGACCGGGCCGCGATGCAGGTGCGGTTCGAGGCGCTCCCCCCGGCCGCCGACCGGCTGGTCCTGGTCGCGGCGATCGACCCCCAGGTCAACCCCGACGCCGATCTCTCCGGCTTCACCGACGCCCGGATACGTCTGCTCGACGCCTCGGGGGAGGAGCTGGGCACCCTGGAGGTCTCGGACGGACGGCAGGGCGAGACCGCGCTGGTCCTCGGATCGTTCCGCCAACGGGAGGGCGGCGACTGGGACTTCGTGATCGGCGGCAAGGGCTTTCCCGGCGGCCTGGAAGCGCTGGTGCAGGAGTACGGCATCGAGGTCGCCTGAAGGCGGCTTTCCGGGCCGGGGCGTGGCCCTGGGCGGGTCGGCCGGCACCGATGGACGCCATGGAGACAGGGGAGGTCGTGGACGGATGGAGGCCATGAAAACGTGGTGGCCAGGGAGGGAGGGGTGAGGCTCCCCAACATGTCCCATGGCGCTCGTCTGACCGCCCACAGCGACGTTTCCACCTCCCTGGCCCTTGTGAGTGATCGCGGACTGCGCGAGCTCGTGGACGCGGCCGCGCCGCTCGGCTCCGGCATCGGTGGAAAATCGGCGCTGCTGGAGGTTTCCGGAACCCCGGTCTTCGTGAAGCAGGTGTCCCTGACCGATCGGGAGAGACAGCCGGAACACGTCCGGTCCACGGCAAACGTGTTCGGAGTGCCGCCCTTCCTCCAGTACGGCCTCGGCAGCCCGGGATTCGGGGCCTGGCGGGAACTGGCCGTGCACACCATGACGACGAACTGGGTACTGGCGGGGGAGTACGAGGGCTTCCCCCTGATGTATCACTGGCGGGTGCTGCCGGAGCCGGCGAGGCCGCTTCCCGGGGAACTGGCGGACGTGGAAAAGGCCGTCGCCTACTGGGGCGGCGGACCGGAGGTGCGCAGCCGTATCGAAGGGCTCCAGGGGTCGTCGGCGACGGTCGCGCTGTTCCTGGAGTACATCCCGCAGAACCTGCACGACTGGATGGGCATGCAGTTCCAAGCCGGTGACGAGGCGGCCGGCCGGGCATGCGCCATGGTCGAGAGGGAGCTGGAAGCCGGCACCTCGTTCATGAACGCACGCGGACTCCTGCACTTCGACGCACACTTCGAGAACATCCTGACCGACGGCCGGCGCCTCTTCTTCACGGACTACGGCCTCGCGGTCTCCTCCCGGTTCGAGCTGTCGCCGGACGAGGCCGGCTTCTTCGAACGGCATCGGACCTATGACCGTTGCTACACCGTCACGTACCTGGTGCGCTGGCTGGTCACCGCTCTGTACGGGTACAGCAGGGACGAGCGCGACGCGTGGGTGCGCGTCTGCGCCGGCGGCGAGCCGCCCTCGGGAATCCCGGTCCCGGCCGCGGAGTTCATCGCCCGGCATGCGCCGCTCGCCGCGGTGATGGCGGAGTTCTTCCGCAAGGTGCACAAGGAGAGCAGACAGACCCCGTACCCGCTGGAGCAGATCCGCCGGGTGGCCGGCGGGAGGTACGGCGCGCCCCTCGGCTGACGGCCGTTGTGGCTGATTCCGCGGAGGCCTCTCTCTGCCCGCTCCCTGCCGGAATGCGCCCGCCACCGGGCACTCCTGGGGTGTCCCGGTCGTTTGTTCCCACGTCACCTCACAGCAATGGAGCCCACTGACGTGAAGATCACCCTCGACGCCGACAAGTGCTGTGCCGCCGGCCAGTGCGTGCTGATCGCCCCCGAGGTCTTCGACCAGCGCGACGAGGACGGCGTGGTGGTGCTGCTCGACGCCGAACCGCCCGCCGGACAGCACGACGCGGTTCGCGAAGCGGCCGCCATCTGCCCGGCCGCCGTGATCGAGGTGGACGCGTGACCGGGCTGCCGATCGCCGTCGTCGGCGCCTCGGCGGCCGGCCTCGCCGCGGCCGAGGCGCTGCGCCGCTTCGGCTGGCGCGGCCCGCTCACCCTCATCGGTGACGAGCCCCATCTTCCTTACGACCGGCCACCGTTGTCCAAACAGCTGCTGCACGGCGCCTGGACGCCGGAGAAGCTGCTGCTGCGCACCGCGGACCAGCTGGCTCCGCTCGACCTCGACCTGCGACTCGGCACCCGCGCCACCGGGCTCGACGTGGCCGGCCGCACCCTCACGCTCGACGGTGGTGTGGGGGCTTCCCCGCTCGCGGAAGGCCGGGAGCGGGGGACGCTGCGCTGCGCCGGCGTGATCATTGCGACCGGTGTCGCGGCCCGTTCCCTGCCCGGCGCCGACCGCATCGCCGGAGTGCACACCCTGCGCACCCTCGACGACGCGCTGGCCCTGCGGGGCCGGCTGGCCCATGGGGGTCCCCCCGGCAGTGAGGGCGTAGCCGCCGGGGGAGGGGGAGGTGGCCGACGGGTGGTGATCGTCGGAAACGGTGTACTGGGCTGTGAAGCTGCCGCGGTGGCACGGGAGTTGGGCCACGAGGTCACCCTCGTCGGCATCGAGGCGACACCGATGGCCGCCGCCGTCGGCACCGAGGTCGGCGAACTGCTCGCCGAGGAGCACCGCGCCCGCGGCGTCCGGCTGCTCACCGGAGCGGTGGACGGCTTCGAAACGGTGCCCGCGGACCCGGCCGGTGGCGGCGACCTGCCCGGTGCCGGCGCACCGCGGCTCACCGCCGTACGACTGGCCGAGGGGGGTAGCCCCGCCGGTGAGGGCGTGGCCGCCGGGGGAGGGGGAGGCAGCCGGCTGCCCGCGGACCTCGTGCTGCTGGCGATCGGCTCCCGGCCCGCCGTCGACTGGCTGGACGACCCGGCCCTGGACATCAGCGACGGACTGCGCTGCGACGCGTACTGCGCCGCCGCCCCGGGTGTCTATGCCGCGGGCGATGTGGCCCGCTGGGACCATCCGGTCCACGGCCGCCCGCTGCGCTTCGAGCACCGGATGAACGCCACCGAACAGGGCATGGCCGCGGCCCGCAACCTCCTGGCCGAACTCGCCGCGGAGGCGTCCGGTCCCGCCGGGGCCGAGGCCGTCGCCGGGGCCGAGGACGCCGCCCCCGCGCCGGAGCGCCGCCCGTTCGCCCCCGTGCCGTACTTCTGGTCCGATCAGTACGCCGTCAAGATCCAGGCGTACGGGCTGACGGCGGGCGCCGACCGGGTCGAGACCACCGTCCTGGACCGGGCGGCGCGCCGTGCCGTTGCGCTCTACGGGCGGGACGGCCGCGCCGTCGGCGTGCTCGCGGCCGGGCTCCCGCCCCGCCGGGTCAGGGCGCTGCGCGCGGTCATCGCCGCGCCCCTGCCCTGGGAGGAGGCGCGCGAGCGGATCGCCGCCGCCACGGCGGCCGGCTGAGCGTGCACCCGCGGTCGTGCCCGATCATGGACGCATGGCCGACTCGTACGTACGGGTGCGCGGCGCCCGTGAGCACAATCTCCGCTCCGTCGATGTGGACATCCCGAGGGACGCGCTGGTCGCGTTCACCGGGGTGTCCGGATCGGGCAAGTCCTCCCTCGCCTTCGGCACCCTCTACGCCGAGGCGCAACGCCGCTACTTCGAGTCGGTGGCCCCCTATGCCCGGCGGCTGATCCACCAGGTCGGCGCGCCCAAGGTCGAGGACATCACCGGCCTGCCGCCCGCCGTCGCCCTGGAACAGCGCCGCTCCGCGCCCACCTCCCGCTCCTCGGTCGGCACCGTCACCACCCTCTCCAACACCCTGCGCATGCTCTTCTCCCGCGCCGGCGACTACCCGGAGGACGTGACGGAACGTCTCGATTCCGACGCCTTCTCGCCCAACACCGCGGCCGGCGCCTGCCCGGAGTGCCACGGGCTGGGCACCGTCCACCGCGTCACCGAGGACTCCCTCGTCCCCGACCCCTCGCTCACCCTCCGCGAGGGCGCCATCGCCGCCTGGCCCGGGGCCTGGCAGGGCAAGAACCTCCGTGACATCCTCGACGCCCTCGGCCACGACATCGACCGGCCCTGGCGCGAGCTGCCGCAGACCGACCGGGACTGGATCCTGTTCACCGACGAGCAGCCCGTCGTCACCGTGCACCCGGTCCGTGACGTGGGCCGGATCCAACGCCCCTACAAGGGCCAGTACATGAGCGCCAAACGCTATGTGCTGCACACCTTCGCCGACTCCAAGAGCGAGACCCTGCGCAGGCGCGTCCAGGGGTTCATGGTCGCCGAGCCATGCCCGGTGTGCCACGGGCGGCGGCTGCGTCCCGAGGCGCTGGCCGTCACCTTCGAGGGCCACGACATCGCCACCCTCGCGGGCCGTCCGCTGAGCGCCCTCGCCCGGCTGCTGCGGCCCACCGCCGGGCGGGCCGACGACGAGGTGGCACCGGTACTCGCCCGCGACCTGGTGGCCCGTATCGACGTCCTCACCGAACTCGGCCTGGGGTACCTGAGCATGGACCGGCCGGCGCCCACCCTGTCGGCCGGCGAACTCCAGCGGCTGCGGCTGGCCACCCAGCTGCGCTCCGGTCTCTTCGGCGTCGTCTACGTCCTGGACGAGCCCTCCGCCGGCCTGCACCCCGCCGACACGGAGTCCCTGCTCACGGTCCTGGGGCGGCTCAAGGAAGCGGGCAACTCGCTGTTCGTCGTCGAGCACGACATGGACGTGGTGCGCCGCGCCGACTGGATCGTGGACGTGGGCCCGCACGCCGGGGAACACGGCGGGCAGGTCCTGCACAGCGGCCCCGTCGCCGCGCTCGCCGACGCCCCTGCCTCCGCCACCCGCCGGTTCCTCTTCGAGCCCGCGCCTCCCGCCGCGCGCCCGGTGCGCAGCCCCTCGGGCACCCTCACCCTGCGCGGCGTCACCCTGCACAATCTGCGCGGCCTGGAGGCGGCCTTCCCGCTCGGCGTCTTCACCGCCGTCACGGGTGTCTCGGGATCGGGTAAATCAACGCTGGTCACCCGCGTCCTCGCGGACGCCGTACGGGACCATCTCGGCGCGGTCGAGGACCAGCAGGACGCCGCCGACGGCGACGCCGCCGGACCGATGGCCCGCGCCCGGCTCACCGCCGCCGAGGGCCTGGAGGCGATCGACCGGCTGGTCCGCGTCGACCAGAAGCCGATCGGCCGCACCCCGCGCTCCAACCTCGCCACCTACACCGGGCTCTTCGACGCGGTGCGCAAGGTCTTCGCCGCCACCGACGAGGCCCGCGCCCGCGGCTACGCCCCCGGGCGGTTCTCCTTCAACGTCGCCGGCGGCCGCTGCGAGACCTGCCAGGGCGAGGGCTTCGTCGCCGTCGAACTCCTCTTCCTGCCGGGTACGTACGCCCCCTGCACCGACTGCCACGGCGCCCGCTACCGCCCCGAAACACTGGAGATCACCTACCGGGACCGGACCGTCGCCGACGTCCTGGCGATGACCGTCGACGCCGCCGCCGGCTTCCTGGCCGATCTCCCCGCGGCGGCCCGCAGCCTGCGCACCCTCCAGGACGTGGGCCTGGGCTATCTGCGGCTCGGCCAGCCCGCCACCGAACTGTCCGGCGGCGAGGCGCAGCGCATCAAACTCGCCACCGAACTCCAGCGCACCCGCCGCGGCCACACCCTCTACCTCCTCGACGAGCCCACCACCGGACTGCACCCCGCCGACACCGAGGTGCTGCTGCGCCAGCTGCACGGCCTGGTCGACGCCGGGCACACCGTCGTGGTCGTCGAGCACGACATGGGGGTGGTCGCGGGCGCCGACCACGTCATCGACCTCGGCCCCGGCGGCGGCGCGGACGGCGGCCGGATCGTGGCGGCCGGAACCCCGGCCGAGGTCGCTGCGGCACCGGAGAGCCGTACCGCGCCCTACCTGGCCCGGCGGAGGGCGCGGCCGGACGCCTCTTGACGGTCCGCTAATGTACGCAGGTCAGATCAGCAGGCAACAGCACCGCGCAGCACTGCGCAGCACCACGAAGGGGGCACCTCTCATGGCAGACATCGAGAAGGCCAGGGCGGCGTTCGCCCGGTTCGACGCGGACGGCGACGGCCAGGTCACGCCGGAGGAGTTCAAGCACGCGATGGCCGAGATGGGCGACCCGTTCGTCACCGGCCCGGTCGCCGAGGCGGTCATCAGGGCCAAGGACACCGACAGCGACGGCCGGATGTCCTTCGACGAGTTCTGGCAGGCCCTGCAGGACTGACCTCCGCACCCGCCTTTTCACACCCCCTTCGCCTCCCGTTCGCCCGCGGCCGCGCGCAGCGCCGCCAGCCCGCGGGCGACCGGGGGCTGCCGCTCGCTCCCGCGACGTACGGCAGCCACGAACCGCCGTACGGGAAGGGGCTCCCCGCACAGCGGCACCCTGACGACCGGGTACCGCTCCGGCACCGGCGCCAGCCGCGGCACCAGACAGATCCCGAAGCCGTGCGCGACCAGCGCCGCGACCGCGGACCAGTCGACCGCGTGGTGGCGCACCCGCGGGGTGAAGCCCGCCGAGGCGCAGGCGGTCAGCAGCAGCCGGTGCTGATCGGCCGGATCGCCGGCGCGAATCCAGCTCTCCTCGCCCGCCTCGGCCAGCGCCACGCCCCGTGCCGCCCGCCCGGCGAACCGGTGTCCGGCCGGCACCAGCAGATCCTGCGGCTCCGCCAGGACCGGCCGCTGGACGAAGCGCGCATCGTCAGGGGCCGGGGCGCCCTCCGCCACGATCACCACGGCGATGTCCGCCCGCCCGGCCAGCAGTAGTTCGAACCGGTTCACGTCCGGGTCCTCCCCGATCTCCACCGCCAGCCGCGGCAGCTCGGCGCGCAGCCGGGCCACCGCCGGTGCGATCACCCCCGTGATCGCCGTCGCGACCCCCGTGATCCGCAGCCGCCCCGCCACCCCGTCCGCGTACCCCGCGAGATCCGCACGTGCCTCCTCCCAGCGCAGGAACAGCGCATCGGCGTGCTCGACCAGCGCCAGCGCCGCCGGCGTCAGGCGCACCCTGCGGCCCGCCGGCTCCAGGAGTTCCAGCCCGAGCCGGGCCGAGAGCTGACGCAGTTGCTGGGAGACCGTCGACGGTGTCAGATGCAGCGCCGCGGCGGTCGCGGTGACGGTGCCGTGGGTGTGCAGGACGCGCAAGGTCTGGAGCCGGGGATCGATCATGCGCGCAGCGTAGGGGGCAACCATGCGGAGAGGAATCATGCGGAGACGCCACACGGTTCCGTGCGGAAACTTCCGATGGACCCGTACGGTTGCCGCGCCCGACGCTGGACGGCATGACCGAGATCCTGACCGATGCCTTTCTGCCGGGACTGTGGGCGGGCTACGCCCTGGCTGTCCCCGTCGGTGCGCCGGCCGTCCTGCTGGTGAGCGTGACCGCCCGGACCTCCTTCCGGGTCGGCGCCTCGGCGGCGCTCGGGGTGGCGACCGCCGACGGCCTCTACGCGCTGGCCGCGGTGGCCGGCGGTGCCGCCCTCTCCCGTGCCGTCGCACCCGTCGCGGGCCCCCTGCGGGTGCTCGCCGCCGTCCTCCTGCTCGGCATGGCGTTACGGACCGCCGTCCAAGTACTGCGCACCCGCCGCACACACCACGGCCCGCAAGGGAACCTCCTGCAACGCCCCGCCCGGGCCTATCTCGCCTTCCTGGGGCTGACGTTGGTCAGCCCCTGGGCGATCCTCTACTTCTCGGCGCTGGTCCTCGCCGGCGGCGCGGGCACGCCCGGCTCCGGTGTGGCCGGTCCCGCCGCCTTCGTGACGGCGGTGGCCCTGGCCTCCGTGAGCTGGCAACTGTGCCTGGCCGCCGGCGGGACCGTACTGGGCCGGGCGCTCACCGGCCCCCGGGGGCGGATGGTCACCTCCCTGCTCTCCGCCGTGGTGATCTCAGCGCTGGCGACCGGACTGCTGCTGCGTGGCTGAGGAGCTGCCCACCGGCGGCGGCGCGGCGCGGTCGCCGGTGCCCCAGCCGGACGGCTCCGTGCCGACGGTGAAGGCCGGCTCACGGCCCGACCGCAGCTCATCGGGGGTGAGGTACGTCCGGTCATGACCGGCGCCGTCCAGACGCACCGACTGCGCATAGCGGCGGGCAGCGGACGTACCGGGCGCGGTGACGGTGAAGTGCCCGGCGGGGTAGTCGTTCCGGCTGCCGATGAACGGGTTGACCAGGCCGGTGAGCGGGCCACCGGGCGACTCGCCGCGGTCACCTCTACCGAGGCGGCGACAGGATCTCGACCAGCTCCTGCAGGGGCTCCGGTGACGTCGAGAACTCGCCGAGGAAGGGGTAGGAGAGTTCTGTGACGAGGAACAGGTTGGTGGCGACGAGGACACTCACCGCCGCGATCATCCCGTAGTGCATCCTGGCCTGCCCGGCGTCGAAGATGACGGAGAACCCGAGGACCAGTCCACTGGTCAGGAACACCACCATCCACAAGGACAGGGGTGGGCCGACGTTGGAGCGTGCCTCGAGCAGGCGTTCCGTCCGTGCGAGACTCAATTCCCGCAGGGACGCGAGCGAGCTGGCGAGGAAGGATCGTTGGGCGTCGCTGCGGGGCTTGATGTTCTCGTACGTGCTCTGCAGGCGGTTCAGCGCGTTCTCGGCCCGGGGTGTGGCGTGGCCGATGGAGGCGAGGGGCCACTCGGCCGTCGCCGCGCGTCCGTACTCCATGAGGTTCTGCCGGATCCGTGCGCTCTCGGTCTTGCCGAACGCGTTGCGACCCCTGGCCAGGTGCACCGCCGCGGCGCCCTCGGTCCGGGTCGTCTGGTCTGCCAGGTTCACCTGTCCCCACAGGGCGAGGACGATGAAGCCGATGAGGAACCCGTAGACCACGGCGACAACAGGGAACACGAAGGTTGCGGCCTCGTTGTGCCCGCCCTGCTTGAGGCGAGGGAAACGGTGCCGGACGACCGCCTGGAAGGCTGCCGTCCCGCCGGCGATCACGACGACGAGCCCTGCCAGCAGCAACCAGGACGGGAGGTTGTTCACGATCCAACGGGTCACTGCTCCACGCTCCTGATGTATGCCACACCCGCCCACCACCGGCGCGGTGGCCAACGACCGCACCGGGCCGCGGACACGCCCTTGTCGCGCGGCCGGCGCCGGAGCGCCACCGGGAGGGCCGAGTACGCAAGCGGAAGAACGTGTACCGGTAGTGCGGATGATCTTCCGCTGGGTAGTGTGGATCACCGGGCGGGCCCGGCGTCACGGGTGCTGCCGGACGCCGCGTAGGCAAGAAGGTGAGCAGTAGCAGTGAAGAGACAGATGCAACCGACGTTCGTGCTGGTCCACGGAGCTTTCGCGAACTCCTTCTCCTTCGCGCCGCTCCAGGCCGAACTCGGCCTCCTCGGGCACCGTTCGGTCGCCGTCGACCTGCCCGGCCACGGATTCGGGGCGTCCTACCCGCTTGCCTATCAGGCACCGCAGGATCTCGAAGAGCTCGCCGCCGAGCCCGGCTCGATCAAGGGCGTGACGCTTGCCGACAACGCCGCGTACCTGATCGGGATTCTGGAACGGGCCAAGCGGAACGGCCCCGTGATCCTGGTCTCGCACAGTCGCGGCGGCATGACGGCCACGGCCGCGGCCAATGCCCGGCCGGAACTGATCGACCGCATCGTCTACGTCTCGGCCTGGTGCCCGGTCCGGCTCGACGTCGGCGACTACTACACCGAGCCGGAGATGGCCACGGTCGACGTCGCTTCCCTGGCCCCGGCGATGGTCGGGAATCCGGCCGAACTCGGCCTGCTCCGCACCAACTTCCGTACAGCGGACAGGGACGTCCTCGCTGCGCTCAAGGCGGCCTTCCTCGCCGACGGCACCGACGAGGAGTTCCTGACCCTCCTGAACACCTTCCAGCCCGACGAGAACCTGGACGTCGGCACCTCTGACGACCGGGCGCAGGCCGCGACCTGGGGCCGGATACCCAAAACCTATGTCCGCCTGGCCCGTGATGTGAGTCTGCCGCCCGCGCTGCAGGACCGGCTGATCCGCGAGGGCAACGAGCTGACGCCCCACAACCCGTACGACGTCCGCACGCTCGACAGCAGTCATCTGAAGTGGCTGATCGACGCGGCGCCGGCGGCCCGGGTGCTGGGTGAACTCGCCGCACTTCCGGACGCGCCCGAGGGGTCGTGACCCGAGTCTGATCCGCCTGCGTGCGGGGGCGGACGCCGGTGCGGAACTCGACGTAGGATGCGCAGCGACATCGCGTGTCGGTCACCGGCTGGGTGAGGCATGGAGGTGTCCGGGAGATGCCCCTGGAGGCATTCCTTGTCAGTCGAGTTGAACCACACGATCATCCACGCCCGGAACAACCGGGAGTCCGCCGAGTTCTTCGTGGACCTGCTGGACCTTGAGATCACCGCGGAGTGGGGCCCGTTCATCGCCGTCGGCCTGAGCAACGGCGTCACACTGGACTTCGCCACGATTCCCGCGGAAAGCATCACGCCGCAGCACTACGCCTTCCTGGTCTCCCAGGAGGAATTCGATGCGGCATACGCGCGGATCACGCGGCGCGGCATCGAGCACTACGCCGACCCGCGACGGCAGCATCCCGGCGAGATCAACCACCATGACGGCGGCTGTGGCGTGTACTTCATGGACCCGGCCGGCCATGCCATGGAACTGATCACCGTGCCGTACGGCGGCCGGCTGTCGTAAGCGCCCGATCTGGGGGCCGCGACCCCGGCTCGGGGCTGCGGCCCTCAACTGTCAGCAGCAGCCGGGGAAGCGGCTCCGGACCATGGCTCGTTTTGGTGTAGGCACGTCAAAAATCATGAGGGGGCTGCCTTGCTCTCTTCAGGGGTGCATGTCTCAATGGGCAGCGATTCAGGTCGCTGACCACCCGTCAGGTCTGGACGGTGGTCGGCACGGGGGTCCGACCGCGGGCTCCTGCGTGGCTGCCGGCCGTTCCCGCGTGATTCCCCCCGACGGCCGGAGCCATGGGCCTGTACCCCTCAAGAAGGCGGTACCCCCCATGAGATACCTCAGATCAGGCACGCTCGGATTCGGTACGGCGCTCGGCGTTGCCGTCGCCGCCGCGGGCACACTGGCGATGGCACCGGCTGCTGCCGCGGTCACCCCCGGCACCGCCACCGTCTCGTTCAACTGCGGCGCTTTCGGCTCCGGTATGGCGACACTCACCGCGACCCAGAACGGCACGGCGGCGACCATCAGTCTTTCCACGTCGGCGATCACGTCACCGATACCCGTCGGCGCGAACACGGTCAGCTCCACGCTCACCCTCACCAAGAACGGCTCCGGAACGACGACGTTCACCGGCAACCACAACCCGGCGATCCCGGCCGGCAAACCGGTCTCCACCGGCCCGCTCAGCGGTACGGTCGCCACGGGCGACAAACTGGCGGCCACCTCGCTGAAGGTCGTGGTCTTCGGCGTCACGGCCACCTGCAACGCCACTTCTCCGCAGTCCCCGGGACCGTTCGTCTTCTGATCCCGAAGGTGGGCGGGGACCGGTGGGCCGTCGTCCGCCGGTCCCCGCCCACCGCCGTACGGTCAGCCCCCGCGGCTCACAGCCGCTTGCCGCCGCTCCCGCCACCGACGCTCCCGCCACCGGCGCTCGCCCGCTCCGCCCGTGCCAGGTTCGAGCGGCGGTAGGAGTAGGTGAAGTAGATGACCATGCCGACCAGGAACCAGACCACGAACCGCACCCAGGTCTGCCATTCCAGGAACGTGATCAGCCAGACCGAGAAGCACACCCCGAGGGCCGGTACCACCGGCATCCCCGGCGTACGGAAGGTCCGTGGCAGTTCGGGACGCTTGTAGCGGAGCACGATCACCGCGATGCAGACCACCACGAACGCCAGCAGGATGCCGATGTTGGTCAGCTCGGCGGCCTCGCCGATCGGGAGGAAGCCCGCGATGACCGCGGAGGCGAGGCCGACGATCCAGGTCACCCGGGTCGGCACATGGTGCTTGGGGCTGGTCTTGGCGAACCACTTCGGCAGCAGGCCGTCCCGGCTCATCGAGAACCACACCCGGGTCACGCCGAGCATGAAGGTGAACATGACGGTCAGAATGCCGATGATCGCGCCGACCGCGATGACATCCGCCAGACCGCTCAGGCCCACCGACTTGAACGCCGAGGAGAAGCCGCTCTCCGGGTCGATGTGCTTGTAGTTCTGCATCCCCGTCAGGACCAGGCAGGCCAGGACGTACAGCACCATCGAGATGGCCAGCGAATACATGATCGCCTTGGGCATATGGCGCTGGGCGTCCTTGGACTCCTCGGCCGCGGTGCTCATCGCGTCATAGCCGAAGACCGCGAAGAAGACGGTGGCCGCGCCGGTGAAGGCACCGCTCACGCCGAACGGGAAGAACGGCGTGTAGTTCGAGGTCTTGATGTGGAAGAAGCCGACCGCGATCACCACGATGACCACCAGGACCTTCAGGGCCACCACGATCGTCTCGAAGCGCGCGGCGTTCTTGATGCCCAGGGTCAGCAGATAGGCGATCAGGAGGCAGAGCACCGCGGCGAAGAGGTCCACCTGGTGTCCCGGCCCCGTTCCCGGCGCGCCCAGCATCCAGGCGGGCAGGTCCAGGCCCATTTCGCCGAGCAGGAAGCCGAAGTAGCCGGAGATGCCGATCGCGACCACCGCCACGATCGCGGTGTACTCCAGCAGCAGGTCCCAGCCGATGAACCAGCCCGCCACCTCGCCGAGGACCGCGTAACCGTAGGTGTAGGCCGAGCCCGCCTTCGGGATCAGCCCGGCGAATTCCGCGTAGGAGAACGCGGCCGCGGCACTCGCGATGCCCGCGATGAGGAAGGAGATCAGGACCGCGGGGCCCGCCTTCCCGTTCGCGACGGTGCCGGCCAGCGTGAAGATTCCCGCGCCGATGATGCCGCCGACGCCGATGGCCGTCAGCTGCCACAGGCCGAGCGCCCGGGTGAGCTGTTCGCTCGCGGTGCCTTCCGCCTCTTCAATGTGTTCGATCGGTTTACGGCGCAAAATGCCCTGTCCCGCGCGCAGCCCCATACGTCATCCCTCCGTACGCTCCGTCGTGGTCCGACGGCGGATCATCATGGCCCCTTGGGGGCGACGAGGGAAGGCGACTCCCTAGTAGTGCCGGGACTCGCCGGGAGACATACACGGGAGGGGCGTCAATCGGCGTCCTCGAGCCGGAATCCGACCTTCAGGCCGACTTGGTAATGGTCGATTTCGCCGTCGACGATATGCCCGCGGACCTGGCTGATCTCGAACCAGTCGAGGTTGCGCAGGGTCTGCGAGGCGCGCTTGATGCCATTCTCGATCGCGGCGTCCACGCTCTGCTGGGACGTACCGACGATCTCGGTCACGCGATACGTGCGGTCGGTCACGGTGGTCTCCCTCGCCGGGGCGGCGCTCCGCCCGTGCACTGTCCACCGTGCCTCAGGGCGGCGCGCCCCACCAGCGGAGCACCGGGGCGGCCCCTGGAGTGCCCCGCTCAGGGGACGACGGTGACCGGCCAGCGCCCGGCCTTGACCAGCCGCACCGCGACCGAGCCCATGATGCGGTGCCCGGCCTGCTCCGAGGCGCCGACCACCACGGCGTCGGCCTTGAGCTCGTCGGCCATCTGCACCATGCCGTTGTACGGGTCGGCGCGCAGGGTGTGGAACTCCCAGCGCAGGCTGTAGATCCCCGCCAGCCGCTCGGTCGCCTTGCGGATCTCGGCCATCAGCTCCTCGGCGACCTGGTCGGTCGCATCCGTGACCGGGGCGCCCATCGCGGCCCCGGCCGGCAGTACCGGCTGGACGTAGACCAGCACCAGCTTCGAGGACTGCCGCCTGGCCAGGCCCGCCGCGTACGAGGCGGCGCGCCACGACGAGTCGGAGCCGTCGATGCCGACGACGATGACCTTCGGGCCGTCCGTTCCGCGTTCGAACGGTGCGGGTGCGTTCTCCTCCACACCAGGGAGGTTATCCGAACAGGTGTGCCGACGGGGTGCCGGGCCGCAGCGTGCACGGGCCCGCCGGCCGCGCGCTGCCGGACCCGTGCACGCTGCGGCCCGGTCAGGCAGGCGCCGGCGGCCAGCTGTCCGGGGAGAGCACGCCCAGCACATACGCCCTGGCGACCAGCGCGGTACGGCCCTGCACCCGCCAGCGGCGGGCCAGCCGGGTGAGGTGGTAGTTCACCCCGTCGACGGTCAGCCCCAGTGCCGTACCGATCGACGCCGTGGTCGCGCCGCCCGCGGCCAGCGCCAGGATCCGGGCTTCCACCGGGCTCGCCGCACCGCGCGGTGCCGGCTGCGGGGCGCTCTCCCGCACCCGCAGCAGCGCCAGCAGGGCGGGCGGGTTCACCGAGGGGTCACCCACCGGGTCGATGGTCAGTTCCCCTTCCCGCTCGGCCCCGTCCGTCCCGGCGCGCCAGCGCACCTCGACCGGATAGCGGGAACGGCGTCCCAGGCGCAGGGCCTCGGTGAGCCGGTCGACCTGGGCCATCGCGCGCGGCTGGAACAGGTCCAGCAGGTTGCGGCCACGCAGCGCGCCCGGGGCCGTGCCCCACTGCTCGGCCATCGCCGGATTGGCGATCAGCACCTCGCCGTGGGCCCGGCACACCGCGATCGGCGTGGGGATGCGGTCCAGCAGGATCAGGAAGTAGTTGCGCCACGGGCCGCCCGCGTACGGCCCGGCCGGATCGACGTCGACGCGCTCACAGGGCGCCTTGTCTTCTTCGACCGCGGCTGCGTCCGCGTCCGCGCCCGGCGTTCCGTCGGCAGTCCCGTTGTCCATTGCCCCTTCTCAGGTCCGTGCGCAAGAGCGAGCACCGAAAAACCACTGCACAATCATGCAGTTGTCCGGGCGTGACCTGCACCTGGGTGCCTGCACGCTTGGAGACATGACCGACACCATCGCGCTCCACAGCGACGCACGTGCCGCCGATGACGGCATTCCGGTGGCCGACCTCACGGCGACCGGGCTCACCCACACGCCCATCCAGCAGTCCATGGACCTCGCCCGGCTCCACGGCCCGGTCTTCAAGCGCAAGTTCGGCGAGCGCGAGACGCTGTTCCTCTCCTCGCTGGACCTGGTCACCGAGGTCGCCGACGAGTCCCGCTTCGCCAAGGGCGTGTCGGTCGTCCTGGAGAACGTCAGAGAGTTCGCCGGTGACGGTCTGTTCACCGCCTACAACGACGAGCCGAACTGGGCCAAGGCGCACGAGGTCCTGATGCCGGCCTTCGCGCTCGGCTCGATGCGCACCTACCACCCGGCGATGCTCAAGGTCGCCCGCCGGGTGATGGCTTCCTGGGACCGGCGGGTGGCCGACGGCACGCCCGTCCAGGTCGCCGAGGACATGACCCGGATGACGCTGGACACCATCGGGCTCGCCGGTTTCGGCTTCGACTTCGAGTCGTTCTCCCGCGGCGAGTGCGCGCACCCGTTCGTCGAGGCGATGGTGCGCTGCCTCGAATGGAGCATGACGAAGTTCTCCCGCGACCCCGACGCGGACCACTCCGCGGCGGACGCGGCCTTCCAGGCCGACGCCGACTACCTCGCGTCGGTCGTCGACGAGGTCATCGCGGCCAGGACGGAGAGCGGACAGACCGGCGACGACGATCTGCTCGGTCTGATGCTCGGCGCCGGGGGCCAGGAGGGCGGCGGGCCGTCCCTCGACCTTGCCAACATCCGCAACCAGGTCATCACCTTCCTGATCGCCGGCCACGAGACCACCTCGGGCGCGCTCTCCTTCGCCCTCTATCACCTGCTCAAGGACCCGCTCGCGCTGCGCATGGTCCAGCGCGAGGCCGACGAGCTGTGGGGCGACCGGAGCGACCCCGACCCCTCGTTCGAGGACATCGGCCGGCTGCCGTTCACCCGCCAGGTCCTCAACGAGGCGCTGCGGCTGTGGCCCACCGCCGCCGCCTTCACCCGGCAGGCGCGCGAGGACACCCTGCTCGGCGGCCGCTACCCGGTGCAGGCGGGGGAGCTGGTCACGGTGCTGACGCCGATGCTGCACCGCGATCCCGCCTGGGGCGACAACCCCGAGCTGTTCGACCCGTCCCGCTTCAGCCCGGAGGCCGAGGCGGCCCGCTCGCCGCACGCCTACAAGCCGTTCGGGACCGGTGAACGCGCCTGCATCGGGCGGCAGTTCGCGCTCCACGAGGCGACCATGCTGCTCGCCCTCCTCGCCCACCGCTACCGCCTGATCGACCACGGCGACTACCGGCTGCGCATCAAGGAGACGCTGACCCTCAAACCCGACGGGTTCACCCTCACCCTGGCCGCCCGTACGCCCGCCGACCGGGCCGCGGTCCGCGCCGCGCTGGCCGTGCTCCCCGGCGGCGGCGCCGGCGCCGCGGACGCCCCCGCGACCGACGACGGGCTGCCCACCCGCGCCGTGCAGGGCACCGGCCTGCTGCTGTTGCACGGCAGCAACTACGGCACCTGCCGGGAGTTCGCCGAACGGCTCGCCGACGAGGCCACCGGGCTCGGCTTCGCCGCCGATGTGGCGCCGCTGGACGCGTACGCCGGTGCGCTGTCCGCCGACCGGCCCGTCGTCATCGTCGCCGCCTCCTACAACGGCCGGCCCACCGACGACGCCGCCGCCTTCGTGAGCTGGCTGAACACCGCGCAGGACGGCGCCGCCACCGGCCTCCCGTTCGCCGTCCTCGGCGTCGGCGACCGCAACTGGGCCGCCACCTACCAGCACATACCGACCCTCATCGACGACCGGCTCGACGCACTCGGCGGGGACCGGCTGCTGCCGCGGGCCGAGGCCGACGCCTCCGGCGACCTGGGCGGCACCGTCAAGGAGTTCACCGCCGCGCTGCGCACCCGATTGCTGACGCGCTACGGCGACCCGGCGAGCATCGGCGCGAGCGCACCGGACGCCGAGGACACCGGCTACACCGTCACCGAGATCACCGGCGGTCCGCTGGACGCGCTCGCCGCCCGTCACGGCCTCGTCCCCATGACCGTCACCGAGGCCCACGACCTCACCGCCGAGGGCTGGCCGCGGCCCAAGCGCTTCCTGCGCATCGCCCTGCCGGACGGTGTCGGCTACCGCACCGCCGACCACCTCGCCGTGCTGCCGGCCAACGCTCCGGCCGCCGTCGAGCGGGCCGCCCGGGCGCTCGGCGTGGACCCGGACACCGTCCTCGCGCTGCACTCAGGGCGCCGTCCGAGCCGCGACACGCTGCCCGTCGACCGGCCCCTGACGGTGCGTGAACTGCTGACCCATCACCTTGAGCTGGGCATGCGGCCCACCCCGGAGCAGGTTGCCGTACTCGCCGCGCTCAACCCCTGCCCGCCCGAGCGCCAGGCCCTGGAGAACGTCGCCGAGGACGATCCGCGCACCCTGATCGACCTGATCGAGGCCCACCCGGCGCTGCGCGGCGCGCTGCCCTGGCCGACGCTCCTGGAGCTGCTGCCGGCCCTGCGCATCCGGCACTACTCCCTGTCGTCCTCACCCGCCACCGACCCCCGGCACGCCGATCTGATGGTCTCGCTGCTGCCCGGCGGCACCGGCTCGACCCATCTGCACTCCCTGCGGCCCGGTGACACCGTCCTGGCCCGCGTCCAGCCCTGCCGTGAGGCCTTCCGCCTCGACGCGGACGAGGACACCCCCGTCATCCTCATCGCGGCGGGTACCGGTCTCGCGCCGTTCCGCGGTGCCGTCGCCGACCGCCTCGCCGCGGGCCGGCGCTCGCCCGCCCGGCTCTACTTCGGCTGCGACGACCCGGCGGCGGACTTCTTGCACGCCGCGGAGTTCGCCGCCGCCGAGGCCGCCGGTGTCATCTCGATGCGCCCCGTCTTCAGCGAACGCCCCGAGAACGGTCACCGCTTCGTCCAGCACCGGATCGCCGCCGAGGGTGCCGAGGTGTGGGAGCTGCTGCAGGCCGGTGCGCGGGTGTACGTCTGCGGGGACGGCAGCCGGATGGCCCCCGGGGTACGGGCCGCCTTCCGCGAACTGCACGGCGCGAGCACCGGCGCCTCGCCCCAGGAGTCCGAGGCCTGGCTGCGCGAACTGACCGCCTCCGGCCGCTACATCGAGGACGTGTACGCGGCCGGCTGAGGCCCGGTGCCCCTCTGCCGGCGGGCCGGGTGATCGGGTCCGCCGGCAGAGACGGGGTGAGAGGGTGTGGCGGGGAGTGGTGGGCCGGGTGCCCGCTACTCCCCGCTTGCCTGTTTCCCGGCCGCACCCGGCAGATGGACCACCACCAGCGCGATCCCGGCGACCGTGAGGTTACGGGTCGCGGCCTCCAGCCCGTTCCACTGCTTGGACTGCCACATCGAGAACCACTCGCCGCCTATCGCGAGGAAGCCCACCCCGAACAGCAGCACCATCATCAAAAGCCCGGCCGTGCTCAGCCGCCGGGCACGGGCGATGCTGCCGCGCCGGGCGCCGACGACCCACAGCGCGGTGGCCGCGAGCAGCACCACGGCGGTCACCGTCTCCCAGGCGATGATCGCCACGTACGCGGCGTCCTGCAGCACCTGCGAGCTGACGGCCCGCCACATCAGGTCCGGGTCCTTGAACGTGGTGTCCATGGCCAGCACATGGCGGACGAAGTCCCGGTTGGTGCCGAAGTCGGTGATGTTGCCGAAGGCGACGAGTGAGATGTAGAGCGCGACGGTTCCGGTGAGGACGGCCGCGGCGAGCGGCACTCCGGTAACTCCGGCAACTCGGGAAACTCCGGTACGTGGTGCGAGTTCGGTGGGGTGTCTGTCGGTCATGCGCCCTCCACGGCGGTTCCTGTCATCTGCTGTTTCCTTGTCTGTCGCGGCCCTTATGGTCCCTCATCTGCCGAACTCCCGTACGCTGCTCCCCGGTCGGCCGGGGGAGGCACCGGCCGAAGGGGCGTCCGGGAACAGAGCCGGCGGCCGAAGACCTGGAGGAAAGCGGGGCACATGAACGGAAAGCGGTGTGTGGGGACGGTCGCTGCCGCGGCGGCGGCGATGATCGCGGTGAGCGGCCCCGCGGGCGCCGAGCCGGCCGCCACGACATACGGCACCAGCACGTCCGTGGGTGTCCACAACGCTTATGACAAGGAGAAGTACCACTACTTCGCGGACGCCCTGGACTCCGGCGCCGCACTGCTCGAACTCGACCTCTGGTCCAACGGGCTGGGCAGGTCCTGGCGTGTCTCGCACAGCAACCCGCTCGGGAACAACAGCAACTGCGAAGGCGCCGCGAGCGCCTCGGAGTTGCGCACCAAGCACCGCGACCAGGACTTCGCCGGCTGTCTGGCCGATATGAAGGCCTGGCACGACGCCCACCCCGGCCACCGCCCGATCCTGCTCAAGGTCGAGATGAAGGACGGCTTCAACGCCAAGGGCGGTCGCGGCCCCGCCGAGTTCGACGCACTGGTGAGGCAGAAGCTGGGCGACGCGGTCTACGGCCCCGGTGACCTCACCGGCCGGCACGCCACCGCCGATGAGGCGGTGCGGGCCGGCGGCTGGCCGTCCCGGGCCGACCTGGCGGGCAAGTTCCTGTTCGAGCTGATACCCGGCACGGTCGAGGAGAAGAACCCGTTCGACAAGCTGTGGACCGATGTCGAGTACGCGGGGCACCTCAAGAGCCTTGCGGCGCAAGGGAAGCTGGCGCAGTCGACGGCGTTCCCCGCGGTGCACGGGGCCGCTCCCGGCGACCCCCGCGAGCGCTACACCGACCCGTCGCTGCGTCCCTGGTTCGTGGTCTTCGACGGCGACGCCGCGACGTATCTGAACGGCAGTATCGACACCTCGTGGTACGACACCCGCAACTACCTGCTCATCATGACCGACGCCCACAATGTGCCGCCGGTCATCGACGGCACCCACCCGACCGAGGCGCAGGCACTGGCCCGGGTCCGGCAACTCGCCGCGGCACACGCCAGCTTCGCCACCGCCGACTGGTACCCGCTGCCGTCCGTCCTCAAGACCGTGGTGCCGCGCGGGGCATGACGCCGAACGCGGCGGCCCGGGTGCCGGGCTGGGCGGCCCGCGGGTCCGGCTCCGTGGTCGCCCGCCGGTAGAGCGCGGCCACATCCGCGCCGAACCGGCTGCTGTACGAGACGAGGTCGTCGCCGCCCTCGTGGAGACCGCCTATCACGCCGATCAGCGACCCGGTGCCGGTGGCCGGGTCGAGGTCGGTGAGCATCGGCCCGCCGCTCGTCCCGTTCGGGAAACCCGGGCAGACGAACCGGAGTTGGGCGGGGCCCTGGGCGTCCGCCGTGTGCCGGCAGCTGACCGGGGTGTCCTGGTCCTCGGGGTAACCGGTCAGCTGCGCCGGGTGTCCGGCCGGTGCGCCGAACCGGATCCGTTCGGCGCCGGTGACGTCCTCGATCCGGCCGCCGGGCCGCCCCGCCCGGCGCACCCGCAGGAACGCCACATCGTGGTCGGGGTCCCGGTCGCTGATCCAGCGCGGATCGACCTGGAGCCGGGTGGGAACCCACAGGCCGTACGGCGCGATCCCGTCGTGCAGGCCGGGCGCGAACACCAGCCGGGTGCGGAAGCCGTCGTCGTGCACACAGTGCGCCGCGGTGACGATGAGGTCACCGCCGGGGGCGTGCACCACGCTGGCCGTGCAGTGGTGGACCGGGGTGCCGTCGTCGCCGGGGGAGAAGAGCGCACCGATCGCCGGTGCGGGCGCCGTCGGGGCCGCCCGCAGGGGCCGGGACGCCGTCAGCGGGACCCGCGTCAGGGGGGCCGCCGTCCCACCGCCGTACCGTGCCGTCACCGGCGGCCCCGGCCGCTCCTCGTAGGGGCCGGCGAGCACCGCGGCGGCGGCTTGCTCGCCGTCGGCCCGGGTCGCGAGATAGGAGCCGGTGGCGGTGTCCCCGGCGGCGAGGAACGGATCGCGGGACGGGGGCCCCAGGGCCAGCGCGGTGCTGCCCACGACCACCGTCAGCACCCCGAGCGCCAGGGTCGCCCGCAGCGGAACGCCGGGCCGGCCGCGGCCCGTGCAGGCCGGGCCGCCGGGACCGAGGCAGTCCTCGGCCGCCGGTGCCCCGGCGTTCCGGTCCGCCCCGCCGGCGTGGTTCGCCGGCTCGGTCCCGCGTGCGCTCGTCTCCACCAGCCGCCGCCTCGCCGCATCAGCCGGCATTACCCCGTCGGATGCTGGGGTGACACCGGAACCAGACATTTCACCCAGTCTGATGCAAGGATGCGTGCCGCGGTTCGGTCACTTGGCGCAACATTCCGCTCAGGCAACGAAGATCACGAACAAAGAGCCGCACCGGAAACCCCGGCACACCCGCCGCACGAGGCGCCCGGCAGTCAGGCCGCGGCGAGCGGGACGGCTGCGCCGCCGGGACGCGGTCCGCTGGGCCGGTCGGGTGAACCGCGGGTGCCGGCCCCGGCCCTCCGCGGCGTGCCGGACGGGCGCGTGGCAGACGGGCGCCTGGCGGACGGGCGCGTGCCGGACCGCCGTGCGCCCCGCGGCTCCCGCTCACGCCGCGAGTCGCACCCCCTGCCCCGCGAGCTGGTGCCGGATCAGCGTCTCGGCCAGACCGGTCTCGTTCGGGAAGTCCATCGGGACGATCCCCAGGCCCGTCCAGCCGCTCCCTTCCGGGCCCGCCAGCAGCCGCTTGACCTGCGGGTTGAGCCGGTCCGCGGTGGAGCGGGGCGGAAGCAGCGCGGCGGTGCTGACGTAGTTGACGAAGAGCTTGCCGGGCTGGGTGACGGCCTTGCGGAACTGAGCCTCGATCTTCGGGTACTTCCCGAACGGCTCCGCCATGTAGTCGTCCTGGATGTCGAACAGCTGCGGATCGCCGTAACGGACGCCGCCCAGACCGTCGGAGTCCGCCAGCAGCACGACCCGACCGCGGGCCTGGCCCAGCGTCGGCAGTCCGGCGTCCAGCCGGAACAGCGACCGGTAGCCCTTGTCGTCCAGGTAGATGCCGAAGATCCGGCGGAACTCCTCGGCGCTGACCTCCGAGTACTCCTGCTTGACCCGCATCAGCACCGTCTCGGAGGGATGTGCCCGCAGGAACGCCCGGCAGGCGTTGAGCACATCACCGAACATCAACTCCTGGTAGAAGGCGCCGTGATGGATGGCGAAGACGTTGTCGATGGCCCGGCAGCGGACGTCCAGGAAGCGGATGCCGCTGCTCAGCTGGGCGTCGACGGGGGTGTTCTGGCAGGCGACCCAGGGGCCGCCCACCCGGGCGCCCGAGTCATGGGTGCCGGGGAGGGTGAGCCGCTGGACGGGGGTGGCGTCGCCGAGCGCCGACATCCAGTCCTGCGCGGACAGCCGGGGCGCCCGGCGCTGGGCCGCCTCCGCCGTGTACCGCCCGCTGCCGACACCCGCCAGCACCCCGGCGGCCGACAGCCCGGCCGCGCCCCGCAGGAATCCCCGTCGATCCAGTCCCAGCCCCATGCCGCTTCCCCTGCCCGTCGAGTCTGCGTGGTGGGTGCGCGGCGGCAGCCCCGGCGCGCACCGGCGATCGGGGCATCGAACCACAGGGAGCGTACGAGCGGCACCCGGCCGGCGGGCCCGAGGGGCACGCCGGCCGGGAAGGGGCGGAAATCAGACGCGGAAGGACAGCGACAGCGCGAAGCGGTCCGTGCTGTCCGTCCACCAGCTGCTCAACTCCAGTCCGGCCGCAGCGAGTTCGGCCCGCACGCCGTCCTGGCGGAACTTGGCCGAGACCTCGGTCCGCAGGTCCTCGCCCGCGGTGAAGCTCACCGCCAGATCCACTCCGGGGATCTTGACGGTCAGGTCCTTGCGGGCCCGCAGGCGCATCTCGATCCACTCGCGCTCGGCATTCCACAGGGCGACATGGTCGAAGTCCGCCGGGTCGAAGTCGCCGCCCAGTTCGCGGTTGATGACCTCCAGGACGTTCTTGTTGAACGCGGCCGTCACTCCCTGCGGGTCGTCGTAAGCGGCCACGAGCGTGGCCTCGTCCTTGACCAGGTCGGTGCCGAGCAGCAGCGCATCGCCCGGGGAGAGCATGGTGTGCACGGAGTGCAGGAACGCGGCGCGCTCCTCGGGGAGCAGATTGCCGATGGTGCCGCCGAGGAAGGCGAGCAGCCGCGGGCCGGGGGTGCCGGGGAGTTCGATGCCCTGCTGGAAGTCGGCGACCAGCGCGTGCACGCTGAGGCCGGGATGCTCGGCGAGCAGCGTCTCACCCGCCACGGCCAGCGCGGATTCGCTGACGTCGATGGGCACATAGGAGTGCAGTTCGGTCAGCGCGCCCAGG
Source organism: Streptomyces sp. 2114.4 (assembly GCF_900187385.1). Lineage (NCBI taxonomy): Bacteria > Bacillati > Actinomycetota > Actinomycetes > Kitasatosporales > Streptomycetaceae > Streptomyces > Streptomyces sp. 2114.4. The sequence goes on from NZ_FYEY01000001.1 coordinate 7,090,455, forward strand.
AGATGGCGGGTCTTGTCGGAGGAGCCCGACCCCAGCTCGATCAGGGTGCGGGCTCGGGTGGCCGCGGCGATGTGGTCGGCACGGGTGAGCAGGATCTCCCGCTCGGCGCGGGTCGGGTAGTAGTCGGGCAGCTTGGTGATGTCCTCGAACAGCTCGCTCCCGCGGGCGTCGTAGAACCACTTGGGCGGCAGCTGTTTGGGGGTACGGGACAGGCCCTGGGTGACGTCGGCGCGCAGTGCGGCCGCGGTGGCGTCGGCAGGGAGGGTGCGGGTGATGCTGAGCGGGCTCACGTGGCGGGCTCCTTGAGCGGGGTGAGGTGGACGTCGGTTCCGGTGGCGCGCAGCAGGGTGCGGTCCGGGACCTCGGTCCAGTGGGGGGAATCGTCGTACGGTTCGGAGGCGACCACCGTGCCGCCCTGGGGAACGGCCAGGTGGCACAGCGTGTCGCCCCAGGTGGTGGCGGCGATGGCGGTGCCGTCGGTCAGCAGCAGATTGAGCCGGGAGGCGGGTGCGGCCGCGGCGACCGCCGCCACCGTGCCCGCCAGCGCCTCGCCGAGCTCGTCGCCGCGCGCCAGCCGGTGGCGGACCATCGCCCACAGGAACGCCGCGTCGCAGCGGGCCGGCAGCCGCAGCAGCTCTCCCGGCGGCAGCTCGGCCGCCAGCGGGGCGAGCGAGTCCGGCCAGCCGGACACCGCGCCGTTGTGGCTGAACAGATAGCGCCCCTCGGCGTACGGCGCGGCCGCGGCCTCGGCGTCCGCACCGGCCACGGTGGCATCGCGCACCGCGGCAAGCAGCGCGCCGGAGCGCACCACCCGCCCCAGGTCGGGCAGCAGATCGTCGCCCCAGATCGGCCCGGCCCGCCGGTAACGGGCGGGCACCGGATCGCCCGGCGCGTACCAGCCGACGCCGAACCCGTCGGCGTTGACCGTCCCGTACCGCTGCCGGCGCGGTTCCCACGACTGCCGGTACAGGCTGTGCGGCGGGGCCAGGACCACCTGTCCGAGGGGGATTTCGGGCCCCAGATAAGCAAGGTGACGGCACATCAGGCACCGGCCTCCCGGGTCGGCTCAGCCGCGGCCGTCATGCGTCCGCCGCCGGGTCGGCGTCCCGGGCGGTGCGGAACCCGGAGAAGATCTGCCGGCGGATCGGCAGGTCCCAGTTGCGGAAGGTGCCCCGGCAGGCGACCGGGTCGACGGCGAACGAGCCGCCGCGCAGCACCTTGTACTCGTCGCCGAAGAACACCTCCGAGTACTCCCGGTAGGGGAAGGCGGCGAAGCCCGGATACGGCAGGAAGTCGCTCGCCGTCCACTCCCACACATCGCCGATCAGCTGCCGTACGCCCAGCGGGGACTGTCCGTCCGGGTAGCTGCCGATCGGTGCGGGCCGCAGATGCCGCTGGCCGAGGTTGGCATGCGCCGGTGTGGGTTCCTCGTCGCCCCAGGGGTAGCGCCTGGCCCGCCCGGTCACCGGATCGTGCCGGGCGGCCTTCTCCCACTCGGCCTCGGACGGCAGCCGCCGCCCCGCCCAGCGGGCGTAGGCGTCCGCCTCGTACCAGCTCACATGGAGCACGGGCTCGTCCGGCGGCACCGGTTCGGTCACCCCGAACCTCCGGCGCAGCCACTGGCCCCCGTCGCGCTTCCAGAACAGCGGTGCCCGCAGCGCGTGCTCCTGCACCTGGGCCCAGCCCTCCGGGGCCCACCAGCGCGGGTCCTCGTAGCCGCCGGCCTCGATGAACCGCTGGTAGGCGCCGTTGCAGACGGGGGTGGTGTCGATCAGGAAGGAGGGCACCAGCCGGTGGTGTGCGGGCCGCTCGTTGTCCAGCGCCCAGGGCTCGGTGGAGGTGCCCATGGAGAACGGCCCGCCGGGCACCAGGACTTCCGCGGGCAGGATCTCAGCGCCGGAGACCACCAACGGCTCCGCCTCGGTGAGCACAGCGGGCCCCGCACGGAGCTGGTGGGTGATGAGCATGGTCTCGTCGTGCTGCTGCTCATGCTGGGCGATCATGCCGAAGGCGAAGCCGGAGTCGAGCAGCGGACCGCCGTGCAGCTCGGTGCGCTCCAGGATGTCCAGCACCCGGCCACGGACCTCGGCGACATAGCCGTGCGCCTCGTCGGGCGCGAGCAGCGGAAGCGAGGGGCGCCGGGCACGGGGGTGTTCGAAGGCGTCGTAGACGGAGTCGATGTCCGGGCGCAGCGCGTCCCGGCCGCCCACGGTGCGCAGCAGCCACTGCTCCTCCTGGTTGCCTATGTGGGCCAGGTCCCACACCAGCGGGGACATCAGGGGGGAGTGCTGCGCGATGAGGTCGGGCTCCTCGACACAGGTGGTCAACAGGCGGGTGCGGTCACGGGCGGCGAGCAGCGCCGAGGCCGCGCGCTCACGCAGGAGCTCGGGATCGGGGGTCACTGGCTGTCCTTCCCAACGATGAGATCGCCCTCCGCGGCGTACAGGGCGTCGAGATGATCGTCCGCGGGGCAGCGGCCGCGGGCCACATACCGCTCGGTGAACTCCGCGACCGCGGCGAGCACTTCGGGGGAGGCGCCGAGCCGGGGCAGGGCCTCCTGCGCGGCGGCGAAGCAGGCCACCGCCGCCGTGTGCAGTTCCGGGTCGGTCAGCGCCGCGCGGGCGGCGCGCCGCCACAGCGGATTGCGCGGGGCCGGCCGGGAGCCCGCCGTCTCCGCAAGGGGCTTGACGACGCGGTACGCCCGCTCCGCGGCCTCCGGGTCGTCGAACAGCGCGGCCGTGACGGCCAGCGGCACGACCCACCCGGCGTCGCCCGACTGTGCGTCGATCATCCGCAGTTCCAGATGGCCGCGCGGCCGTACCGGCGGGAAGAGGGTGGTGAGGTGGTACTCCAGATCCTCCCGGGTGGGCGCTCTGGGCACGCCGGTACGGATCCACTGGCGGAAGGTGAGCCCTTCCGGCGCGTGCCAGGGCCCGTCCTCGGCGCGGATGCACATCACCGGGGCGTCCAGGACATACGCCACCCAGGCGGTGCGCGGATCGGGCCCCTGCGGCGGGGCGAGCGTACGGCCCGGGTCGAGCTGCGACCAGACGACCTGGCGGGTGGTGCGGTAGCCGGTGGGGCAGCCCTCGCTGGTGGGCGAATTGGCGAAGGCCGCGGCCAGCACCGCGCCCAGCAGGTGCGCCAGCAGCCAGCGCCGGCCGTGCCCGAGCGGCCCCGGCTCCTCGTAGCCGGCGTCCACACACACCTGCACGGAGGCGGTGGCGCACATCATGGACCGGCCGGCGGAGCCCCAGCGGTCGAAGTACGCCTCCATGGCGTTGTAGCGCGGTTCGGTCAGCACCCGCTGCGGGAGGTGCCACGGGTTGTGACCGTGGCCGGCCATGCCCAGGCCCATGGCCAGCATGGCGGGGCGGACCAGCGCGAGATCGGCGGTGACCGCCTCGATGCACTCGGTGAGGGTGCGGGCGGGGAGTGAGCTGAGCTCCAGCTGGCCGCCGGGCTCGAAGGTCAGCAGGGAGCTGAGGGGAAGGGCGCGCAGCGTCGTCGCCGCGCTGTGCAGCCGGTCGGGTTCGAGGGGACGTCGGGGGTTGCGCGCGTCGTGGACCAGCCATTCGATCTCGACGCCGATACGGCGCGGAGGCCCCGTCTTGAAGCATATTCCGCGCAGGTGAGCTTCCAGCTCCGCTTCTGTTTCCGCAGGCCGTACGGGCATGGAATCCCTCTCCCTGGTGGGGTGGCGGCAGGATTGCCGCCCTCCACCTAATCCGCTGCGGGCGATGCGCTCAAGGGCGCTTTCGCGCCGCGGTCGGCGGGACGGGCCGTCACGGGGCGAGCGGGCCGTCCGGGCCGGGAGACCCCCGGACGGAGCCGCGGCGCCCTCCCGGCGCCAGGACGGCCTCCCGGCCCGCCGCGGCGGCCGGCGACCGGACCGGCGGATGGCGGACGGGGGCCACGGGGGCGTACGGCCGTTCGAGTGAGTGCGGGGTGGGGTGCGTTTTGCCGTGACGGTCCTCAGAAGTCATCTCGTTTGGCGAGCCTGCGGTAGCAGACCAAGGTGCAGGCGATGCTCGTGAAGGGGAGGACGTTCGCTGCCTGGCGTTCGTAGCGTCGGTGGAGGCTTCGGCAGTTGGCGAGTCAGGCCATGGTGCGTTCGATGGTCCAGCGGCGGCGGCGGCCCGATCGCTGGGAAGTCTCGATCCCCTTCGGGGCGATACGGTGGGTGATGCCGCGCTCGCGTAGCCATCGCCGCAGGTGGGAGTAAGTCGTAGCGTTGGACGGCGTGGAGTTTGGCCGGCTTGCGTCGTCGACGTCCGTGGCGGGAGTGGATCGGCGGTAGGCCTTTCACCAGAGGGCCCAGGGCTGATCCGGCACCAGCCGCTCCACGATCCCCACCACGGCCCTTAGCCTACCGAGCCAACCAAGTGAGATGACTTCTTGGTACTCCAGCTGTAGATCGTGATCTTCATGTCTGGGATGCGGCTTGTCTCTGGTAATGGCTGGTGTGTGATCGCTGCTAATGGCGGCGGCGCCGGTCGGACCAGCCGAGTCGGTGGGCGGTGTCGTGCAGCGGCTGGACGACGAGCGTGATGAACAGGCGCTGGATCTCGTTGCAGGACAGCGGAACCAGCGCGTCCGGGGTGGGGTTACGGGCGTGTCCGTCGGCGCGGCCGACGGCCAGGAAGGCGTGGGCGAACATCGCGAGGGTGACCCAGCGGGTTCAGGAGGCGTATAGGCAGCCACTGTGGGGCGAGCCTTGAAGATCATGGCCGCAACGTCGTGCTTTACCGGGCAGGTCCACAGACTGCCCGACGCGCCGGAAGCTTACGGGGCCATGATCACTCGCCCCAAAGCAGCTCCAGCCCAAAGCCGCTCCGCCGACCTCGCTGTGACCGACGGCAGTACCGCGTCAGACGATACTTTCGTTAATTCGCTTACGAGCTTTCTCGTAAAGAAAATTGGGAACTGGATCATCTGCGCCCACAATTTCCTGATATTCCGCTGCCAATGACCTAGTTACTTGTTCCACCTCCGCGATCGAGTCCATGCTCCCTAGAATGCTTGACTCGAATGTGAGTCGATGGCGAAGGCCGGTATATCGGCGCGCTGAATTCTTGTAAGAGGCGCCCTTTCGCTCGGATCCCAAGTATGAGGCTGTTGCCGCTACTGCGCCTGACACCGCAGAAGCCACCCCCCAAGCTTTACTGCCACCAGTCGCAATGACTGTTCCTGCGACTGCTGATACGAGAGCCGGCAGGAAAACGAACAAACGGCCCACTGCCTCAGAGAATTTGGCCGCCTCAAAGTAAGCCTGTGCGCTGTACAGAGAATTACCCTGAAGTCGCTCCAGTTCTTTGCTGTAAGGAGCTGTCTCTTCTTCGCTCAGAGCCATGAAACGGCCTTTCCGGTAAGAGGGAGCTGAGGCGAGTCGAGAAGGTACGCGCAGATCCAGTTCAGGTCAGGGAATGCGCCCTGCACCTTTCTGAGTAGTCTCGGAGAGCAGTAGTCTGCGTCATAGAGGGCCACGAGAAGGGCGCGCCGCATGTCGCTTTCGGGCTCCTCCTCGAACCGATGCAGCAGTAGCTGCGATTCTGAAAGGCTTGCGTGATTTCCGATATAGCGCGCCGCGAATTCCCTTGGGAATCTCACTCTATTTCGGTCTTGAAGGATACCCCAAGCGCGCTCCAACATCACCTCGTCGCGGGTTCCGGTCTTAATGAAATAGCGTAGTATTCGCTGTTCAAGGTAGGGGTAGCTTCGACTTTCCCCCTGCTCCATGAATGCGCAGAGGTGCTTCGCAATGTTTTGATGCCCGCGATAGAGGGACTCGAAGTAGTTGAAGATCTCGCGGGCGAGGTTTGCGACGAATCTGAGGTTTTCGAGACACCATTGAACTGCATAGTCGTCCCGAATTTGCCGGAATCTATTGAGTGCGAATTTCAGATCACGCATATCCAAAGGTTCCTGGTCGACAATTTCTCTGAAGTAGCGTCGCAAGTCTTCTCTGGACCCTGGGGCCGAAATGTTAATGTTATACGCGAGAGCCGTCTTGTATGTGTCGTCGAGAAAATCCCTCGCCTGCTTCGGTTCCCATATTCGAGTTTTGCTTCCAGAGGATGAAAGTCGCCGTGATCGCAATATTCGGTTGATTCCTGCAAGGGCATCCCTGAGGGTGTTCCAATCGGAGTGGAAGATCATCATGTCATCCGAATAGCGGACGAATTCGAGGTTACTCTTCCTGAGATATTCATCGACTGGAGCTAGGTATAAATTGGCTAGAACCCCAGAAGCGTCGGATCCTTGCGGCAAACCCCAGGCGTGATTGATGTCCTGGAAGTTCATCAAAAACCTGCCGAGCCTCTCCAGTGTCCAGACGTCAGGCGTGACGGCGTACAAGTCATCTGCGAGAGTGGCTATATCGACGTGCTCGTAAAAAGAAGACACGTCTGTGGCAGCGATTCGAAGGCCTGCATCGCGGTTGACTAGCCTGATCGAACGCATGCGCATGCGCAGCCATGCGCTGATAGGGAATCCTATCTGGCTTGCCTTGGAGTCCCAGCGATAGCTGTATACATTTCTAGAAATGTTGGAGTCGATCGCTGAGGCGAGGCGAAATACGAGAGCGTCGTAAACAAGATGGTCCCGAACGGAAAACCTACTGAGAGGCCTAACGTCGATTGCCCCTTTAGGGTACTCAAGTATCTCCGTGTTTAGCGGACCGCAATTCCCGCCTTGCACCTCTTTGTCAATTGCATCCCTGATCGCAGACCACTGATGATGCAAATCTGCATGGGAGATTATGTCGGGTATTTCGGATGCTGCCTGCGAACGCAGAAGGAGACGCTTGGCAACGTTCAACTCTCGCTTCAAGGTGATGGTACTCACCGGCCCCCGGGCCCCCTTAAGTGTGGGACACACCCGCTCTCCCTTGGAGGTGAATCGTAGCCCAGGTAGGAGCACTTTTCGGACCGTCAGGAAGATCGGAACTCGTCGCTCGGTGATATGCAGAACGGAAGTGATCGTTTGGGAGCGATTCCCTGCCGGACCACCCCGCCCCTGCCAGGGTTTGAGGGGTGGTCCGGCGTCATGTCTGCGGTTGTTGCGCGTGGCGCCTCTGGCCGGTCGCAAGCCGGCAGGGGTCAGAAGCGTTGTCGGCCGCCGGGTACTGGATCGACTTGCGGCACTCCGGCGCATTGTGGGGCACGGGCTCTTGGTCGAGCGCATGGCAGAGCGCAGCATGGACCCGCTCCGCGTCAGCTACGGTCAGCCGCAGCGGAGCGGTTGCAACCAGGTCTCCATGGCGGGTGATCTGGAGCGTCAGCGCCATCTGCCCGTCTGGCTCCCGGTTCACGGACTTACTCGCTACCGGTGCGATCTCCCATCCCGGTGTCTCCCGTGCGGTCCGGCTCATCCGCTTGTCCCGCTGTCACCTGTCGACGGCTTGCCCTGCTCGGCCTCCTCGTCATCGGGTTCGGGCAGCCGTTCGCCTCTGCTCTCAGCCACCCTCAGCGCGTCCCGAAGTGCCTCGCACAACCGAGCACTCAGGAATCGGAGTTCCACGGCGTTGGCCTTCTGGTCTTCGAGCATCTTCGCCGCGTGGTCGAGCAGTTCGGCGCCCATCTGGAGCTGGACCTCTTCCATTTCGTCGGCTAGCTGTGAGAGCGGGCTGTTGCCGTCGTCGGTCGACAGGTATGAGCGCTGTCCGGCCGGACCGGGCCAGGGGAGAAGACGCGGGTTGGCGCTCACAATGTCACCGCCATCCACGGCGAGTCGCACAGTGAACTGGCGTAGCGGTCAGACTCGGCTCGGCGCTGTGTCGGCTGCTCGTGGGCAACGAGGTAGGGGCGGACGAGCTGAACGTCCTCAGCGCGGATCGGGTCCCAGAGGTACGGGTCAAGGACCCGTGGCACGCTGAAACTGATCGTCGGCGTGTCGACGCAGCCCACCACTGGGCGCGTCCTCACCGCGCGGTGGTGCCCCGGAGCGGGCAGTAGGACTTTCAGCAGCAACTCGAAAAACCTGCCGATATGGTTCCGCATGTCGACCTGCTTCCATCAGGTTGGCCATGCCTCGGGGTGCCGTCACGCACCGCCGGGGTCCTGTCTCGACAGTCAACGACCGTCTTTGGCCAAGAGGCAGTGTTCATAAGGGGGTTCACGTGCACACGAGGGGTTCGCGGTATCGCTCAAGGGGGTTCGCGATGAACCCCCTTGGCCGCATCTGGTGTGACACGATGAACACTTGACGTGACGCCCGGGGGGTGTGCTCAGAACGTGAGCAAAGAACCGAACCGCAAGTTGGCCGCAGTCATGGCGGAGGCCGGAGCCTCGAACAAGGGACTGGCCAAACGGGTCCGTGAGGTCGCGCAGCGGCACGGCGAACATCTCGGTACGACGCACGTGGCCGTTCAGCGATGGCTGGACGGGAGCGGTATCCAGCGGCAGACAGCCGTGTTCGTCGCCGAGGCGCTGAGCGCCAAGTTACGACGGAGGGTCGCGCCGCAAGATCTAGGATTTCCCGGTGCTGCGCCGGCCCCCACTCCCGCGGTCGGCATGGGCTACGACGGTTCGCTCGCCGAGACGCTGAGCGCTCTGGACGGCCTTACGCACCAGCGTCCGGAAGACGGGCCGTCGGACGAGCCACAGCTCCCGGACGTCGATGTGCACGCCGCCGTCCTCTCCTGGCTTGTCGCCCGCCCGGAAGGTGTGCCGACCGATGTTCCCGCCGCTCGTCGGGTCGGCATGCGTGACGTCGCCGCGATCTGGACCGCAGCCGGGTTCTTCATGCAGCTGGACTTCCAGTTCGGCGGCGGACACGCGCACAAGGCGTTCCGGCACTACTTCCGGGAAGACGTGCTGCCTTTGCTGGGATGCAGCTACAGCGCCAAGGTGGGCGAGGCGCTGTTCCAGGCCGCAACGGAGATGTCACAGCTTCTCGCCTGGACCGCGTACGACAGCGGAAACCATGCCCTTGCCGACCGCTACATGCTCTCGACGCTGCGGCTGACCCAGGTGGCGGGCGACCGCATGATGGGCGCACGCATCCTGGCCAATATGAGCCACCAGGCCAATTACCTGGGCCAGGTGCCCTGGGCTCTGACGCTGGCCCGCGCGTCGGTGGAAGGGGGGAAGGCCGGCTCCACGCCCCGCGCGATGGCCTTGTTCTCTGCCCATGAGGCACGTGCCCTGTCCACGGCCCAGGACCACAAGGGCGCTGCCCGCGCGATGAGCGAGGCCGAGAGGTTCTTCGAGCGTGCCGACAGCGCAGACGATCCCGAATGGCTCTCGTACATGGACGAAGCCGAGCTAATCGGGGAGTTCTGTCACTGCTTCCGTGATCTCGGACAGGGCGCCGAAGCCGTCCGCTTCGCCGAACGCGCTGTCGAACTCACCAACCCCAAATACGCCCGTACGCTCGGGTTCTGCCGCATGGTGCTCGCGCAGAGCCAACTGCTGAACGGTGACCTTGACGCCGCCGTGACGACCGCCGGCCTCGCTGTCGAAGCCGGGGATGCCCTGGAGTCGGCTCGGTTCCAGCGGTACGTGGGCGACTTCCAACGTGAGGTGTCCGCTTACGGGATGCACCCTGCCGTTCAGCAGTTCAGCGGGCAGGTGCGGGACGCGATGAACCGGCTGGACGACGAGTAGCCGTGGTCACCCCGGGGTCCAGTCGCGCGGTGCGTCCTCGTTCCGGAGCGAGGAGATCCGACGGGCGTACTCCGCAGCCGTCTCGGCGCTCTCGGACACGTTCTGCATGAGCCATGTGGTCATGTTGAACTCCTGCACTGCGCGGAGGGTGGCGAAGCCCGACCACGTACGGAGATCCCACCCATAGGCGCCAACGAAGGCGCGGTACTGTTCCTTGGTCTGCCATCCCAGGCTGTGATGCTCGGTGGCGGTGACCATCAGATCCCACTCGGGGTGGTCGAAGCTGAACCGCTCCAGATCGATCAGGATCACCTGATTGTTCCGGTCCACCATCAGGTTCTGCACATGAGCGTCCCCGTGTACGGGCCCCTTCTCGGACTCGAACCGAAGGTCCGCCACACGGTCCCGCAACTCACGCGCGCGCTTCCGCAGGAACGCGCGGTCGTCCTCCGGTATGTCGACCGCCGCATTGATCCGCCGGTCGGTCCGGTCCAGGACGGGGTACGGAGGCAGGTTCAGCGTGTCCGGCAGGCTGAGCGAGTGCAGATCCCGGAGGACCGCGCCCAACTCTCCGTACGTTGCCTTGCGGGCGCCCTCCTCGATCAGATGCCAGAACGTCACCGGATGGCCACCGACGACCAACGGTTGCTCCAGGTCATCAACTACGCGCGTCACGGGGAAACCCTCGCGCGACAGCCAGCGCGACACCTGAACCTCGCCCCGGGCCGAGTCCAGGTATTCCGTCGAACGGGCGATCCGCACCACCACAGGGTGGGCAGCCAGCCGAAACAGCGCGTTCTCCCCCAAGCGGATCAGGCGCGCTCCATCACCGTCGAGCCCCGCCCGTCGACACGCCGCGGCCAACACCTGTGCAGCGGCGCCCGACGTGAACCCCTCTCCTGTGCTCCGCTCAGCATCAGACGGCATGCCCGTATCCACTCCCTCAACACCGCCAACCCAGTAGCGCAGACCGCCGAGGCAGGCAGCGGCCGGCAACAGACATCAAGGCGACCGTACCCGCGGGCAGTGACGGCAGACGGGGGCGGGGCATGTCGAGCGACCGCTCTTGGGGCACCCCTCTGGGCAAGCGCGCCGAAGCGTGGATCATGAGGCCGTGACGAAGTCAACGGAGAAGATGACCCCGGTCGAGATGCCAGATCTTGAGCCAAAGCTCTCCGCCTACCAACAGGCGATGCGGGAACGGCTCCTTGCAGCCCCCGTGATGCCGGCCCCCGGACCCTGGCGATCCGTTGCCCTTGTCCCTGTCGGCGGGCTCCTCGGAATCGGCTTCGCGTCGCATCCCGAGGACCGCCGCGATCTGGTGATGGTCGTCTCAAACGACGGTCACGGCCTCTTTGATGCCGTCACTGGGGAGAAGATCGCCAGGGACCGCGAACCCGACCCCGAGGACGAGACTCCCGACAGCACGCCGGACCTGTCCTGCCCCGGCCTGGGACCGATCACCGGAAGCCGGGTACACGTAGCGGGGCTCTTCGGCGGAGGACTCCACACCACCACCGCAGACGGTTGGTATCTGGAGGTCGTCACCCCGGCGTGGCCGAATGACCGGGTCCTGCTCTCCCGTGACGGCGGGCTGCCTCACTCCGGTCCCCACGGTGAGCGGTGGTGGCACATCTTCCACTCGAACTACTCCGAATTCCGGGCAGCCGGCTTCTCACCCTCCGGGCAGACCATCGCCGTCGCAACGAGCAGCGACATTTCACTGTGGACACGCAAGACGGGGCACAGTCACTCCAGCCGCGCTGAGCACTGATCGGACCGGACTGCGTGTCAGGTCCGGCTGAAGCACAGCCGTCCTGCCAGACCTCCCCATCAGTGGAGTCAACAATGCTGCAGGTCAATACATATAGGCGCGCCCGCGGCCCCGGTGTCACTGGCGATAGCCCGCCAGGAAGCGCCCGATCCGGCTGATCGCGGCGTCGAGGTCATCGGCGTGCGGGAGGGTGAGGATGCGGAAGTGGTCGGGGTGCGGCCAGTTGAAACCGGTCCCCTGGACGACCTGGATCTTCTCCCGCAGGAGGAGGTCGAGGACGAACTTCTCGTCGTCGTGGATCTTGTGGACCGCGGGATCGAGGCGGGGGAAGGCGTAGAGCGCGCCCCTGGGTTTGACGCAGGAGACACCCGGGATCTCGTTCAGCCGCTCCCAGGCCCGGTCGCGCTGCTCGCGCAGCCTGCCGCCCGGCAGCACCAGGTCCTCGATGGTCTGGCGGCCGCCGAGCGCGGCCTGGATGGCGTACTGGGCGGGCGCGTTCGGGCACAGCCGCATGGACGCGAGGGTGCCCAGGCCCTCCAGATAGTCGGCGGCGTGCTGCTTGGGGCCGGAGACCACCAGCCAGCCGGAGCGGAAGCCGGCCACGCGGTAGGACTTGGACAGTCCGCTGAAGGTGAGGCAGACCAGGTCGGGGGCGAGCACCGCGGCGTGGTGGTGGACCTCGTCGTCGTACAGGATCCGGTCGTAGATCTCGTCGGCGAAGACCATCAGGCCGTGGCGGCGGGCGAGGTCGAGCATGCCCTCCAGCAGCTCGCGGGGGTAGACCGCGCCGGTCGGGTTGTTCGGGTTGATGATGACCAGCGCCCGGGTCCGGTCGGTGATCTTCGAGGCGAGATCGTCGAGGTCCGGCAGCCAGTCCGCCGACTCGTCGCAGAGGTAGTGCACGGCCTTGCCGCCCGCGAGTGTGGTGACCGCCGTCCACAGCGGGAAGTCCGGGGCCGGGATGAGGACTTCGTCGCCGTCGTCGAGCAGTGCCTGTACCGCCATCGAGACGAGTTCGGAGACGCCGTTGCCGAGGTAGATGTCGTCCACGTCGATATCCGGCAGCCCGCTGCGCTGGTAGCGCTGGGCCACCGCGCGGCGGGCCGAGAGGATGCCCTGGGACTCCGTGTAGCCGTGCGCGCGGGAGAGGTTGCGCAGCATGTCCTGCAGGATCTCCTCCGGGCACTCGAAGCCGAACAGCGCCGGGTTGCCGGTGTTCAGCCGCAGCACGCTGTGGCCGGCCTCCTCCAGTGCGTCCGCGTGCTCGATCACCGGCCCGCGGATTTCGTAGCAGACGTCGGCCATCTTGCTGGACTGCTTGAACTGCATGCGGTGGCCTCCCGGTCCCTCGCTCACCGCGCGGCGCGGCAGCATTCGATACACCGTACTTGGTTTTACCAAGTGGGGACTTGGAAAGTCCAACCTCTGTCTATGCTGGGTGTCATGCCGCGCCGAAGTTATGACCAGTACTGCGCCGTTGCCCGAGCCCTGGACGCCGTGGGCGACCGCTGGACGCTGCTGATCGTCCGGGAGCTGCTGGGCGGCTCCCGGCGCTACACCGATCTGCACGCCGATCTGCCGGGCGTCAGCACCGACATGCTCGCCTCCCGCCTCAAGGACATGGAGCGGGACGGCCTGGTCACCCGCCGCCGGCTCGCCCCACCCTCAGCCGCCTTCGTCTACGAACTCACCCCCCGTGGCCGCGCGCTGCTGCCCGCGCTGACCGCCCTCGCCGACTGGGGCGCCCCCGCCCTCGACGAGAAGCGCCCGACGGACGCGGTGCGGGCCCACTGGTTCGCCGTGCCCCTCGTCGCCCGGCTGGCCCGGCACTTCGCGGAGGGCGTCGACGTGGTCGGTATCGCCCTCGACGAGGGCGAGTTCCATGTCGTCCTCGGGGGCGGCGGAGCGGGGGGCGACGGCCCGCGCTCCGACGGTCCGGACGGCGGGTCCGGCTCCGCGGACGGCCGGCCCGGTTATGCGGACGGCCCCGCCGAACGCCCCGACGTGCGGCTGCGGATGGACACCGCGACCTGCGCCGAGATCGCGTACGATCGCCTCTCCCTCGCGCAGGGCATCGAATCCGGCCGGATCGTGGTCACCTGGCCCGAGGTGTCCGGCGAGCGGCGGCGACGAACGAGGACGGCAACGGCATGACGGAGCGCCCCCTGGCGGTCTTCGACCTGGACGGCACGCTCGCCGACGCCGGTCACCGGTAGCATCTGCTGCACCGCACACCACGCGACTGGAAGGCCTTCTTCGCGGCCGCCACCGAGGACCCTCCGCTCGCCGAGGGGGTGGCCCTGGCCCTGCGCAGTACCGAGGACTGCGAGGTCGTCTATCTGACCGGCCGTCCGGAGCGCTGCCGCCGCGACACGCTGACCTGGCTCGCCCGGCACGGGCTGCCCGAGGGCCGGCTGTGGATGCGCCCCGAAAGCGACCGGCGCCCGGCCCGGCACACCAAGCTGGAGATCCTGCGCCGGATCGCCCGCGGCCGCGAGGTCCGTCATGTCGTCGACGACGACGAACTCGTCTGCGACGCCTGCGAAAAGGCCGGCTTCCCGGTGATACGGGCCCGGTGGGCCACCCCGTCCGAGGCCCTGCGCGACGCCCAGCAGCGGGCCGGGCGCACCTGAACCACCGCGCGCGCCCGGCCGGGGCCGGACCGTCCCCGCGATGTGGCGGAGACTGTTCCCTGGAGGATACCGACCGCTTAGTATGTCGCTGGCGAGGGCGCCGGCGCGCCCTTTGCCCCACCCGCGTACCCAAGGTCTGTGGAGGCACCAGGTGAAGGCATGGCGCGTACACGCGAACGGTGAGCCGCGTGCAGTGATGCGGCTGGAGGAGGTGCCGGACCCGCAGCCGGGACCGGGGCAGCTGCTGCTGCGGGTGCGGGCCGCCAACGTCAACTTCCCCGACGCCCTGCTGTGCCGCGGCCAGTACCAGGTCCGGCCGCCGCTGCCGTTCACCCCCGGCGTGGAGATCTGCGGCGAGGTGATCGCCGCGGGGGAGGGGGCGGCCGGTGAGACCGGGGCGCGGGTGCTGGCCCAGCCGCCGCTGCCCGACGGCGGATTCGCCGAACTCGCCGTTGTCGACGCGGCGACGGTCCGCCCGGCCCCCGAGGCGCTGGACGACGCCGAGGCCGCCGCACTGCACATCGGCTACCAGACCGGCTGGTTCGGACTGCACCGCCGGGCCCGGCTCCAGGCCGGCGAGACCCTGCTCGTGCACGCCGCCGCCGGGGGCGTCGGCAGCGCCGCCGTACAGCTCGGCAAGGCCGCGGGTGCGCGGGTCATCGGTGTCGTGGGCGGCGAGGACAAGGCCCGCACCGCCCGCGAACTGGGCTGCGATCTCGTCCTCGACCGGCGCCACGACGACGTCATCGGTGCCGTGAAGGAGGCCACCGGCGGCCGTGGCGCGGATGTGGTCTACGACCCGGTGGGCGGTGAGGCCTATGCCAAGTCCGTCAAGTGCATCGCCTTCGAGGGCCGGATCATCGTCGTCGGCTTCGCCGGCGGCGCCATCCCCACTCCGGCTCTCAACCACGCGCTGGTGAAGAACTACGCGATCCTGGGCCTGCACTGGGGCCTCTACAACACCAAGGACCCGGCCGCGGTCGACGCCTGCCACGAGGAGCTGGCCAAGCTCGCCGCGCAGGGCGCCGTCAAGCCGCTCATCGGCGGCAGGTTCCCCTTGGAGGGCGCCGCCGAAGCCGTCCAGCGGGTCGCGGACGGTACGTCCACCGGCCGGCTCGTCATCCTGCCCACGGCCGAGGAGACCCGATGACCGACGCCGAAGACCTGCGCCGGCGCACCGCCGAGCTGCTGGCCGCACACCCTCCGGCCCGTACCGGACGACTCGACTTCCTGCGCGCCCGCTTCGACGCCGGACTGGCCTGGGTCCACTACCCCGAAGGCCTCGGCGGGCTGGACGCGCCACGCTCCCTGCAAGCGGTCGTGGACGCGGAGTTGGCCGCCGCCGGCGCCCCCGGCAACGACCCCGGCCGCATCGGCATCGGCCTCGGCATGGCCGCGCCCACCATCCTGCGCTTCGGCACCGACGAGCAGAAGCAGCGTCTGCTGCGCCCGCTGTGGACCGGCGAGGAGGTGTGGTGCCAGCTGTTCAGCGAGCCCGGCGCCGGCTCCGATCTCGCGGCCCTGGCGACCCGCGCGGTCCGGGAAGACGGGGGCGAAGCCGGCAGTGCGGGCGACTGGATCGTGGACGGCCAGAAGGTCTGGACGTCCAGCGCCCATCTGGCCCGCTGGGCGATCCTGATCGCCCGTACCGACCCCGGCCTGCCCAAGCACCGCGGCATCAGCTACTTCATCTGCGATATGACCGACCCCGGCGTCGAGGTGCGTCCGCTGCGGCAGATCACCGGCGAGGCCGAGTTCAACGAGGTCTTCCTCACCGGCGTCCGCATCCCCGACAGCCGTCGCCTCGGCGAGGTCGGCGAGGGCTGGAAAGTCGCCCAGACCACGCTGATGAACGAGCGGGTGGCCATCGGCGGCGCCCGCATCCCGCGCGAAGGCGGGATGATCGGTGTGGCCGCCGCCGGCTGGCGCGCGCGGCCCGAGCTGCGCACCCACGATCTGCACCAGCGGCTGCTGACGCTGTGGGTGGAGGCCGAGGTCGCCCGGCTGACCGGCGAACGGCTGCGCCAGCAGCTCTCCCCCACTCTCCACTCCGTTCGAGCGGGAGGTGCCCCCACCGGCCAGCCCGGCCCCGAGGGCAGCGGGATGAAGCTGGCCTTCGCCCGGCTCGCCCAGGAGATCAGCGGCTGGGAGGTGGAATTCCTGGCCGAGGACGGTCTGACCTACGACGACTGGACGATGCGCCGCCCCGACGGGGTCGACTTCACCGGCCGCGAGGCCGGCTACCGCTATCTGCGCGCCAAGGGGAACTCCATCGAAGGAGGAACCTCGGAAGTGCTGCTCAACATCGTCGCCGAACGTGTGCTGGGGCTGCCGCCCGAGCCGCGCACCGACAAGGACGTCGCGTGGAAGGACCTCCCCCGATGAACGACGGGACACCCCTGAACGGCACCCCGGCAGCCGACCCCGACCTCCTCTACTCCGCGGAGGAGGACGCGCTGCGCGACGCCGTACGGTCGCTGCTCGCCGACCGCAGCGGTCCGGCCACCGTGCTCGCCGGCGTGGAGTCGAAGGCCGCCTACGACACCGGCCTGTGGCGGGCGCTCGCCACGGACATCGGTGCCGCGGGCCTGCTGGTGCCCGAAAAGCTCGGCGGAGCGGGCGCGAGCGCCCGCGAGGCCGCCGTGGTGCTGGAGGAGACCGGCCGCTGTGTCGCTCCCGTCCCCTATCTGACCAGCGCCGTCATCGGGGTGACCACCCTGCTCGGCTGCGACCTCGGCCAGGCGGACGTCGCCGCACCGCTCGCCGCGCTCGCCGGGGGCAACGCCGTCGGCGTGCTCGCCGTCCCGCTGCCCACCGCTCCGTACGGGCCGGCCACACCGACCGTACGGGCCGCGGCCGACGGCGCCCTGACCGGCCGGGTCACCTCCGTCGCCGACGCCGCGGGCGCCGAACTCCTCCTGGTCCCGGCCGAGGGCCCCAACGGCCCGGCCCTCTACGCGGTCGAGGCGGCGGCGGACGGTGTCCGCACCGATCCCGTCACCCCGCTCGACCTCACCCGCCCCCTGGGGCACCTCACCTTCGACGGTGCCCATGGCCGGCTCCTGGCGACCGGCGACCGGGCCCGCACCGCCGTCGCCCACGCCCTGCTCACCGGTGCCGGGCTGCTCGCCTCGGAACAACTGGGCGTCGCCGAATGGTGCCTGGCCGAAACCGTGCGCCACACGGCCGAGCGCACCCAGTTCGGCCGCCCCGTCGGCTCGTTCCAGGCGCTCAAGCACCGGATGGCCGCGCTCTGGCTGGAGGTGGCCTCGGCCCGCGCCGCCGCTCGCAATGCCGCGGACGCACTGGCTACCGGCAGCGCCGACGCTCCGGTGGCGGTCGCCGTCGCCCAGGCGTACTGCGCGCCGGTGGCGGTGCGCGCCGCCCAGGAGTGCATCCAGCTGCACGGCGGTATCGGCATGACCTGGGAACACCCGGCCCATCTGTTCCTCAAGCGGGCCAAGAGCGATGAACTCGCCCTGGGGTCGCCGGGGCGGCACCGGGAGGCGCTGGCGGGGCTGGTCGCTCTCGACGCTCCTCAGTGCTCCACGCCCCATAGCTCTCGACGGCCCTGAGAGGGCGTCTTCGGGGGCCACCTCCTGCGGGCCACCTACCGCGGGCCGCCGGCCGCCCGCGGTAGGTCATTCGGTGATGGCGAAGGTCCGGCTGACGGCGCCGACCGCGCCGTCACCGGCGGTGGCCACCTCCAGGGCGTAGCGGGGGCCCGGCGGCACCTTGGGCAGCGTCACGATCGCCTCACCGGTCGGTCCGGCTTCCGCCCGGGGCACCACCAGGGCCACCCGCTGCGACCGGCCGTGACCCGTCGCTGCCCGCAGCCAGACGTCCACCTCCTCGCCCGTGCTGTTCTTCCAGGCCGCCGTGAAGCTGCCGTTCGCCTTGTAGTCGACGCCGGGCCCCGGCGCGGTCACCTCGATCCGTCCCGTCGGCGCCGAGGCGAAGGCCTCGGGCTCCCCGGGTTCTTCGGATCCGGCGCCGGCCGTGTGGAGGACGGAGGTGGCGGCCCGCGCGGCCGAGCCCGCATGGCCGGACACGGTGGCCGTCGGACGGCCGGCCGGGGGCCCGTTCTTGCCGCCGTGCGGGCTCGACGGCGTCAACGAGATCACCAGCATGCATCCGACGGCGGTGGCGGCGACGGCGACGGCCAGATTGGTGGCCATCGAGGTGGCCCTGCACATCGTCTCCTCGTTTCCTCGGGGGAGTGGCGAGCCGGAACATCCCCGGCACTTTGATCATCAAAAACGACGCGCGGAGCGATCACCTGGATGGACATCGCCGGCGCGACAGCCGTCGGTGGACGGAGGAGAATCCCCCGGTGCGGGTCGAATCGACCCCGGCATCGGTGATGTCTGGAAAGTGCGGTTCAGGTAGCGTCGAACACATGAAGACCGCAACACGTCGTGCGCTGATCGGGCCGGTTCTGCTGCTGATGGCCGCCCTGCTGGTGGTGGCCGCCGCACTGGCACCGGGGGCCCGTGCCGCCGGCGGGCTCGATGAGGCCGCGGCAGCCCTCAAGAAGGGCCCGGTCTATGTGGACCCCCGTGCTGCGGGTCAGTTCTCCCCGGCCGAAGCGGAGGCGCTGGCCAAGAAGATCAAGGGCGCGGACAAGCCGGTCTTCGTCGCCGTGCTGCCACGCGCCGCCGAGTACCAGCCCAGCACGCTGTTGAGAGATCTCCGCACCAAGACCGGCATCAGCGGCGTCTACGCCGTCGAACTCGGCAACGGCTTCAACGCCGGTGCCGACCCGCGGGTGATGCCCCACAGCGCGGTGCAGAACCTCGTCGGATCGGTCAAGCGCTCCCAGTACCCGAGCGTCAACGCCCGGCTGAACAGCTTCGTCGACACCGCGCTCACCTCGGCGCAGGGCCGGGCACCCGCCTCCTGGAGTGACTCCGGCGGCAGCGGCTTCGACACCGGCACCGCGATCGGTCTCGGTGTGCTGGTCGTCGTCGGCGGTGGCGGCGCGTACGCCCTCGCCCGCCGCAACCGCAGAAGGCGGGCCGAGGAGGAGCGGGCGGCGCTGGAGGACCTGCGGGTCGTCGTCGACGAGGACATCACCGCCTTCGGCGAGGAGCTGGACCGGCTCGACTTCCACCCCGGTGAGCCCGGTGCCGACGACGCGATGCGCGCGGATTACAGCCATGCGCTGGACGCGTACGAGACCGCCAAGTCGTCGATGGCGGCAGCCGGGCACCCCGGCGAGGTGCAGGCCGTGACCAAGGCCCTGGAGGACGGCCGGTTCTCGCTGGCCACCCTTGCCGCGCGACGCGAGGGCAGGCCGCTGCCCGAGCGCCGGCTGCCCTGCTTCTTCGATCCGCGCCACGGGCCGTCCGTCGCCGATGTCGCCTGGGCCCCCGCGGGCGGTGCGGAGCGCACCGTGCCGGTCTGTGCCGCGGACAAGAGCCGTCTGGACGACGGCCGGGAGCCGCTGGCCCGTACGGTCCGTACCCCGAGCGGCGACCGCCCCTACTGGGACGCGGGCCCGGCCTACGGCCCCTGGGCCGGCGGCTACTTCGGCGGCGGCCTGCTGCCCGGCCTCCTGGTGGGCACGCTGCTCGGCAACATGATGTGGTCGACCGACGCCTATGGCGCCGGCTTCGGCGGCCCCACCGGTGCCGAGGGCGGCGACTCCACCGGAGCCGACTTCAACTCCGACGACTTCGGCGGGGGCTTCGGCGACGGCGGCGGCTTCGGTGACGGCGGCGGCTTCGGTGGCGGAGGGGACGGGGGCTTCGGCGGCGGTTTCTGAGCGCGGGGCGCCTCCCACGCCGCCGCATCAAGGTGTCCCTCCGCCCGGCCGGCGCACGGCGCTCTCCAGGACCTCCCGCGCCGCCGGACCCGCCGGACCCGCCGGGCGCTCAGGGCTCCGTCGTGCGCACCGCCCGCTTGGCGCCGAGGAACCTCCCGTAGCGCGGGCGCGCCGCGAAGTCCGCATAGCGCCATACGACGGGTTCGCCGACCTCCCGGCACAGGTGCAGGACCTGGTCGGGCCCCAGGTGCACGCCCACATGCGCGCCGTACCCCGCCGGCCGGCCGTCGAGCTGCCCGGAGTCGAACAGCACCAGATCCAGCGGTTGCGGAGGGGCGGCCCGCCGTGTTGCGTGTTCGTCCGCCCAGAGTTCCGCCGAGCGCAACGGCGGTATCAGCAGGCCGAAGTGGCGCAGCACGGCATAGGCGTAGCGCTGGCAGTTCGCGCCCCCGGCCAGGTCGGCGAAGGGATCAGGGGCGGCGCCGCCGGGTGTACCGCCCGCCCCCGCCGGGTCGTATGACGGGCATTCAGGTGTCGGCGCTCCCGGATGGCGGGCGCCCGAGTAGGTCACCTTCCGCAGGGCCCGAGGAAGCCGAAGGAAGGCTACGGTGCCACCGGAGGCGGGGATTTGACGGCCGGGGTCGTACCTCACCCGGCCATGATGCGGGGGATCTCCCTCGTGCCGCACGCCCCGGTGTCGAGCAGGCTCGACGAATCGGATCCGACGTGCACTCGACACCGCGAGGAGACCCCGATGGAACGCCGCTTCCGCAAGGCAGCTCTCTGGGGCGCGACCGTTGCCGCCGTCATGGCGGCCGCCGGCCCGCTCGGCCCGGCGCATGCCGTGCCGCGGCCCGACCCGTCGCCCCCGCCCTCGCCGCGCGCCATGCTCGATGCGATGCGCCGGGACCTCGGGCTGACGGCACAGCAGGTGCGCAGCCGGCTCGCCCAGGAGGCCGCGGCGCACCGTGCCGTGGACACCGTGCGTCGGGCGCTCAGCGCACCGCCCGCCGGGATGTGGTTCGACAAGACGACCGGCAAGCTCGTCGTGGCCGTCACCGGCGCCGCCGATGCGCAGCGGGTACGCGCCGCCGGGGCGGTGCCCAAAACGGTGCCGCACAGCCGGGCCACGCTCACGGCACTGGTGCAGCAGATCGACCGGAAGGCCGGCAAGGGCGTGCCGGGCGTCACCGGGTGGGGTGTGGACGAGCGCGCCAACGGCATCGTGGTCCGTCTCGACCACACCGGGCGCACCGCCCGCACCGATGCCTTCGAGGAGGCCGTCCGCGGTCTCGGGGCGCGCACGAAGGTACCCGTCACCTTCGAACGCGGCGACCGGCGACCACGTCAGCAGGGCGGCTCGGTGGTGGGCGGCGAGCGGTGGATGCCCGGCAGTGAGGGCATCTGCTCGATCGGCTTCTCGGTGACCGGGCCGGACGGCTTCCAGGGGTTCCTGACGGCCGGTCACTGCACCCTCACCGCCGACCAGCCCGCGTACGGCAAGGACGGCACCCGCATGGGGATCTCCAACGAGGGCGGCCGGCACAGCGTCAACGACCGTGAGGGCGACTTCGGGCTGGTGGGGGTCGACCAGCAGGGCTGGACCGTCAGCTCGTACGTTGCGGGCCAGGGCGGTACGCCGGTCACCGTCACCGGTTCCCAGGAGGGCCTGGTGGGCATGTCGATCTGCCGCTCCGGGCAGAGCAGCGGCTGGCACTGCGGAGAGATCACCCGGGTCGACCAGACCGTGGACTACGGCAACACGGTCATCGACGGTCTCTCGTTCACCAACGCCTGCTCGGCGCCGGGCGATTCGGGCGGTTCGTACGTCACCCAGCCCAACGCCCCGATGGCGATCGGCATGCACTCCGGTGGCGGCGCCGCCACCTGCGGCAACTTCGGCGGTGCCACCGTCACCATTTTCCAGCCGGTCGGGGAGCCGCTGGCCAAGTGGAATCTGAGGCTGAAGACGGGCAGCCCGTGACGGACACCCCGTGACGGACACCCCGTGACGGCCGGTGCCTGACACGGTCGGTGCCCGCCGGCCCCCGGCGCCTACGATGAGCAGTCGGTGGCCAGGAAGCCCGAGGGCGTCCGAGCGGCGGACCGGCAGGTACGGGCACGAGGCGGTACGGGGACGGGAGAGATCGTGGTGGGAGCGGCACAGGCGCCGGACAGGGAGACCCGTACGGACGCGGCATCCGGCACGGGCACGGAGACCGGTGCGGACGCGGAAACCCGTACGGGCACGGAGACCGCCGGTGCGGACACGCAAACCGCCGGTGCGGGCGCGGCCGAGCCGTTCGCCGTCCCGGTCACCGTGCGCGGCTACGAAACGGACACCCAGGGCCATCTCAACCAGAGCGTCTATCTGCAGTACGCCGAGCACGCCCGCTGGTCGCTGCTGCAGGCGAGCGGCATCCGCCAGAGCACGATGGTGGAGCGGCGGGTCGGCCCGGTGACCGTCGAGACCACCATCCGCTATCGGCGCGAACTGCGGGCCGGTGACGAGGCCGAGGTGAGCTGTGCCTTCGTCTGGGGCGAGGGCAAGACCTTCCGGATCGAACAGACCGTCCGCACGACGGACGGCACGGTGGCCGCCGAGGTGAGCGCCGTCTGCGGGCTGCTCGACCTCACCGAGCGCAAGCTTCTCAAGGATCCGCGAGCGGCCTTCCGCGAGCTGGCCGACGACCCCTCGCTGCTGGGTCTCACCGACGGCTGACCAGCCGCGCCGGGCTGCCCCCGGCCGAGCACGGCCCGGGCGCGCCCTTCGGCCGGATGCGCCCTTCGGCCGGATGCGCCCTTCGGCCGGGCGCGCCCTTCGGCCGGGCGCGCCCTTCCCGCCCGCCTGGAGCCCGGCGCCACGGTCCGTGAGCAAACCGGAAGCGGCTCGGCGCGCCGGCCTCTCGGAAGGGTGAATCCGTGCACCCATTTCGACGCCTCGATGTCACAGCACGCCCGACCGTGATCCAACGTGTGAGTCCTTGGGGGGCATCCACGCCTGCCCAGTGAAAGGGTCCTCGATGGACACGCAGATCGCACAGGTGAAGATCCACCCCGCCATAGGCATAGCCCGGGTCGGCAACAGTGACCAACAGCCCTTCATAGGCCCCGAGTCGCCCGACCAGCCGGTACTGCCGCCCGGCTCGTACAAGGACAGCTCGGGCAAGGTCATCCGGCAGGCCGCCCGCTTCCGCGTCTACGGCTACAACCGGGCGGGCGAGGTCGTCAGGGAACTCAAACTGGGCGAGGGGGACGTCACCGAGATCAAGTGGTCGGTGCACCTGGCCAACAAGAAGTCCGCCTGGTACCAGTTCCACCTCGCGCTCGACATCAAAGAAGCCGCCGGTCTGCCGCCGGCACAGCTGCAGCGCCGGAACTTCGACGTCAAGGGAGACGAGCGGAAGAAACTCGTCATCGATGCCGGCAACAAGACGATCCGCGCCTCCCAGCACGAGACCGCCTCCCTCTCCGGGAAGATCATGGACCGGCAGGTCCCCCTGGGCTCGCTCTCCACCCAGCCCGACGGCCGCCTGCTGGTCGTCGGAGGTGTCGGGAAGTCGGCCTCCTACGCCACCCCCGAGAAGCCGATCTCCGGCGTCGCCAACAACGACACCTGGTACGACGACGTCTCCGACGGACCGGTCACGGCGGAGGTCACCATCGGGGGCGTCACGAAGACCGCGAGCCCCGCCTGGGCCGTGGTGGCCCCGCCGCACTACGCACCCGGTGTGAAGACCGTCCGCACCTTGTACGACGTGCTCTATGACGTGTTCCTCGCCGAGCACACGCTGTCCACCGTGCAGGAGATCTCCTACCCGGACCACGTCGAGCCGCTGCTGAGCCGGTTCTGCCAGCTCCAGTGGGTCAACCACGGCTTCGCCGCCCAGTTCGGCCGGCGCGGCCCGCACGACTTCCGCGACCCGGCCATGCGCAAACGGCTCGCCGACCCGGGGGAGGCCAGCCGGGAGCTCCGCCGCCAGATCTACGTCCAGATGCGCGACTACGACCGGGACGGCACGTCCCCGGTGCCCTGGCCCTGGCTCTACGGCGACGCCATGTCCAGCCGCAAACCCGATTCGGTGCGGCAGCACCTCGTGATCTCCGCCGAGCAGGACCGGGTGCTGGCCCTGTGGGCCGACGGCCACTTCACCTCCGGCCCGCCCCGTACGGGCTTCCCGAACGTGGACGAGGCGCCCCCGGCCGAACAGCCG
Source organism: Streptomyces sp. 2114.4 (assembly GCF_900187385.1). NCBI lineage: Bacteria > Bacillati > Actinomycetota > Actinomycetes > Kitasatosporales > Streptomycetaceae > Streptomyces > Streptomyces sp. 2114.4. The sequence goes on from NZ_FYEY01000001.1 coordinate 7,114,451, forward strand.
CGGCTGCTGGACCGCGGCGCGCTGGAGAACTGCGCCGCCGACGCCTTCCACCCGGGCTGCGAGGTCACCTGGCCGATGCGGCACAAGACCATGTACTCCGAGCCGTTCCGCATCCTGCACCGCACACCGGAGAACCCGGAGCCCGACTACGGCGACATGCTCACCGTCCAGGACGCCATGGGCAAGAACGGCCCGCTGTACGCGCAGGGGCCGGGCGACCTCACGCGCTGGATGGCCGCCCCCTGGCAGTGCGACGCGGCGAGCTGCCGCTCCGGCTACGAGGTGCAATCCGGGCTCGGCCCCCGCTACAGCCCCTATCTGCCGACGTTCTGGCCCGCCCAGGTGCCCAACCACGTCCTCAAGGACGCCGACTTCACGACCGTCAACACCCCGCCGGCCGGCTCCGACGACAGTGCCAGGGAGAAGGCCTTCGAGAGGAGGGCGGTGTGGCTGCGCGGCCTGACGGGCACCCAGTCCAATGCCCAGCGCCGGCAGATGGTCGACGACTGGTTCAAGTTCGGCATCGTCGAGCCGCGCGAATACACCGTGGGCGACGGGAAGTTCCCCCCGGTCATCCAGGTGGAGTCCGAGCCCGGCTATCCGCCGGCCCCCGACCACGCCAACCTCATCAACATCCAGGTCCCCGAGGCGGGGGTGCCGCAACTGGCCGGTGTGGCCGGTACCTGGACCGGGGACATCCCGGCCGAGACCGTCGAGGCCATGCTCGTGCAGCAGGCGGTCGACCAGGTCAAGGAGGCGACGGGGCAACCCGAGACCGCGATCGCCGCCGGGTACCTGGAGAAGCTCGACCCCTTCCACGGCGCCTGATGAACCCCGTACCGGGCTGTGACGTGGTGGTCGCCGGCGGTGGCCCGGCCGGCTGTGCCGCCGCGCTCGCCCTCGTACGGGCCGGGCGCAGCGTCCTGCTGGCCGACGCGGGCACCGGCCCGCCCAAGGCCGGCGAGGCGCTGGTGTCCGTGGGGCGGCTGCTCCTGGCCGACCTCGGCATCGCGGAGCCGGTCCTCGGCAGCGGCCATCTGCCCTGCCACGGCAACCTGTCCGCATGGGGTTCGGCCGAACTGCACGCCGTGGACTCCCTCGACGACCCGTACGGCCACGGCTGGCACCTCGACCGGCCGCTCTTCGACCGCCGGCTGCGCGATGCCGCCCGCGCGGGAGGTGCCGAGGTCGCCGAGCACACCGGCGTACGGTGCCCCTCCCGGCAGCCGGACGGCACCTGGCGGCTCGCCCTGCGCGACCGTGCGGGCGGCCGTGAGCGGACGGTCCGCTGCCGCTGGGTGGTGGACGCCACCGGACGGGGCGCCGCGATCGCCATCCGCTCCGGCGCCCGGCGGCGCACCGGGGACCGGCTCACCGCCTACCACCTCACCCTCGACCCGGCCCCGCAGACCACCACCGACGGCCGTTCGCTGGTCGAGTCCGACCAGGACGGCTGGTGGTACACCGCCCTGCTGCCCTCCCGGCACCGGCTGGTCGCCTACTTCACCGACCCCGACCTGCCGTCCGCCGCCGCGCGCGGCGCCGAGCGGTTCCACGACCGCCTGCTGGCCACCCGGCACATCTCCCGCCGGGCCCGCCCGCACGGCCTCACCGTCCTGCAGCCACCCCGCCGCGCCCCCGCGCACAGTGCACATCTGGACCGGGTGCACGGCGACGGCTGGACGGCCGCCGGAGACGCGGCGGCCGCCTTCGACCCGCTCAGCTCCCAGGGCATCCTCACCGCCCTCTACACCGGGCTGAGCGCGGGCCAGGCGGTCCACGCCCGGCTGCACGGCGACCCGACGGCGCTGCCCGACTACGCGGCCAAGGTCGCCACGGCCCGCGCCGCCTACCAGCACGGCCACCGGACCGTGCACGCACAGGAAACCCGCTGGGCCGACCGCCCCTTCTGGGCCCGGCGCCGGCGGCACACCCGACCGGACCCCCACCCGACGAAAGGCGAGACCTCAGCATGAACACCACACCCGGACCCGACCACGCCGGACACGAGCACATCCACCGCTTCCTGCTGCTGGGCAAGAAGAAGCTGTTCTTCTACCACCTGGCGCTCTACAACCCCCAGTCCGGCCACAACTACCAGGCGGTCTTCACCTTCACCATCAAGGACAACGGTGAGCTGCGGGAGATGTACCTGAAGGATCTGGCGCAGCACGAGAACGAGCGGGTCTTCTACTCGCTGCGCTGTCCGCACCACTTCGAGCTCCCGGAGCTGCAGCAGGGCAAGGAGTTCCGCGTCCATCTGGAGCGGGTCGTCGTGAAGCCGGACGGCAGCCGCGACTTCCAGCAGATGACGACCAGCGAGACCCCGGTGGAGTGCAAGCGGGAGGACGTCCTCTCCTTCCGCGAGCTCGGACAGCTGCCCTACCCCGAGTACCTGACCTACCTGATCTTCGGCGAAGGCGACGAGATCCACCTCGCCCACCAGCTCGCGGACCGCCCGAACTGGGACGAAGCCCTCACCATCAACCCGGCGAAGCCCATCGACCAGGCGACGCTCACCAAGGTCCCCACCCTCGTCATCGACTCGATCCAGGACGCCCACGACAAGCTGATCGAGAGCCCGCTGAAGAAGGGCCAGCAGTATCAGGGCAAGATCGACGCAACCGGCCCGGCCGTCGACTTCACCGCCGGCCGCCAGGCCTGGTGGAACCACACCAGCCTCAACAGCTGACCTGCCGGCACCCCTTAGTCCCTCCATGCATTCCCCGGCCCGGGCCGCGACGCCGTCGTGTCCCGGGCCGTTTCGTCATCTCCGGCCTCACCGCCGTCCACAGCCCGCCGCTCTCCCGGGCCCGCCTCACCGCCCCCTCCCGCACCACCGCTCCCGCCTTTCAGGAGAAGCCCTCATGAGCATCACCGTTCTCGTCGCCGGCAACCACTTCATCCGTCCGGGCCTGTTCACCCCGGCCGTGCACGAGGCCGCCGGGGACCGCCGCCGCGGAGGCCGGCCGCTGTCTGCGCGGCGAGCCGTTGGTGCACTGTGCCAACCCTGGTGTATTTCAGGCCAGGCGAGATCCCGAAAACCGGTCTTCGAGCGTGTGTTCGCCCAGGTGGTCGGGTGGTGACGGAGGTGGCACGACACCTTTGTGACCTTGGCGGAATCAACTACCGCCTGATGCGCATGCGTTGACAGTGCATGGGGGTGGCTCCACCATGCAACGCGGCATCAGCGGATCAGGGCCCGCCCTTGGGGTCTGACCGCTGGTTACCGCAGGTGGCAGTGGTATGCGTGTCCGCCCCCAGCAGAAGGAGCGCCCGTGGCCCCCTGGCCCCCACTCTCCGGCACCCCCCACTCCGGCCGCGATCTCGTCGTTGCGCTCTCGCCCTTCGAGGAACCGGACGAACGGATCGTCGTGGCGGCCGAACGCGCCGGCGCGCTCGGCCTGCTGGACCTCGGCAGGGACGCCGGTGCCGCGCGCGAGGCGCTGGCCCGGCTCGGGCGATCACGCCACGGCGTGCGGGTACCGGTGGGGTGTCCGCTCACGCCCGCCGAGCTGCCCGAGGGGACCGACACCGTGCTGCTCGCCGATCCGCGGGCGTACGGCGTCGATCCGCAGGTGTACGGCGCCGATCCGCAGGTGTACGGCGCCGGCCCGGATGCGGCCCGGGGTCCGGACGGCGCGGATGCCGGTCCGGACGGTGCGGTACCGGCCCCGGGCCGCGCGGTCCCCGGCCACGACTGGGCCGGCGGTGGGCGGCGCCGCGTATGGGCCGAGATCACCACCCCCGAGGAGGCCGTGGCGGCGTGTGCCGCCGGCGTCACCGCGCTCGTCGCCCGGGGGCACGAGTCGGGCGGCCGGGTCGGCGAACTCACCACCTGCGTCCTGCTCTCCCGCGTCCTGGCCGACCCGTCCGTGACGGTCCCCGTGCTCGCCGCCGGGGGAATCGGCCCGCACACCGCCGCCGCGGCCGTCGCCGGCGGAGCGGCCGGGGTGCTGCTCGACTCCCAGCTCGCGCTCACCACCGAGGGAACGGCCCGGCTGCCCCGCGCGGTCGCCGACGCCATCCGGGCCATGGACGGCAGTGAGACCACGCTCGTCGCGGGCCACCGGGTCCTCACCCGCCCGGACCTCGCCGCCCCCGCGGCGGCCATGACCACCGCAGGGGACGACGCCGGGAGCACCGGGGCACGGACCGGCCCCGCCACCCGCATCGCCACCCTCCTCGGCGCCCGGGACCTGCAGACCCAGCTGCTCCCCGTCGGTCAGGACGGGGCGTTCGCCGCCCGGCTCGCCGCGCGGCACCGCACCACCGGCGGCGTCGTCCAGGCGGTACGGACCGCCCTCGCCGAGCACCTTGCCGCGGCGGCGCGCACCCGGCCGCTCGCGCCGCGCCCCGGGGCCCGCCATCTCCCCGTGGCCCAGGGGCCGATGACCCGGGTCAGCGATGTGCCCGCCTTCGCCGCCGCGGTCGCCGCCGAGGGCGGGCTGCCCTTTCTCGCCCTCGCCGTCATGGACGGGGAGCAGGTACGCCGGCTGCTCGCCGAGACCGCCGGGCGGCTGGGTGAGCGGCCCTGGGGCGTCGGCCTGCTGGGCTTCGCCCCGCCCGAGCTCCGGCGCGAACAGCTCGCCGCCGTGGCCGAGTTCGTCCCCGAGTACGCGCTGATCGCCGGCGGCCGGCCCGCCCAGGCCGCGCCGCTCGAAGCGGCCGGGACCCGGACCTACCTCCATGTCCCGGCCCCCGGCCTGCTGGAGCGCTACCTCGCCGAAGGCGCCCGGAGATTCGTCTTCGAGGGGCAGGAGTGCGGCGGTCACATCGGCCCCCGGGCCAGCTTCCCGCTGTGGGAGGAGCAGGTCGAGCGGCTGGCCGCCCACGCCCGGACGCACGGCGGGACCGCTGGGGACCTGGACCTGCTCTTCGCGGGCGGTATCCATGATGCCCGCACCGCCGCCATGGCGGCCGCCGCCGCGGCCCCGCTCGCCGGGCTCGGCGCCCGCATCGGGGTCCTGATGGGCACCGCCTACCTCTTCACCCAGGAGGCCGTGAGCACCGGCGCCGTCCTGCCCGGCTTCCAGGACACCGCCCTGGCCTGCGACCGGACCGTTCTGCTGCGGACCGCACCGGGCCATGCCACACGCTGCGCCGAGACCGCCTACACCGAGGAGTTCACGGCCGTCGAACGGCGCCTCGCCGCCCAGGACACGGACCCGCGCACCCGATGGGAGGAGCTGGAGCGGCGCAACCTCGGACGGCTGCGCCTGGCGAGCAAGGGCCTGCGCCATACGGACGGCGGGCCGCCCGCGCCGGTGGGGGAGCGGGAACAGCGCCGGGAGGGCCTGTACATGCTGGGCCAGGCCGCTACCGCCCGCGACGCCACCACCACCGTCGCCGCGCTGCACACCGCCGTGACCGAGGGGGCCACCGCGCAGCTCACGGCCCGTGCGGAGCAGTTCGGGGCGCCCGGCGGGCAACAGGACGGCCACCGGGGAGGGAAGGCGGAACCGCTGGACATCGCCATCGTCGGCATGGCGTGCTGCTATCCCGGCGCGGCCGACACCGCCCGTTTCTGGTCCAACATCGTCTCCGGCGTCGACTCCGTCACCGAGGTGCCCGCCGAGCGCTGGGACACCGGTACGTACCACGACCCGGACCCCGCGCGGGCGGGCGAACGTACCCCGTCGCGCTGGGGCGGCTTCCTGCCCGCCGTCCCCTTCGACGCCCTCGCCCACGGCATCCCACCGGCCTCCCTCGCCGCCATCGAGCCGGTGCAGCTGCTCGCTCTGGAAGCGGCCGCCAAGGCCCTGGCGGACGCCGGATACGCCGAGCGCGACTTCGACCGCGCCCGCACCAGCGTCGTCTTCGGCGCCGAGGCGGGCACCGAACTGGCCGGCGCCTACGGCCTGCGCGCACTCCACCCGGCCTACCTGGGCGATCTGCCGCCCGCACTCGACGCCGAACTGCCCCGCCTGACCGAGGACTCCTTCCCCGGCGTCCTCGCCAACGTCATCGCCGGACGCATCGCCGGCCGGCTCGACCTCGGCGGCGCCAACTGCACCGTGGACGCCGCCTGCGCCTCCTCGCTCGCCGCCCTCGACCTGGCCTGCCGCCAACTGCGCGACCACGACAGCGATATGGCGCTGTGCGGCGGCGCCGATGTGCACAACGGCATCAACGACTACCTGATGTTCGCCTCCGTGCGCGCCCTGTCGCCCACCGGCCGCTGCCGCCCCTTCGACGCGGCTGCCGACGGCATCGCGCTCGGCGAGGGCGTCGGTGCCCTGGTGCTCAAGCGGCTCGCCGACGCCGAACGCGACGGCGACCGGATCTACGCGGTGGTCAAGGCCGTCGGCACCTCCAGCGACGGGCGGTCCCTCGGGCTGACCGCACCCCGGCCCGAGGGCCAGCGGCGGGCCCTCGAACGCGCCTACCGGCGCGCCGGGATCAGCCCCGCGCAGGTCGGGCTCCTCGAAGCCCACGGCACCGGAACCGTCGTCGGCGACACGGCCGAACTCGGCGTCCTCACCGACGTGTTCGAGGCAGCGGGCGCCACCCCGGGCAGCTGCACCCTGGGCTCGGTCAAATCGCAGATCGGGCACACCAAATGCGCGGCCGGCCTGGCCGGACTCATCAAGGCCGCCCGCGCCGTGCACGCCGGCGTACGGCCCCCGACCCTGCATCTGACCCGGCCGGCCGCGGACCCCGGACCGTTCCGCTTCGACACCGGGAGCGCCCGGCCCTGGCCGGTCCCCGTGGCGCGGCGCTTCGCCGGGGTGAGCGCCTTCGGTTTCGGCGGCACCAACTACCATGCCGTGCTGGCCGGTTACGACGGTGCGCCCGAGCCCGACCACGCCCTGACCCACTGGCCCGCCGAACTCTTCTGCTTCCGGGGGACCGACCGCCCCGCCGCCGTGCGGGCCATGGAGCGTCTTGCCGCACGCCTGGCGGACAACGACGCCGCCGGACGGCCGTGGCCGCTGCGCGACCTGGCCGCCGAGACCGCGGCGGCGCAGGGGCCGGTCCAGATCTGCCTGGTGGCCGACGACCTCGATGACCTCGCCGTCAAGCTGGCGGCCGCCCGCCGGTTCGATGCCGTCGAGGGCGTGTATCCGCGCCGCCGGGACACCGACCCCGGTCTGGTCTCCTTCCTCTTTCCCGGTCAGGGAAGCCAACGTCCGGGAATGATGGGGGAGTTGTTCCTCGCCTTCCCCGCGCTGCGCGGCCTTCTGGAGGACGCCGACCCGAAGTGGGCCGCGGCCATGTTCCCGCCCACCGCGTTCACCGCCGAGCGCCGGGCCGCCCAGCAGGCCGCGCTCACCGACACCCGCGTCGCCCAGCCGGCGCTCGGTCTCGCCTCCGCCGCCGCGCACCGGCTGCTCACCACGCTCGGTGTGCGCCCCGACTGCGCGGCGGGCCACTCCTACGGCGAGCTGACCGCGCTGTGGGCCGCGGGCGCCTACGACACCGCGACCCTGCTGCGCCTCAGCGCCTGCCGCGGCGAGGCCATCCTCGGGGCCGCCGGAAACGACCCCGGGGCGATGGCCGCCGTGGTGGCCGCTCCGGAGCGCGTCAGGGAGCTGATCCACGCGGCCGGGGTCGTCGTCGCCAATCACAACGCGCCCGAGCAGAGCGTGATTTCCGGTCCCACGGATGCCGTGGAATCAGCGGTGGCGGCGCTGTGCGCGGCCGGCCTGGACGCGCGTCGTCTGCCGGTGGCCTGCGCCTTCCACAGCCCACAACTCGCCGCGGCGCGCGACACGTTCGCCGCCGAACTGTCCGCGGTGCAGGTGGCCGTACCCGCCTTCCCGGTCTGGTCCGGCGCCACCGCGCGGCCTTACGACCGGGAGGCGTCCGCGGTTCGCGCCACCCTTGCGGACCAGGTCGCCGCGCCCGTGCGCTTCGTGGAGCAGATCGAGGACATGTACGCCGCCGGGGTGCGCACCTTCGTGGAGGCCGGGCCCGGCCGGGTACTCACCGGTCTTGTCGGGCGCATCCTGGACGGCCGGCCGCACACGGCCGTGGCGTTGGACGTCCCGGGCGAGCCGGGACTGGCCCGGCTGCCGCACGTGCTGGCCCGGCTCGCAGCGGCCGGGGTCCCGATCGCCCCGGAAGCCCTGTTCCACGGGCGTACGGAGACGCTGCCCGCGGTTGCCCCGCGCCGCCCGGGATGGCTGGTCGACGGGCATCTGGTGCGCACCGCCGACGGTGACTGTCTGCCGGGCGGACTGCGCCCCGCGCGCCGCGTGGAAACGGGGTGGGGGACCAGGGAGGGGGCGGCATCCGGGGGCACCATGGCGTCCGGGGGCTCGACCGTGTCCGGGGGCTCGACCGCCTCGGTGGGCTCCACGGCATCCGGGAGCACCACGGCCTTCGGGAGCACCACGGCCTCCGGTGACGGTGCCCGGCAGGGTGCGGTGCTGGAGTATCTGCGGGCGTCGCGCGAGCTCATCGCGGCTCAACGGGATGTTGTGCTGCGGTATTTGGGGGCGGAGGGAGAGTCGGGAGAGACGGAAGAGGCCACTGAGCGGGCTGCCGCGTCGTTTGCCGCGCCCGTCCGGACCGGCACCGGGGACGCGGCCTCTCCCGTTGCCGGGGCCGACGCCGCTCTCGGGGCCGCCGACGACGCCGCGGGGCAGGCGCCCGGCACCGCGGCGCGGCGTCTGAGCCCGCCGGAACTCCTCGACGCCGTACGGGAGATCATTCACACCCGGACCGGCTATCCGCACGACATGCTCGACGCGGGGCTCGACCTGGAGGCCGACCTCTCGGTGGACTCCATCAAGCGCGTGGAGATCATCGGGGCGCTGGCCGACCGGATCGGACTGCCGCAGAACGCCGACGGAGCCATGGAATCGGCGGTGGAGCAGCTTTCCCGGGTCAAGACCATCAGCGGCATCGTCGACTGGATCGCCGCCGCCCACCACGAGGACGTGCCGGAGACGGCCACGTCACCCGAGCCCGCGGCGACCCTCGCGGGAGCCGGTCCCGCAGTGGCCCTCGCCGGGGTCGGCTCCGCACCGGCCGCTGCCCCGCCCGAGCCGGCCGACTCCTTGTCCGGACCATCCCGGTCATCCCGATCATCCCGGTCATTCCGGCTCTCCGAGTCCACGCCGCCCGCCCCCACGCACCCGTCCACCCTCCCGAAGCCGCCCGCCGGGGCCGCGGCCGAAGCCGTAGCCGCGAGCGCCCCCGTGCCCCAACGCCCCACGCGCTACCTGGTGCAGGTAGCGCCCCTCGGCCCGCCGGCGAGCCGGCCGGCCGCCGAGGTGGTGGCGGGCAGCGACTTCACCGTGGTGGAGGACGGCCAGGGCGTGGCGCTCGCCCTCACCGCCCTGCTGGAGAGCCATGGCGCACGGGTCCGTACCGTGCCCGCCGAGCGGCTGGCCGAGGCCACCGCCGACGGGGTGGGTGGACTGGTGGACCTCAGCGCCCTGCGGGCGGGCCGCGGCGCCGTACTGCCCGGACAGTACGCGGGGCTGCGCACCGCCCTGACCGGCGGCGCCCGGTGGCTGCTGCTGGCCACCGCGGCCGGCGGCACCTTCGGCCAGGACGACGCCGAGGACGCCCCCGACCCGCTGCCCGGCGCCGGACTGCGCGGCTTTGCCCGTACGGCCGCCCTCGAATACCCCGGCGTCCTGATCCGCGCCGTGGACATCGACCCGAAGGACCGCCCCGAACGCATCGCGGCCCACCTTCTCGCCGAACTCTGCGCCCCGGGCGAACCGGTCGTCGTCGGCCGCACCAACGGCACCCGTACCACCTTGCGCACCGTCCCCACACCGCTACCGCACGACCGGCCCGCCACCGGACGGCCGCTGCTCGACGCGGGCTCCGTGGTGCTGCTGACCGGTGGCGCGCGCGGCATCACGGCCCGTACGGCGCAGGCACTGGCCCGCGCCCACGGCTGCCACCTCGAACTCCTCGGGCGCACCCCCCTGGACGAGATCCCCGAGGACCCGGCGCTCACGCACGCCCACGACCGCATCGCGCTGCGCGCCGCCCTCCTCGCCCAAGGGCTGCGCAGACCCGCCCAGATCGAAGCGGCGGCCACCCGCATCCTGGCCCGCCGCGAGATCACCGGCACCCTCGCCGCCCTGGAACCGCACGCCGCTTCCGTGCGCTACCACGCGGCCGATGTCACCGACGCCGCCGCCGTACGCGCCGTGGTGGACGACATCCGGGACCGGCACGGCCGCCTCGACGGGGTCGTGCACGGCGCGGGCACCCTGGAGGACAAGCTGCTGCGGGACAAGGACCCGGCCTCCTTCGACCGGGTCTTCGCCGTCAAGGTCGACGGCGCCCGCCACCTCCTGGAGGCCGCCGGCGACGACACCGGCTTCCTGGTCCTCTTCGGCAGCGTCGCCGGGGTCTTCGGCAACCGTGGCCAGGCCGACTACGCCGCCGCCAACGACGCCCTGGACACCCTCGCCAGGGCCTGGTCGGCCCGTACGGCCGGGCGCGTCCTCGCCGTCGACTGGGGGCCCTGGGCGGCCGACGGCGGCGGCATGGTCACCCCGGAGCTGGAGCGCGCCTACGCCCGCCGGGGCATCCCGCTCCTGGACCCCGGGGCCGCGGCCGACGCCCTGCTGGCCGAACTGGCCCACGGCACCTCGCCCCAGGTCGTCCTGGCGGCGGCCGGCGGGGAGGCGGCGGGCGATGAGTGACACCGGTGCCCGGCGGACCGGACCCCGCCCTACGGACGCCGCGATCGTCGGCATGGGGGCGCTCTTCCCCGGTGCCGGTGATCTCGCCGCGTACCGGCGCAACCTGCTGGCCGGCCGGGACTGCATCACGGAGGTGCCGCCCGGCCGCTGGGACCCCGAGGTCTACTACGATCCGCACGCCGCCGAGGGTCCCGCCCGCAGCGACCGCTTCTACTGCCGGCGGGGCGGTTTCCTGGACGACCTCGCGGCCTTCGACCCCACCCGCTTCGGCATCATGCCCGCCACCGTTCCGGGAGCCGAACCCGACCAACTGCTCGCCCTGCGCGTCATCGCCGACGCCATCGCCGACGCGGGCGGCCAGGAGCGGCTGCCCGCCGACCGTTCCCGTATCGGGGTCATACTCGGCCGCGGCGGCTTCATGGGCGTGGCCACCGCCCGGCTCGACCAGCGGGTCCGTACCGCCCACCAGCTCGCCGCCACGCTGCGCCAACTCGCCCCGGAACTGGGGGAGTCCAAGATCACCGCGGTGCGCAACGCCTTCCAGGAGGGCCTGGGCCCCGAGTCGCCGGAGGCGTCCATCGGCCTGGTGCCCAGCTTCACCGCCGCCCGGACCGCCAACCGGCTGGACTTCCGCGGACCCGCCTACACCCTCGACGCGGCCTGCGCCTCCTCGCTGCTGGCCGTGGCCCAGGCCGTCGACCTGCTGGCCGCCGGGCGCTGCGACAGCGTGGTCGCCGGAGCCGTGCACCACTGCCATATCGCCACCCTGTGGAGCGTCTTCACCCAGCTGCGTGCCCTGAGCCCCACCCAGTGCATCCGTCCCTTCGACCGCCGGGCCGACGGCACGCTGCTGTCCGAAGGCACCGGCGTCGTCGTCCTCAAACGCCTGGCCGACGCCGAACGCGACGGGGACCGGGTCTACGCGGTCATCCGCGGGGCGGGGGTGGCGGGGGACGGACGCGCGTCGAGCCTGATGAACCCCCGGACGGAGGGGCAGACCAGAGCGCTGCAACAGGCCTGGAGCAGCGCCGGCCTCGATCCGGAACACCCCGCCGCGCTCGGCCTGCTGGAGGCGCACGGCACCGGAACGCCGGTCGGTGACGCCGCCGAACTGGACACCCTGGCCCGGGTGTTCGGCCCTCCTGGCGCGGGCGGGGCGCCGATCGGTCTGGGCTCGGTGAAGTCGATGCTCGGCCACACCATGCAGGCCGCCGGGATCGCCGGACTGATCAAGGCCGCCCTCGCCGTGCACGACCGCATCCTGCCGCCGACCCTGCATCTGGACGAACCGCACGAGGGCATGGCGCGGACCCGGATGCGTCCGGTCACCGAGGCCGAACCCTGGGACGCCGGAAGGGCACCCTTACGGGCCGGGGTCAATGCCTTCGGCTTCGGCGGGATCAACGCCCACGTCATCCTGGAGGAAGCCCCGGGAGGCCGGCCCGCCGCCGCGCCGCCCGCGCCCCACACCTCCCCGCTGCGGACGGCGGAGCCGGAGCGCACCGTACTGCTCGCCGCGCACTCTCCCGCCGAACTGGCGGAGCAATTACGGAAGCTGGGAGAGGGGGTGGGCGAGGAGGCGGGGGGCGCGGGCACCGGCGTCCCCATGGGCGACGGCCCTTGCCGTCTCGCTCTCCTCGGTCCCACCCCGCAGCGCCGCGCCCTGGCCGCCAAGATCCTCGCCCGGGGACTGCCCTGGCGGGGGCGCGGTGAGGTGTGGTTCACGCCGAGCCCGTTCTTCGGGCCGTACGCGCGGGAGGCGGGAGCGCGGCTCGCGTTCGTCTTTCCGGGGCTGGAGGCGGAGCCGCCGCCGCGCGTGGACGACATCGCCGACCGGATGTCGCTGCCGCGCCCCGCGGTCTCCGGGGGCAGCGGTCTGGTCGAGCGGGCCGTCGACTCCCTCGCCGTCGGCCGGCTGCTCGCCCGCGCCCTGGACCGACTGGGCGTCACCCCCGATCTGCTGACCGGCCACAGCCTCGGGGAGTGGACGGCCATGGTGGTCGCCGGAATGTACCCGCCGCAGGCCGTGGACACCTTCCTCGGCTCGCTGCGGCCCGGTTCCCTCGCGGTGCCCGACCTGGTCTACGCGGCCCTGGGGTGCGGTGCCGCACAGGCGGCCGCGGCGCTGGAAGGCCTGGAAAGGGTGGCGGTCAGCCACGACAACTGCCCGCACCAGTCGGTGATCTGCGGAGCCCCGGGACCGCTGGCCGAGGCCGTCCGCAGACTCGCCGCACAGGGCGTACGGGCCCAGGAGATGCCCTTCCGCTCCGGCTTCCACACGCCGATGTGGGCGCCCTACCTCGACCAGGTCGGCGCGGCCTTCGACGCCTTGCCGCTGCGGGACCCGCAGGTGCCCGTCTGGTCGGCGACGACCGTCGCGCCCTTCCCCGACGACCCCTCGGAGGTCCGTGCGCTGGTGCTGCGGCACCTTCTGGAGCCGGTCCGCTTCCAGCACCTGACCAGGCGGCTGTACGAGACGGGCGTACGCGCCTTCGTCCAGGTCGGTGCCGGCAGTCTTACCGGCTTCATCGGCGACACCCTCCACGGGGAGGACCATCTCGCCGTGGCGGCGGCCGGCACCCGCGGCGGGGGAGGGGCACAACTGGTGCAGACCGCGGCCGCGTTGTGGGCCGAGGGGATCGCTCCACGCTGGGAAGAGCTGGCTCCTTCGGCCGGCGGTGCTCTGGGGGCGGGGCGCGCCGTCGCCGTGGAGCGTGCCCTGGCTTCGGACGGAGCCCTGGCTGTGGGCCGAGCCCTGGCCGTGGGCCGCGCGCTCGCCGTGGACCGTGCCACGGCCCCGGACCGCGCCGGGGGACCGGAGGGAGCCGCGGGCCGGGACCACGCCGCGGGCCGGGTGGGAGCCACGGGCCCGACCGGAGCCGGCGCAGCTGTCCGCCTCGATCTCGGGTCGCCGCTGGTCCTCTTGGGCGGGGCGGCGGCTCCGGAGGGACTGCTTTTCGCGTCCGCCGGCCCTCCCCCACCCCCGAACCCACCCCCGCCCCCTCCCCCGAAGGGGGAGGAGGGGGAGGGGGCGGGGGAGCGCTGCCCGGCGCAGCCGGAGGCGGTGCGGAGGGAGCGCCGGCGGACACAGGAGGAGGCGGTGGTGAGGGAGCGCTGCCGCACCCCCGGCCGTCCGTCGCGGACCCCGTACGGCAGGCCCTGGACGCCGTCCTCGCCGAAACCCGGGCCGCCACCCGCACGGTAGCCGCCGCGGCCGCCCGGCCCGCCCCGGCACCCGTCGCCGGCCGCAACGCCCGCCGGGCCCCGGCCCCGGTCCCTGGCCGCACCGACGGGCCGACCCCGGCCCCCGGCTTTGGCAGCACCGCCGACCCGGCCCCCGCATCCACCCCCCGCCGCATCCCCAGCCCGCCCCCGACCCCCGGCCCTGCCCCCGCCCCCGGCCCTGGCCACACCCCTGGCCCGGCCCCCGCACCGAACCCCCGCCCCACCCCCGGCCCGACCCCAACCGCCCCAACCCCGGCCCCAGCCCCCACCGCACCACCCGTCACCTCTCCCTCGGCACCCTCCCCTACGTCCGCGACCACTGTGTCTACCTCCAGCCCGACGACTGGCCGGAGCCGGCCGACCGCTTCCCCGTCGTCCCCATGACCACACTGCTGGAACTGGCCGCCGAGGCGGCCCACGAGGTGCGTCCCGGGCTCACCGTCACCGGCTACTCCGACGTGCGGGCCCTGCGCTGGCTGCCCGTCGCCCCGCCCGTCGATCTCACTGTCACCGCGACCCCGGCCGACGGCGGCCGGGTACGGGTGAGCCTCGGCGGTCACGCCACCGTCACCGTCCATCTCGCGGCACATCACCCGCCTCCGCCGCCCCTTGACCCCACGGCCCTGACGTCCTGTGGGCCGGCGCCCGTCAGCGCCGAGGCCCTTTACCGGGACCGGTGGATGTTCCACGGCCCGGCCTTCGCCGGGGTCCACGAGGTCACCGCGCTCGCCGCCGACGGCATCCGCGGAACGCTGCGCGCGCTGCCGGCCCCCGGCGCCCTCCTGGACGCCGCGGGCCAGCTCCTCGGCCACTGGATGCAGCTGAAACTCACCGGTGACCGGCTGGTCTTCCCCGCGACCCTGGACCGGGTACGGCTCTACGGGCCGCCGCCCCCCGAGGGCGCGCTGCTGGCGGTCACCGCCCGGATCCGTGAGGTGGGGCCCGGCTCGGTACGCGGCGAGGTGGAACTGTGCGGCGCCGACGGCGCGGTGTGGGCGCGACTGGAGAACTGGACGTACCGGCGGTTCGGTGCCGACGAACGGGTGTGGCCGATGAAGTTCACTCCGGAGGTGTGCGGCATCGGCGAACCCCGGCCGGGCGGCTGGTGCCTGGCCCGGCGCCGCTGGACGGACCCGGCCTCGCAGGAGCTGGTGATGCGCCGCTATCTGGGCGCCGCCGAACGCGCACGCTACGAACGGTGCGCGCCGCGCGCCCGCGCGGGCTGGCTGCTGGGCCGGATCGCCGCCAAGGACGCGGTCCGGGAACTGCTGTGGGAGTCGGGAGCGGGCCCCGTCTTCCCCGCCGAGGTCCCGGTCGGCACCGACCCGCACGGCCGCACCAGGCCCGAGGGCCCGCTCGCCGCCGGCCTCCACCTCTCCCTCGCCCACAAGGACCACGTCGCCGTGGCCCTCGCCCACCGGGCGGGCCCCGTCGGCATCGACATCGAGCCGGTCACCGGCGATCCGCGAGCCCTCGAACAGATCGTCCTCACCCCGGCCGAAAGCCGTCTGGCGGACGGCCTCCAGGCCCGCGGAGCGACCGGTGGAACGGGCCGCGCCTACTGGCTCACCGCCCTGTGGTGCGCCAAGGAGGCCGCGGCGAAGGCGGCGGGCAGCGGCCTCGGCGGCCGGCCCCTGGACTGGACCGTGACGTCCGCACCGGGCGGCGCGCTGCGGGTGGACTCCCCGGACGGTCGGCACCACCTCGTCCACGTCGACTCCGTCCACGACCTGTCCGCGCACCACGTCGTCGCCTGGACCGGGCCGCCGCCCGTGCCCCGTACGGACACCGACACCCCCACTTCCACGGAGGCCACCCATGGCAGCTGACCCGCTCCCCGAGCGCACCGGGACGATCCTGGCCGAGATTACCGACATGCTGGTGAGCGTCGTCGGCGACGAACTGCTCATCGTGGGCGAGGTCACCCCCGCGACCACCTTCAACGACGATCTGGCGCTGGAGAGCATCGAGTTCGTCGCCCTCGCCGAGCTGCTGCAACAGCGCTACGGCAGCGCGGTGGACCTCCTCGGCCTCCTCGCGGAGAAGGACATCGACCAGATCCTGGCCATGACGGTCGGCGAACTCGCCGTCCACATCGACACGGTCACCGCCGCCGACCAGGCCTGCACGGGCTGAGCGCACCCATGTCCCTGACCCCCGCGGGCGGGCTGCGCCTGCACACCCAGCGGCTGCCGGGCCGCGGTGACGGCCCCACGGTCGTCTTCCTCCACGGCCTGGTGATGGACAACCTGTCGAGCTTCTACTGCACCCTCGCGGGCCCCGTATCCCGCGCCGGTCACCCGGTGCTCCTCTACGACCAGCGCGGACACGGCCGCAGCGACCGCCCGCCCGGTGGCTACGACCGGGACACCGCGGCCGCCGACCTCGCCGCCCTGCTCGGCTCCCTCGGCCTCGACCGCCGCCCCGTCCATCTGGTCGGCAACAGCTACGGCGGTGTCCTCGCCCTGCACACCGCGCTCGTCCGGCCCGAACTGGTCGCCTCGCTGGTGCTGATCGACGCCCAGCTGACCGGCGACTGGGTGGAGGACATGACCGACACCCTCTCCGTCGCGGCCCTCGGCCTCGAACACCGCCGTCTGCCCGAGCAGCTTGCCGCGCTCGGGCGGCGCAAGGAGGCCCGGCTGACCGCCGGTGCCGACGCCCTGCTCAACCGCACCTCCCTGATCGAGGACATCGCGGCCGGCGCCGCCTTCACCTCCCACGACTTCGCCCGGTTGAGGTGCCCGGTCCTCGCCGTCTACGGAGAACACTCCGAACTCCTCCCCGGAGCCCGGGAACTCGCGGCCGGTGCGCCGGACTGCGATCTGTGTGTGCTCCCGGGCGTGGGACACACCGTGCTCAACGAAGCCACCGAAGGGCTCTGCGCCGCCGTGCTGGAACGACTCGGCGACCGGGCCGGGGCGGTGGCCCGATGAGAGTGCTGTTCGTCGTCCCGCCGCTCGCCGGACACGTCAACCCCACGATCGCGGTGGCCGCCGAGCTCACCGCGCGTGGCCACCAGGTCGCCTGGACCGGACCCGCCGCGGCCCTTGCGACCCTGCTCCCCGCCGACTCCCTCGTCTACCCGGCGGGGGACCGGAGCGGGGGCGACGGCATCGACGTCCTGCACGGGCGGTGGCGCGATCTGCGCGGCATCGCGGCCCTGCGCTTCCTGTGGGCGGACGTCCTGCTGCCCCTCGCCCGTGCGATGCTGCCCGGCGTGCACGCCGCCGTCGGGGCTTTTGCGCCCGACGTGCTGGTGGCCGACCAACAGGCGCTGGCCGGGCCGCTGGTGGCGCGGCGCCACGGTCTGCCCTGGGCGACCTCGGCGACCACCACGGCCGAGTTCACCCGGCCCTTCGCCGGGGTCCCGAAGGTGGGGGAGTGGGTGGCACAGCGCATCGCCGCCCTGCTCGCCGAATGCGGCGCGCCCAGCGGCTGGGACCCACGCTTCTCCCCGCACCTCGTCCTGGTCTTCTCCACGCCCGCGCTCCTCGGGGACGGCGGGCCGGCCGGTGACGAGGCCGGCGGGCCGCCCGTTGCCGCGGCCCATTCCTCCGCACCGGCCGCCGGCCATGCGAGTGCGGCGCCCCGTCCCGCAGGACGGCGGTATCCCTCCCACTACGCCTTCGTCGGACCCGCCTTCGGGTCTCGCCCGTTCCACGGAGACTTCCCGTGGCACCGTCTCGACCCCCAACGCGCCCGGGTGCTCGTCTCCCTCGGTACCCTCAACCGCGAGGCGGGCGCCCGCTTCTACCCCGCGGTCCTGCGTGCCGCGGACGCCCTCGCGGACCGGGCGCAGCTGATCCTGGCGGCCCCCGCCGACCTCGCCGGGAACGTCCCGCACCATGTGCTGCACCAGGAGTACGTCCCCCAGCTCGCCCTGCTGCCGCACCTCGACGCGGTGCTGTGCCACGGCGGCCACAACACCGTGTGCGAGGCGCTTGCGTACGGACTGCCGCTGGTCGTGGCGCCCGTCCGCGACGATCAGCCGATCGTCGCCGGTCAGGTGACCGGCGCCGGGGCGGGGGTACGGGTGCGGTTCGGCCGGGCCCGTGCGGACGAGCTGCACCAGGCGCTGGCCGCCGTCCTGGACGACCCGGCCCACCGCCGCGCGGCCCGCCGCATCCAGGCGTCCTTCGCCGAAGCGGGCGGCGCCCGTACCGCGGCCGACCGTCTGGAGAAGCTGCGGGCCGGCGCCGTGGCCGGACCCGGCACCGCCCCCACCGAGCCCGAGGCCGGTACCGAGCCCGAGGCCTGGAGCGGGCCCGCGGCCGGGACCGCGGCCGAGCCCCAGCCCGAGACCGAGAACGAGAAGGGACCGTGAGCCCGATGACGCGAGTGCACCGTTCGGGACCCGCCACGCGATGGATGGCGGCCGCCGCCGTGACGGCCCTGGGGGCGGGCACCGTGCGCGCCCGTCGCAGGCTCGCCGCGCTGCCCGTGCTCGAACCTGCCCCGGCCCAGGACGCCCCGCGGCCCCCGCTGCCCGGCTGGCACCTGATCACCGCGCCCGGCGTCACGGCCGACGCGGCGACCCTGCGCGCCGCCGCGGACCACGCCGTACGCGAAGGTCTGCGCGTCGTGGACCTGATTCCGGTACGCCTGGAGGCCGAGAGCGTGCTCGGTCTGCTCCGGCTGCTCGACCCCACGGCCCACCGCACCGACCGGTGCGCCCCGGGACACGGCGCGGGCCACGCGCTGCTGGTGGCCGACGACGTCCACCGGCGGGCCGGCCTCGACGCCGCGACCCCGCCTCGTTCGGCCGCCGATCTGCTCCGCCTCGTCCGCACCCTCAAGGAGTACGCACCCGACGCCACCGGCTGGGCCCTCGCCCCCGGACTGACCGGCCCGCCCCCCGACCCCGCGCGGCACGCCGAGGAGCTGCGCGCTCGTGGTCTGCCGCCCGCCCTGCTGTCCACCGCCCAGCTCGCCGGTCTCGCCCTGCTGGTGAAGTGCCTGGTCTCCGCGCCGCGTTGGGGTGTCGCGGCGACCGCCCTCTACTGGCTGCAGCCGGCCGTCGTCCTGGGCCCGGCCCGGGGGCCGCGCCCCGCGGGCGTCGCCCCCGCCACCGCCCTGCGTCCGCTGCGCGCCCTGTCGACCGCACTGCGGACCCTCGCCACACCGGCCGTCGAAACGCCCGGCGCCGTCGACGCACCCGGCACCGCCGGCGAGGCGGCACGGCGCGCCGCGTACACCACCGCTCTCGCCGGCGGCACGGACCGGTTCTTCGAGCCGCGCCGTACGGACTGCCCCTGGTGCTCGGCGCCCGGCCCCGAGGTGCGGCTGCGCACGCCCGACCTGCTCCAGGGCAAGCCCGGCCGGTTCACCCTGGAGGAGTGCCGCCAGTGCGGCCACATCTTCCAGAATCCCCGGCTCACCCCGGACGGACTCGACTTCTACTACCGCGACTTCTACGAAGGTCTCGGCGGTGACGGCACCGCCCTGGTCCTGGGCCGGATGAGCGGCACCTACCGCGCCCGTGCCGAACTGCTCCGGCCCTTCACCACCCCCCGGGCCTGGCTCGACGTCGGAACCGCCGCCGCACACTTCTGCAACGCCGCCCGCTCCGTATGGCCCGACACCCGCTTCGACGGGCTGGACATGGGCGACGGGGTCCACGAGGCCGCACGCCGGGGCTGGATCGACACCGCCTACCAGGGCCAGTTCCCCGACCTCGCCGACCGGCTCGCCGGCCGCTACGACACCGTGAGCATGCACCACTACCTCGAACACACCCGGGACCCGTTCGCCGAACTCGATGCCGCCGTCAAGGTCCTGGCGCCCGGCGGCCATCTGCTGATCGAACTCCCCGATCCCGAGTCCCGGGCCGGCCGGCTGCTCGGCCGCTACTGGCTGCCCTGGTTCCAGCCCCAGCACCAGCATCTGATGCCCGTCGGAAACCTCAAACAGGCCTTGTCCGCACGGGGGTTCACCGTACTCGCCGAGCAGCACGGCGCGGCCCACCAGCCCAACGGCGACTTCCTCGCCGCCACCGTCCTCGCCGCGAACAGGCTCGCCCCCGACCCGCGGGCCCCCTGGTCCACCGTGCCCGCGACCCCGGCCCGCCGTGCCGCCCGAAGCGCCGTACAGGCCATGGCGGTGCCCTGCTACGCCGCCGCGCTCGTCCTCGACGGCCTGCGCACCGCGGTGGCCCGGGTCACCGACGGCGGCAACGCCTACCGGCTGCTTGCCCGCAAGGAGCTCGGGTGAGCGCGGTGGACCTGGCCCGCCGCACCACGGCGGACCCGCTGCTGCGCCTGCTCTCCCACAGCTTCTCGAGGGGTTTTCACCGTCCGCCCGACGCGGTGTGGCGGGCCCCGTACGCCTTCCGGGTCTCCGCGTACGCCGTCCGCGACTCCACGGCCGCCCTCCGGGGCCCCGCATCCGCCCTCCGGGGCTCCGCGTCCGGCTTCCGGGGCTCCGCGTCCGCCGTCCCGCCCGGTTCGGCGGGTACCGGGCCGGAGCCGGGGGCCGACTGGTTCGCGGCGGCCGGCCACTACGTCGATGTGGCCGTCGCCCCGCGCGCCGACGGGATGCTGCGCTGCGCCTCGCTCAACCACCCCGCGGAGACCGCCGAACTCCCCCTCAGCGGACCGGCCGCCCGCGCCCCCGCCTGGGCCGCCCGCCCGTACGCCGTGCTGCGCGGCCTCGCCGCCGCCGGCTGCGGCCGGGGCGGCGCCGATCTGCAGCTGAACGCCCCCTTGCCCGAGGCCGTGGGGCTGCCCGTCGCCGAACCGCTGGAGTGCGCGGTCGCCCTGGCCGTCTCGGGTGTGCACGCCGGCCGGGGCGGCGACCCGCCGACCCGTTCGCAACTGGCCCGCCTCCTCGGCTCCGCCGTGCCCGGCGATGACGGGCTGCGCCGGGCCGTGCTCTTCGCCCGGGCCGGCCACCTCCTGGCGGCCGACGGCCGCACCCATCTGCCGCTGCGCGCCCCTGACGGCGCCACGGATGCCGGCCTGCTCCTCCTGACGGCCCGTCCCACCGCGACCCGCGACGCGAATGCCGGCGACGCCACCCCGGCCACCCCCGACACCCCGACCGCCCGTACGGCCGCCGGACTCGCCACCGCGGTACGCGAGGCCCTGCGCGCCGGCGCCTGGTCCGCCTGGTGGCCCGGCACCCGCCCGGGGCGCGGTGTGCTTCTCCTGGTGCCCCCGGACCGGCGCGTGGCGGTCCGGACCGCCACCGCCGAGGCCTTCCGCCGCTGTGACCTGCCCGTACCCCGCCTCCTGCGGATCAACGCCGTGGACGCGGCCCGCCGCGAAGCCTGACGACCACGATCAGGCTCCGCCCCCTGTCCCGAGTCACGACCACGCCCCGGACCACGAACACCTCAGCCCGGACCGGCATCACCGGAACGGAGGGAGACCCGATGAAGCGAACAGCCGTCCATCTGTGCAGGGCGCTCGTGGCGGTGCTCGGCGCACTCGGCCTGACGTGTGCCGCCGCCACCGCCGACGCCCGCACCACCACGGAAGGTACGGCGGCCCACGCGAGCGGCACCGGCATCCGGGCCGCCCTGCCGTCCTACGACCATGTCGTGATCGTCGTCTTCGAGAACAAGCAGTACGGCGAGATCATCGGCAACGCCGCCGCGCCCTACCTCAACCAACTCGCCCGGGAGGGCGCCGACCTGACGGGTATGCAGGCACTGACCCACCCCAGCCAGCCGAACTACTTCAACCTCTTCTCCGGCGCCACCCAGGGGATCACCGGCGACGGCTGTTACACCGCGCAGTCGATGAACGCGCCCAACCTCGGCCAGGAACTGCTCGCCGCCGGCAAGACCTTCGCGAGCTACAACGAAGGCCTGCCCAGCGAGGGCTCCACCACCTGCTCCGACGGCCGCTACGCCCAGAAGCACAACCCCTGGTTCGCCTTCAAGAACGTGCCCGTCAGCACCGGAAAGACCTTCGCCCAGTTCCCCCAGGACGACTTCACCCGGCTGCCGACCGTCTCCTTCGTCATCCCGGACATGTGCAACGACATGCACGACTGCGGCGTCGGCACCGGCGACACCTGGCTCAGGGACAACCTCGCCTCCTACGCCCGGTGGACCAAGGACCACAACAGCCTGCTGATGGTGACCTGGGACGAGGACAACTACCTCGGCTCCAACCGGATCGCGACCGTCTTCCACGGGGCCCATGTCGCACCGGGCAGCCTCAGCGGCGCCTACAACCACTACAGCCTGCTGCGGACGATCGAGGACATGTACGGCACCGGGCACGCGGGCAATGCGGGCACCGCCGCCCCCGTCACCGGCGTGTTCGACACCGCGGCACCGAGCCGCCCGGTGGTGACCTGAAGCTCACCGCCCCCGGCCCGCAGACCTGCCGCTTCCTCCAGGACTGCACCGTCCAGCTGACCGCCGCCGGCGGCACGCCCCCGCTCACCTACCGCGCCACCGGCCTGCCACTGGGCCTGGGCGCCGACGCCCCCGGCGGCCGGATCGGTGGCAGGCCCTGGCAGACCGGCACCTTTCCGGTCACCGCCACCGTCACCGACTCCCGCGGCGCCACCGCCACCGCCGCCTTCCCGCTCACCGTCAACTGGTTCTGACACGTGGTTCCGACACATGGTTCCGACAACTGGTGCTGAACATCGGCATCTTCGCGGCATGCGCGAAGACGAAAGCCGCGAACGCCGCGGTGGCGGCCGCAGTTGTAGCGAAGATCGTCTTCTGCACCGAGCGAACGGGAGGCGGCCCGATAGCTTCTGAGGGCAACCGGAGCCGGGCGTGCGATCAGCGGCATGTGATCAGCGCCCGGCTCGCCTCGTCACCGTAAGAAGGCAAGTTCTTGGCTCCTCACAGACTCCACCGGCTCATACCGGCGTCCGTCGCCCTGACGACCGTGTGCGCGACGCTACCGGCCTCGGCGGCATACGCTGCGGACACCCCGCCCACCCCCCACCTGGACTCCATCGAGCGGTCGCTCCGCGAAACCTCCCCCGGCCTCGAAGGCTCGGTGTGGGAGCGCACCGACGGCAACCGCCTGGACGCCCCGGCGGACAACCCCTCCGGCTGGCTGCTGCAGACCCCCGGCTGCTGGGGCGACGCCGGCTGCAAGGACCGCGCGGGCACCCGGCGGATGCTCGACAAGATGACCCGCAACATCGCCGACGCCCGGCACACCGTGGACGTCTCCTCGCTGGCCCCGTTCCCCAACGGCGGGTTCGAGGACGCCGTCGTCGCCGGTCTCAAGGCGTCCGTCAAGGCGGGACACTCCCCGCGGGTGCGCATCCTGGTCGGCGCCGCCCCCCTCTACCACCTCAACGTGGTGCCGTCCCGCTACCGGGACGACCTGATCGACAAGCTCGGCCCGGCGGCCGGCAAGGTCACGCTCAACGTCGCCTCGATGACCACGTCCAAGACGTCGCTCTCCTGGAATCACTCCAAGCTCCTTGTGGTCGACGGGAAGACGGCCGTCACGGGCGGGATCAACGGCTGGAAGGACGACTACCTCGACACCGACAACCCGGTGTCGGACGTGGACATGGCGCTCAGCGGGCCGGCCGCCCGCTCGGCGGGGAAGTACCTCGACACCCTCTGGGACTGGACCTGCCGGAACGCGTCCGACCCGGCGAAGGTCTGGCTCGCCACGTCGAACGGTTCCTCCTGCATGCCGTCGATGGAGAAGGACGAGGCGGGCGCCACCCCCGCCGAGCCCACCGGTGACGTCCCGGTCATCGCGGTCGGCGGTCTGGGCGTGGGCATCAAGGAGTCCGACCCCTCCTCGGGGTACCACCCTGACCTGCCCACGGCCCCGGACACCAAGTGCACCGTGGGGCTGCACGACCACACCAACGGCGACCGTGACTACGACACGGTCAACCCCGAGGAGAACGCGCTGCGTTCGCTCATCGCGAGCGCGCGCAGCCACGTCGAGATCTCGCAGCAGGACCTCAACGGCACCTGTCCGCCGCTGCCGCGCTACGACATCCGGACCTACGACACCCTCGCGGGCAAGCTGGCCGCCGGGGTGAAGGTCCGCATCGTCGTCAGCGATCCCGCCAACCGCGGCGCCGTCGGCAGCGGGGGCTACTCCCAGATCAAGTCCCTGGACGAGATCAGCGACACCCTCCGCACGCGTCTCGTGGCGCTCACCGGCGACAACGAGAAGGCGTCGCGTGCGCTGTGCGGCAATCTGCAGCTCGCCTCGTTCCGCAGCTCCGACGCCGCGAAGTGGGCCGACGGCAAGCCGTACGCGCTGCACCACAAGCTGGTGTCGGTGGACGACTCGGCGTTCTACATCGGTTCCAAGAACCTCTACCCGGCCTGGCTGCAGGACTTCGGCTACATCGTCGAGAGCCCGGCCGCGGCGAAGCAGCTCAAGACCGAGCTGCTCGACCCGGAGTGGAAGTACTCCCGGCAGGCGGCGTCGACCCCGGCCGGGTGCCCGGCCGGCGCCACGGGCTGACTGCGTTCAACGGGCTGACGCCGCGGGCGGGCAAGCCCCCTCGGCCCGCCGGAGTTCCGGCGCCGACCGTGGCAGGCGCGCCCGAAACGGCGAAGGCCGCCCCCACCGCACGGTGGGGGCGGCCTTCGCCGTTTCGGGACGCAGCAAGCGGGCCCGCGGTTGCCGTCAGCGGCGCCGCACCAGCGGGAACGGCAGCGTCTCGCGGATCGACAGCCCGGTGAGGAACATGACCAGCCGGTCCACGCCGATGCCCAGACCACCGGTCGGCGGCATCGCGTACTCCAGGGCCTGCAGGAAGTCCTCGTCCAGCTCCATCGCCTCCACGTCACCGCCGGCCGCCAGCAGCGACTGGGCGGTGAGCCGCCGCCGCTGCTCCACCGGGTCGGTCAGCTCCGAGTAGGCGGTGCCCAGTTCGGTGCCGAACGCGACCAGGTCCCAGCGCTCGGCGAGCCGCGGGTCCCGGCGGTGCTGACGGGTCAGCGGCGAGACATCGGTGGGGAAGTCCTTGTAGAACGTCGGGAGCTCGGTCCGCTCCTCCACCAGCCGCTCGTACATCTCCAGCACGATGTCGCCCCGGCCCATCTCCGGCTTCACCGGCACCGACGAGGCAGCGCACAGCCGGCGCAGCGCCTCGGGGCCGGTGTCCGCGTCGACCTCCTCGCCGAGCGCTTCGGAGATCGCGCCGTAGACGGTCTTCACCGGCCAGATCCCCGAGATGTCGTGCTCGACCAGCCGGCCGCTCTCGTCCGCCTTGCGGGCGGTGGCGCTGCCGAACGCGGCGATGGCCGCGCCCTGGATCAGCTCCCGGGTCAGGTCGAGCATCACGTCGTAGTCGGCGAACGCCTGGTACGCCTCCAGCATCGTGAACTCGGGGTTGTGCTTGTAGGAGATGCCCTCGTTGCGGAAGGTCCGCCCCATCTCGAAGACCTTCTCCATACCGCCCACGCACAGCCGCTTGAGGTACAGCTCCGGCGCGATCCGCAGATACAGATCGAGGTCGTAGGCGTTGATGTGGGTCTGGAAGGGGCGGGCGTTGGCGCCGCCGTGGATCTGCTGCAGCATCGGCGTCTCGACCTCGAGGTAGCCGCGCTCGATCAGACCCTGGCGCAGTGCCTGTACGGCCGTGCTGCGCGCCCGTAGGTTGTCCCGCGAGTCCGGCGAGACGACCAGGTCCACATACCGCTGGCGGACCTTGGCCTCCGGGTCGGTCAGCCCGCGCCGCTTGTCCGGCAGCGGCCGAAGGCACTTGGCCGTCAGCCGCCACCGGGTCACGAACACCGTCAGCTCACCGCGGTCGCTGGTGCCGACCTCGCCCTCGGCCTCGACATGGTCACCGAGGTCGATGTCCGCACCGAAGCGCTCCAGCAGCTCCTTGCCACTGCCCTCCCGCGTCAGCGCGATCTGCAGATCACCCGACCAGTCCCGCAGCACCGCGAAGAGCACCCCACCGTGATCGCGGGTGAGCAGCACCCGCCCCGCGATGCTGACGGTCTTGCCGGTCCGTGCGCCCGGCGTCAGGTCCGGGTACTCGTCGCGGACCTGGCCCAGGGTGTGCGTACGCTCCACGCCCACCGGGTACGGGTCGGTGCCGGCCTCCCGCAGCCGCTCCAGCTTCAGGTGGCGCACCCGCACCTGCTCGGGCAGCGCGGCCAGTTCCCGCTCGTGCAGCTCCTCCTCGGTGGCCGGTCCGGTCTGCACCAGCCCGAGCTCGTCCAGGGACGGCAGGCCCGCGGTGCTCGCCGGGGCCAGCACCCGCTTCTTGTGGCCCTTGCCCCACAGCTTGCCCAGGCTCGGCACGGCCACGAAGCCCTCGGCGATACCGGAGGCCAGACCGATCCGGGCCAGCGCACCGGCGTCCGCGTAGCACAGGAACCGCGGGTACCACTGCGGGTTGTACTTCGCGTTGGAACGGTAGAGGGCTTCCAGCTGCCACCACTTGGAGAAGAACAGCAGCAGCCGGCGCCAGAACTTCAGCACCGGACCGGCACCGATCCGGGCGCCCTCCTCGAAGGCGGACCGGAACACCGCGAAGTTCAGCGAGATCCGGCGCACGCCCATGGCACCGGCCTGGGCGCACAGCCGGGCCACCATGAACTCCATGACGCCGTTGGGTGCGGTGCGGTCCCGGCGCATGACGTCCAGCGAGATGCCGTCCTTGCCCCAGGGCACGAAGGACAGCAGCGCGATCATGTTGCCGTCCCCGTCGAACGCCTCGGCCAGCAGGCAGTCCCCGTCCTCCGGGTCGCCCAGCCGGTCCAGCGCCATCGAGAAGCCGCGCTCGGTCTCGGTGTCGCGCCAGGCATCCGCCCGGTGGATGACCTCCTGCATCTCCTCGTCGGTCAGCGCGGAGTGGCGCCGTACGCGGAAGGTCGCGCCGGTGCGCTCGACGCGGTTGACGGCCTGGCGGGTCACCCGCATCTCCCGGCCGTCGAGGTCGAAGTCCTTCACATGCAAGATCGCTTCGTCGCCGAGCTGCAGCGCCCCGAGGCCGCTGCGGGCGAACGCCTTGGCGCCGCTCTCGCTGGCCCCCATGACGGCGGGCTGCCAGCCGTACCGTCCGGCGACCTCCAGCCAGGCCTCGATGGCCTGCGGCCACGCCTCCCGGTCACCGACCGGGTCACCACTGGCCAGACAGACACCGGCCTCGACGCGGTAGGTGACGGCGGCCTTGCCGCTGCGGGAGAAGACCACGGCCTTGTCGCGGCGGGAGGCGAAGTAGCCGAGCGAGTCCTGGCTGCCGTAGCGGTCCAGCAGCGCCCGGATGCGGGCCTCCTCGTCACCGTGCAGCGCGGCTTCCATGCGCTGCGAACGGAACAGGGTGGCGGCGGCGTTCAGCAGCGCCAGCGCCCCGAGCAGGCCGAGGACGGCGCTGGTCCAGTGCGGCGGATGGCCCTCGATCAGCCGGCCGCCGACGAGCCCGCCGCAGACGCGGTTGGCGGCCCACAGCAGCCGGTTGGCGCCGCCGGATTCCAGCGTGCCCGGGGCCAGCGAGACCAGTCCCCAGCCGATCAGCACCGCCGCGGCGAGCCCGCCGATCAGCACCAGGATCGCGCGCAGGAACGCGCCGCGCCGGGTGATCGCATAGAACTCGCGGTGCGAGACGAGCAGGAGCACCAGCGCACCGGCACACAGCACCAGGGAGAACGTGTACTCCCAGTACCTCTCGACCAGGAACAGCGCATCCGCGAGGGTGACCAGCACCATGTAGGTCACCACGAACCACAGCGCGACCTGTTTGCGGGCGGTCATCGCCGCGGCCAGCAGGAAGAGGAACACCGCATACGCGAAGTTCGGCACCACCGGGATGGTGAGCGTGTCCAGCCAGTAGATCACCGGGTGGAATCCGCGCCGGAGGGGCCCGATCAGCGCCATCAGGGCACAGAAGAGCCCCAACACGCTGAAGATGATGGCGAAGCCATTGGGGACGCGGCGCCGGAAGCGCTGCCACCCCGTGAGTTGATCCTGGTCCTGCACGGTGCTCATTCCGTCACATTAGGTTTGGAAAGGGTTCAGCTGTGCGCCGCGCGGCGCTGGTTCTCTGCCACGGGGATCAGCCGTCATGCCAGTCTCCGATCCCGATGGCCCTGTTGTCTTCCCCTCGTACGGAGGGTGCGGTGACCTCTATGGGGTCACTCCTGTGGACCTTGCCACAAACCGGCTCCATGTCCGAGTCGGTGCAACTCCGGCCGATGGTGAACTTCAGGTCATAGTCGTGGACGAAGTAGCGGCCGCCCCCGGAGTCCACGCCGTCGAGAGCCGCCCGCAGCGTGACCTTGGTACCCGGTTTCCAGGGCCGCGCGGGCCGCCAGTCCACCCGGTCGCCGCCGTCGCCGTCCGGTTCCCAGGCCCACGACCCGGTCATCCGGCTGTCGGTGGTGACGCTGAGCCGCCGTTCGACCGCGGTCCGGTCGGCCACCGGGAAGTTGAAGAGGATCGTCAGGGGCCGGTCGGCGCCGGCCGCCGCGTCCGGCGAGCGGGGATCGAGCATCAGGGTGTTGAGCCTGGCCGCGGTCGCGGTGGTCAGCGACTCCTTGGCCGCCCCGACGCCGCCCTGGGCGTTCCTGGTCCGGGCGACGACGGAGTACTTGGTGCCCGGCGCGGTCTTCGCCCTGGACGTCCAGCTGGTCCCGCCGCGGGCGAGTCCGCCGGGCAGCCGCCGTCCGCTGGGGTCGGTGACGGACACCTCGGTCAGGACGCCGCCCTGAGCCGTCACCTGGAGACGGTCGCCTGCCTGCACGGTCCTGGCCCCGCCCGCCGCGCCCAGCGTCACCTGCACCGGATCGCCCTGCGGGGCCGCCTCCCGGCCGGCCCCGCACCCGGTGAGCGTGCCCATGGCGATCACCGGGGCCAGCGCGAGTGCGACACGCCGCGGCCCGGAGGGCCGGCGTCGGCAGGGGGGCTGGCTCATGTCGGGGGCTTCCGTCTGCGGTGCGGGGAGGGCGGCGGGTGGTGCGGGGAAGGGCAGGGGTGTGGGTGAGGGCGGCGTTGTCGGCCGCTAAGACGAGGGATCGCCACCCTTCGTTGCAGGGAGTGATGTGATCCACGGCACAGTGGCCGGCGGGGTGTGGGGAGTGCGGGGGTGGCGGGTCGATGTCAGGGGCTTGCGGTGATATGGGCGATTGACTCCATACGCGCCGGTCGCTGCCGGCCTCGCCCTGCGGCTGTTGCCTGCCCGCCGCACCCCGTGCGCACCTGCCCGGCGCCCCGCAGTGACCCGCAGTGATCACCTGATCGGAGCACCCGGAGGAGAACCTGACATACCCCGAAATACGCCAAACTGGCCACCCCTTGCTGCCCGTTCGGGCGGCGGTTGAGGAGGTGTGCGTCCATGGCCATTTCCATCTCGGTCGTACTGCTGCTGGTCGTCCTGACCGTGATCTTCCTGCGCAGCGGCAAGCTCAAGATCTCGCACGCCCTGGTGTGCGCGCTGCTCGGCTTCTACCTGGCGAACAGCAGCCTCGCGCCGGACATCCACCAGGGGCTCTCCGGCGCCGCGGATGTGGTGAGCAGCGTGCGTCCGTGACGGTGGCGGTCCCGCGACTGTGACGGTGGCGGTCAGGCGACTGGCGTCGCCGGTGGCCGCCCGGACCCTCACCCGGCGGAGAACACTCCGATCGCGTTGGGCACCGGCCGCTCCGCCCCGCCCGACGGATGGTTGCGGACCGTGGCCCCGTACCTGTCGCCGGTGACCAGCGTCGACGACCCGCCCCCGTCCAGGTCCATCGCGTCCCGCGCGCCCAGCTCCACCATCAGGTCCGCCAGTTCGCGCACCGTCAGACCGGTCTGGCCGGGGGCCCCGTCCAGCGCCATGAGATAGAGCAGCCGCCCGCCATCCCCGGTCCCCGCGGAGGTACGCACCGCCACCGCGACCGTGTCCAGCCCGGCCACCGGCGCGTCGTCCCGCACGATCGGGAAGCCGCCCACCGCGAACCGCAGGGGGACGGGCCCCCGGCCGACGAGGCGGGAGGTGAGCTGCACCGGCTCGCCGACCTCCAGGGCGCGCAGCCGCCGCGCCCCTTCCTCCCGGCCCACCAGCACCACACTGCCCCCGGGCACCCCGCCGCTGCCCGGGACGTCCTCCACCGCCGTCACCCGGCCGTGCCGGACGGTCACCTCCGTGGTGTCCCTGCTGCACGGCGCCGCCCGGTTGGTGTCCGTGCCGCAGGTGGCGCGCATCCGGGACACCGTGCCCCACCGCGGGGTGTAGGCGCCGATGCCGCCGACGGGGAGTGCGTACTGGTTCAGGCCGCGCAGCGGCAGCGTCCCCCCGGCGGTCAGCACCGCGCCGCGCAGGGTGAGCCGGTCCAGCCGGGCCCGGTGGTCGTAGCCGACGCCGATGACGTCCTCGGTGGTCGCGCCCGGCGGCATGACCGGCCCGAACCGCTGGCCGTCGGGCACCGCCCCCTTCAGCTGCCGCCCCGCGGCCACCGCCGGGCCGACCGAGGCGCCGGTCGCCGGCACGCCCGGGTGCTGGGTCTCGGTGATGTTGAAGAAGTCGCCGTTGACGGCCCCCACCGCGCCGCGCTCGGCCGCCAGCAGGGACACCGGCGACCGCGCGCCGACCGCCCCCGGGTACAGCAGATCGACCGACACCCGCGGCTCGGCCAGATCGACCGTCAGCAGATGCCCGTGCACGATGCCGCGCGGCACCGTCATCCGGAATTCGCCGTAGGCCACACCGGGTGCCACCAGCCGGGCGGAAGAGCGGTGCAGCGCACTGTCCGCGGCGGTGGCCGGTGCCCCGCCCGCCATCCCTCCGCCGGCCAGCACCCCCCACGCCACCAGCACCGTCAGCACCCCGTGCACTCGACCGAATCGCCGCTTCACGATCCCCCCTGACGTCGTGCCAACTGTCCCAGGTGCCGGAGACGTTCACTATGACCCGGAGATGTCATCAATGCGTAGACCCGCACCACGGCCGTCGTGTCGCCGACGCCGTCGCCGCCGGGGGCCGCGCCGATCCGGACACCCCCGGAGGGCGTGCCACGGCGCGCCCGCGTCATCCGACGCCCCGCCAGGAGGCCTCGTTGACCAGCATCAGATAGCGCGCCCAGTCCCAGAACTCGCCCGGGTCGGTGTGGTCGGTGCCCGGCACCTCGACGTGGCCGATGATGTGCTCGCGGTCCTTGGGGATCCGGTAGCGGTCACAAATGGCGGCGGTGAGCCGGGCGGACTGCTCGTAGAGCGGGTCGGTGAACCACGTCGGGTCGTCGATCCAGCCCTCGTGCTCGATGCCGATGCTGCGGGTGTTGTAGTCCCAGTTCCCGGCGTGCCAGGCGACGTCCCGCTCCCTGACGCACTGGGCGATCTTGCCGTCGGCGGACCGTACGAGATAGTGCGCGGCCGCCTTGTGCCGGGGGTCTTTGAACAGCTTGAGGGTGTTCTTGTAGGTCTCCTGGGTCACATGCACCACGACCATCTCGACGGGGTACTTCGTCGGGCGCTTGGCCGCGGTGAAGTTGGCCGGGCTGGCCGGAACCCACCGGTGCGGGGGGTAGGCGCCGCCGCCCGGAGTCGGCCGGTGCGCGGCGGCCCCGGCCCCGGACGCGGTGAAGGGAACGAGCGCGGCGGATGCGGCGAGCGCGGCCGCACCGGTGAGCAGGCGACGGCGGTCCGGGCAGCGGTGGTCGGGCTCCATGTGAACTCCTGACAGGGACCGTGGGGGGCATGGTCGCGTACATGTCACACACCTGCGGTGTGTTCATGATGCGCAACAGGGCACGCCCTGCCAAGGGAATGGCCGCTTCGCCAATGGCTCGACCAAAGGCAGCAACGGCGCAGGTCAGGAGAGCGGAGATACCTGATCGGACGTCACCCGGGTGCCACGCCCGCGGCCCTGGCGGCCGCTCGTGGACGTGGCACCCGGACCGGGACCGGGCCGGTCAGTGGCCGATTTCCACGTCCTCCAGGATGCCCAGTGCGTCCGGCACCAGCACCGCCGCCGAATAGTAGGCGCTGACCAGGTAATTGATGACGGCCTGGTCATTGATCCCCATGAAGCGCACCGACAGGCCGGGCCGGTACTCGTCCGGGATGCCGGTCTGGTGCAGCCCCACCACGCCCTGGTTCTCCTCGCCGACCCGCAGCGCCAGAATCGAGCTGGTCTGGTCCGGGGTGATGGGGATCTTGTTGCAGGGCAGCAGCGGGATGCCCCGCCAGGCGCGGACCGCCGTGCCCTCGCACTCCGCGGTGGTGGGGTAGATCCCCCGGGCGTTCCACTCCCGCCCGATAGCCGCGATGGTGCGCGGATGCGCCAGCAGGAACTGCGTCTTACGGCGCCGGGAGATCAGCTCGTCCAGGTCATCGGGGGCCGGCGGTCCGCTGCGGGTGTGGAGGCGCTGCTTGAGGTCGGCGTTGTGCAGCAGCCCGAACTCGGGGTTGTTGATCAGCTCGTGTTCCTGGCGCTCGCGCAGCGCCTCCACGGTCAGCCGCAGCTGCTGGTCCAGCTGGTTCATCGGGTCGTTGTAGAGGTCGGCGACCCGCGAGTGGATCTTCAACACGGTCTGGGCCACGCTGAGTTCGTACTCCCGCGGCGCCAGGTCGTAGTCGACGAAGGTACCCGGCAGGGCCGGCTCGCCGACATGGCCCGCGGCCAGCTCGATGGCCGCCTCACCGTGCTTGTTCTGCGCGGGGACCAGCGCCTCGCGGAACTCCTCCAGATGGCTGCGCAGCGACGGTGACCGGCCCAGCACCTCTTCGAGGTCGCTGCGGTAGAGGGTCAGCGCGGTCACCCGGGTCACCGCCCGCACGGAGTGCTCCCACTCCGCGTCCGGCGTCAGCAGCGCCGCGGCGCCGAGGGCGTCACCGTCGGCCAGCACCCCCAGGACCGTCTCGTCGCCGTACTTGCCGGCGCCGATACGGTCGAGCTTGCCGTGGGCGATCAGGATGACCCGGTCCGTGGGCGCGCCGCTCCGGGCCAGCACCTCACCGGGGGCGAACTCCCGCTGGACGAAGCGGTCCGCCAGCGAGTGAAGCGTCGCGGCGTCGGTGTACCCGCGCAGTGGCGCCAGCTCCCTCAACTCCGCCGGGATCACCCGGACTTCGGAGCCGGTCGAGGTGAATTCCACCCGGCCGTCACCGAGGGTGTGGGTCAGGCGGCGGTTGACGCGGTACGTACCGCCCGAGACCTGCGTCCAGGGCAGGATCCGCAGCAGCCAGCGGGAGGAGATCCCCTGCATCTGCGGCACGGTCTTGGTCGTGGTCGCCAGCTTGCGGGCGGCCGCGGTGTCCAGGCTGGACCGGCTCTGCTCGACCGGGGACTGCTGCGGGCCGGACGTCGGATCCACCGATGTGGTCATGGAGAAGGCTCACCTGTTCTTGTCGGTGCGTGCTGTGCTGTGCGTGCGGGGCCTGCATCTGTGTACGGCCGGCGCGGCAGGGCGGGGACCGGGCCGCTCCCGAGCGCGCCGTGCCCTTCCGCGGGCCGGTCAGTGGCCGATCTGTACGTCGTCGAGAACGCCCAGCGCATCCGGCACGAGAATGGCCGCGGAATAGTAGGCGCTGACGAGATATTTGAGTACGGCCCGGTCATCGAGGCCCATATAGCGCACCGAGAGGCTCGGCTCGTATTCATCGGGAATTCCGGTCTGGTGCAGGCCGACAACTCCCTGCTTTTCTTCGCCGGTGCGCAGCAGCAGAATCGAACTCGTCCGCTCCTTCGTCACCGGAATTTTGTTGCACGGGAAAATCGGCACCCCGCGCCAGGACGGCAGCGAATGCCCCATGACCTCGACCGCGGTCGGATACAGTCCGCGGGCACTGCACTCCCGCCCGATCGCGGCGATGGTGAGGGGGTGGGCGAGCAGGAAGCCCGGGTCCTTCCACACCGTCGCCAGCAGGTCGTCGAGGTCATCGGGGGTGGGCGGGCCGGTGCGGGTGTGGATGCGCTGCTTGAGGTCGGCGTGGTGCAGCAGCCCGAAGCCGGGGTTGTTGATCAGCTCGTGTTCCTGGCGCTCGCGCAGCGCCTGGACGGTCAGCTTCAGCTGCTCCTCGACCTGGTTCATCGGGTCGCTGTAGAGGTCGCCGACCCGGCTGTGGGCGCGCAACACCGTCTGCGCGACGCTGAGTTCGTACTCCCGCGGCGCCAGGTCGTAGTCGACGAAGGTGCCGGGGAGGGACGGCTCGCCGTGATGCCCCGAGGTGATGGAGACCGCCGATTCCCCCGTGGCGTTCGTCGGCTGTGCGGCATCCTGCCCGGCCTGGGCCAGATGGTCGCGCAGCCCGGGGGAGCGGCCGGCGATCTCCGCCACGGCCTGCCGGGGCAGCGCCATCACGGTCACCCGGGTCACCGCGCGATAGCTGAACTCCCAGGCCCTCTCGGGGTCGGTGAGCGGCGCGTCGCCGAGGTGATCGCCGCCGGCCAGCGCTTCGAGCACCGTCTCGTCGCCGTATTTGCCGGTGCCGATACGGTCCACCCGGCCGTGTGCGATCAGCACCAGCCGGTCGCCCGGTGTGCCGGCCTCGGCGATCAGTTCACCGGGTGCGTAATCCTGCTGGGTGAACCGCTCGCCGAGCGCGGCCAGTACCTCGGTATCGGTGAAATCCCGCAGGGCCGGCAACTCGCGCAGTTCCTCGGGGATGATCGAAACGTCGTGGCCGCTGATATCGAAATCGATGCGCCCGTCGCCGAGGGTGTACGTCAGCCGGCGGTTCACCCGGTAGGTGCCACCGGACACCTGCACCCAGGGCAGCAGCCGCAGCAGCCATCGGGAAGTGATGCCCTGCATCTGCGGCGCGGTCTTGGTGGTGGTCGCCAGATTCCGCGCGGCGGTGGTGCTCAGACTGGAATTCTGGGCTTCTTCCGCACTGCCGGGCAGCGATTCGTCGGCAATCGTCACAATGCCACCTGTCTCTTCGGAGGGCGCGATACGGACCGCCTGCGGAGCCCCTTTCACGGGAGCTCCGCGGCAGCCCGCCGAACCGAAGATAGTGGTGCTGTTTTTATCGACACAATCGCTCGATGGGGTGGCATGGAATTCTCTGTGCAGGGATAGGTTTAGCGGGTTCCATTCCGGGGAGAGTGTGCCGGGGTGCTGGAGTGGAGGGGATCGTCCAGCACGGTCTGCAGCGCCGCGTGTGCCGCCCCCAGCAGCGGACCGTCCGCGCCCAGGCGGGACACCGCCACCGCCGGCCCGCCGGCCCGCCCGGAATCAGCTGCGACGGCCGTCCGCAGCGCCAACTCCCGTTCCAGGGACGGCAGGATCCAGGGCGCCAGCCCGGCCAGCGCGCCCCCGAGGACCACCGCCCGGGGATCGAGCAGATTCACCGCCCCGGCGAGCGCGATTCCGAGCGCCGTCCCCGCCTCGTGCAGCGCCCGCACGACGGCCGTGTCCCCGTCAGCGGCACGGCGCGCCAGCAGGCCGATACGGGCACCCGGTCCCGGATGAGCGGCCGCCGCCCGCCCGGGGGCGAGCCCGCCCGCACGCAGTACGGCCTCCTCCCCGGCGTACTGCTCCAGGCAGCCCCGGCCGCCGCAGCCGCACGCCGGGCCGTCCGGATGCACCGGCACATGCCCCAGCTCCCCCGCGAACCCCCGCGCCCCTCGCAGCAGTTGACCGTCCACGACGACCGCGGCACCGATACCGATCTCCGCCGACACATGCACGAAGTCCGGGGGCGGGCCCGGCTGCCCGTCGCCCCCGCCCAGCCGCAGTTCGGCCAGCGCACCGAGGTTGGCCTCGTTCTCGACGGTGAGCGGGAGGGCCGGGGAGCCGTCGCGCGCGGCCGTCGCCCCGGCGAGCCCCGGGGCGAGATCGGCGGCCCGCCAGCCGAGGTTGGGGGCGTGCACCACGGTCGTCGTGCCGCGGGCCACCAGACCGGGTACCGCCACCGCCAGCCCGGCCGGCCGCAGCCCCTCGACGGCGATCGCGTCGGTCACCTCAGCGAGCAGCGCGGACAGCCGCCGCAGCACCGGCCCGGGCGCGCTGTGCCGGTTCGCCGCATCGGCCGCCACCCGGGCCCGGACCCGCCCGCGCAGATCGACCGCGCACACCGCCAGATGATCGACGCCTATCTCGGCACCGAGCCCGGCCGGGCCCCGGTCGCTGACCGCCAGCTCGCCGCCCGGCCGGCCCCGGCCGCCGGTGGCCGCCCGCCCCGCTTCCACCAGCAGGCCCGCCCGCAGCAACTCGTCGACCAGGGGGGCCACTCCCGCCCGGGTCAGCCCGATCCGCGCCGCGACCGCCGGCCGGGAGAGCGGCCCCTGCGCGGCCACGGTCCGCAGCACCCGGGCAAGATTGCGCCGCCGGATGCCGTGCTGGGTGTCGCCGCCGGGCGCGGTCACAGGGGTCTCCTCGGGGTGCGGCCGGGAGCGCGGTCCCTCCCGGTGGACGACTGCGGTGGCGCGGTCACCGTCGCAGCAGCGCCCCGCCGTCGGCGAGCGTCGCCGCCAGCCGGTCCCGGGCGGCGCCGTCCCGCGGCTGCGCCTCGTACTCCGTGCCGCGCGCCGTTCCCCAGCGACGCGCCACCGCCGCCGGGTCCTCCTCCAGCAGCAGGCCGGCCGCCTGCGCCGCCGCGCCGAGCGCCACCAGTTCCTGCGCCCGCGGCACCACCACCGGGCGGCCCGACAGCCGGCGGACGGTCTCCCGCCAGGCCACGCCTTTCGCGCCGCCGCCGATCAGCAGCAGCGGCGTATCGGGCGCGGCATCCGCGTCCAGCACCCGGTCCAGGGCCTGCAGCAGCGCGAACACCGCGCCGTCGTACGCCGCCTGGAGCAGCTGACCGGCCGTGGTGTCGTGCCGCAGCCCGTGGACCAGGCCCGAGGCGCCCGGCAGGTTCGGGGTGCGCTCGCCGTCGAGGAACGGCAGCATCACCACTTCACCGCCGCCTTCCACGGCCTCCCGGTCGCGTCCCAGCAGCGCCGCCACCCGGTCCACGGCAAGGGTGCAGTTCAGGGTGCAGGCCAGCGGCAGCCAGTCGCCGCGGGCATCGGCGAAGCCCGCGACGGCGCCGGTCGGGTCGGCGGGCCGGTGGGTGGAGACCGCATAGACCGTCCCCGAGGTGCCCAGGCTCAGCACCGGCTGCCCGGGACGCAGGCCCAGCCCGAGTGCGGCGGCCATGTTGTCGCCCGTCCCGGCGGCCACCAACGCGCCGTGCGGCAGCGGCAGATCACCGGCGTGCACCGTCCCGGCGGCCTCGCCCGGGAGCGCCACCCGCGGCAGCGCCTCGGGGGACAGCCCGACGTGTGCCAGGATCTCCGGGTCGTAGGCCCCGGTGGACGACGCCCACCAGCCCGTCCCGGACGCGTCGCCGCGGTCGGTGACGGACTCGCCGGTCAGGCGCTGGGTGAGGTAGTCGTGCGGCAGCCGCACCGCGGCGGTCGCGGCGGCCGCGGCCGGCTCGTTCTCCCGCAGCCAGGCCCACTTCGCCACGGTGAGCGCCGGCCCCGGTACGCTCCCCACCCGCTCGGCCCAGGCCCGCGCGCCGCCCAGCTCCGCGATCAGCCGCTCGCTCTGCGGTGCCGGCCGTACGTCGTTCCACAGCAGGGCGGGGCGTACCGGCTCACCGGCCGCGTCCAGGGTGACCAGACCGTGCTGCTGGCCGCCGATGGAGACCGCCGAGGCCTGCCGCGCCGCGTCGCCGCACTGCGCCAGCGCCTCGCCCAGCGCCCGCCACCACTGCGCGGGGTCGCTCTCCTTGCCGGCGCCGCCGCCGACCGTGTGCGGTGCCTGGCCCCGGGCGACGACGGCGCCGGTCGCCGCGTCCACGACCAGTGCCTTGGTGGACTGCGTCGAGCTGTCCACCCCGACGACCAGCGGTCCCGCTGACTGTGCGCCCATCGTGCACTGCCTCCCTCGGTGGCCCTGCCTCATCGCCCCGGTCCAGGGGGTTCCCCGGTGTGCTGCCGCATATTAGTTTGGCCGCGGCGTAATTTGTAAAGTGCGTTGACGAAATCACCGGGAGTCGCGATGAGTCATCAGCCCGTGCCCGAG
This sequence comes from Streptomyces sp. 2114.4, assembly GCF_900187385.1. Classification (NCBI taxonomy): domain Bacteria; kingdom Bacillati; phylum Actinomycetota; class Actinomycetes; order Kitasatosporales; family Streptomycetaceae; genus Streptomyces; species Streptomyces sp. 2114.4. The sequence goes on from NZ_FYEY01000001.1 coordinate 7,152,152, forward strand.
GACAAGTTCAGCTTCGGCCTGTGGACCGTCGGCTGGCAGGGCCGTGACCCGTTCGGTGACGCCACCCGCCGGGCCCTGGACCCCGTCGAATCGGTCCACCGCCTCGCCGGCCTCGGCGCGTGGGGCGTCACCTTCCACGACGACGATCTGATCCCGTCCGGCGCCGGGGACATCGAACGCCAGGCCGCCGTCAGCCGCTTCCGGAAGGCGCTGGACGCCACCGGCCTGGTCGTGCCGATGGCCACCACCAACCTCTTCACCCACCCCGTCTTCAAGGACGGCGCCTTCACCGCCAACGACCGCGACGTCCGCCGCTACGCCCTGCGCAAGACCCTCCGCAATATCGACCTCGCCGCCGAGCTGGGCGCCCGCACCTATGTCGCCTGGGGCGGACGGGAGGGCGCGGAGTCCGGCGCGGCCAAGGACGTACGGGCCGCCCTGGACCGGATGAAGGAGGCGTTCGACCTCCTCGGCCAGTACGTCGTCGAGCAGGGCTACGACCTGCGGTTCGCCATCGAGCCCAAGCCCAACGAGCCGCGCGGCGACATCCTGCTGCCCACCGTCGGCCACGCCCTCGCCTTCATCGAGCGGCTGGAGCGCCCGGAGCTCTACGGCGTCAACCCCGAGGTGGGGCACGAGCAGATGGCCGGGCTCAACTTCCCGCACGGCATCGCCCAGGCGCTGTGGGCGGGCAAGCTCTTCCACATCGACCTCAACGGCCAGAGCGGGATCAAGTACGACCAGGACCTGCGCTTCGGCGCGGGCGATCTGCGGTCCGCCTTCTGGCTGGTCGACCTGCTGGAGACGGCCGGATATGACGGGCCGCGGCACTTCGACTTCAAGCCGCCGCGCACCGAGGACCTGGACGGCGTCTGGACCTCGGCGGCCGGCTGTATGCGCAACTATCTGATCCTCAGGGAGCGCGCCGCCGCGTTCCGGGCCGACCCTGCCGTCCAGGACGCGCTGCACGCCGCGCGGCTGGATCAGCTGAGCCGGCCCACCGCCGAGGACGGCCTCGCGGGGCTGCTCGCCGACAACACCGCCTACGAGTCCTTCGACGCCGAGGCGGCGGCCGCCCGTGGGATGGCCTTCGAGCATCTGGACCAGCTGGCGCTGGAGCATCTGCTGGGGACCTTCTGAGAGCCGTCGACCGACCCGGCCCGATCCGGCGGGCCCGGCCCGGCACGTTCCGGCCAGTCGCGTCGGGCCGGGCCGCTCAGCCGCCGAACAGCCGGCGCACAAAGGCTATTTCGGCCGCGCGCTGCTCGCCGCCGCCCCCCTCATGGGCATTGAACCGCCAGACCTTCAGCTCCTTCTCGCCCGCGTAGTGGTGGTACGCGGCGAAGCCGGTGGACGGCGGCACGACCTCGTCCCGCAGTGCCGTGCCGAAGAGCGCCGGGGCGGTGGCGCGGGCCGCGAAGTTCAGGCCGTCGAAGTGGTCCAGGGTGTGCAGTGCGGTGTCGATGTGGCCGCGGGCACCCGCGAAGTAGCGGGTGAGCTCGCCGTACGGTCCGCAATCCGTGAGGTCGACGGCCCGGCGGATATGGGTCAGGAACGGCACATCGATCAACGCGCCCGCCAGCCCGGGGACCAGCCCCGCCGTCGCCAGCGCGGCGGCACCGCCCTGGCTGCCGCCGGCGACCACGATCCGGCCGGCGTCCACCGCCGCGTGCCCCCGTGCCGTCTCCACGGCTCGTACGGCGTCGGTGAACAGCCGCCGGTAGTAGTAGCCCTCGGGATTGAGCAGCCCCTGGGTCATCTTGCCGGGCACGCCCGGATTGCCGGAGCCGACCGGATCGGGGGTGTCACCGGGCCGGTTGGGGCCGCTCTGCCCACGGGTGTCCATGACGAGGGTGGCGTACCCCGCGGAAGGCCACAGCAGCCAGTCGTGCACCATCCCCCGGCCACCGCCGTAACCGAGGTACTGCACGACGCACGGTAGCGGCCCCTCGGCCGCGCGCGGGAAGAGGAACCAGCCGCGGATACGGTGCCCGCCGAAGCCGGAGAACGTCACGTCATGGGTGTGCAGCTGCGCCAGCCCCGCATCGACCTCGGTGAAGCGGGCATCGAGGTCACGGTCACGGGCTTCGTCGAGGGTGCGCTGCCAGAAGGCGTCAAAGCCGGCCGGTTCGGGGCGCGGCGGGCGGTAGCTGCGCAGCTCGTCCAGGGGCAGGTCGGTGAACACAAAAGACCTCCGGGCCGTAGGGTGCCTTGCTGCCTGTGGCCAAGGTGCCCACCAGCCGGAGGGTTCAGACGCGGTTTCGGCCCGGCCGGCACCCGCGACGGCGACTTCCGGAGCAGCATGCCGGCACCCGCCGGCGCCCGCTGATTCCCGCCGACGGCAGCGGGCGGTCAGCGATCGATGCGCTTGCCCGCCGCGCCGGTGTCCGTCACCTCGCCGACCTCGGCGGCGGCCGGATCCAGCACCCGCGCCAGGAACGTCCTGGTCCGCTCGTGCCGAGGGGCGCCCACCACCTGCTCGGGAGTGCCCTGCTCGACGATCACCCCGCCGTCCATGAACACCACCCGGTCGGCGACCTCCCGCGCAAAGCTCATCTCATGGGTGACGACGAGCATCGTCATGCCCTCCTGCGCCAGCCCCCGCATCACCGCCAGCACATCGCCGACCAGCTCCGGGTCCAGCGCCGAGGTCGGCTCGTCGAAGAGCATCAGCTCCGGGTCCATGGACAGCGCACGGGCGATGGCCACCCGCTGCTGCTGCCCGCCGGACAACTGCGCCGGATAGGCGGCCGCCTTGTCGCTGAGCCCGACCCGTTCGAGGTTGGCGCGGGCGACCCGCTCCGCCTCGGCGCGGTCACGGCGCAGCACCCGGCGCTGGGCAATCGTCAGATTCTCCAGCGCGGTCAGATGCGGAAAGAGGTTGAAGGCCTGGAAGACCATCCCGATCCGCTGCCGGACCCGGTCGATGTCCACGTCCGGGTCGGTCACCTCGGTGCCGGCCACCGTGACCCGGCCCGCGCTCGGCTCCTCCAGCAGATTCACACAGCGCAGCAGGGTCGACTTCCCGGACCCCGAGGGCCCGATGACACACACCACCTCACCGCGCGCCACCGAGAAGTCGATCCCGCGCAGCACCTCCAGCTCACCGAACGCCTTGCGCAGGCCCTGGACGTCGATGGCCTTCGCCTCCGTCGTCCCCGGTGCCGCCTGGTCGGTCGTCACACAGCTCACCTGGCCTTCGCCGTACGGGCCTCCAGCCGTCGGACCAGTTGGCCGAGCGGGAGGGTGATCACGAGATAGAGCAGCCCGGCGATCAGGATCGGGGTCAGGCTCTTGTGCTCATTGAGCGCATCGCGCCCGAAGTTGGCCAGCTCGAACTGGGTGAGGGAGAGCCCCAGCAGATACACCAGCGACGAGTCCTTGGTCAGCAGGATCAGTTCATTGGTCAGCGGCGGCAGCACGATGCGGAACGCCTGCGGAATGACGATCGAGACCATCGCCCGGCCGTGCGACATTCCCAGGGAACGCGCCGCCTCCGTCTGGCCCTTGGGGACCGCCTGAATACCGGCCCGGATGGTCTCCGCCATATACGCCGCGCCCACCAGCCCGAGCGACATCATGACCGTGACGTTCATATCGAGCGCCACCTCGAAGGCCAGCGGCACACCGAAGCCGAGCGCGATGAACACCAGCAGACAGGGAATCCCGCGGAAGAACTCGATATAGGTGACCGCGATCCAGCGGTAGGGCGGCACCGAGGAGAGCCGCATCAGGGCGAGCACCAGCCCCAGCGCCAGACCGAAACCGAAGCCGAGCAGGGTGTAGAGGACGGTGTTGACCAGCGCCGTGGTGATGATGTCGGGGAACAGCGCCTTCGCGACCTCGACGTCGAAGAACGCCATCCGCAGCTGATGCCAGTCGGCGATCAGGGCGAAGACCACCACGGCGAGGACCAGGACGCCGTACTGCACGCCGCGGATCACCCGGGCGCGCTGTCGTTTGGACAAAGACATGACGGCGGGCCTCAGCTCTGCGGGGTGGTGCCGAACCACTTCTTGTAGATCCGGTCGTACGTCCCGTCCGATTTCGCCTTCTTGATCGCCGCGTTGATCTTCTTCCGCAGTGCGTCGTTTCCGGTGCGCACACCGATGCCGTAGTGCTCACCGGTACTGAATTCCGCGGTGACCGCGGTGTCCGGGTTCTGCTTCACATAGTCGAAGAGCACACCGTTGTCATTGATGCCGGCGTCGACCTGGCCGGACTTCACGGCGGTCAGCAGCAGCCCCAGATCCTCGAACTCCACCAGTTCGACGCCGGCGCCGTGCTTCTTGGCGTAGATCCCGCCGGTGGTGGCCTTCTGGTAACCGAGCTTCTTGCCCTTGAGGTCCTCGACCTTCTTGAAGGGCTTGCCCTTCTTCGTCAGCAGCGCCTGGGTGGCATTGAAGTACGGGTCGGAGAAATCCATGACCTTGTCCCGCGCGGGCGTGATCGTCATGCCGGCGGCGGCCAGATCGCATTTGCGGATCGTGAAATCCTGGCCGGTCTCGATGCCTTCGAAGGGGGTGTTGACGATCTCCTGTTTGACGCCCAGATCCTTGGCGACGAGGTCCACCAGATCCACATCGAACCCGACGACCTTGCCGTCCTTCTTCACCTGGAACGGCGCGTAGGGAAGGTGGGTGCAGGTCTTCAGGGTCCCGGAGGAGACCAGTTCCAGGCCGCCGGACCCCTTCTTCCCGCCGGACGTGGTGCTGCTGCACCCCGTCAGGACGGCGACGGCTGTGGCGACGGCTATGACAGGCAACGCGGAGCGAGCGGACACAGGCCCTCCAGGGGCAGGATGAACATCAACCAAGCCGTGCGTGCTGCGATGTGGCTGCATCCTGCCACCGGTCCTGGGCTCTGTCGCCGCTGCGTCGGTTGCGTGTGTGTAACGCCTTCGGCCCGCATCCGGGCCGGCCCCGTCAGCGGCCGAGCGCCGCCGCCAGCTCGGCGATGGCGTCCGGACCCACCCGGCAGCAGCCGCCGATGAGCCGGGCACCGTCCGCGGCCCAGGCCGCGACCCGGTCCGCGCTGAAAGCCGCCTCTCCGCACCAGGCCCGCGCCCCGGCGTCCCAGCTCTCCCCGCTGTTGGGGTAGACCACCACCGGCTTGCCGGTGACCCGCGCCGCCGACGGCACGGCCCGGTCCGCGTCCTCGGGTGCGCAGCAGTTCACCCCCACCGCGATCACCTCATCCGCCTCGGCCGCCACCGCGAACGCCTCCGTCAGCGGCTGCCCGGCCCGGGTGCGGTCCCCCGCCACGCTGTACGACAGATAGGCCGGCACCCCCAGTCCGCGCACCGCCCGCACCAGCGCACGGGCCTCCGCGGCGTCCGGCACCGTCTCCAGCGCCAGCACATCCGGCCCCGCCGCGGCCAGCACCTCCAGACGCGGCCGGTGGAAACGCTCCAGCTCGTCCACCGACAGGCCGTACCGGCCGCGGTACTCGGACCCGTCCGCCAGCATCGCCCCGTACGGTCCCGCCGACGCGGCCACATACAGCGGCCCGGCCACCCCGCCGGCCGACGCCCGCCGGGCCGCCTCGCGGGCCAGCTCCACACTCCGGCCGAGCAGCGCCGCGGCCCGCTCCTCGCCGATGCCGCGCCGCGCGAACCCCTCGAACGTCGCCTGATAGCTGGAGGTGATCGCGACCTGCGCCCCGGCCTCGTAGTACGCCAGATGGGCCTGCACCACCGCTTCCGGCTCCTCGGCCAGCAGCCGGGCCGACCACAGCGCGTCGCCGAGGTCGTGCCCGGCGGCCTCCAACTGGTTGGACAGCCCGCCGTCGAGGACGAGCGGCCCCGCGGCGAGGGCGTCGGTGAGCGGCGGGGACGTGCTGACCATGGTGCAAAGCCTCTCGGTGCTGCGGGACGCGCGGGTGCTCACGCCTCACCCCGGATCGTAACGCCGACCGGTGACACACCCCCTGGCCGCGCTGGTGCGCACGGCCGACGACTGGCCGACGACCGGCCGGCGTCACGTCCGGCGCGGGCTCAGTGCAGCGACGAGAACACGAACGAGAACCGTGCCGGCGCCACCTCCAACCGGTGCTGCGGCAGCACCCCCGGCCCGCAGGACTGGCTGCCGATGCCGTGCTGTGCATGGTCGAGATGGAGCCACAGATCCTCGCCGGGCCGCAGATCCGTGGTGTGGCGGGCGGCGGCCAGCTCCTCGGACGACCACCGGCGGGCGGTGAGGAAGAAGTCCGGATCGCCCTCGATCCGCAGGCCCGAGCCGTCCGGACGGGTCAGCTCCGCCCAGCGCACACCGGGCCGCGCACCGTTCTCCTGCGGCCGCACATAGGGCGTCTGCAGGGCGTCCACCGGCATCGACCAGCGGCCGAGCCGGGCGGCGGCCCGGGTGTCCGGATAGCCCTCGCCCGGCCCGCCGCCGAACCACCGGGCCAGGCCCAGGCTGCCGCACACCCGCATCCGCACTCCGAGCCGGGGCAGCGGAACCGGCCAGTCACCCTCGGGGTCGACGCTCAACTCCAGCCGCAGCAGGTCCCGTTGTGCCGTCCAGCGGCAGATCGTGCGCAGCGCCAGCGGCGACCCGGCCGGGGCGACCCGGGACCGTACGACCACGGTGTCAGGACCGGTCTCGACGGCATCGACGCGGTGCCGCATCCGGTGCAGGCCGATCCGCCGCCACTCGGTGGCCGGCCGCGGCCCCGGCTGCCAGGGCGCGGCCTCGTCGTTGTCGGTCGGCGCCCGCCAGACATCCAGCCGGGGGCCGCCGATCCGGACGCCGTCCAGATAGGCCAGCGTCCCCGTCCCCGCGTCGAAGGTCCCCGGGCCGAGGACGATCACATTGCCCTCGCCGCGGCGCGGCACGGCGGTGGCGGCCGGGGGAGTGACGGCGGGTCGCGGGGCGGCCGGCAGCTGGCCCCAGGCGATCTCGTGCCCCGCGGATGCCCAGGGGGTGTCCTCGTCCAGCACGGCCCGGACCGTCCAGAGCGCTTCGCCCTCGTCGCCCCTGGTGCCCTCAGTGCCCTTGGTGTCCGGCCCGACCGGCGGCGCCGGCAGCCGCACCACGGCCGACTCGCCGGGCCCCAGCGGCGGCACGGTGAGCCGGCCGTGACCGCGCGGCTCACCGTCCACCTCGTAGCTCCAGTGGAAGCCGAGGTGACCCAGGTCGGCGAAGTCGTACAGATTGGTGATCCGGACCGCGCCCGCCGTGCCGCCCTCGTCGGCCCCGGCCGCGCTCCCGCCGGCCCCGGCCTCGATCCGTACCGGTTCGACGACCTTCTTGAACTCCAGCAGGCCGGGGGAGGGCGCCCGGTCGGGAAAGACCAGGCCGTCGCAGACGAAGTTCCCGTCATGCAGCTCCTCCCCGAAGTCTCCGCCATAGGCGTGGAACACCTCCCCGGCGGGCGTCCGCTGCCGCAGCCCGTGGTCGATCCACTCCCAGACGAAACCGCCCTGGCAGCGTTCATAGCGCTCGAACAGCCGTTGGTACTCGCTCAGCCCGCCCGGCCCGTTCCCCATCGCATGCGCGTACTCGCAGAGGACGAAGGGGAGTTGACGCCGTCGGGCGTCCAGCGCCGGATCGGACAGCGGCTCCTCGGCACGCCGCCCGATGCGTTCCACCTCGGCGTGGTCGGCGTACATCCGGGAGTAGACATCGGTGTCGGCGCAGCTGGGGTCGCCCTCGTAGTGCAGCGGGCGGGACGGGTCGCGCTCGCGCATCCAGGCGGCCATGGCGGACAGCCCGCGCCCCGTACCGCACTCGTTTCCCAGCGACCACAGCACGACGGCGGGGTGGTTCTTGTCCCGCTCGACCATCCGCCGGGCCCGGTCGAGCAACGCCGGCTCCCAGCGCGCGTCATCCACCGGATTGTCCCGCCAGCCCTGCGCGCCGAAGCCGTGGGTCTCCAGATCGCACTCCTCGACGACCCACAGGCCCAGCTCGTCGCACAGGTCGAGGAAGGCGGGGTGCGGCGGATAGTGGCTGGTGCGCACCGCGTTGATGTGGTGCTGCTTCATCAGCAGCAGATCGCGGCGCATGGTCTCGGGTCCGACGGCCCGCCCGTAGCGCGGATGGAACTCATGGCGGTTGACGCCGCGCAGCAGGATCCGGCGGCCGTTGACCTTCAGCAGCCCGTCCTCGACGCGGACCGTACGGAACCCGATGCGCAGCGGGACCCGTTCACCGGAGGTCACCAGCTCCCCGTCGTAGAGGTGCGGCGCCTCGGCCGTCCAGGGGCGCACCGGTACCGTCGCGCTCCGACCGGTCGCCAGATCGAGGCCGAGCGCCGGGACCGTCACCCGGCCCTCCGGCTCGGACTCCACCCGCAGCGTTCCGTGCCCCGTGACGTGATCGAACCCGGCGTGGACGAAGTGGTCGGCGACCGCCCCCTGTGGACGGCGGTGCAGCACGACCTCCCGGAAGATGCCCGGCAGCCACCACTGGTCCTGATCCTCCAGATAACTGCCCGACGACCACTGGTGGACGCGTACCGCCAGCACGTTGCCGCGCGGCCGCAGCAGTGGCCCGACCTCGAATTCATGCGGCAGCCGGCTGCCCTTGAAGTGGCCCAGCTCCTGGCCGTTGAGCCAGACCCGGGCGCAGGATTCCACCCCGGCGAAGTGCAGCACCGCGGGGCCCTCGCCCCACCCCTCGGGCAGATCGAAGACCTGCCGGTGATCGCCCGTCGGGTTCTCGTCCGGCACCCGTGGCGGATCGACCGGGAAGGGGTAGGCGGTGTTGGTGTACGCGGGTGTCCCGAGCGGCCGCGTGGTGCCGCTGCCCTCGTAGGAGCCTTCGGAGGCGAAGCGTCCCTGGAGCGCCCAGTGGCCCGGCACCCGCAGCTCCGGCCAGTGCGTGTCGTCGAAGTCCGGGCGGGCGAACGAGTCGTCCTCGGCGGTGGCGCTCGCCGAGAGCCGGAACCGCCAGCGGCCGTGCAGCGAGAGGCGGGCGGCATCCGACCTCGGGTACCAGGCGCGCGGCGGCAGGACCCCGCTCCCCGGTGAACGGTCCTCGTAATACGGGGGGTGCTGGTCCTGGGCGGGGTGGCGCGGTGCGTTGGCCGTCCGGTGGGCGCTCCGGGGTGGCGGTGCGCTGTCCCTTCCGTCGGCGGCGCGGGGCGGTGGTGCGTCGGCGTTCCGGGGTGACGGTCCGTCCGGCGTGTGGTGCGGCGCGTGCGGCGAGGTGCCGGTCACTGGTCCTCCTGCTGCGGGCGACGTGCCTGGCGGTGGGGGGATCAGCTCAGCGAATCATGTGCGGCGGCACGGCGCAGCCGGATGGGGAGGATGGGGCCGGGACGCCGCGGGGTGCTGCCCAGCGGCCGCCCGGCCCAGGGGTCAGCGGCCCACCCCGGCGGCGAACGGGATCCAGGGGCGGCCGTGGAACCTTCGCCCCGAGCTGCCGGATGCCGCCACGGCCCGACGTCCCGCAACACCGCTCCCCTCACCCCTCGGCCGACAACACCGCCCAGGCGCCCGCCGGATCGTCCGTGGCCGGGCCCGCGGGCACCCACTGCCCGTCCTCCCTGCGGTACGGCCACCAGCGGCCGTCCCGCCCGTAGCGCAGCTGTGCCTCGCCACCGGCCACCGTCCACCGGTTGCGGGTGGCCCGCAGCCGCGGCCGGGCCTCGCCGTCCTCCCACGCGGCCGCGAGCCGCCCGGTGGCCCGCGCCAGCGCCTCCGGATCCGGTGTCCAGTCCTCCTCCAGGGCCGCGAGCCCGGCCGGGCCGCCCAGGGCCCAGGCCCGTACGGCCAGTGCCAGCGCCGGCGCATCACGCCCCGAACCGGCCGCCAGCCGCGCCGATATGGCCTCCCCGGGGCCGGCCGCCGCCAGCCGGACCGCGTCCTGGGCGGGGGTGAGCACCGGCGGCAGCGGGTCGTCCGGATGCCCGGCGGAGAGCGCATCCGCCAGCAAGCCCCGGGCGCGCCCCGCCGCGTCCCCGATCAGGAACTCCAGTGCCGCCGCCTCCACCCCGGGCGCGGGCGGGGTGGCACCGCCGAGCACCGGCGGGACGCCCGGTGCGGCGACCGGCGGCGGCGCGGCGGGGAGCGGCGGCAGGATGTCGCGCGCCGCATACGCCTCTGTCGCCGGCACCCCCGCATCGGGACGCTCCGCCGCCGCGTCTCTGCCCGCTGCTCCGGTCCCGCCCGCCGGCCCTGCCGCCCGCGCCGCGCTGCGTGCCTGCAAGGCGTCGAGCAGTTCCCGCTCACCCCGCCCACGCAACAGCAGCAGGACGAACGGATCCTGGTCGAGCAGCCGCGCCAACTGGTAGCACAGCGCGGCCGTATGCGCGCAGTGGTCCCAGGCGCCGCAGCTGCACTCCGCCTCCAGGTCGCCGATGCCCGGCAGCAGTTCGATCCCGGCGGCCGACGCGTCCTCGACGAGTACCGGCGGCATGTCCCGGTCCAGCAGCGCCGCGATATGCCCGGCCCGGTCCGCGACCAGGTCGAGAAGGCGGCCCCAGTCCGCCACGCCCAACTGCTGCAACAGGACATCGGACCGGTGCGGCGTATGGTCGCGGTCCTGGACGATCGCGGTGATCCGGCCGGGACGCACCGAGACCGCGCCGACCGCACCGGCCCGCGCATGCCGCCGCCCCAGCTTCAGCTGCCCGCCGTCCAGCGCGGTGTCCTCCAGCGCCCTGAGCCACGCCTGCCCCCACCAGCTCCGCGCAAAGGCCCGGCCGCGTGCCGGGGGCAAGGCCCCGAACGTCCGCTCGCCGGCCGCCGCGTCCCGGTCGTCCGGGCGCCTCTCCTGCTCCGGGTGCCTCTCCGTTGCCGGGTCCCTCTCGTCCGGAGACCACTCCCGGTCCGGGGTCATCGCTTCTCCCTCTTCCTCTCCGGGCCTCGTCATCGCTCGCTCCCTCGCAGTGCGACCAGGTCGGCCAGCTCGGCGTCGGTGAGTTCGGTCAGCGCGGCCTCACCGGACCCCAGCACCGCATCGGCCAACTGCTGCTTACGGGCGAGCATGTCGGCGATCCGGTCCTCGATCGTGCCCTCCGTGACGATCCGGTGGACCTGCACCGGCTGGGTCTGCCCGATGCGGTACGCGCGGTCGGTGGCCTGCGCCTCGACGGCCGGATTCCACCAGCGGTCGAAGTGGACGACATGCGACGCCCGGGTGAGGTTCAACCCTGTACCCGCCGCCTTCAACGACAGCAGGAACACCGGCGCCGCGCCGTCCTGGAAGCGCCGCACCATCTCCTCCCGGCGGGCCACCGGCGTCTGACCGTGCAAGAACTGGGTGGGTACCCCGCGCGTCGCCAGATGGCTCTCCAGCAGCCGTGCCATCTGCACATACTGGGTGAACACCAGCACGCTCGAACCCTCGGCCAGGACGGTGTCGAGCAGTTCGTCCAGCAGCTCGACCTTTCCCGAACGGCCCGCGATCCGCACCGCTCCCGCCGTTTGCCCCCGGTCCGCCGTGCCGCTGCCTTCCTTGAGGTACTGCGCGGGGTGGTTGCAGATCTGCTTGAGCGAGGTGAGCAGTTTGACCACCAGCCCGTGGCGGGCGAATCCGTCCGTCCCGGCGATCTCCTCAAGCCCCTCGCGCACCACGGCCTCGTAGAGCCCGGCCTGCTCCCTGGTCAGCGCCACCACACGGTCGGTCTCCGTCTTGGGCGGCAGCTCCGGCGCGATCCCCGGATCGGACTTACGGCGGCGCAACAGGAAGGGCCGCACCAGCCGGGCAAGCCGCTCGGCCGCCGCGCCCGCCTCCGGGGACGCCGCCGCACCGCCCTCGATGACCTGCGCATAGCGCGTCCGGAACCGGCTGAGCGGCCCCAGCAGGCCGGGCGTCGTCCAGTCCAGGATCGCCCACAGCTCCGACAGATTGTTCTCCACCGGGGTGCCGGTCAGTGCCACCCGGGCCTTGGCGGGCAGGGTGCGCAGCGCCTTGGCGGTCGCGGAGGAGGGATTCTTGACGTGCTGTGCCTCGTCGGCGACGACCAGCCCCCAGCCCACCTGCGCCAGCTTCCCGGCGTCGAGCCGCATCGTTCCGTAGGTGGTCAGCACGAACTCGTCGTCCGCCGGCTCCGCCAGGCTGCGCCGCCCGCCGTGGAAGCGGCGCACCGGTGTTCCCGGCGCGAACTTCTCGATCTCCCGCTGCCAGTTGCCCATGAGGGAGGCGGGACAGACGACCAGCGTGGGGCCGGCCGAGGCGGGGTGGGTCTGCCGGTGCAGATGCAGGGAGATGAGCGTGATCGTCTTCCCCAGTCCCATGTCGTCGGCGAGGCAGGCGCCCAGCCCCAGCGACGTCATCCGGTGCAGCCAGCCGAGTCCGCGCACCTGGTAGTCGCGCAGCGTCGCGGTCAGCGCGGCCGGCTGCCGGACGGCTGCGGCAGTGCCGTTCTCCGGGTCGGCGAGCAGATCGCGCAGCCGGGCGGGCCACCCGGAGGCCGTCACCTCCACCCGCCCGCCGTCCGGCATCTCGGCGGATCCGGTGAGCGCGGCGCCGAGCGCATCGAGCGGCGTGATCTTACGGTCCGGCCGGTCCCGGGCGGCCCGCACCGTCTCCGGGTCGATCAGCACCCACTGGCCGTGCAGCCGCACCAGCGGCCGTCCCGCCTCGGCGAGCCGGTCCAGCTCGTTCCTGTCCACCTCCTGGCCGCCCACCGCGAACCGCCAGCTGAAGGAGAGCAGGGCATCCGCCGACAACAGCGAAGGCAGCCCCGGCTCCGGCCCGTCCCACCGGCTGCCGTCGCCCGCCTCGGGCGACCCCACCTCGGCCCGGCTGGTCAGCGTGCGTGTCAGATCCTTCGGCCAGTGCACCTGCACCCCGGCGGCGGCCAGCGCACGGCCGGCCGGGCCGAGCAGTTCGGCGACTTCTTCCTCGGCCAGCTCCAGAGCCCCGGGCACCGCGGCGGACAGCAACGGGGTGAGCGGCGCCCAGACATCCGCCGCACGACGCAACGCCAGCAGCGTGTCCATCCGCGCCTGCGACCCGAAGGCCTTCCCGGCGGGCGATGCCCCCGCCCACACCGCGGCGGCATCGGCGACCAGCGTCGGGTAGGTGAGGCTGTGCAGCTGGAGCACGGCGGTGAAGGTGAGGCCGGCGTCCATGGGGTCCGCGGTATCGGCGACCGCGGTGGCTTGGGTGGCCTGGGTGGTCTCGGTGGCCGCCGAGGTCTCGGTGCTTCCCGCCGCCTCCGTGCCCCGCACCTCCACCCGCAGCGAGATCCGTACGCCCGCGTCATGCCCCGCGGCGACCTCAGCGGCCCAGGCGCGCTGTTCGGGGATCTGCTGGGGTGCCGGCACCGCGAAGGCCGGCGCTCCGGTGACCAGCGCCGCCGCGGGGGAGCGTGGTAGCCCGTCCGCCACGGCGTCGAGGAAGGCGCGGACCTGCCGCTCGGGATCCGGCAGCGCCGGCGGTGCGGAGTCCGGCAGCGGGACGGCGTGGGCGTACGGCGGCATGGCGGCGGCGAGATCGCGCAGCCGCTCGATGTCCACCGGGTCGAGCGGACCCAGCCGCCAGGCGTCATGCCCGTCGGGACTCACCCCCGGCAGCAGCCGGCCGCGCGCCGCGAGCTGCAGCGCCAGCACCGCCGCGGCCCCCCAGAAGGCGGCGGCCGGATGGGTGCTCCGTGCGGCCCGCGCGCGGGTGAGCACCGGCACCGCCTCGGCGACCGTCAGGACGAGCGCCGGGACCTCGCACAGGGATACCCCACCGTCCTCGTCCTCGTCCGGCAGGACCACCTCCAGCCGCTCCGCCGCCCAGGCCTCCCCGTCCGGGGTGCCGCCGTCCCCGTCAGACGCCCCGCCGTCCCCGTCCGTCGCACCGTCCGCGCCGCCTGCCTCTTCCACGGGTGCGCCATCGGGGCGCCAGAAGGCCACCCGCCCGGCACGTGGCGGATCCGACGGCAGGAAAACCGCTGCACAGCGGGACAGAGCGGAGAGCCGAGCGGGTGTGATCGCCGCGAGTGGTGTCACTGGATCAGGACTCCTCAAGTTTGACTACTGGCGCCTGAAGCGCCCGAGAGTACAGGACGGCACGCGGATACCTGGAACCTGTTGCGCGAAAACGGCGTTCAATGGAGTACACAGAGCGCGGCGTACGCCGCGGAAGGGGCGTGAAGGATGTCCACACAGGCGAAGGTCGCGGTCGGCGGCGTCGCGGTGGGAGTGATCCTGCTGTGGCTGCTGCCCTTCTGGGCGGCCCTCTTGGTGATGGTCGGGGTCCCGGCCGTCGCGTATCTGACGCTCGACTCCTCCCAACGGCGCCGGCTCCGCCGCGTCAGCCGCAAGCAGATCGGCCGCTGACCGGGCGGACTCGCACGCCGCGCCGTCCGTCGTCCTCGTGTCCCGCCGCACCGGGACCGGCGGCGCATTCGCCCCGGCACAACGGGAGAGGCCCTGCCGAGGAGCGGTCCTGGTGGGGAGAGGAACGGGCCCTGGCGGGAGGGGAACAGGTCCCGGCCCGCCCCGCCGCCTACCGCCGTACGATCCCGCCGGACCAGCCCGCTCCGCCCGTCCCCCCCCGCAACAGTCCGCCGAAGCAGCCCGCCTCAGACCGGCCGTGCCGCCAACTCGTCGAGCGACGACAGCAGCGCGGGAAGCGCAGGCCCCCGCCCCACCGGATGCACCTCACCCGGCTCGTCGTCCAGCAGCACGAACGCAATGTCATCGGTACGCGCGACCATGCTCCAGCCGGGACCGTCGACCCGCAGGGTCCGTGCCTCACCGGCCGCGAACGACGACCGCACCCGTCCGGGCGGCGGCGGCTCGCTCACATAGCCGCGTGCCTCCTCCAGCACCCTCCGCACGCCCTCGTGGGCGTGATCCCCCGGCTCGGCGAAGGTGTCCTCGTCATCCACCTGCTCGCGCCACGCCGCCCACTGCATGGCGATCTCGTCCGCCCCGAGCCGCCGTTGCGCAGGCCCCCACTCCTCGGCATCCGGCGGCGCGAGCGGCGGCGGGTCGCCTTCCTGTGGCTCCGGATCGTGCGGCTGCGGCACACCCGGTGCCGCCACCGCGAGCGAGAGCGGCCAGCCGGGAAGCGCCCCGACGATGCTGTGCTCCCCGGGGGAGAGGTCGTACTCCATCCCGCAGTCCCAGGCCGCGATCGCACAGGCCACCAGCGACACATCCTCCGTCGCCACGGTCCAGCGCGCGCCGTCACTGTCCTGACCGAGGACCAGCCCGTAGCCCTCCGCGTACGGTTCGAGGCCGAGGCCCGCACACACCTCGGGGTAGTCGTCGCCGAGCACGCTCGGGAACTGCGCGGGCGTCAGCAGCACCGCCGTCAGCACGAACAACTGGTCGTTGTCGGCGCTCTCGGTCGTGGGCACGCGTGCCTCCCCATCCAATCCGTCGCGGAGTATGTCGGCGCACCCTAATTGGCTTCGTACGGCCTTGTCACCAGCCGTACGCTGCGCGGATGTGTTTTTGCAGCAGCCGGATGCACTTCGTGTGCCTGGAGTGCCGGGCCGCGTGGAAGAAGACGGCAACCTCACGGGGGCCGGCTACCGCCCGCGCACCCCGCGCGAGGTCCGGGAACGGCCGGCGCTCGCCGGTCGCACCGGGATGCCGCTGACGAAGGCGCCGGCCACGGCGGATCCCGCGCGCACGGACCGCTATGGCGTCGACGCACGCACCCCGGGGCACCCCTGGCACCCCGCCCCACTGCGCCCCCGAGAACTCCTGACAGCTGACGGCAACACCATGAATCCGGCCACCGCAGGGCGCGTTCTGGTGCCCGTCGCACCCTCAACGATCGCCCACGCCCCCTAAAATTGGCCCGTCGGCGAACGAAGGGACGGATGTCAGGTGCGTCGCTACGACTGGTTGCGGGAGATCCAGCGGCTCGACCCGGAGCGCGACTTCCTGCGGATCTACCGCATCATCGCGACCCATGAGTTCCCCTGGGACATGACCAGAGCCCTGGAGCTGGCGCTCTATCGCACCTACGCCGTGCCGAGCATCGGCCGACTGCTGGCCACGACTGCCGAACTGACGAACCGTACGCAGAAACGCTATGACGACACCGCGCTCCTCCTGGACGCCGTCGTCGAGCACGGCTTCGACGGGGAGGACGGCCGCACGGCGATTCGCCGTATCAACCAGATGCACCGCAGCTACGAGATCAGCAACGAGGACATGCGCTATGTCCTGTGCACGTTCGTGGTGATGCCCAAGCGGTGGCTCGACGCCTACGGCTGGCGACGCCTGACCGCGCGGGAACGGCATGCGCTCGCCGTCTACTACCGCACCCTGGGCCGCCATATGGGTATCGCCGAAATCCCGCAGGCCTACGAGGACTTCGAGCGGTGCCTCGACGCCTACGAGGACGCGCACTTCGGCTTTGACGAGGGCGCGCGAAGGGTGTCCGACGCCACGCTGGACCTGATGGCGGGGTGGTACGGCCCGCTCGCTCCGGTGGTGCGCGGCGCGAGCATGGCCCTCCTGGACGACACGCTGCTGGAGGCGTTCCGCTACGAGCCGCCCAAACCGGCGGTCCGGACGGCGGTACGCACCGCTCTGAAGCTGCGCGCCAAAGCCGTGCGGTTGCTGCCGCCTCGCCGCACTCCGCACTACGCCCGGCAGAACCCCGAGATCAAGGGTTACCCCAACGGCTTCCGGGTGGCCGAGCTCGGCACCTTCCCCGACCGCCGCACGGGCAGCTGCCCGGTGCCCCACGGGGAGGGCCCGGCGGCACCCTGAGCGGCGGAGAGCCAGGGCTCTTCGCCGGGTAGCCGGTCCCCGGGCAGGCCGCCCCCTGGGTGCCGGGTACACCCGATGGCCCGCTACGCCCGGCGTACCGCCAGCGCCAGGTAGCGGGAGTCGCGGTCCTCGTACCGGATCAGATCCCAGCCGCACGTCGCCAGGAGGGGCCGCAGGTTCGGCTCGGCCCGCAGGTCGTCGGGGGTGATCGGGCGGCCCTTGCGGGCGGCGAGAGCCGCCCGCCCGATGGGGTGGAAGAGCGCCAGCCGGCCACCGGGACGTACCGTCCTGGCGAGCTCGGTGAGACCGCCCGCCGAGTCCGGGAGATGGGAGAGGAGCCCGGCGGCGAAGACCGCGTCCAGTGCGGCGTCGGGGAGCGGCAGCCGGGTCACATCGGCGAGCAGCAGCGCCGCGTAGCGGTCGCGTCCGGCCCGTACGGCGGCCTGCAGCATCTCGGGCGTGAGATCGGCGCCCAGTACCGTCCCGCGCGGCCCCACGGCCTCCCGGAGCGCGGGCAGCGCGCGCCCGGTACCGCAACCGGCATCCAGCACCCGGTCGCCCTCCCGCAGGCCGAGTTCGGTGGTGCCCGTCGCATAGGCGGGACCGTCGCCGGGGAACTTCGCGTCCCAGCCGGCGGCGCGCGGTGCGAAGAACGCCCGGACTTCGTGCGGGCGGTCGGCGTGGTGGTCGCCGTGCTGGCCGGTCATCGGGCTCCTCCGGGTCGGAACGGTCGGCGAGAGGGAGACGCTACAGGTGTACGGGGCACTGCGCTCCACCACGCCTGCCGAACCGACCGCACAGGGGTCCAACTATCACGAAGGGGACGGCTGATGGCTTTCTTGATCCGAAGACGTGGCGGCTTTGGAGAATCCGGGGAATTCCCCCTCGATGGGGGGTACGGTCCACGCCATGGATTTCGGACGGCCCTCCGCCGCCGAAGGCTCCCCTCGTCGAGCCGTGGATCCGTATACCCCGTGACGCGCAGGACCCTGCATCCTGGAGGAGACGGCCGATGAACGCCGCACAAGGGGCCCCGGAGGGCGCAGCCCCGGACCCCGACGCCGAGTTGACCCTGAAGATCTTAGTCGCGGGCGGCTTCGGTGCGGGCAAGACAACCCTGGTGGGCTCGGTCAGCGAGATCCACCCGCTGCGCACGGAGGAACGCCTCAGCGAGGTGGGCGAGACGGTGGACGACACCGGGGGAGTGGACGACAAGGGCACCACCACGGTGGCGATGGACTTCGGCCGCATCACCATCAGGCAGGGCCTGTCCCTCTACCTCTTCGGCACCCCCGGACAGGACCGCTTCTGGTTCCTGTGGGACGACCTGTCGGAGGGGGCGCTGGGCGCCGTGGTGCTGGCCGATACCCGGCGGCTGCAGGACTGCTTCCCGGCCGTCGACTACTTCGAGCGCCGTGCGATCCCGTTCCTGGTGGCCGTCAACTGCTTTGCACAGGCCCGGTCCTACGGGGCCGACGAGGTCTCCCGCGCACTGGACCTGGACCCTGGTACCCCGGTCGTGCTCTGTGACGCGAGGGACCGGGACTCCGGCAAGGAAGTGCTGGTCCGCCTCGTCGAGCACGCGGGCCGGCGGCACTCCGCCCGGGTGCTGGATCCGGTGGGCTGAGCCGGAGGCCGAGCCGGCGGGCGGAGGTGGCGCGGGTGCCGGAGAGCGCCGCGCGCCACGCACCCTTCAGGCCGCGACATCCGCGAGGGCGATGGCCTTGTCGATCCTGATCCGGACCACCACCTCGCCCGGCACGCCGTTGCGCGCGCCGTACTCCTGCGCGCGGTCCTCACCCATGTAGCGGGCCGCGATCCGGGTCGCCCAGCGGCGGACGTCCGCCAGATCGTCGCTGATCTCCGCCGTGCCCTGTACGGACACGAAAGCGAACGGTGGCCGATCGTCGTCGACGCACAGTGCCACCCTGCCGTCGCGGGCGAGATTGCGGCCCTTGACGGTGTCCGCACCGGTGTTGAACACCAGCTCGTCACCGTCCATGAGGAACCACACCGGTGCGAGGTGCGGGCTGCCGTCGGCCCGTACGGTCGCCAGCTTGCCGGTACGCGTGCCCTCGGAAAGGAACCTCTGCCACTCGTCCTTCGTCATCTTGTGTGCCATGCCGACATCCTCATCCATGCGGGACGCGCACGCGCGGCGTGGCACGCCGGGCTGTGGGGCCGCTTGCCGAGACGGCGGAGGTGGGACAGGCTGGCACGGCAGTTCGCGGACCGCGGGCTGCCGTCCGGCCAGGAATGCGGACGAGGACACGGGGAGGAAGCAGCAATGGCATTGAGCAGCGGACTCGACTGGCTGCTGGACGATCTGACCAAGCGGGTGCAGAAGGTACGGCACGCGTTGGTGCTCTCCAACGACGGGCTGGTGACCGGGGCGAGCGAGAGACTGGAGCGGGAGGATGCCGAACATCTCGCGGCGGTGGCCTCGGGACTGCACAGCCTCGCGAAGGGGTCCGGGCTCCACTTCCGGATCGGCGGGGTGCGTCAGACCATGGTCGAATTCGACGACGGAGTGCTGTTCGTGACGGCCGCGGGAGACGGCAGCTGTCTGTGCGTGCTGGCGGGCGCCGACGCCGACATGGGGCAGATCGCCTACGAAATGACGTTGCTGGTCAATCGGGTAGGGGAGCATTTGGGCGTCGCGGCCCGCCAGCCGGAAAGTTATCCACAGGTCTGAGGTGGGGGTTGACCCACTGTCGCCACCAGCGGCTATCGTCGTCACTGTCAGTGATCGACCGAGTCGCGGGGGAAGCGATATGACAGTGATGTGCGACGGGCAGCAGACGCTCACGACGGGGCGGGCGGCCCGCGAACTGGAGCTGAGGACGGGCGAGTTGGAGCTCGCCACCCAGCTCGGAGAAGTGCGGACGGTCGCGGCCGGGGCCGACGGCCGGCCGACCGGAGCCGGATCGCTCGGCCGGCGCCGGGTTCCGGCGGAGGAGATCGCCCGGCTGCGGGCCGAGCCGGGCTTCCCGGACGCGCTCCGCGAGCGGATCCGCGCAGTCAGCACGACCGAAGCCGCCGCTCTCATGGGCATCGGGCCCGGCCGGGCGGTCCGCCTGACCCGGGCGGGCTGTTTGGGCCCCGTCCGGTTCTATGTGAACCGCTTCGGCGCGGTGGTCTGGCTCTATCTCGCGGCCGAGGTCGCCGACTTCGCCGACCGTGAACCCGACCTGCTGCGGGGCAACACCCCGGCGGCGATGCGGGTGATGCTCGACAGCGGACAGGACTGGCGGGCTCGCCAGTGGCGCAGCCGACGGATCGCCCAGCTCATGGGGCAGACCGACGACCCCTGGGAAGCGGCAGCGGTGATCGCCGCCGTGCTGCCGGCGGAGGAGCTGGCCTCGGTGGCCGAGAACCCGCTGGAGCGGTCCCTGCTGCGCCGGCTCAGGCCCACTCTGGCCTCCGTGATCACGGTGACCTCGGCCGCCAGGGAATCCTTCGAACGCGTCCTGACGGCGGACGAGTTCGACGAAGTGCTGTGGTACCGCGTCCACCTCTCCCGCTGCCTGGAAAGGGCCCGCAAAGAAGACCCGGGCCGCCCCCGGACACCGGCCGCCGTACCCTCCGCCGCCGCCCGCCCGGGTCAGTCCCCGAGCTTTCTGAACAGCCCTTCCTGGACGACCGAGACCAGCAGCCTGCCCTCGCGGTCGTAGATCCGTCCGCGGGCCAGGCCGCGGCCTCCGGTGGCGATCGGCGACTCCTGGTCGTACAGGAACCACTCGTCCGCGCGGAACGGACGGTGGAACCACATCGCGTGGTCGAGCGAGGCCATGTCGAATCCACGCGGGCCCCAGAGGGGTTCGACGGGGATGCGGACGGCGTCCAGCAGCGTCATATCACTGGCGTAGGTCAGCGCGCAGGTGTGCACGAGCGGGTCGTCGCCCAGCGGCCCGACCGCGCGCATCCACACCGCGCTGCGGGGTTCCGCACCCTCAATCTCCTCCGGGGTCCAGCGCAGCCGGTCGGCATACCGGATCTCGAAGGGCATCCGGCGTGCCATGCGCTCCAGCGACTCGGGCAGGCTGCGCAGGCGCTCGCGGACCTCTTCCGCGACCGTCGGCAGCTCCTCCGGGTCGGGAACCACCCGGCGCAGCGGCAATTGGTGATCGAAGCCGGGTTCCGGCTTGTGGAAGGAGGCGGTCAGATTGAAGATCGTGCGTCCCTGCTGGACGGCGACGACCCGGCGTGTGGTGAAGGACCGCCCGTCACGGACCCGCTCGACCTGGTACACGATCGGCACCCCGGGCCGGCCGGGACGCAGAAAGTACGCATGGAGCGAGTGGACCGGGCGGTCCCCTTCCGTGGTCCGCCCGGCAGCCACCAGCGCCTGGCCGGCGACCTGCCCGCCGAAGACCCGCTGCAACGATTCCTGCGGGCTGCGGCCCCGGAAGATGTTCACCTCGATCTGCTCCAGATCCAGCAGATCGACCAGCTTTTCGGCGGGATTGGTCATGACCGGTGGCCCTCCGTCAGATCCTTCGGCGGCCTCGGTCGAAGCCGTCGCCTCACAACTGACCCACATCCGTGACCCGCACGACCGCGCGCCCCTCCTCGTCGGAGGCGGCCAGATCCACCTCCGCGGAGATGCCCCAGTCGTGATCACCGTTCGGGTCGGCGAAAGTCTGCCGCACCTTCCACAGTCCGTGCTCGGCATCCTCCTGAATCTGCAGCAGCTTCGGGCCGCGCGCGTCCGGGCCGGTGCCCAGCTCGTCGTATTCGTCCCAGTAGGCGTCCATCGCGTCGCCCCAGGCCTCCGCGTCCCAGCCGGAGTCGGCATCCATGTCGCCGAGTTCCTCGACCTTGTCCAGCGCCGCCAGCTCCACCCGCCGGAACATCGCGTTGCGCACCAGCACCCGGAACGCCCGCGCGTTGGAGGTGACCGGCCGGACCTGATCGGCCCGCTCCGCGGCCTGCTCGGCCGTCTCCACCTCCGGGTTGGCAAGCTGCTCCCACTCGTCCAGCAGACTGGAGTCGACCTGGCGCACCATCTCGCCCAGCCAGGCGATGATGTCCTCGAAGTCCTCGGACTTCAGATCGTCCGGGACGGTGTGGTCCAGCGCCTTGTACGCACTCGCCAGGTAGCGCAGCACGATTCCCTCGGTGCGGGCCAGCTCGTAGAAGGACGTGAACTCCGTGAACGTCATGGCGCGTTCGTACATATCGCGGATGACCGACTTCGGCGACAGCGGATGGTCGCCGACCCACGGGTGGCTCTTGCGGTACAGGCCGTAGGCGTGGAAGAGCAGTTCCTCCAGCGGCTTGGGGTACTCGACGTCCATGAGCCGTTCCATGCGCTCTTCGTACTCGACGCCGTCGGCCTTCATCTGGGCGACCGCCTCGCCCCGGGCCTTGTTCTGCTGCGCGGCCAGGATCTGGCGCGGATCGTCCAGCGTGGACTCCACGACCGAGACCATGTCCAGCGCGTAGGACGGCGATTCCGGGTCGAGCAGGTCGAACGCGGCCAGGGCGAAGGTCGACAGCGGCTGGTTGAGCGCGAAGTCCTGCTGGAGATCCACGGTCAGCCGGACGATCCGGCCCTCCGCGTCCGGTGCCGGCAGCCGCTCCACGATCCCGCCGTCCAGCAGCGAGCGATAGATCGCGATGGCCCGCCGGATGTGCCGGAGCTGATTCCTGCGCGGCTCATGGTTGTCCTCGAGCAGCTTGCGCATGGCCTCGAACGCATTGCCCGGCCGTGCGATCACGGACAGCAGCATCGCGTGCGTCACCCGGAAGCGGGAGTTCAGCGGCTCCGGATCGGAAGCGATCAGCTTCTCGAAGGTGTTCTCCCCCCAGTTGACGAAGCCCTCCGGCGCCTTCTTGCGTACCACCTTCCGGCGCTTCTTGGGGTCATCGCCCGCCTTGGCCAGCGCCTTCTCGTTCTCCACGACATGCTCGGGGCCTGTGCGACGACAAAGCCCGCGGTGTCGAAGCCGGCCCGGCCGGCGCGGCCCGCGATCTGGTGGAACTCCCGCGCCCGCAGCGTCCGCACCCGCGTCCCGTCGTACTTGGTCAGCGCGGTGAACAAAACCGTACGAATGGGGACGTTGACGCCCACGCCGAGGGTGTCCGTGCCGCAGATGACCTTCAGCAGACCCGCCTGGGCCAGCTTCTCGACGAGCCTGCGGTACTTCGGCAGCATGCCCGCGTGGTGCACGCCGATGCCATGACGGACATACCGCGACAGGTTCCGGCCGAACTTGGTGGTGAACCGGAAATTCCCGATGAGCTCGGCGATCTGGTCCTTCTCGGCCCGCGTGCACATATTGATGCTCATCAGTGCCTGCGCCCGTTCGACGGCGGCGGCCTGGGTGAAGTGCACGATGTATACGGGCGACTGGCGGGTTTCCAGCAGCTCGGTGAGGGTTTCCGTCATGGCCGTCGTGCGGTATTCGTACGACAGCGGTACCGGCCGCGTCGCCGAGCGCACCACCGACGTGGGCTTCCCGGTGCGCCGGGTCAGATCCTCCTCGAAGCGCGACATGTCGCCGAGCGTCGCCGACATCAGGATGAACTGCGCCTGCGGAAGTTCCAGCAGCGGAATCTGCCAGGCCCAGCCACGGTCCGGCTCGGCATAGAAATGGAACTCGTCCATCACGACCTGGCCGATGTCGGCGTCCTTCCCGTCCCGCAGCGCTATCGAGGCAAGGACCTCGGCAGTGCAGCAGATCACCGGGGCATCGGCATTGACCGAGGCGTCGCCGGTGAGCATGCCGACGTTCTCGGTGCCGAACAGCTTGCACAGGTCGAAGAACTTCTCCGAGACCAGCGCCTTGATCGGGGCGGTGTAGAAGGTGACCTGATCATTGGCGAGCGCGGTGAAGTGCGCGCCGGCCGCCACCAGGCTCTTACCGGAGCCGGTCGGGGTGGACAGGATGACGTTCGCCCCGGAGACCACCTCGATCAGCGCCTCCTCCTGGGCAGGGTAGAGCGAAATGCCCTGCTGCTCGGCCCAGCCCGAAAAGGCTTCGAAGAGGGCATCGGGGTCGGCGTCGTTCGGGAGATGATCGATGAGGGTCACGCCCCCATACTGCCTGTCTTCGGCCCGGATCAGGGAACCGGCGACCCGGAGGGAGGCCGGTTCAAGATCGACGAGCCCCGTAGTCACCCGCCATGAAGGCCCCCGGGCCCCGCTGCCCCGGCCCCGGCATCGGCTCGGGATGCCGCTCCGGCGGCCCCGGCCTGCGGAACTATGCCCTGTCGTGGCGCGGCCCGGCGGGCTCGGGCTCGATGTCGTCACCCTGCGTACAGAGTCG
This sequence comes from Streptomyces sp. 2114.4, assembly GCF_900187385.1. Lineage (NCBI taxonomy): Bacteria > Bacillati > Actinomycetota > Actinomycetes > Kitasatosporales > Streptomycetaceae > Streptomyces > Streptomyces sp. 2114.4. The sequence continues at coordinate 7,176,050 of NZ_FYEY01000001.1, forward strand.
CGGGCGCGCGGTTGTCGTCGGCCCTCACCCTCTGCGCCGGCGCCCGGCGGTGCGTGGCGCAGATCACGCGGCGTACGCCGAAGCGGGCGCCCCGGTTCGTTCCGCCGGTCGCCGGTCGCCGGTGGTGGGGCACTGGCCACCCGTCGTCGGCCGCCGGCCACCTGCCACCGGTCGTCGATCACCGGCCACCCGCCACCGGTCGCCGGTCACCGTGGGGGAGGGGGCCCGTAAGGCGGTCTCCGCAGGTGGGGTCCAGGCGAGAGGGTCATCCCAACGACCCTGCCCGTCAGGGCAGTTGCTTCCGTCTACCGGGCGCCCCCCGAGGGCGTCGTCCGGGACCAAAGACGGGACCAAAGACAGGAAGGTGCGCGGGGCGAGCAGTTGACCCGTGGGCCGGTGCCGTGTGCCGGTGCCGCGGGCCGGCGCCTTTCCGGCGGCCGGTCCTGCGGACGTGGTGCCCGTGCGGCCGTGTACCGGTGCGGGACGCGGGCTCACCCCCTCCTCGTAGGGAGATCATCTGACGCTACGCTGAGTCGCCGACCGGGCGTCAGAGGCGTGACTCAGCAGTACGAGCAGTACGAGAGGCACACCGTCCGCACGGGAGACGAGCGCAAGCGAACCAAGAGAACAAGGGGTGGGAACAACCATGATGGGACCGGCGCACTCACTGTCCGGGGCCGCGGCCTGGCTGGGGGTGGGCGCGGCGGCCGCTGCCGCCGGACATCCCATGCCCTGGCCGGTGCTCGTCTGCGGAGCTCTGATCTGTGCCGGTGCGGCTCTCGCCCCGGACCTCGACCACAAGTCCGCGACCATCTCGCGGGCCTTCGGGCCGCTCTCGCGGTGGCTGTGCGAACTGGTCGACGCGATCTCGCACGCGGTCTACAAGGCGACCAAGATGCGCGGTGACTCGAACCGCAACGGAGGCCACCGCACGCTCACCCACACCTGGGTGTGGGCCGTGCTGGTCGGCGCCGGGATGTCGCTGCTGGCGATGCAGGGCGGTCGCTGGGCCGTCCTCGGCATCCTCTTCGTCCATATGGTGCTCGCCATCGAGGGGCTGTTGTGGCGGGCGGCACGGGTGTCCAGCGATGTGCTGGTGTGGCTGCTGGGTGCCGCCTCGGCCTGGATCCTGGTCGGCATTCTCGATCAGCCGGGCAACGGCGCGAGCTGGCTGTTCAGTGAACCGGGGCAGCAGTACCTCTGGCTGGGGCTCCCGGTCGTTCTCGGAGCGCTCGTCCATGACATCGGCGATGCCCTGACCGTCTCGGGCTGCCCCGTCCTGTGGCCCATCCCGATCGGCCGCAAGCGCTGGTACCCGGTCGGCCCGCCCAAGGGCATGCGCTTCAAGGCCGGCAGCTGGGTGGAGCTGAGGATATTGATGCCGGTGTTCATGCTGCTGGGCGGCGTCGGCGGTCTGAGCGCGCTCGGTTACCTCTGACGTGCGCGGCCCGTCACCGGAGGCTGATGCGGAGGCATCGATCGGGCCGCGCCCCGTATCAGCCGTGCCATGACCGCCAGAGCGCCGCGTACGCGCCACCCGCCGCGACCAGTTCGTCGTGGCTGCCCAGTTCGCTGATCCGGCCCTCCTCGACGACCGCGATCACATCGGCGTCATGGGCGGTGTGCAGCCGGTGCGCGATCGCCACGACCGTACGGCCGTCCAGCACCCTGCTCAGTGAGCGTTCCAGGTGGCGGGCCGCCCGCGGGTCGAGCAGGGAGGTCGCCTCGTCCAGCACCAGGGTGTGCGGATCGGCGAGCACCAGCCGGGCCAGCGCGATCTGCTGGGCCTGGGCGGGCGTCAGCGTATGGCCGCCCGAGCCCACCGCGGTGTCCAGCCCCTTGTCCAGGGCCCGCGCCCAGTCATCGGCGTCCACCGCGCCGAGCGCCGCCCACAGTTCGGCATCGGCCGCACCGTCGCGCGCCAGCAGGAGGTTGTCGCGGAGCGAGCCCACGAAGACATGGTGTTCCTGGTTGACCAGCGCCACCTGCTCGCGGATCCGCTCGGCCGGCAGCGCGGACAGCTCGGCCCCGCCCAGCGTGACGCTGCCCACCCGGGGGCCGTAGATGCCCGCCAGGAGCCGGCCCAGCGTCGACTTGCCGGCACCGGAGGGTCCGACCAGCGCCAGCCGGGTCCCCGGGCGGACCCGCAGCGACACCTCCCGGAGTACATCGACGCCCGCCCGGTAGCCGAAGCTGACCCCGTCGGCGTGGACGTCCCGGCCGTCCGGGAACCGCCCCGCAGCGGGGGCCTCCGGCTCGATCTCCCGGACGCCGACGAGCCGGGCGATGGACACCTGGGCCACCTGCAGCTCGTCGTACCAGCGCAGGACCATGCCGACCGGCTCGATCATCATCTGCGCCAGCAGCGCCCCGGTCGTCAGCTGCCCCGGAGTGATCCATCCCTGGATGACGAAGGCTCCGCCGAGCAGCAACACCGAGACCAGGAGCAGCACATGCGTCAGATCGACGACGGGGAAGAGCACGGTGCGCAGGTAGAGCGTGTAGCGCTCCCATTGAGTCCAGGTACGGACCCGGTCTTCCGACAGGGCGATCCGGCGGGCGCCCAGCCGGTGGGCCTCGATCGTGCGCCCCGCGTCCACGGACTCGGTGAGCACCGCGGACACCGCCGCGTAACCGGCCGCCTCGGAGCGGTAGGCGCTCGGTGCCCGTTTGAAGTACCAGCGGCAGCCGACGACCAGCAGTGGCAGCGCGATGAGGACGGACAGCGCGAGCGGCGGTGCGGTCACCGTCAGCCCGCCGAGCAGCAGCACCACCCACACCACCCCGATGGACAGCTGCGGTACGGCCTCGCGCATCGCGCTGGAGAGCCGGTCGATGTCGGTGGTGATCCGCGACAGCAGGTCACCGGTGCCGGCCCGCTCCAGGACGCCCGGCGGCAGCGCCACGGACCGTACGAGGAAGTCCTCGCGCAGATCCGCCAGCATCCGCTCACCGAGCATCGCCCCGCGCAGCCGGACCATGCGGACGAACACCGTCTGGACGGCCAGCGCCACGGCGAACAGCCCGATGGTGCGCTCCAGCGGGAGGTCACGGGCCCCCGTGGACAGCTTCTCGACGACTGTGCCGAGCAGATACGGCCCGGCCATGGAGGCGATCACCGCGGCCGCGTTCACGGCGACCAGCACGAGGAACGCTCTGCGGTGACGGCGGATCAGGCCGCCGACATAGCTGCGCACCGTTGCCGGCGAGCCGACGGGAAGGGTGGTGAGGGTCTGTGGGGCGTCCGGGTCGTGCTCCGGCGGCGCCAGGCCGATCATGCGGTCTCCTCGATCCGGTCGGTCGGTAGCGCCGGCTCGGGGTCCGGCTCGCGGGTGACGATCGCGCGGTAGGCGGGGTGGCTGTGCAGCAGTTCGCGGTGGGTCGCCTCGGCGACGGCCTTCCCCTCCTGGAGGAACACCACCTGTTCGGCCCGGTCCAGCAGGAGCGTGCTGGAGGTGAGCACGACGGTCGTACGCCCCTTCCTGATCTCCCGCAGGCCCTCGGCGATCCGGGCCTCGGTGTGCGCATCGACGGCGCTGGTCGGCTCGTCGAGCACAAGCACCTCCGGGTCGGCGACCAGCGACCTGGCGAGGGCGAGGCGCTGGCGCTGCCCGCCGGACAGCGAGCGGCCGCGCTCGGTGATGTGGGCCCGCATCGGGTCTCCCGAGTTGTCGGCGGACGCTTGCGCCAGCGCGGTCAGTACGTCGCCGCACTGCGCCGCGGTCAGCGCCTCCCGCGCGCCCACCCGGCCGGACGACGGTACGTCGAGCAGTTCGCCGAGCGTGCCCGAGAGCAGCATCGGGTCCTTGTCCTGGACGAGTACGGCACCACGCGCCGTCTCGCGTGCCAGGTCGTCCAGCGGGGTGCCGCCGAGCACGACCGAGACCGGCACGACGCCGTCACCGCCGCCTTCGTCCAGCCGCGGCGGGTGTCCGCCGAGGCGTTCGGCGAGCCGGCCCGCGCTGTCGGGGTCGCCGCAGACCACCGCGGTCAGCCGGCCGGCCGGGGCGGTCAGGCCGCTGACCGGGTCGTGCAGAGTGCCGGTGGGTGCCGCCTCCCGGCCCGTGTCGCGCCCGCCGGCCGGGCGGCTCTGTGCCAGTACGCGGGCCGTGCGCTTCGTGGACGGCTTGGCGAAGGTATAGGCCTGGGCGATCTCTTCGAAGTGTCTGAGGGGGAGGAGCAGGAAGGTGACCGCGCTGTAGACCGTGACGAGATCGCCGACGGCGAGGGTGCCGTCGAGGGCGAGCCGGGTGCCGTACCAGACCACCGCGATGAGCAGCAGGCCCGGCAGCAGTACTTGGACGGCCGAGATCAGCGACCACATCCGGGCGCTGCGGACGGCGGCCTTGCGCACTTCCTGGGAGGCGCTGCGGTAGCGGCCGAGGAAAAGTTCCTCGCCGCCGATGCCGCGCAGGACGCGCAGTCCGGCGACGGTGTCGGAGGCCAGCTCGGTGGCCTGGCCGGCCTTCTCGCGCTGTGCTTCGGCACGCCGGGTGGCGTGCGGCAGCAACGGCAGCACGGCCAGCGCCATGACGGGCACGCCGACGGCCACCAGAACGCCGAGCTCCGGCCGGTAGAGGGCCAGGGCAACGGAGACGCCGGCGGCGGTGACCGCGGCGGCACCGAACCGGGAGAGCGCTTCGACGAACCAGCCGATCTTCTCCAGGTCGCCGGTGCTCACGGCGACGATCTCGCCCGCCGCCACCCGCCGCGTCATGGCCGAGCCCAGTTCCGTGGTCTTGCGGGCGAGCAGTTGCTGCATCCGGGCGACGGCGGTGATCCAGTTGGTGACGGCCGCGCGGTGCAGCATCACGCCACCGATCGCGATCAGGGCGCCCAAGGCGATGATCAGGGAGCCGGCCAGGAGAAGGCGGCCGCCGTCGCGGTCCACCACGGCCTGCACGGCCAGGCCCACCGGCACCGGCGAGGCGGCGATGGCGCCGAAGTTCACCAGCCCCCAGACGAGGGCCTTGAGCTGCCCGCCGAGCTGTTGTGCGCACAGCCAGCGGAGGAAGGCGCCGCCCGTACGGACGTCCGGGACGCCCGGGTCGGGATGCGGAAGGTCGCGAATGTGCATGATGCCCCAGGCGAAGTCGTGGTGGATGGGCGGCAACGGGCCGTTGCGGCAGGCGAAATGCCCCTCTCGCCCGTCTCGTCTCCGGCGGAGGTCCTGGAAGACTGGCCTGCGGGGTGGGGGATTTCAAACGGTTTTTCCGCTGTGGTCACGCGATCCGGACAATCCTGCGGTGGCGGCCCGTAGGCGGCGGTCGGGTGCCGACCGGCCGTCAGAGCGGCGGTGCGACCATGGGCGTCATGCGAACAGCGGACGGTGCGATGCGGACGGCGACGGTGGTCGCGGCGGGACTGGTCCTTCTGGCGGGCTGCGGCGGCGGTGCGAGCGGCGGCAAGGACGGGGACGGCAAGGGTGACGGTGCGGGCAAGGGGGAGCGCCCCGGCGGCCCCGCTCGCGGCGCGTTGGCCACCACCCACCTCAAGAACATCCCCGAGGTCGGCACTGCCCTGCGCTCGCGGATCCCGGCCGGCTCCCGGCAGGTCGTGGCGGTCTACGGCAAGGGCGTGAACTCCGCCGAGGCCACGGTCGTCCTCTACGACAAGGGCGCCAAGGGCTGGGACCGCAAGGGCAGTTGGGCCGCCCACAACGGCCGGCGCGGCTGGACGGTGGATCACCACGAAGGGGACAAGCGCAGCCCCGTCGGGGTGTTCCCGCTGACCGACGCGGGCGGGGTGCTCCAGAACCCCGGCGCCAAGCTGCCCTATACGCACTCCTCGGCGTTCACCCCGCCGTCGTACTGGTCCAAGAACACCCGGCACGACTTCGACTACGTCGTGGCGATCAACTACAACCGCGTCAAGGGGACCTCCCCGCTGGACCCGACCCGTCCGCAGGGCCAGTCCAAGGGCGGCGGGGTCTGGCTGCACCTGGACCACGGCAGCGGAACCTCCGCGTGCGTCAGCGTCCCGAAGGCCGGGATGCAGGCACTGCTGCGCGCCCTCGATCCCGCACGGCACCCCGTGGTGGTCATGGGGGACGCGGCGCACCTGGCGGGCTGAGCGCCCGGGACGGGGGGACTTCGGCCCTGCCCGGATCCGGAGGGATCGTGCCTCCCCTTGGGGCAAGCTCCACGGTTTCCCGGACATCATCCCGGCCGCTGCGCAGACCGGCCTGCCGGCGGAGCAGGCGCGGGCGGCGGGGACGGCAACGGCCGATCCGACGACGTCACGGGAGACGGCCCCCGAACCGGGCACCGCCACCTCCGTCACCACTCGCGACACCTGACCCGGCAGGCCGGGGCCCGGCGCAGCACCGCCCGCCGGGCCCCGCACCGTTGCCGGCGCTCACCCCTCCGGCTTGGACGAATCCATCCCCGGCCGCGCCTTCTTCCACAGCCCGCGGGTGAAGTCGGGAATCTCCTGGGGAGCGCCGTTCGCCTTGATCGAGAGATCACTCAGCGGCACCGGCGCGGTCCAGGTTGCCGCGTCGTAGACGTCGAAGTCCGGTACCAGGCCGAGCCGCATGCACTGCATCAGCCGGAAGACCAGCATGTAGTCCATGCCGCCGTGCCCGCCGGGCGGGTTGGCGTGCTCCTTCCAGAGCCAGTGGTCCCACTCCGCGTACTTGGTGAAGTCGCCCCACTCGTCGTTGTTCTGGTCCGGCTCCAGGTAGATCCGCTCGGGGTAGTCCTCGAAGAGGCCCTTGGTGCCGCCGAGACTGTTGATTCGGCTGTAGGGGTGCGGGGTGGAGACATCGTGCTCCAGCCGGATCACCCGCCCCTTGGCGGTCTGTACGAGGCTGATGGTCCGGTCGCTCTCGATGTACGACTCCTTCCAGCTGGGGTCGTTCGCCGGCATGTGCTCCTTGCGGTACGCGGCGAGGCCGAGGGCCGGAGTGCCGACGCTGGAGATGCGCACGGCGCGGTCCCCGCGGTTGATGTCCATGTAGTTGGCGACCGGCCCGAAACCGTGGTTGGGGTAGAGGTCGCCGCGCAGCCGGGTGTGCCACAGCCGCCGCCACGGCCCCTCGTAGTACTTCGGGTCGAACATCAGGCCGCGCAGATCATGGATATAGGCACCGGCGCCGTGCAGCAGCTCGCCGAACAGGCCCGCGTGCGCCATCCGCAGCACCCGCATCTCGTTCCTGCCGTAGCAGCAGTTCTCCAGCTGCATACAGTGTCTGCGGGTGCGCTCGGAGAGGTGGACCAGTTCCCACAGCTGATCCAGGCGCAGCGCGAGGGGGCATTCCACGCCCACGTGCTTGCCGTTGAGCATCGCCGTCTTCGCCATCTCGAAGTGCCGGTCCCACGGCGTGGCCGCGTACACGAAGTCGATGTCGCCGCGCTTGCAGAGGTTTTCGAAGTCCTGGTCGCCGTTGGTGTAGACGGCCGGCGCCGGCTGTCCCGCGGCGGTGACCTTCTTGGCGGCCTTGGCGGTCTTGTCCTTCACCGGGTCGCACAGGGCGACCACGCGGACGCCCGGCATCGCGAGAAAGAGGTCGATCATGGTCCCGCCGCGGTTGCCGAGTCCGATGATGCCGACGCGGACGGTGCTGCGCCGCTCGAACGGCACCCCGATCATGGTTCTGCCCTTGGCGTCGGGCGACGCGGCGGCCGTGGCGGATTCGGCCGCCGCGGTCGTCGAGGGTGCGGCCGCCGCGGCCGGCCCGGACGACAGGCCGCCGAGCCCGAGTCCGGCGCCCGCCGCACCGGCGGTCCACAACACCGAACGGCGGCTCGGACCTGCCTCGTCGTGGTCGTGGTTCTGCGATGGTGCCTCGTTCATCGGTCCTCCAGGGGAGCGGTGGTGTGCCGGGGCATACGTGAACCTCGGTCAGGACCCTGTCGGCCGACGGCCTGAGGCACAAGAGGGCCGATCGGACTCTTGATGCGGCACTCTTGGACTCTCTGCCGCAATACCGGACGGCCTACGGCAACACCGGAGATCCGTCACCCGCACCTTTCGCAAGCCGCTGAAAAGTCTTGCGGAAAACCTTGACGTGTCCACACGGCAAACGGCAGGCTCCGATGCGGAAATCCCCCCCAGCGGCCCGGCGCGTGGCTGCACTCGTGGGCGCGGTACCTCCTGCCGTGCCCCATGACCAAGGAGCCGCAAGATGCAGCAACGTTCCCGTGTGCTGGGCGGGGCGCTGGCCGGCGTGCTGGCCGCGGCCGGCCTCGCCACCTTCGCGCCGTGGTCCTCCCAGGCAGCCCCACCCGGTGAAAAGACCGTCACCGCCACCCTGTTCGAGTGGAAGTACACGGAGGTCGCCAAGGCCTGCCGCACTCAACTGGGCCCGGCCGGCTACGGCTATGTCGAGGTCTCGCCCGCCTCCGAGCACATCCAGGGCGACCAGTGGTGGACCTCGTACCAGCCCGTCAGCTACAAGATTGCCGGACGGCTGGGCGACCGGAAGGCCTTCGCCTCGATGGTCAGCGCCTGCCACGGCGCGGGCGTCAAGGTCATCGCCGACGCCGTCATCAACCACATGGCGGCCGGCTCCGGTACTGGCACCGGCGGCACCCGGTACACCAAGTACCACTACCCGGGTTACTACCAGGACCAGGACTTCCACGGCTGCCGGAAGAGCATCACCGACTACACCAACCGCGACGACGTCCAGAACTGCGAACTCGTCGGGCTCGCCGACCTCGACACCGGCAGCGACCACGTCCGCACCACGGTCGCCCAGTACCTCGACGACCTGCGGTCGCTGGGCGTGGACGGCTTCCGGGTGGACGCCGCCAAGCACATCTCCGCCACCGACCTCGCCGCCGTCAAGGGCACGATGCGCGACCCGGGCTACTGGGTGCAGGAGGTCATCCACGGAGCCGGCGAGGCGGTGCAGCCCGAGGAGTACACCGGCGTGGGCGATGTCGACGAGTTCCGCTACGGCACCCACCTCAAGAGCGCCTTTCAGAGCGGCAACCTCGCCCAGCTGAAGTCCGTCGCCGACGGCAAGCTCGGCAGCGACAAGGCCCGCACCTTCGTCGACAACTGGGACACCGAGCGCAACGGCTCCACGCTGACCTACAAGGACGGCGCCGCCTACACCCTCGCCAACGTCTTCATGCTGGCCTCGCCCTACGGCTCGCCGAACGTCTACTCCGGCTACGAGTGGACCGACAAGGACGCCGGACCGCCCGGCGGCAGCGACGGCTGGACCAGCGAACACGCCAAGCAGGCGATCACCGGGATGGTGGGCTTCCGCAACGCGGTGGGCTCGGCGGAGCTGACCAACTGGTGGGACAACGGGGGCAGCGCCCTCGCCTTCGGCCGGGGCGGCAAGGGATTCGTGGCCCTCAACAACGGCGACGCCGAGCTGCACCGGACCTTTGCGACCTCACTGCCCGCCGGCACGTACTGCAATGTCGTCGCCGCCGCGCCGTCCTCGTGCGAAGGCCACACGGTCACCGTCGGGGACGAAGGGAAGGCACGGCTCTCGGTCCCGGCCAAGGGAGCGGTGGCGCTGCACGTCACCCGCTGAGGCGCACGCCCGAAGGCAGCTGACGGGCCGGGCGCGTGGCCCGCTCCAGCGCCAGGAGGGCCGAGCCATAGCCTCGGCCCTCCGTTGCCCGGTCCATGCCGATCTCGCACATCCGGTTCACACACGCCGGGTAGTAGACCGCCGCCGCCCCGGACCGCCGTGTCGTGGGCAGCGTACGGGCCGCCGCGCCGGGCATCCGCGGGAGCCATTCGGGTACCGGATCGGGGCGTACGGCCCTGCGGGCGGCGCGGGTCAGCGACGCCGTCAGCCGGTGGCCGATCCGGTCGGCGGCGGCCACCGCCAGCCGCGCCGCCCGTTCGACGGCCTGGAAGTGGCGGGCGGACTGTGCGGCGGCCCACTCCTCGCGCGGTGAGTGGCGCCGGTGCCGGAGGTCCCTCATCAGCGCGCCGGTGTCGATCCCCACCGGACAGGCAGGCCGGCAGAGCGAGTCGCCGGCGCAGGTGTCCACCGCGTCATAGCCGTACGACTCCAGCAGCGCGGTGGTGACCGGTGAGCCCGAGGGCTGCCGCGCCATCTCACGGCGCAGCACGATCCGCTGACGGGGCGTGGTGGTCAGATCCCCGCTGGGGCAGGCCGGCTCGCAAAAGCCGCACTCGATGCAGGCGTAGGCGGGGGCCTCGGTCTCCGGGATGGTCTTCAGGCCGCGCAGATGCGCCCGTGGATCGCGGTCGAGCAGGACGCGCGGCGCCAGAATGCCGTGCGGGTCCACGATCTTCTTGATCCGCCACAGCAACTCCGTTGCCCGCGGCCCCCATTCGAGCTCCAGGAACGGTGCGATGTTCCGGCCGGTGGCATGCTCCGCCTTCAGCGATCCGTCGAAGCGCCGGACGGTGAGCCGGCAGAACGCGTCCATGAAGGCGGCGTAGCGTGCCACCTCGGCCGGCTCCGTCAGTACCTGTGCCGCGGCCCGTTCGTATGCCTCCTGGGCGGCCTCGTCGGACGCCCGGAACTCCACCAGCAGCGCGGTGGTCTCTTGGGGCAGCGCCGCCCAGTCGGCCGGTACCCCGGCCACGCGCACCGAGGCGCGCAGCGTATTGCCGTCCATCAGCCCCACGGCCCGCGCCCCCGCCTCGTTGAACCGCGGTACGGCCGCGGCCGCGGCGCTCAGCGTCGGGAAGAACAGCAGCGCGCTGAAGGTGTGCCGGTCCAGCGGAAGGGTGTCGAAGACCGTCTCGGCGATGAAGCCGAGGGTGCCCTCGGAACCGGCCATCAGCCCGCGCAGGATCTCCACCGGCGTCGCGCCGTCGAGAAAGGCGTCCAGCCGGCAGCCGTTGGTGTTCTTGATCCGGTACTTGGCGCGGATCCGGGCCACCAGCTCGCGATCCGCCTCGATCTCCGCCTTGAGCGCCAGCAGGCCCGCGTGCAGCGCCGGTTCCTCCGGTTGACGCTGTGTCAGTTCAACGCGGTCGGTCCGGCCGGTCCGGTCGATGCGGTCGGTCCGGATCGTCGACCAGGGTGGACAGCAGGCCGCCGAGTACGTCGCGCTGACCGGCGGTCAGTGGGGCCAGGATCTCCTCCGCGGCGGCCCGCCGCGCGCTGCGCAACGCGCGCAGCGTGGAACGGCCGGTGTCGGTCAGCTCGATGCGCACCACTCGGCGGTTGGCCGGATCGGGCACCCGGCGCACCGCGCCGTGCGCCTCCAGCGCGTCCACCAGGGTGGTCACCGCCCGGGGCACCACCTCCAGCCGCTCGGCGAGGTCGGCCATCCGCGGCGGGGTGTCGCGGTAGTGGTCGACGATCCGCAGCAGCCGGGACTGGGCGGGGGTGAAGGCGATGTCCAGGTGCTCCAGGTGGTGTTTCTGGGCGCGGTGCATCCGGCGGGTCAGCCGTACCAGTTGCTCGGCGAGGTTGGTGGTGCTGACCGTCGGCTCGGGGGAGGGCATGGCGCGAGGATAGCGGATGACAGGACTTCATTCATTGTGAGCATAGGTAACAATGAGCTAAGCTCCACGATGCTCGGCCCGCAACTGCCGTCCGCAGTTCCTGCCGGTCCGTAGCCCCCGCCCGCCCGTAGTCCCGCCCCGCGTCATCCGTACCCCCTCGAAGGAGCCCATGCGCAGCGACGAACCCCAGTGGACCCCACCGCCCAAGGACCCGGGAAAGCCGGTCCAGTTGCGGCGGATCCTCGCGCTCTTCCGCCCCTACCGCGCCCGGCTGGCCCTCGTCGGCCTGCTCGTCGGCGCCTCCTCGCTGGTCTCGGTCGCCTCGCCCTTTCTCCTCCGCGAGATCCTGGACGTGGCGATACCCGGCCGGCGCACCGGCCTGCTGACCCTGCTCGCCCTCGGCATGATCGCCACCGCCGTCACCACCAGCGTCTTCGGCGTCCTGCAGACCCTGCTGTCCACCACTGTCGGCCAGCGCGTCATGCACGACCTGCGCACCGCCGTCTACGCCAAACTCCAGCAGATGCCGCTGGCCTTCTTCACCCGCACCCGTACCGGCGAGGTCCAGTCCCGGATCGCCAACGACATCGGCGGCATGCAGGCGACGGTCACCTCCACCGCCACCTCCCTGGTCTCCAACCTGACCTCCGTCATCGCCACCGTCTGCGCGATGCTCGCCCTCGACTGGCGGCTGACCGTCGTCTCGCTGCTGCTGCTTCCGCTCTTCGTCTGGATCAGCCGCCGGGTCGGCAACGAACGCAAGAAGATCACCACCCGGCGGCAGAAGCAGATGGCCGCGATGTCCGCGATGGTCACCGAATCCCTCTCGGTCAGTGGCATCCTGCTCGGCCGCACGATGGGCCGAGCCGACTCCCTCACCCAGAACTTCGCCGACGAGTCCGAGCGCCTGGTCGACCTGGAGGTCCGCGCCAACATGGCCGGCCGCTGGCGGATGGCCACCATCGGGATCGTGATGGCCGCCATGCCCGCGCTGATCTACTGGGCGGCGGGCATGGTCCTCCAGCTCGGCGGCCCGGTCTTCTCCCTCGGCACCCTGGTGGCCTTCGTCTCCCTCCAGCAGGGCCTGCTGCGGCCGACCGTCTCGCTGCTGTCCACCGGCGTGCAGATGCAGACCTCACTGGCGCTCTTCCAGCGCATCTTCGAATACCTCGACCTGCCGGTCGCCATCATCGAACCCGCCGAGCCGGTCCGTATCCCGGCGCCGCGCGGCGAGCTCCGCTTCGAGCACGTCCGGTTCTGCTACGACCCCGAGGCCGCCCCCACCCTCGACGGCATCGACCTGACCGTCCCGGCCGGCACCAGCCTCGCCGTCGTCGGCCCCACCGGCAGCGGCAAGAGCACCCTGAGCTACCTCGTACCGCGGCTCTACGACGTGACCGGAGGCCGGGTCACCCTCGACGGCACGGACGTCCGTGACCTCGACTTCGACACCCTCGCCCGCTCGGTCGGCGTGGTCTCCCAGGAGACCTACCTCTTCCACGCCTCGGTCGCCGACAACCTCCGCTTCGCCAAGCCCGACGCCACCGACGAGGAGATCGCCCGCGCCGCCAGGGCCGCCCAGATCCACGACCACATCGCCGCCCTGCCCGATGGCTACGACACCCTCGTCGGCGAGCGCGGCCACCGCTTCTCCGGCGGCGAGAAACAGCGCCTCGCCATCGCCCGCACCATCCTGCGCGACCCGCCCGTCCTCGTCCTGGACGAAGCGACCAGCGCCCTGGACACCCACACCGAACACGCCGTCCAGCAGGCCATCGACGAGCTGTCCGCGGGCCGCACCACCCTCACCATCGCGCACCGCCTCTCCACGGTCCGCGACGCCGACCAGATCGTCGTGCTGGACGCCGGCCGGATCGCCGAGCGTGGCACCCATGACGAACTGCTCGCCGCCGACGGGCGCTATGCGGCGCTGGTACGGCGTGACGCACACCTCACCCCCACCGACGATCAGATGATGGCCCCGTAAGTGACCCGCGGGTAAGGTCGAACGCGCGGCGGCCAGTTCACTGGTCGGGGTGGCCGCCGCACCCACTCCCCGGGCCGCGGCCTGCGGGGCTTCCTGTTCCGCTGCCCTTCCTGCGCTGCCTCCGCCCGTCCGATCAGGGAGCCCTCCGTGACAGCTGACGACCGTTCCGCCCGTGCGCTGGCCCGTCTGCTGGCCGGGATGGGCACCCTCCACTTACTCGCCCCGAGGCCGTTCGACGCGATCGTCCCCCGGCACCTGCCCGGCAGCCCCCGCACCTGGACGTACGCCAGCGGCGTCGCCGAACTCGCCGTCGCCGCCGCCGTTGCCCTGCCACGCACCCGCCGGGGCGGCGCACTGGCCGCGGCCGGCCTGTTCGCCGCGGTCTTCCCGGCCAACCTCAAAATGGCCCACGACTGGCGCCACCGCCCCGCCCCGCTCAAGGCCCTGGCCTACGCGCGCCTGCCCGGCCAGCTCCCATTGATCGGCTGGGCCCTGCACACCGCCCACGCCTCCCGCGAGAGCAGGCCGGCACCGGGCGCGTAGCACCGACCCGGGGACGCGACCTCTCGGCCGCGGAGTGCTTGGGGCATAGCCATCTCACGGTGCCCCGGCGGGCGCAGCGGAACCGGCCCCTCGTGGAGTCATCGCCGGTACGGTGGACCTCCGCCACGGGCCTGCGCCCGTCCCTTCGGATTGCGAGATGTCCGATGAACCAGATTGCAGCAGACACTTATCTGGCCGCGGCGGTGGTGGTGCACGATGCTCGTGTGCTGATCGTGCGCCGTAGCTACCGCGAGCGTTTTCTGCCCGGCGCGTGGGGCGTGCCGTGCGGGAAGCTCGATCGAGGGGAGTTGGCCGAAGCCGGCGCCTTGCGCGAGCTGAAGGAAGAGACCGGGATCCTCGGCACCATTGTCGCGCACACCGGATCCTCCGGTTTCCTGAGCGACTATCAGGGCCGCCGGGTCCACAACCACCAGGAGAACTTCATCGTCCGCCCCTTGACGCTCGAGGTCGTCCTGCCCAGTGCGGATCAGGCCTATGCGTGGGCGCGGCCCGCCGACCTGGCCGGGATCGGGGTGGACGCCTACAACCTCGGGGTGATCCGCCAGGCACTCGGCGGCCGGCTCGACGCCGCGGGGATCCATGCCATGACGGCCCGCTTCGGGCGCCTGGCGCCACCCCCTTTCAATAGCCCAAAGAACCTGCCAGGGAGTCGAGTTCGGCAAGGTAGACGGCCGGTGACAGCGGAGTCTTGGGCGGCGGATCCACCCGCTCGGCGCCGCCGGCCCTGAGGGCGCCGCCGCTCCGGTCGTCGTTGATGCTGTTGGTGGGGGAGCCCTGCGTGACGGAGCGGCTGCCCGTGGCGGAGTTGCCGACCGCGGCGGGGCCGTTCCTGACGTAGACATCGGTCACCGAGCGCTGTGGGGCGGTCTCCAGGAACAGCGTCACCGTCGGCTCCTCGCTCACCACCCGGTGCAGCGTGTGGGCGGCCAGGCCGTAGCTCCGGCCCGGTCCGTACTGCTCCGTGCACAAGAGCCGCAGGCGTGCGTCCCCGACCCGCCGGAGCCGCCAGGCGCCGCCGGGGCCGTCGATCGTCTCCCGGTAGGCGGTCGCGGGCACGCCGTTCGCGGCCGTTTCGTAGCACTCCATCCGGACGCGCCCGCGCACCACCGCCGAGGCGATCGCGCACCGGTGATTGTGGATGTCCTCGGGCGCCCCACGGGCCCTGCCGTGCCAGAAATGGACCCGCAGCATGAACCGCGGGGCGCCGGCCAGCAGCAACAGCTTGTCGAAGCCCAGTACATGACGGTACGAGAGCCGGGTGCACTCCGCCAGATCCAGATCACCGGCGGATAACCGGCGCACCAGCGGACCGAGCGTGTCCGGCTGCGCCAGCCGGGCGGTCACCGCGCGTGCCGACTCGGGCGACGGCGGCCCCGGCCCGCCGCCCAGCCGTTCCGCCAGCAGCCGCCGGGCTTCCTCGATCTGCATGAGTCCGCCTCCTCTTCGCCGCCCCCGACCGTTCCGTCGCTGCACACCACACCCTTGGCCCGTCAAGCCGACCCGATCACCCCGGATCGATCACCCGGCAGGGCGCCCCGGTCCGAAGACCCCACCTCTCGGAACTCCGGGCGGTGTCGCCTCATGGCCGGTAGACCATCAACGCATGCCGCCGCAGTACCGAAAGGCCCTGATACGCCATCCACACCGGGTGTCCCATGGGCCCGTCGTCCCACCGCCACACCCCGCCCCGCTGCATGCCGTGGACCCGCGCCACGGCAGTGGTCAGCTGTGCCTCCCACGCCGGCAGCCCCCCGTCCTCTGCCGCGACCTTGCGGGCTCCGTCCGTCATCAGCGCACGCGCCACCCAGGCGGCGGCGAAATGCCGTACCGACAGCAGCTCTTGATGCAGCGGATCCTCCTGGTCCGGCCGCCGGACCTCTTCCTGGCTGTTCTGCAGATCGGTCATGCCACCCGCCGGCGTCGCCGGGCCGGCCAGCAGCCAGCGCAGCCCCTCCTCGCGCACCGTACGCTGCCGCTCGTCCTCGCCCAGTACGCATGCGGCCCGGTCCAGTGCCACCACCGCCCGCGCGGTGTGCGCCGCGGACGGCGCCGGGTTGCCGCGGCCGCCGGCCAGCGCCGCGCCCCAGCAGCGGTGGTTGCCGCGCGCCGGGTCGGCCGTGGCGCCATGAACCAGCACCTCGCGCAGTCCTTCCAGCGCGGTGGCGCCGGGCGCCGCCCGCAGCAGTCCGCGCAGGACATTCGTCACGACATAGGTGTTGGCCAGCCCGGACGCGTCATGGTCGGGGTTCCACAACACCTCGCAGGAGCGTATTTCGGCCTCCAGCAGGCGTGGATCGGCGCCGGCCCGCGCCAGCGCACCCAGCACGATCGCGGACACCTCGGGCCGCGCCCCGCTGCCCTGGGAGCGGGCGGCCCACCCGCCGCCGGGAAGCCGCAGCCGCCACAGCGTCTCGGCCACCTGCCCCGCCCGTATGCGGCCGTCGTACGGCGCGATGTCGAGCAGCAGATGGAGCCCGTACGCCGTACCGAACGCCGTCGGGTGCACCGGTGGATCGCTCTCCGCGAGAGAGTGCGGCCATCCGGTGAGGGGGCCGTGCCCGGACACCTCGATCACCGAGAGGCCGCGCCGCAGCGCCTGGTACGTGCCGTCCGTCAGCTCGGGGAGCGATCCGGCGGGCGAGGGCGCGGGGCCGGTCGGTCCTTCCGCGACGGCATCCGTCGCCGCCGCGCGGGTCCGCAGCAGTGCCGCGGCCAGCCACACCACCGCACCCACACCGGCGCCGGCGGTCGCCGCCACGCAGTAACGCGCCGCCTCGCCCGCGAGATTCTGCGGCAGGATTCCCAGCAACGTCTGGAAGACGGCGAACGCGGCGGCCGGGACGCCCAGCCGCCCCAGCCACATCAGCAGCCGGGAAGGGGCGGAGTCCGGCGGAGGGGCAAGAGGCGGCCCTCCGGGACCCGGTGCGGGTAAGCGGCCGTCCGTGCCGGAACGCCGAGAGGGCAAGCGACCGGCCACGCCGGAACGCCGAGAGGGCAAGCGGCCGTCCGCGCCGGAACGCCCTGGTGGTAAGCCCTGCCGCAGCACCATCTGCTCCCTCCTCCCCCGGGCGCGCACCTCGCACAGCATGTGCGAAAAGCATCCCGACCAGTGTAGGAATCCCCACTGACAACGGGGTCGCACACCTGTCGCAGCCCTTCGTGGCCAAGGCGGCTCAGCTCCCGCTCCCCGCTCAGTCCGCTTCCGGTGCCGCCGCCAGCAGAATCACCTCCAGCGTCCGCGGCCCGTGCACCCCCTCCACCCGGTCGAGTTCGATGTCGCTGGTCGCGGACGGGCCGGAGATCCAGGTCAGCGGGCGGTCCGGTGCCACCCGTGGCAGCGCCTCCGGCACCGAGCCGACCACCTGGTCAGGGACGCGGACCACACAGAGGTGGTGATCCGGCACCAGGGTGATCCGGCGTCTGCCCTGATCGGGGCCCGCGTCCAAGATCAGGGTTCCGGTCTCCGCGATGGCCACCGCACAGCCGGTCAGCACACTGTCCACGAGGTCGAGTTCACGGGCCGTGCTCGACGCACGGTCCTCGACGAGGGCGACGTCGGCCCCGCTCGTCCAGGAGGCGTCCAGGCCCGTCGGGACCAGCACCGAGCGCGCCCCGCGCTCCGCCAGCAGCCGGCCGATCAGCCCGGGCAGCCCCTCGGCATCGGTGCGGTGCACGATCGCCCGGTAGTCCGCGAGATTCTCCGCGAGCAGATCCACGGTCTGTTCTTGTGTCCGGGCCCCGTGCACCCGCCGGTAGCCCCGTGCCACCGGCGGACCGCCCCGCCCCTCGCCGCCCGGCCGCTCACCGGCCGGCACATCCGCCAGCGCCTGCCGCACCCGCGCCAACACCACGTCCCGACTGCTCACTCGGCGTCTCCTCTGGCGTTCCCTCGCTGCTCCGACGACGTACCGGGGCCAGACGTCGTACCGGGGCCAGACGTCGTACCGGGGCCCGACGTCGTACCGGGGCCCGACGTCGTACCGGGGCCCGACGACGTGCCGGGCTCCGCCGCGGTACCGGGCTCGGCCGCCACACCGGGCTCCGCCGACGTACCACGCCCCGACGACATACCGCGGGTGCGCTGCCACCAGTCGCGGAAGGACTCAGCCGGCACCTCGGGCAGATCACGCGTCCGCGACCAGGCGCGGCCCGGCCCCGGCAGCCGCCGCGGATGCAGCCGCCGGGTGCGAGCCGCCAGCCGCATCCCGGTTCGCAGCGCGCCCGGGTGATCGAAAACCCAGCCCGCCGCGCGCATCGCGGCCCGCTCCGCGGCATGCCCCTTGGCCGGCTGGAGAACGGTGCGCGTCCCGCCCAGGGTGACCGGCCCGCCCTGCACGACCCGCTCCCGCAGATGCACCAGCACCTCGGGGATGTCGATGGCCACCGGGCACACCTCGTAGCAGGCCCCGCACAGCGATGAGGCGTACGGCAGCGACGCCTCCAAGGGGCCTGCCAGCCCGCGCAGTTGCGGGGTGAGGATGGCGCCGATCGGGCCGGGGTAGGGCGAGCCGTACGCATGCCCGCCGGCCCGCTCGTACACCGGGCAGACGTTCAGACACGCCGAGCAGCGGATGCAGCGCAGCGCCTGTCGCCCGACGGTGTCGGCGAGGGTGTCGGTGCGCCCGTTGTCGAGCAGCACCAGATGGAAGGTCCGCGGCCCGTCGCCGTCCGTGGTGCCCGTCCAGGTGGAGGTGTACGGATTCATCCGCTCGGCGGTGGAGGAACGGGGCAGCAGCTGCAGAAAGATCTCCAGGTCCTGCCAGCTGGGCACCACCTTCTCGATGCCGACGACGGAGATCAGCGTCTCGGGGAGGGTCAGACACATCCGGCCATTGCCCTCGGATTCCACGACGACCAGGGTGCCGGTCTCCGCGACCATGAAGTTGGCCCCCGAGATCCCGACCTTCGCGGACAGGAACTTGTCCCGCAGATGCAGCCGCGCCGCCTCGGCGAGCTCGGCGGGGGAGTCGGCCAGCCCTTCGGGTGCCGGGCGGCCCCAGGCGGCCATCTCACGGCGGAAGATGTCGCGGATCTCGGAGCGGTTGCGGTGGATCGCCGGGACCAGGATGTGCGACGGCAGATCGTGGCCGAGCTGCACGATCAGCTCGGCCAGATCCGTCTCGTACGCGCGGATACCGGCCCCGGCCAAGGCCTCGTTGAGCCCGATCTCCTGTGTCGCCATCGACTTGACCTTGACGACCTCCGTCTCGCCGGTCTCCCGCACCAGCCGGGTGACGATCCGGTTGGCCTCGTCGGCGTCGAGAGCCCAGTGGACCTGCCCGCCCGCGGCGGTGACCGCGGCCTCCAGCCGCTCCAAATAGTGATCGAGATGGCGCAGCGTACGGTCCTTCACCGCGGCGCCCGCGGCCCGCAGCTCCGCCCAGTCGTCCAGCTCCGCAACGGCCTTGGCCCGTTTGTCGCGGATGGTGTGCGTGGCATGGGTGAGGTTGGCGCGCAGCCGGGTGTCGCGGGTGGCGGTGGCCGCGGCACGGGGGAAGGCCGGCATACCCAGGTAGGTCCCGCTCACCGCACGCGCCCTTCCGTACTGGCCGTACTGGCCAGGATCTCGGCGATATGGACCGGGCGGACCGGCGCGCCCCGGCGGCTGAGGGTGCCGCCGATGTGCAGCAGACAGGAGTTGTCGATCGCGCAGACGGCCTCGGCACCGGTGGAGAGGACGTGGCGGACTTTGTCGGCGCCCATCGCCGCCGAGACCGCCGGGTTCTTCACCGCGAAGGTGCCGCCGAACCCGCAGCACTCCTCGGCGCCCGGCAGCTCCCGCAGCTCCAGCCCCTCGACGTGCTCCAGCAGCCGGCGCGGCCGGTCGCCCAGCCCCAGCATCCGCAGGCCGTGACAGGTGGGGTGGTAGGTGACGGCGTGCGGAAAATAGGCACCGACATCCTCCACCTTCAGTACATCCACCAGAAACTCGGTCAGCTCGTACGTCTTGGGCACCGCGACGGCCGCCGCATCGACGAGTCCCCGCCCACGCCCTTCGGCGGCCGCCTTCGCCGCGATCCGCGGGTAGTTGTCCCGCACCATCGCCGCACACGAACCGGACGGGGTGACCACGTACTCGTAGTCCTTGAACGCCCGGTCGAAGCGGCGCATCAGCGGCTCGGCCGCCTGCCGGTACCCGGTGTTGAACTGCGGCTGGCCACAGCAGCTCTGCTCGGCCGGGAAACCGACCTCCACCCCCAGCCGCTCCAGCAGCGCCACCACCGCCTGCCCCGTTCGCGGATGGAGCATGTCGTTGATACAGGTGACGAACAGTGCTACGCGCACGTTGCCCTCTCCTTTCGGCTGCCTTTCGACTGCCACAGCCCCTGGCGGCCACCCGCTTCCGCGGTACATGATCACCTGGCGGCTCATCCTGCCCCAGCAGCAGGCCAACGAGAAGAACCAGGAGCGGAGGACCATGTCGAGTGCCGAGCACATAGCCGAGGAACAGGCACCGAACGGTGCCCGCCCGCCGTCACGGCTGCGGCAACTGGCCGCCGCCTGGCCGAGTCGATGCTGAATGTTTGCTGACTCACCTGACGATGAGTCAGCAGCCCTCCGGACGTCCGGGCTGAGGCTTTGCGCGGGTGGAGGTGCTCGCTCCGAGTGCCGGGCGCCCTTGATGGAGCGGTCGACGGTGAAGGTTCGCTTGTGGCGCGTAGCGCTACGAAACGTGGAGAGGCCGGCGCGGTGTGATTGCCGTGCTCGAAGGCGGGGAGATGCGTGATCATGGGAGCTTTCATCGAAGGGCCTGCGTCCGAGGATGGGTGGTCGGATTCCCCTGTCGGAGGGTCTCGTACTGGCGTCATGACCCCTCCGGCGCGTCCTGTGCGGCAGCTGCTCGCCGCCTCGGTCGGCAATGCGGTTGAATGGTACGATTGGTACACATATACCTTTCTGGCCACGTATATCGCCGCGCAGATCTTTCCCATGGGCGCGGCGAATTCGCTGGTGCCGCTGCTCTCGACGTTCGCGGTCTTCGCGGTGGGATTCTTCATGCGGCCCGTCGGCGGACTGTTGATGGGCGCGGTCGCCGACCGGCGCGGGCGCCGTGCGGCGCTGACGGTGACCATTCTGCTGATGGGCGGCAGCAGCCTGCTGGTGGGACTGACGCCGACGTACGCTGCCGCCGGGATCCTCGCACCGGTCGTCCTCGTCCTGGCCAGGCTGCTGCAAGGGCTGTCGGTGGGCGGGGAGTTCGCTGCCTCGACCACGTTCCTTGTGGAGTCGGCCGGGCCGGGGCGGCGAGGGCTCTTCTCCAGCTTCCAGTATGTGTCGACGACCATCGGCCAGCTCGTCGCTTCCGGCGTCGCGGCGATGCTCGTCGCGAATCTCGCGCCCGCCACCATGGGCAGCTGGGGCTGGCGGGTCCCGTTCGTGCTGGGCGCGCTCCTGAGCCTCGTGGGCTTCTGGGTCCGGCGCGGCGCGCGCGAGACGCTTCCCCAAGCTCTCAACTCCGTTCGAGCAGAGAAGACCCCCATCGAGGAGCAGGCGAAGGCGTCCCGGCCAGGCCTCTTCGAGGCGTTGCGCCGCCATCCGCGTGAGTCGCTGCTGATCTGCGGAATCACGGCGGGCGGCACCCTCGCGTACTACACGTGGACGTCGTATCTGCCGACGTACGCCGAGCTCAACGCCGGGGTGGAGAAAGCGGACGCGCTGCTGGCGGGCACCCTCTCGCTGACGTTCTTTGCCGTGCTCCAGCCCCTCGCGGGCATCCTCTCCGACCGGATCGGGCGCAAGCCGCTGCTGCTGATGTTCGGGATCGGCTTCGCTGTGCTGATCGTGCCGCTGCTGCGCATGCTCGACGACTCGTTCGTCACGCTGCTACTCGTGCAGTGTGCGGGCATGATCCTGCTGAGCGGCTTCACGGCGGTCTCGGCGGCCGTGAACGCGGAGACGTTCCCGGCACGGGTGCGCGCCGCAGGAATCGGTTTCCCCTACTCGCTCACCGTTGCGCTCTTCGGCGGCACGGCGCCTTATGCCGGCACGCTGTTCAAGGACATGGGGCACGCCGGTTTGTTCCCCGTGTACGTAGCCGTACTGTGCCTGGTCTCCTCCGCCGTCTACCTTCGACTGCCCGAGACCGCTCACAGCCCGCTGGAGCGGTGAGGGCACGAGGTATCCGCTCCGGAGGACGGCCTCTTCCCGGGGCGTCGAAGGCGAGACCTGGACACCTGCACCATGAAGTCGTCTACCTAGTTGCCCTTCATGCGTGCCTCTGAAAACCGCTTGAAGCAGTGGCGCGGTATCGCCACCCGCTATGAGAAGTCCGCGACCATCTACCTGGCCCGACTGCACGTCGCCGGCATCTTCCGCTGGTCCACCGGGTGATCCACTAGCTCAAGTGATGCTGTGCCCAATCAGAGACGGCGCTCAGCCGGGCGGCGGCTTTGCCAGGGTCACCGGTTCGGGTGGGCTGGCCCACCTCGAAGTCGTGGCCGGTCAGGCCGCTCTCGTCCTCGACGATGCGAGCGATGCGATAGGCCAGCTCCATCACCTCCAACGCCGCCGGACCCGAGTGACGGTAAGCGACCTCGATGTGGGCTGTGTCGCCGCAGTAGTCCAGCTGCACGCGTCCTGGCGGACCCACGGTCTCAAGGGTGAGGCTGTACAGGTACTCCTCAGACTCGACAGAACCGATGTCCCGCGAGACTCGTCTCAGGATCCGGTCCCACTCGTTCCGTTGAGCGTCGGTAAGCCGGAGCAGCGGCAGGTCGGCCTCGGGATCGAAGCCGGCGTTGAGGCGGTCAAGGGATTCCTGAAGCGTCAGGCCCGGCTGCACCCGCACGGGCGTGATGTCGTAGGTCACCGGGTGAATCTATGCAACCTTCCGCTACTCGGCCACAGCATTAATCCTGCCTCCAGAACCAACTCGCTCGTGGTGGGACAGCTCGTCGGAGTCGTTGGCCCGGGGATGGTCCGGATCTTGATTGATGCGGGCTGTGGAACTGCGGCTTGGCTTGTACGGGTCTTCGTTCCGTGATGGACGGCCGGCACCGATAAGCGAAACGCTTCCCCGTGTAGCCGCCCAACAGTATGCAGTGGTCGGCCCCTACGGCACTCGCTCGAGCTCCCGGCCAGAGAAAGGCACCGGCCACGTTGCTCTGCACGCGCAAGCTCTAACGCTGCTGGCGCAGGCGGCAATCCGCTGGCCGTGGTCACCATGGGGTGGCCACCCGCTCTGAGGGATACGGTCCCACATGGCACAGGTTGTAGACCGCGTCATGTGCGGTCCAGGGTGGTCCAGGTAATGCGTGTAAGTGCAGGTCAGGCCGCTGTGGTCGAGGAGTGACTACAGTGTTGGTGATAGCCATGTGAGAGATGAGTACCCCCGCCTGTAGGTGCCGACGGGGGTGCTGCGTGTCGCGGCGGGTCTCTCTGCGGGGCGATCGATGCGGTCTGTCGAGGTGGGGTGTCTACGTCCCTCACGGCACAGATAGTCGAGTCGGCCAGTTCCGGCCTGTAGGTACTCGGCCTGCGCGCCCGCTCGTCCGTGGGGCGGCCGGCGCGCCGCATCGCTGGGGCGATGTCCTCGCCCCAGCGCAGTGCCGACGTCACGTCCAGGCTCAGGCCCACGGCCTCGGCGCCGCTCTTCAGCTGTGCCGCCAGGTCCGTTGCGACGTTAGCGGCGGCTGGCGACCACGAGACGCGCTCCTTCGCGGGCGAACGGCCCCTCAACGGGCCCCTGGACGTCCTCGCCGCCAACAGCCCGGCCGACGCCCTCTACTCACCATTCGACCCGGCGGACATCTTGGCGCGCATCACCTTTCTCGATCCCGCAGGCGCGCACTTCTCTGGACCAGGACCGGGACCAGTACCGGGCGGCCCAGGCCACCGTCGCCAACCTGCGCCACGCGCCGGGCTTCGGCCCGGACCACCCGCGGCTGTGCGCACTGATCCGTACCCTCACCGAGCACAGCGCGGAGTGCACCCGCTTCTGGAACGCCCACCGTGCGCGGCAAGACCCAGGATGCCAAGCACCTCTTCCACCCGGCGCCCTGACCCTCACCTCCCAAGCCTTCGACGGACGCGACACGCCAGGCCAGCAGCTCGTCATCCACCACGCCGAACCGGACAGCCCCAGAGCCCGGGCCCTGGGCCTCCTCGCCTCCCTCCATGCCACCCCGCACCAGGCATAGGACAGCGCGACCCGACTCCGTGGGCGTGGCGCGCTGGGACAACGCATACCCGGGCCGCAGCCCTGAGCGACTTCCGCCGCACCTGCAACCACCACCGCAGAAAACAGCCGACGAGACCCTCGGCATGTCGCTGCCTACTCCCACCGAATCTCTGACTCGGGTCACCAGCGAGGCGGCCATAGAGGTCAATGGGGATTCATTTACCTTTACATTGCTTCGTCATGGGAAGTTGTGCCTGCTGTACCCCCGCACGAGCCAGAGGGACTTGCCTGGGTACAGTGCAGGCAAAGCATTCACCCGGTTTCTGTAAAGGCTTGGGTTGCAGCGGGTGTAAGCCACGGGGAGGACAGGCATATGGGCGGCACGGGCTACGACGTAGAGAGCTCGGCTCTACGGCGCTATGCGAACGCGGCGGATCACGCCGCGGACCAGGTGGAGAAGATCCGGACCCGGATCAACGGACTGAAGCTTTCCAGCGGCGTGTTCGGCCGGCTGTCGGAGTCCGACAGTCTCAAGGCGGACTACGACAAGCAGTCCGAGGAGGCGGTGGACGACCTCCATGACGTCAAGCAATCGCTGGGCGGTATCGCCGACGGCGTGCGGCTCACGGCCGATACGTACGACAACAACGAGGACGACCAGGTCCACGCTCTCGGCGGGGGTCAGGCATGAGCCAGGCGCTGGAACGGATCGGATTCGACGTGGACTGGAGCAACCCGCTGGCGGGTGCGCTCGACTCCGTCATCCGCGGGGCCATCAAGGAACTGGGCCTCGACGAGTACCTGGAAAAAGTCAGCGGCGACAATGAGAAGCTGCTCGAAACCGCCCGTGAGTGGCGGGCCGCGGCCCGTGACATGCAGGGCGTCGTCGACGATCTGCAGGCCGAGCGACGGGCGTTGCAGCGTACGTGGACCGGCGAGGCGTCCGAAGCTTTCGGCGGCACCATGTCCGAGTTCGAAAAGGCCCTCCGGGGCGAGGCCGAGGACATGATCACGGTCGCCGAACTCCTCGAAATGGCCGCTGAGTCGTGCGCCGAGGCCGAGGAAACGATGGTCGTGCTGATCACCGAGGTCGTCGAGGCGCTGCTGGTGGCGGCGGCGACGGCGGCGATCGTGGCGATCCTGACCGCCGGTGTCGGCGCCGCGATCGGCCCGCTCATCGGCGCCGCGGGTGCGGCGCACCGCGCGATGAAGGCCGTACGGATCACCGCGAAGCTGGCGGACAAGCTCAAGGATCTCGCCGACCGGATGCGGGCGCTGCAGAAGCTGCGGCGGGCGCGCATCAAGGCCAAAGCTCTGTGGCGCAACAAGAGCGCCCGCAAGAAGCTCAACAAGAACCTCAAGCGGATCGGCAACAAGGTGGTGGGCGCCAAGGCGGCCGGTGCCGCCATCGATGCGGCGCCGCTGGCGAACAGCGTCATCGAGCACCACACCGGCGTCGACGTCGGCGAATATGCCTCCGAGAAGACCGCCAACATCCGCGAGACGGTCGCTGAAGCGGGCAACAAGGCCGAGCGCGAGCTCCATGACGCCACCGGCCTCAAAGAGGTCCGCATCGGCGACAAGCGCTGGGACGTCGAGCATCAGACCCCGGTCGGCTCGGAGGCCCCGAAGGAGAAGCCGCCGACCGAGCAGCAGAAGCAGTACGCCGACCGACCCGATTCCCAGCGCTTCGCCGACCGCCTGGCCGACGGCGCGGCGCGGTCCAAGCCCGTTCGCGAGGTCTTCGGATGAGTCTTCGGGTCGCCTGGGGGAAGGTCCCGTACAAGGAGGCAAGGGAGCGCGCGACGCAGGCGCTGCCGACCGGGGAGCGGCTCGTACAGGCCGAAGTCGCCTTTCCCGGGCGCAAGTTGCCCACCCCGTGGCGGTGGAACCGCCCCCGCGTCCTGGTCGGCCACCGTCTCCCAGGCGACCGCTGGGAAGGCACCAAGCGGGCCTTCTGGTGGATCTTCTGGCGGCTCGACGCGATCCTCGTGACGGGCCCCGAGCTCTTCGGGGGGCGGCGCCCGAAGGGCAAGGCCCTCAAGGGCGGCTGGGGAAGCCTGGGCGGCGGGCTCGCCACCGCCCTGTGGCCGCGCGTTCCGACCACGGACGCGCTGCCGGTGCTCCAGCTCACCGACCGCCATCTGCACGTCAGCTACGTCCAGCGGGGCCGTCGACGCGGCGAGCTGGGCGCGGTCGAGCCGGGCTGGAGCGTGGCGGCCGGCGAGGTGGCCTGGGTCCGGCACCGTACCGACATCGACGCCGACACCTTCGAATTCGGCTTCACCGACGGCTCCTGGGCCCGGGTGCAGCTGCGCAGCCAGCACGCCGTGTACTTCACCAAGTGCTTTCCCCAGGCGGCGCCGGGGCGCCCCTGGTGACCTGAGGAGATTCCTCGGCAATATGCGGCGACTTTGTCGAGGATCTCGTCGGAGGTCTTCGTCCAGGCGAAGGGCCTCGGGGGTTCGTTCCAGTCGGCGAGCCAGGTGCGGATGTCGCGTTCGAGGGCATGGAGGGAACGGTGGACGCCGCGCTTGCGTTTCTTCTGCGTGAGTTCGGTGTACCACCGCTCCACCAGGTTCAGCCATGACGCGCCCGTGGGTGTGCGGTGCAGGTGGAAGTGGAGGATGCGACAGCGGCCACTTCTTGATGGGGGGCGTCCCATGGGGTGACGTAGTTGTCCAGGATGCAATGCCGCCCTGTATCGGATCGTGCAGTCACGGCTCCGGTTTGATGCACGTACCCGCAACTACTACGAGCGGCGCATCGCGGAGGGCAAGATTCGGCGCGAGATCATCCGCTGTCTCAAACGCTACGCCGCCCGAGAAGTGTTCAACCTCGTCCGGTCTGGCATCGGACCCCGCGAAGTGGCTTGAGCCAGCTGAATGTTCGCACCGGGACGAGCGCTTGCGCGATCCCCCGAACCAGTGGCCGCATGCACCTTCGCCGCCCTTGCCCCACACGCCGACCCTCGGCGAGGCCATCCTCGGCTTGGCGAAAGCGCCTCCCGAGAAGTCTCCCACCTGGTCGGATCCGAGTTCCAAGCTGCGTAATTGGGGCATCCGTGAGGCTCGCCGGCATAGTGGACCGGAATTCCTGGGTTCCGTACGATCCTCGGCGCCGGGCGCACGACCCCAGCCCTGCCGACCCTTCAGCGCGCCTCGACCCGTGGAGTCCGCCCCGGCGTGAAGGGATCAGACAGCAGAAGAGCGCCGGGCACCTGCTCGTCGACGAGTTCCAGTAACCGGTCGCACACCGTCTGCCCCTCGCTGGCACGCGCCGCGGCGAGCTCCTTGCGCAACTGGCCGTCGGATGGCCGGCGGCCGGGTCGAAGTGGTCCTTTCAGTGCTGGGTATCAGCTGCTGAGGTCGAACACGCCCCAAGCGGTGTACGGCTCGGCCTGGACGTAGATCCTGCTTCCTCGACCGACGACCCGACGGCGGCCGGGGGCAGGGCCCTCGGGCAGGGTGAGCAGGCCGACGTCCGTTGGCTCGACGGACGTTTCGGTCAGCGTTCCGTGGGCGAGTCGGTCCCGCTCCTCGCCGTAGCCGCCGTAGAAGGCCACCCGATCGCCGTGGACGGCCACCGCATGGGCGCCCCGTATGCGGTTCGCCCACACCGTCACGGGCCGGTCGGGGCGTATCTCGACGAGCGGGAAGTCCGTGTACGGGCACGCCCAGGCGGCGGTGCCCGACACGTTCAGGGCGTAGCAGTCGAAGAGACCGGGGATGTGGGCGCCGTCTGACGTCCAGGCGAGCCGGCCCGTGGCGCTCCAGCGGCGGATGCCGACCGGGTTCTCGTCGAAGTGCCCGACCCAGATATGGCCGGCCTCGTCCACGAGCAGGTGCTCGATGGCGTCCCCGACGGAGAAGGACGAGGTCTCGCGGCCTTGCGCGTCGAAGACCTGGACCTGGTTCGCGTCCTCGTACCGGCGGGCGCGAGGCGCTGCGACGACGAACCCGCCGTCGGGCAGGCGGCCCAGGTGCGGCCAGCGAGCCCGCACGCAGCTCAGCTCGGTGAGTTCGACGTTGCCGCCCGGATGGACGGAGACGACCAGGGCGTCAAAGGGCAGGACATCACCGCCAGGCTGCGGAGCACGTTCGGCAAGCAGCCAGTGGGCGGCGCCGAAGACGTCGACGGTACTGGTCAGGACGTGGCGGTCGTGGTGCGCTCGGGGGAGGTGGGCGTAGGGAATGAGGGCGGTCTTCCGCACGGGCGGGCTCTCCTGGGTGGACGGTCACGGCAATCGGGCGCTGCGGTGAGCGGCGGTCGGCGGCGCGCGAGCGGAGCGGGGCGCTAGACGGCATGGCCCTTTCTGGTCGTCATGAAGCGATCACCGTCGACGTCCGACCTCGTGACAAACCCTTTCGGCGCGCCGTCTCCACCGTCGAATGCTGCGAGAGCATGGACCTGACCGCGCTCGCAGTACTACCGAGACCACTTCCCTCTGGAGGGTGCGTCGAGCTGAGCGTTCGACCTGCCGGGCAGTGCCACCTGGAGCCGGTGATGATCTTCACCAGGGGAGAGCGGCAGTGCGTGGCGCGCGAGATACCTGCTTCCGTGCACAGCGTGGAGACAGTCAGGGTGCCACTGGTGTGTTCGGGGTTGCCGGTCACTGATCCGCTCGAAGGCGTGCACGACAGCCTGGTCGGTGCCCGGTCGTAGGGGAGTGCCAGCGTGTTCAAGGGCGTGCCGCAGCCGCGGTTCGGCGGGGTCGTTCATGGCTTCCCTGTGAATGCGCAGTCGCGGGCGAACTCCCGGACTACTGGCGGCAGGGGGCTATTCCGGCCGTGCACTATTCCCCGTCTTCCGTGCCGTTGCTTCGCTGCTGCGGCGCCCGATGTTCGCTCGGATTGCTGGCGACCCTGGCTATGTCAGGTCCTTGCGCATCAACGTGCACATGGTTTCGTACCGTTTGACCGAGCCCTTTTCGGTCTCCACGTCCCAGGAGTCCAGCTCACGGCCGTAGGGCCGGTAGCCCAATCGCTCGTAGAGGACTCGGGCTCTGGGGTTGCTCTCCTCCACGCCCAGTTCGGCCACCGCCAGACCACGGGCCGTGATCCGAGCCTCTGCGGAGCTGATCAGCAGGGTGCCGACGCCGCACGACTGAAGCGCAGGATGGACACCGAGCTGCCAGAGCGTGCCAGCACCACTCTTGCGCACGTAGTCGACGCCGCCGATCGCCACCGGCACGTCTGCGGGCCCACAAACAGCCAGGTAGTCGACCTCGCCGCGCTCGGCCCGGCGCAACTGCTCGGCGATCTGCCTCACGTGCATGGCGGAGCCCGACCAGTCGCACGAGGGCAGGTCCTCGTGGGTGAGATCGCGCACGGACAGGGAGATCCTGATGTCGGTCACTGTGACCACCTCCGGCGTAAGAGGCTCGACGACACCCCGGACAGACGCAACATCATTTGGGCAGCCGCCTTGGGGCCGAGGCATCTGCTGCCCGGGCTGCGAGGTACGGCCCAGTCGCGTCGGGCGTAGGCGACCCAGCGGAGCGCGGTGTGGCGGCGCATCCCGGTCACGTCGGCGAGGATTGGGCTGGGGAGATCAGCAGCGAGGGCGGCCAGTGCCCCGTTGCGCGCGGGGCGAACCGGGATGCCGTGCCGGTTGAGCTTCTGGGTCATGCCGTGCGTCGAGATCGGCTTGCCCGGGACCATGCCCGGGAAGAGCCACTGGGGACCTGGGCGGGCTAGCGAGAGCTGCGGCCGCAGTTGCGACTGTTCGGCAAGTTGCCGAAGGAGTTCGGCGAGCCGTGGAGGTAGCAGGACGGGGGGGGCGGCCCAGGACCAGGGGGCCTGCTTGTCACCGAACTGGAGGTGTCCAGGCGTCAGGTGGCAAAGACGTTCGGTGGACAGGCCGAACAGCCCCGGCGATCCAGTCGTCGATGTCGCTCCTGCGCGAGGTCGGCGAGGGCCAGTCCGCGTTGATCCGTCCAGGCCACCAGCCCAAACCCAAGCCCGCCGGCGACGCCGAGGAAGCCTTCCTCGGGCTCGGGCCCGGGGCGAAGTCCTGGTTGATCGAGGCCGGCGCCGCGGGCACCACCCGGATCCGGGTGAAGATGGCCGTCGCCGTCGAGCTCGCCGCTCTGATCGGGCCTGCCGAAGTCGACCTCGGCCTCGGTCTCGCGGCGACCGCGGGGCGGTTCGCCGAGGACGACGTGATGTCCATCGTCCAGCACCGTCGGCACGGCACCCGCCCCGCCGACCTCGTCGTCGCCGACGAGACGCACTCCGTCCAGCCCGGCACCTCCGCCTGGGCCGGCTTCGGCCGCAAGGCCACCTGATCTCCCGGTCCCGGGCCGCTTCGCCGCCCGGGACCGGCGAAGCCCGAACAGCTCGCCAGAGCATCCCAACCAAGGGAGACTTTTGACTCACACCACCACACGTCCGGCGCGTCGCATCCGAAGCGCATTGGCCGCCGCTGTGCTCAGCGCCGCGCCTGCGCTACCGACGGGCAACCGGCAGTTGTAAGTCGGTTGCCGTGGCCGGCTGCCTCCGCCTGGGGGGAGAGCACTCCGGGTTCCTCTGCTGTTTATGGCCGACCGCCATAAACAGCAAGCCTCTGACCTGGCCTGCGCGGACCGCGACAGATTTCGCCGCCCGCGCACCGATGCAGTATGATCATGACGGAACTTCGGCCCTCGGGCCGGAACCGCGCGTCTGTGGTCCAAGGAAAGACGTCCACCAGCCGGTGGGAGATGCAGGTGCAAGGCCTGCCGGGCGCTCTGACAACGGTCCCTTCCCCGTACGGGGAAGGGACCGTTTTCCGTGCTTCCACGGGAGCCCCCTCTGCCTGCTGTTCTGATCACCGCGCCCCGGGGTGGGGTTCTCCGGCCGGGAGGCAAACAGTTCGCCGGCGGTGCCCGGCAGGCCCAACCAGCCGCAGCCGGTCAGCTGCTCGACCAGGCGCTCCGGGTCGGTCAAGCCCAGCGCGGTGAGGTCCTGCCCGACGGGGTTGGCGGTACCGGTGTGCGCGGTGCGCAGAGTCAGCATCAGCAGTCGCGCTTCCGGGCCGGGCAGCGGGGTGTGGTCGGCCACATGGGCGAGGACGGCCCGCGTGTGGTCTGTCGTGACAGCGCTCTCTGCCACGTCGCGACGGCCCGGCGGGCCGGGAACGTCGAGCGGTCTCCATGACGGACTCCACGTCCGCCATGACGGGCTCCTGGGCCGGGAGCGGGCCCAGGAGCGGCGGTCTACCGGGGTGCGTCGGGATACGCGGCGGTCGCGCGGATCTCGACGAGGAGCCCCGGGCTGGCGAGGCCACTGACCCCGATGATCGTCCAGGTCGGGTAGGGCGCTTCGACGAGGCGCTGCTTGGCCTTGATGAATCCGGGCAGGTGCCGGCGGATGTCGACGTGGTAACTGGTGACGTCGACGAGGGCGGACATGGCGAGGTTCTCCATCCGGAGGATCTCCTCGATCTTCCGGATGGCGATCTCGGTCTGCTCCTCGATGGTGTCCGGGATGGTTCCGTCGGCGCGGCGACCGATCGTTCCGGCGATGAACAAGAGGCCGTGCGCACGCACCGCGGCGGAATAGCCGAAGCTTGCGAAGGCATTGGTGGTCTCCCCGAAGACCACGTTGTTCTCGGGGACCTCGACGGTGTGGACGGTCATTTGCGGTGCTTCCTCTTCTTTGTTGAACCTCTGTTGACTTCTTTGTCGACGGGTCGTGGAGCCCGTCGAGTCAGCCGCCCCAGCGGGACGAACGGCCGGTGTGCTCCAGCCGGGTCCGGCCGAAGGTCTGGCGTTCGCGCAGGAGTTCGCCGGGGGTCGTGTACCGGGGTGCGTTCTTGGGGTCTTTCGCGGCCTGCGCGACGATCGCGTCGGTGAGTGAGCGGATCATGTCCAGCCGTGGATAGGCGGCGTGCATGGCGTCGGCCTGCTCATCGGTGACCGAGTCGAGGTGGTCGGCGCCCGCGGGGCCTCCGAAGTCGAGGGCGACGCCTTCGCGGACGAGCACGCACAGCGTGCCGCGGCGTTCCGCGATGCCCGGAGAGGTGTGCAGGGCGATCGCCTGCCAGACCTGGTCGGCGTCGGCCGTGGACATCCCCTGTTGGATGAGGAATTCGGCGGCCCGGTCGGCGCCTTCGACCTCGAACCGCTGTCGGTGCGGGCCGTCCGACGCCAGGCCGAGGTCGTGCATCGCGCACGCGGCGAACAACAGGTCGTCCCGGTAGTCGTGGCCGGCGGCCAGGCCGAGGCGGCCTGCGACCAGCCGGGCGAATAGGTAGCTGCGGATGCTGTGGTTGAAGACGGACGGCGTTTCCACCGGTCGGATGAGGTTCATGACGGCGTCGGCAAGTGGTGTGCTGGGCAGCGCGATCGGGTCGGCGGTCGCCTCGCGGGTAGGTCCGGTCATGTCCTCAGCCTGGCCGCGACCACCCTGACCTGGCGAGAGGCAATATTTCCTTACCTCGTTAGAATCTTGCCATGGCAGCCCATCGAGTCGCGGTCCTGGCGTTGGACGGGGTCACCCCGCTCGACCTGGCGATCCCGACGCAGATCTTCACCACCCGGCCGGAAACCCCCTACGAGATGACCCTGTGCGCGTTGGACACGAAGGTAGCCACCACCGCGGGTTTCGCACTGCTCGCCGAGGGAGGCCTGGAGCAGGTGCGCACCGCCGACACCGTGATCGTGCCCGGGTTCGAACCGGTCCTCTCGTTGCCGGACGCCGTGCTCGACACACTGGCCGAAGCCCGCGACCGAGGCCGGCGTGTGGTGTCGATCTGCACGGGCGCCTTCGCGTTGGCCGCGGCGGGCGTACTGGACGGGCTGCACGCCACGACCCACTGGAAGCACATCGACGAGTTCGAGCGGAGTTTCCCGGCCGTCACGGTCGACCGCGACGTGCTCTACGTCGACGAGGGCGACGTGCTCACCTCGGCCGGGGTGTGCTGCGGCATCGACCTGTGCCTGCATATCGTGCGCCGCGACCTGGGCGCGGAGGTGGCCAACCGGATCGCCCGCGGTCTGGTCGCGGCCCCGCACCGCGACGGCGGGCAGGCCCAGTACGTGCCCGCTCCCGTCGCGGTGGCCGGTGAGGCGTCGCTGTCCGGTACCCGTGGATGGGCCCTGCACCGGCTCGGCGAACCGCTCACGCTGCGCGCCCTTGCCCGGCACGCAGGCCTCTCGCAACGCACCTTCATGCGCCGGTTCACCGAGGAGACGGGCACGACCCCGTTGCAGTGGGTGCTCAACGCCCGGCTCGGCAGGGCGCGGGAACTGCTGGAAACCACGGACCTCTCCGTGGATCAGGTGGCGCGGGACTGCGGGCTGGGCACGGCAGCCAATCTACGGCTGCACTTCCGACGCACGCTGGACACCACCCCTACCGCCTACCGCCGCACCTTCACACACTCGACATCGCGCGGTCCGGTTTCATCACCCGCAGTCCCGCGCACGGACTGACTGATCGTCTCAGATGCCGTGCTGCGCCCGGCCTCACACCACAGGACCGGCGAGCTGAGTGGGATGACGCTGGCGGCAAGGCCAGCAGACGTTCCGGACGCCCCTGGCCGACTGCAGCTGACCGTCCTGCCCGGCCGCCGCGGGCACTGAACAGTCGGTGCAGGACGGGGCGCAACCATGCCGTCGGGGTCACCCTCGGCGGCTTTGTGGTGCGGTCGACGATCTGCCGGACTCCGTCTCGTCCCCCACCCTCCAGCGTCGTCGGCCGCGTGGGGACGGAACTGCGCCACGGCAGAGCGCGCGGGAAGACTGTCGGAAATGGTGACGTCGACTGTCACCTTTGGCGTGCACCGTGGTGCCATGGACAAAGACATCAACACCCAGGGCATCGGTCAGGAAGGCCCGCTTGCCGGGCGGATCGCGCTCGCCGCCGGGGCCACCATGGCATCGAAGTCGATCACGCCCGAGAGCGTCCCGTCCGAGACGACGACGTTCGCGGGCTCGCCGAGTTCATCCGCGAACTCATCGTAAGACCAGGGGCTTCCTGTCAGCCTGCCTCGGTAGCGGCAGGCTGAGGCGGCCTCTGTGTCTCGGCGCCCCCTGAGGGCGCGGCAGTGATGATGGTGTCGAGGATCGCGCGCGACGCCTGTAGATCTTCGATGACGCGAGTGATTCGCTCGCCCTCCCGGCGCAGTTGGGCGAGCAGGTCCGGGCAGGTGGGCACGAGGTGCTCGTCGTCCGCCCGGATGCACGGCAGGACCTGGGCGATCAGAGTGGTCGGAAGGCCTGCCGCCAGCAGACAGCGAATGCGGCGCACCGTCTCGACGTCCGACTCGCCATAGATGCGGTAGCCGCTGCGCAGTCTGTCGGGCGTCAGGAGTCCTTGCTGTTCGTAGTAGCGCAGCAGCCGCTCATGGACCCCGGTACGCTGCACCATCTCCTTCATGCGCATGCCGTTCGCCCCATTCCTGCTCCCTTTGCGCGCCACGACTTGACTCTGACACTGATGTCGGAGTTTAGCGTCGGCGGCATGACCACTGATCACGTGCTTCCCACCCCTCACCTCGACGTCCTCGTGCAGGGGCGCGGCCCCGCACTTCTGCTCGCGCACGGCGCCGGCGGCGGCATCGAGGGGAACTTCGGCCTCGTCCTCGACGACCTCGCCCAGGACCACACTCTCGTCGGCCCGCACTACCCCGGGGCCGGTGGCTCTGCCGTAGCCATAGAACCCCTGGACCTGGATGACCTCGCCGACCGCCTGGTCGCGGCCGCCGTCGCGGCCGGCCAGGACTCGTTCGCCGTCCTCGGGGAGTCCCTCGGCAGCGCCGTGGCCGTCCGGATCGCCACACGGCACCCCCACCGTGTCCGGGCCCTCGTCCTCACCGCCGGCTTCGCTGCAGCCGATCCCGTCCTGGCGCTCGCCGCTCAGCTGATCAAGTCCCTGGCAGCCGCGGGTCAGTGGGAGGACGTGGCACGGCTCGCCCTCCTGTCCTGCATGTCCCCGGCGGGCCTGGCGGACCTCGAACCGGCCGCCCTCGACGAACCGGTCGCCCAGACCCTGACCGCGATGCCGCCGGGCATGCTGGACCACTTCGACCTGGTGTCCCGCGTGGACGTCCGGGCCGACCTGGCGAAGGTCGCCGCCCCCACCCTGGTGGTGGCGCCGACCGGCGACCGACTGGTGCTGCCCGAGAGCTCGTACCGTCTGGCGGCCGGTATCCCGGGCGCCCGGCTGATCGAACTGCCCGGCGCCGCCCACATCCTGAACCCGGCAGACCGGGCGACCTGGCTCCGCCACGTACGCGAGTTCCTCGCCGCACTCCCCGCCACGTCGGCGTGAGCGCACCACTCCTCACGGAGCCGCACAACAGCGGTCGTCTTCGCCGGAAACTCAACGGCCCTTGTTCTGGGCGTTCCCCTGGGCGCAGTCCTCGGCGACGTCGTCGGATGGCGCGGTGCCTTCGGCGCCGCGGCAGCCCTCGGTCTCGGGGCACTCGCCGCCTCTTGCCCGACATACCCAACCGCTCTACCCCACCGCAGTCGACCGGACTCGGCGGCGCGCTGCGCCTGCCCGGCCTACGACGCATGGTGACAGCAACCGCACTACTCATCTTCGGACACTTCACCGTATATACCTACGTGACCCCCCTCCTGCACGACGCCGCTGCCTTCAGCGAGGCCGCCACCAGCATGCTCCTGGCCTTGTATGGACTGGCCGGCTTCCTGGGGACATGGCTCGGCGGTGCCCTGGTGGACCGTCGCCCGCACACCGTCCTGCTCGGCACCATCGCCCTGATGGCCGGCTCACTGGTGCTGCTAGGTGGGAGCATCCGACTGCAGCCACTCGCCGTGGTAGCCGTGGCCCTATGGGGCGTTGCCTTCGCCGCACTGCCGGTAACGCTGCAATCGAGCGTTCTCCGCCTGGGAGCCACCGCACCCGACGCCGCGTCCTCCTGGTACGTCTCTGCTTTCAACCTGGGCATCGGAGGAGGAGCCCTGGGCATCGGCCTGCTGAGCGACTCCCCAGTGGCGATGCTCCCGTGGATGGCACTGATCCCCGTGGTACCGGCCTTCGTTTCTGCCTGGACCACACGGGCAGCCTTCTCCCATCCACAGTCGCCGTAAATGCCGGATTTGCTGCGGCAGAGCCCCTACCGTGATCTTCGCGACCTGCGGCGAACGATTCCGACCGCCGGGGTGAGGTGTACGCATTTACTGCGGCAGAGCCGGGAGGACGGGGCGGGCATGGCGCGAACCAGTGAGCGAATTCGGGAGCGGGTGCGCGCTGCGTGTGCCGCGCCCGGGTGGTGCCCGTGTCCGCCCTGCCCTCGTCGTACGCCGCGGCGGGTCGGGCGGTACCTCACCGGTGCGGGCATCGCGAAGTCCTCCGCGCGCATCTGCCGGATCTCACTGACGACATGGGGGTGGATGCTCGCCGGCGAACCCGCGCCGACCGGGCCCGCCCGCCGGGGCGCGAAGCCGCCCGCCCCCCGTCGCCGCGATCGACGACCCGGCACTGCCCGAGGTGCTTGCCGAACTGGCGGCGGCTCGGGCGGACGAGATGGACGCCTACACCGTCAACCGCGCACTATCCATCGCGCGCAAGGCGATCGGCTGGCAGGGCGGGGGCCGGTCCTCGGGCGCGGGCCTCGTCGGTCTTCTGCAGCGCGTGGACCTTGGCCTTGAGCACGCGACCGGCGCGGGCGGCCACCGTGCGGTCCAGGGTGAGCTTGTACTCGGTGCGGCCGGTGACGACCACGCCGGACAGGCGACGGTCGATGGCCGACGGTGCGGTGAAGGTGCCGGCCTTCCAGCCGGGCTGGACCCACAGCCACTCGACGAACGCGGTCAGAGACCCGGGGATGATGGCGGTGGTCGGCAGGCCGAGCAGCGCGCAGAAGGTCTCCCACTGCTTTCGGTCCGCGGCGTAGCCCTCGACGGTGTTCCGCGGGCGGAGGTCGATCTCGTGCTGGGCGGAGCGCTTCTCCAGCTCGGCGAGTTCGGCCAGGACCTCGTCGTCGAAGTCGGTGCCGGTCGGGGCGAGGTCGGCGGGGGCGGGCAGGTGCGCCTCGGTGATGCGGCACGGCTTCCGTTCCCTCGAATTTGGTGGAACCTTCCCTCTTGCCTGTTGCTGGTGGGATCCTCCCCGCATGTGACGTATTCGTGGGTTAGGGGCCGTCGCGGTCGCGGCAGCAGGATTCCTGCTGGTGACGGGGTGTGGGAATGACGGCGGGAAGAGGGACAGAAAGTCGTCGCGGTCGCCGCGGGCAGAATCGTGCCGGCGTTTCGTGCCCACCGCATATCGATGACGAACCCCTTCGCGGCAGCTCTGGCTGGATTGTGGCTGGACAGTTGATATGGGCCGCCGGACCATGGCGCGCAGGCGCGAGGCCGTTCAGGGGAGGACCGTCGGCATGGGCTTGAATGAGGAAGAAGAGCCAGGCGGCCGGCGGCCCTGGCAGCGGTCGCGCGCTAGCGGTAACCCAGGGGCGGCTGGGCCTGGAGGCCCCAGTGGGCCCGGGGCACTCAGCCAGGGCCGGATCCCCTCAGGGGCGCAGATGCCGCAGCCGGTAAGGAGCCTTCGCGTCTTGATGATGATCCTGGGCGGTATGCAGGCCGTCCTCGGACTTGCTCTGCTGACCAACAGCGTGGCTGTCGCCACAGCCATCTGGGGCGAGGGCGACGCCTCGACCCCGTGCTGCACCACGCCAGGTGCGGCTCACTCCGGGAACATCGTATTCGCCGGAGTGCTCGTGCTTGCGGTTGCTGCATGGGGCGTCACTACCGCTTTGAAGTTCCCCACGCGCCACCCGAATCTGCGCGTCTCCGCCTTCGCCTACGGTTGGACGGCGCTGCCCTTCACCCTGGCATTCTTCGAGGTAGCGCCCATTCTGGGCCTGATCTGGCTCGTGCCGGCCATCCTGGCAATCGTCCGCCCTAACCAGCCGGAAAGCCGTGCTTGGTTCGGTCATCAGCCCCTCTGAGGCGGGACTTTGAAGACAGACTCTAAGCCCGACGATTCCTCGGCTGGGGAACAGGATTCGGCAGCCGGTCCTGGCCCTGGCGTTGCCGGGCTGTGCGAGGCGTGCGGCTTGAGCATTTTGATCCGGTTGACGTGCCCTCGACGGCACCCGAGTTCCAGCTCAGGATCAGCCCGGCGATGACTGCGTCGAGGCCGCGGGCGATGCCGGCGGCGAGGGTGTGGAGGCTGGGCACGGAGGCTTACGGGAGGGCGGCGGCGTAAGAGGACGGGCCGTCATGACCCGACGGCGGAGGTCAGCCGAGTAGCGTCGGATGCTTTCGCGGCCGGGACGGGAGCTGGGCACTTGCGTCATAGGGGGACAGGTCAGCCGCCGCGGGCCGGGGCAGCCACGTAGCGCTCGGCCGCGGAGCGGACCCGTCGAGGTTCGCCGCCACCAGCATTCACGTAGCGGTCAGGTGCGGCGGTTCCCGTTTCCCTCCTTGGAGTGGTTTGGTCCAGCCACTGGGCCGCGGCCGGTGATCTTCCGGTTGCCTCTCGGACAGCAGGCATGGTGCGTACGAGCAGTCCATGCGCCGACACGCGCACAGCAGAGGGGCCACTATGACCGACGGGACGGTTCTATTCGCGGTACACGAGTTCCCACAGAGTCAAGGCGTCGCCGCCGAGCAACTGCGCAGAATCCGCCACGATTTGGAGACCCGAGGCATTGACGTGCGCTGGGCCACCACGGCCGAAGACGCCCAGGCAGTGCTGCGAACCGAGGCGGGCACGGCTGCCGTCGTGCTCGACTGGGACCTTCCCCAGGCCGCCGGAGAAGGCGGCGAAGCAGGCGGTGCCGAGGTACTGCGCCACGTCGGCCGGCGCTTCCAGAATCTCCCCGTCTTCCTGGTCACGAACGGCGAAGACCTGGAACACCTGCCCTTGTGGGTGGCCGAAACGGTGATCGGCTACATCTGGCCGCTGGAGGACACCGCGCCCTTCATCGCCGGACGCATCGCCAGCGCCGCCCGCGGCTACCAGCACGACCTGCTACCCCCGTTCTTCAAGGCACTGCGCCGCTTCGACCACGCGCACGAGTACTCCTGGCACACCCCTGCCCACTCCGGCGGTGTCGCCTTCCTCAAGTCCCCCGTCGGCCGGGCCTTCCACGACTACTTCGGGGAACGGCTGCTGCGCAGCGACCTGTCCATCTCCGTCGGGGAACTCGGTTCCCTCTTCGAACACACCGGCCCGGTAGGTGCCGCCGAGCGCAACGCCGCCCGCGTCTTCGGCGCCGACCGCACCTACTTCGTACTCCACGGCGACTCCACCTGCGACCGGATGGTCGGTCACTTCAGCGTCACCCAGGACGAGATCGCACTGGTGGACCGCAACTGCCACAAGTCGGTGCTGCATGGTCTGGTCCTCTCTGGAGCCCGGCCGGTCTACCTGGTCCCCACCCGCAACGGCTACGGTCTGGCAGGCCCCCTGCCGCCCGCCGAGATTCAGGCACCCTCGGTCGCCTCCCGGGCCGGCCGCAACCCACTGGCCCAGGGCGCCGTCTCGCCCACGGCGCAGTACGCGGTGCTGACGAACTCCACCTACGACGGCCTGTGTTACGACACCGTCCAGGTCGCCCAGGCCCTCGCACCCAGTACCCCTCGGCTCCACTTCGACGAAGCCTGGTTCGCCTACGCCCGCTTCCACCCCCTTTACGCCGGCCGCTACGGCATGGCGGTGGGCCACGAAACCTTCCCCGGACCCGAACGCCCCACAGTCTTCTCCACCCAGTCCACCCACAAGCTGCTGGCCGCCCTGTCACAGAGCGCCATGGTGCACATCAAATCCGCACCCCGGGCGCCGGTGGAGCACGACCGGTTCAACGAGGCGTTCATGATGCACGGCACCACCTCACCGCTGTATCCGATGATCGCCTCCCTCGACGTGGCCACGGCGATGATGGACGGCCCCCAGGGCCGCTGCCTTATCGACGAAGCGGTGACCGAAGCCATCCGCTTTCGCCAGACGGTCGTACGCGTCGCCCGGCGCATCGCCGCCGCTGCCGACGACCGGCCCGACTGGTTCTTCGGCGTCTGGCAACCCGCGGCCGTGACCGACCCGGCCACCGGCGAGCGTCTCCCCTTCGCCGACGCCTCCCTGGAACGGCTGCGCACCGATCCGTCCTGCTGGCAGCTGGAGCCCGACGCCGACTGGCACGGCTTCACCGGACTGACCAAGGGCTACTGCCTGCTCGATCCCATCAAGGTCACCCTCACCTGCCCCGGCATCGACGCCACCGGCCAGATGTCCTCCTGGGGCATCCCCGCCCGCATCCTCACCGCCTACCTGGCCACCAGGGACATCGTGGTGGAGAAGACCGACAGCTACACCACGCTCATCCTCTTCTCCATGGGGATCACCAAGGGCAAGTGGGGAACCCTGATGGACGCCCTCATGGACTTCAAAACGCTCTACGACCACGACGCACCCCTGGAGCGGGTACTGCCCGAGCTGGTCGCCGCCCACCCCCACCGCTACACCGGCCAGACCCTGCGCGGGTTGTGCCAGGAGATGCACGACCACCTGCGCGGTGCCCGCCTGGTCGAGCTGCTCGACACCGCATTCCAGGAGCTGCCCGAGCCCGTCACCCCGCCCCAGCACTGCTATCAGCGCCTCATCCGCGGCGGCACCGAGCGGGTAAGGCTGACCGACGCGGCCGGCCGGGTGGCCGCTGCCATGGTCACCGTCACCCCGCCGGGCATCCCCGTCCTCATGCCCGGCGAAAACACCGGCGCCCACGACGGCCCGCTGCTGCGGTACCTGACCGCCCTGGAGTCCTTCGACAGGCGCTTCCCCGGCTTTCACAGCGAGACCCACGGCGTCACCGTCGCTGCGGACACCGGCGACTACCTCATCGAATGCGTACGCCAGATCCCCGCCCAGCAAACCGGCCGCGCCACCGGAGAGCACCACTCGACACCGACGCCGCACCCGGTCGGCCCCCAACGGCCCACAGACTGACGGCAAGGTACCGGGTACCCCCGCCTTTCCCCGGGGCGGGCGGGGAGCGGTCGTCGAACCGGAAAGAGCACCGGACTGCGGTCGTCTCCGGCGGGGACGGCACTTCGACGAGGGCTACCAGGGAACGGTCTGGCCCCGATAGCTGAGGGGTTGGCGAGCGCCCGGTAGGCCACGCCCGTAGGTCTGGGGTCGCCAGGGACGCGTCCGGCGCGGTTGGCTGCCTAAGGGCTTGCAGGGAATCAAGGTGTTGCTTCCCGTTCTGGTGCTCGTTGGTGTGGTATGCGCATCCCGGACCAGATCCGTACCCAACTGGCTGTGAAATTCGCGGTGTTGTTCCCACACCTGGACGAGCGACAGCGGCGGTTGCTGATGGCCGCGGAGGCCAGGGTGCTGGGGCACGGCGGCATCCGGGCCGTCGCTCAGGCAGCCGCAGTGAGTGAGACGACGGTCCGCAAGGGCGTGCTCGAGCTGGAGGCCGGCGAGGAGCCGCTGGGGCGGGTGCGTCGGCCGGGCGGTGGACGCAAACGGGTCGCGGACCTCGACCCTGGACTGCGGCCCGCACTGCTGGCACTGGTGGTGCCGGACGAACGCGGGGATC
Source organism: Streptomyces sp. 2114.4 (assembly GCF_900187385.1). Taxonomy (NCBI): domain Bacteria; kingdom Bacillati; phylum Actinomycetota; class Actinomycetes; order Kitasatosporales; family Streptomycetaceae; genus Streptomyces; species Streptomyces sp. 2114.4. The sequence goes on from NZ_FYEY01000001.1 coordinate 7,217,623, forward strand.
CGATGTCGCCACTGCGGTGGACGGTGAAGTCCACCCGTACCCTCGCGCGGGAGCTGACCCGGGCCGGGCACAAGGTCAGCGCGGACACCGTTGCGGGTCTGCTGCGGGTGGAGGGCTTCAGTCTGCAGGCCAACGCCAAGACCATCGAGGGCAGCCAGCACCCGGACCGGGATGCCCAGTTCCGCTATCTCAACGAGCAGGCGCGCGAGTACCGGGACGCCGGCCAGCCGGTGATCAGCGTGGACACCAAGAAGAAGGAGCTCGTCGGAGAGTTCAAAAACAGCGGTCAGAAGTGGCGGCCGGCGGGTGACCCGGTGCCGGTGAACATCCACGACTTCGCCGACCCATAGCTGGGCAAGGCCGTCCCGTATGGGATCTACGACCTGGAGTCGAACACCGGCTGGGTCAATGTAGGCACCGACCACGACCCCGCCGCGTTCGCGGTGGAATCCATCCGCCGCTGGTGGCACGGTCAGGGCCAGGCCGCCTACCCGCGGGCAACACGGCTGCTGATCACCGCGGACGCGGGCGGCTCGAACGGTTACCGCAGCCGAGCCTGGAAACTCGAGCTCGCCCGCCTCGCTGCTGAGACTGGGCTGACGATCACCGTGTGCCACCTGCCTCCGGGGACGTCGAAGTGGAACAAGATCGAGCACAGGCTCTTCTCCCACATCACCATGAACTGGCGCGGCTGCCCGCTGACCAGCCACGAAGTCATCGTCCAGTCGATCGCCGCGACCACGACCCGCACCGGACTGCGCGTGACCGCTCAACTGGACACCAGCACCTATCCCACCGGCGTTCAGATCAAGGACGCGGAGATTGCCGCCCTGCCGCTGACCCGGCACACATTCCACGGCGACTGGAACTATGCCCTGCATCCCCAGCCCGTCCCGTCCGTCCGGGAGCCCCGGGCCCCGCAGACCCCCGACCGCCAGTGGGACCCGGCCCAGCTGTCCCATCCCGAGCTGACCGGGATGACCCACTGGCGACTGGACCAACTCACACGAACTTTGACCCCGGACGGTAACACCCAGCGCGGCCGCCCGCCCCGGCTCTCCTTCCCCGAACAGGTCCTGGCCACTGTGCTCCACCTGCGGGTCGCCCTGGCCGCGGAACCTCTGGCCGTGCTGTTCGGCAGCAGCAGGGCCGCCATGCACCGCACCCTCCTCAAGAACCGGCGACTACTCAAAGCCCACGGCATCGCCATCACACCCGCAACGACCCCGCCGCGTCCCTCGCGGTTCTCCAAGCACGGGTCCTCGCCCTGACCCGCCAGACCAGCAACAAGATCAAGACGACGTGTTAATGATCGGCAAGCCCTAAGCCGTGTCCCGTAAGTGATCTTCTAACGCGTTCGGGCACGGGTCACCGACTCCGGGCCCCTCTATCCGGTGAGGGTCGCCCGTGCTGGGCCCGTTCTGAGTTGAGATCACGGGATCGGCCTCTCCTGCTTCTGGAAGGCGTCGGCTGCGGTGGACAGGTCGTGTGACGTGTGGCGATCTGGCTGATGGGGACGGGGAGTTGATCGAGTCGCACCTGCCGCTGGGGACGTTCGGGCCGATCCCTGACTGCGCCGCTGCGTCAACGCAGCGATGTAGAGGTTAGTGGGGTGACTTGGCAGCAAATCACGGGATAACGGAGGGATAACTACCCCGGTTACGGTGGCGCACGACCCCGGATCCCCCGAGCGTTCAACCGAACGATCAGCCGAAGGAGAACCATGCGTCATCTCCGCCGCCGTGTCCCCGTCCTCGCGGGCCTGTTTGCGGCCGCCCTGCTCGCCGGCGCCGGCGTCGCCCAGGCCGCCACCGGGACCATCGAGCTCGACCTGGGGACGAATATCACCAACCCGGTCGACGGCAAGTGCTACAACACCGAGAACGCCTCCAACGTAGGGCAGCGCGAGGTGGTCAACCACACCAACCGCAAGCTGAAGGTGTTCATCGTCGCCGACTGCACCGCGGGCAAGGAGGCGAAGGTGCTGGCGCCCGGCCAGAGTTACCGGGCCAGCGACACCTGGTTCCCAGTCGTCTCCGTACGGCGGGTGCAGACCGTCTGAGCCCGTGGAACGGCAAGGCGCCGCTGGGCGGGACAGCGCACCGGCTCCTGTCGTAGCCGGCAGCAGCACGCAATAGGCACGTGTCAGCCGTGCGGCCTACGGCACCGCAGCTCCCCGTGCATCACGGGCATGCCCGCCTCAAGCCACGCAGCTCGGCGGCGGGCCACCCGGCGACCTCATGCACCCCCAGCTCGATCAGACGCTCGGCCTGCACGCTCTCAAGGCCGGAGTACCGGGAGAACGGTGGAGGTGACGGGCATGGCTTCGGGCACGGTGCTCCCTGGGATGGTGACGTGGACGGGCTCAGGGTGAACGAGGCAACCCGCCGGATCATTCCTGCCGCTGCTGTGTCCACCCCTTCCCGTGATCACGACTCCGTACAGGCCCTAGCCGAAGTCGCTGGGCACATAGGCGTTGGTCCACTGGGAGTACATCCGGCACTCCTGGGGCGTGAACGCCGGATGTGTGATCCGGTACTGCCGGTAGTAGCGCCGCCCTTGATCGACCCGTGTACCGCGTACCTGAAGGTGCGCGCCCGGCAGGACGCGGATATGGCCCTCTGCGCAGCTCGGCGTGCAGTCGTTGATCCGCATGGTGCCCGTGCCCGTCTGCGTCTTGGCACCCCAGTGCGCCCAGTGCAGCGCGCTCAATCCGTCGTGCTGGGTCACCGCGAACGTGCGCGGCTTGACGGAATCGTGCCTCGACAGGTCGTACAGGTGGATCGGCGGCGTCACAGCCGCGGCTGCGGCCGTAGCCGGTGAGCCGGCGACTGGCACGACTGCTGCGGCAAACGTGAGCGCGACCAGGGAGCGCCGCAGCGCGGAGCGAGATGACATGTGGTGCGGTCTCCTTCGGTGGGTGAGTGAGTAGGTGAGCGGGTGAGGTGAAACCGCGAAAGAGAAGGGTGACTGGGCTCGCCTGACACATCCAGGTTGAGGATGCGCCGGACCTGACGGAAGGTGTGAATGAGCCGACCGCCGGCCGTTACCCACTGCGACCTTGTGTCGAGGAACCCTGACGAGGCAGGGCCGCATGCCCTACGGTCGGACCGTGGGACCGGAACGCCATCGCATCGCCGCCGTACTCGGCGCCCAACAAGGCAGCGGCTACCTCCTGACATCCCATCTTGTCCTGACCGCCGCACATGTGGTGAAGAACCGCGCCTTGGTCAACGTGGCCGCTCTCGGCGGCGTCGGCGAGGTGAAGTGCCGAGTGGTCTGGGCGCGCCACGATCGGGAGTGCGATGCCGCGCTGCTGCTCGCCCCGAGAAAGCAGAGCCTGCTCCCTCCCGAGCTGGACGAGCAACTGGACCCCGTTCGCTGGGGCGTGCCCTCCGGACTCGAACCCATGGAATCCTGCCAGGCCATCGGCTTTCCACAGGTGCAGCGGGACGACGAGGACGGGCTTGACACGGAACAGATCGTCGGCACGTTCAAGCCGGGATCGCGCATGGTCCGTGCCCGCTACGTACTCGACAGTCCGCACACCCCGCCCCTCCGGCAGGCGGACGGCGCCTCACCGTGGGCGGGCATGTCCGGAGCCGCGCTCTTCGCGGACGGCATGATCATCGGGGTGGTGGTGACGGATCCGCTGAACTGGCAGCACGGTCGCGTCGAAGCCATCCGAAGCCGCGTGCTCTTCGCCGACCCGGAGTTCGTCCAACAGCTGGTGGAGCACACCCAATACCAGCCGATCGTGGACGAGCTCTCCGGTCCCCAGCACAACCCGCATGCCGAGTTCGAGCGACGGTACGCCGCGTTCGTCGCCGAGGCCTACAGCGAACTCAAGATTTTCGGGCTGGACTTCACCCGCCGGGAACACGCCGAATGGCCACTGGACGCCGCGTATCTGAGCCTGGAGCTGGCGCCTCATCACAGCCGCGAACAGGAGCGGGACGGCCTCGGCAGTCCGTCGGCCCGTTCGCTCCGCGGGCCTGCCGTCGGAGAACGGCAGCGGGTCGAGGCGGCCTTCGCCCGTCAGACACGCATCCTGTTACGGGGCACCGCCGGCTCCGGCAAGACAACCCTGGCGCAGTGGCTCGCGGTGACCGCAGCGCGACAGGACTTCCCGCCCGGGCTCGGACACCTCCAGGGCTGCCTCCCGTTCGTCCTGCCCCTGCGCACCCTCGCCCGGCGGGACTCCCTCCCCGCCCCGCAAGACTTCCTTGCGGCGGTCGGCAATCCCCTGCACGCAGTGCAGCCCGAGGGGTGGGCCGATGAAGTTTTGAAGTCCGGACGCGGTCTGCTGCTCATCGACGGCATGGACGAGGTCCAGGAGAGTGACCGGCAGCGCACGCTGGACTGGCTCAAGAAGCTCATCACCCTCTACCGCGACTGCATCTTCGTGGTCACGACGCGCCCCTCGGCCGTGGCCGACGGGTGGCTGGGCCCCGAGCGGTTCACCGAGCTCAATCTGCTGCGGATGAACCGACAGGACGTCAACGCCTTCCTGCGCCGCTGGCACCAGGCAGCCGCCGAGACCGTCCAACGCCCGGCGGAACGTGCCCAACTGGAACAGTACGAACGGGAACTCGCGGACGCCCTCCCGCGCAAGAACGACCTGGCCCAGCTGGCCACCAACCCGCTGATGTGCGCGATGATCTGCGCACTGAACCGGGACCGCAACTCCTACCTGCCGCAGAACCGGCTGGAGCTGTACGACGCCGCACTCAGCATGCTCCTTGTCCGCCGTGACGCCCAGCGGCAGGTCACCGCGCAACTGGAGATCAACGAGAGCGCCCAGTTGTGGCTGCTGCAACAGCTCGCCTATTGGATGATCCGCAACGGCCATGCCGAAGCCGACCGCGTCCACGTACTGCGGGTGGTGGCGGACGCCCTGCGCTCGATGCCCCAGGTCGCCGGACCCGAGCAGGCCGACGCGGTCCTTGAGCAGCTGCTGCTGCGCAGCGGCGTCCTGCGGGCACCGGCGCCCGACACCGTGGAGTTCGTGCACCGCACCTTCCAGGACTATCTCGGAGCAAAGGCCGCTGTGGAGGGCCAGGACCTCAACCTGGTGGCCGCGCATGCCCATGAACCGCAGTGGGAGGACGTGGTGCGGATGGCGGTCGGCCACGCCCGTGCGGACGAACGCGCGGTGCTGCTGCGGCGCCTGCTCGACCTGGGCGACGCCGCCACGTCCCCGCAGCGTGAGCGTCTGCACCTGCTGGCCGCGGCATGCCTGGAGCATGCGACGGCCCTCGCACCGGAAGTACGTGCCGAGGTCGAGCGACGCGCGGCAGCCCTGGTTCCGCCGGGTGACCTTGCGGACGCCGAGCTGCTGGCCCAGGCCGGTGCGGTGGCACTGGGGCTGCTCCCACCGCCCGGCGGACTCACCCCGGAGCAGGCGCGGGCGGTCGTCCACACCGCACGGCTGCTGGGCGGGGAACACGCCTTCCAGGTGCTGTCCGCCTTCCGAGAACATCCGGACCAGCAGGTCAGGCAGGAACTCGCCGATGCCTGGGACGGCTTCGACGCCCGCACCTACGCGGAAGGCATCCTCGCCCACACGCCGCTGACCGGAGTACGCCTGGCAGTGAGCAGCACGGAGCAGCTCTCCGCCGTCCCCCTGATCGGTGCGGTCCCGGCACTCCGCTGCGTGGGCGACTTCCCGGCCGGGAAGCTGTCGCCCGTGCTCCGCGAGGCCCGGCCCGATGACGTCACCCTGGAAACCAACGACCTGTTGAGGGACCTGGCGTTCCTGACAGACATCCCGAAGCTGTCCGTACTGCGACTGTCCGACTGCGGCGGCCTGGTGGACTATTCGGCGCTCCCCGGCCTGTGCCTGGATGCCCTCACCCTCCGGGACGCCCCCAGTGGCCCTGACCTGTCACCCCTGAAGGACATGCATACGCTCCGCAGTGCGACCTTCCGCTGGGACCGCGACGGGGAGGCCCGGCGCATCTCCCTGCCGGACATCCCGTTCCCCGCCGGCATCCAGACCCTGAAACTGCACGGCAACCTGCTCATCCACGACCTTCACCGCATCGACCGATGGCCGCACCTCACCTCACTCACCCTGCCGATCACCCCGGTGCCGGCCGAAGAGCTGACCGCCCTCGGCCGGCTCCCCTCCCTGGAACGTGTCGAACTCACCCTGGAGAGCCTCTGTCCGCCCGACCTCACCCAGGTGACCCGCCTGGACGCGGTCACCAGCGCGCAGCTGAGCACCTTCATGACGGGAGACCTGGGCAACACGGAACTCCTGCGCCGGCTGTTCCCCTCACTATGCGCCCTCCGTCTGCATATCGGCATCACCCCCTCCCCACGCAAGCCAACAACCCTTGACCTCTCCGCACTGGCCGGAATCCCTGATGTCTCGGTAGCCCTCATCCTCCCGTCCGCTGGCGAGCTGAGGCTCACCGGGGACGAGCACCTGCCGAAAGGCTCAGTCGTTCGCCATATGTGGGAAACTCCCACGCCCAGCACATCGAAGCCCCCCTCTCCCTGGTGGCGGCGATTCGGCGGCCGTTGACGGTGCGCGGGACCCGCGGGACCCGGGGACGCGCCGTATGCCCTAACGTCGGGCTCTCGGCCGACACCAGGGGGTACTGCCATGCCAGACTTCGACGACATCGAACTCGCCGCCGCGGTGCGAGCCGTCAGGGATCAGCTCATGGACGCGGCAGCGTCCGGGGCCGGAGAACCGATGCGTTTTGAAGTCGGCCCGATCCAGATGGAGTTCACCGTCGAGCTACGTCGCGAAGCCGGGGCCAAAGGCGGCGTCAAGGCATGGGTGGTCAACGCTGACACCGAGGCAAGGGCGTCCCGGACCCGAACCCACCGGATCACCTTTACCCTCACCCCGAAAAACACCGCCACGGGAACCGGCGTCGAGATCGGCAATGACGCCCCTGGTGACACCGGCCGCCTCGGGGCTGTCGACTAGGGACTGTCTGTGGTTGTGATCAGAATCGAGTTTTGAGTCCCGGACGGAGTGCTGATCGGGTAGGACTCCTGTGTGACTCGTGCGCAACTCACGGATGCGGAGTGGGAGTTCATTGGACCGTTCCTGCCGATAGGCAGGTTCGGCCCCTACCCAGAGCGGCTGCGGGAGCAGTTTGAGGGGGTGATCTTGGAGGTTCCGTACCGGCAGCCAGTGGCGGGAGATGCCCTCGCGATTCGGCGCCTGGCAGACGGTCTACAACCGCTTCATGCGCTGGCGGGACGGAAGTGTCTTCCAGGTCCTGCTGGACGAGGCGATCGCCGAGGCCGCCCGTAGGGACGGGCAGCTCACCGAGCAGATCCAGGAGCTGGAACGCCGCCTGGCCCTGCTTGCGGAACGCCACGCTGATGGGGCTCCTCGAAAATCCCCAACCCGTGCTCGGGGTGCCATCAGACCTGCTCGACGGATCTCCCCACCCATTCCGGACCTGTCCTCCGGGACCGCGGCGCTGCTCGTGGCGCTGCTCACGGAACGCCAGATGGGGCAGTGGGGCCGGCGGGTGCCGTTCCTCATCGGCGCGCTGCTGAGCCTGCGGGGGCTGTGGAACCGGCGTGGCGCCCAGGAGACCCGGAGCCCCGCACAGCAGGCGGCCGACCGGCCCGGCCTCTTCGAGGCGCTGCGCCGCCACCCCGCCAGTCCCTGCGCATCTGCGGCATCACCGCGGGCGGCACCATCGCCTACTACACCTGGACGACCTACCTGCCCACTTATGCACAGGTCAACGCGGGCTTCGACAAGGGCGATGCCCGCACCGTCGGCACCTGGTTCAAGCAGGCCGGCCACGCCGACCTCTTCCCCTGGTCCGTGGTCGCGCTCTGCCTCGTCTCGTTCCTCGTCTAACTTGACGCTTCCGGAGACCTCCCGGCAGAAGCTGGACAGGTAGCCCGGGGGAGTGGGAACGGGGTGGCGGGAGCGGGGGTGGCGGGAGCGGGGATGGCGGGAGCTGGGTGCCGGGAAGGGGGACACAGGGACGGGAACACGGGGACGGGAACACGGGGGCGGGAACGCAGAGACGGGAACGCAGGGCCGGGAACACGGGAACGGGAACGCAGAAAAAGCGCCGCCCCTCCCGGGACGGGGAGGGGCGGCGCCTTGGGGACGAGGCCGGTCAGACGAGCCAGCCCACGAGGTGGAGGACGTGGGCCAACAGAGCGGTGAGGATGTTCATCGGGATCTTCTCCTTGAAGTTGTGGGACTCAACTCTCCGGCCCAGCAGGGGATTTGGACCGGGGCACGGTAACGGTCTGCAGCCCGCCGCTCGCGCCTCGTTATCTTCGCCCGTTGCTATGAGTCAATTGAAGCCCTTCCCTTTTCGATCATGCGCACCGCCGAACAGCTGCTCATAGGGTCATCCGTTCGCCTGAAAGTGTGCGGGGAGTGGTCCATGAGGAGGGCGGTTGTGGTGTGGTGCCGCCCGGCCGAACCGTCCCTCCGGACTCGCCCTATGAGGCGAGGCTGCCGACGACCCCCGTCTCCGCACGGGCCGGTCGCGGTCGTGGTAGAGCTCGGGGTCGAGGAGGCGTGCCGAGCAGCCGGCGGAGGTCGCCGACCGCGGCACGCCCCGCGCGGTTGGCGCCGATGGTGCTCGCCGACGGCCCGTAACCGACGAGATGGATCCGCGGATCGCGCAGCGTGCGGGTGCCGTCCATCCGGATGCCGCCGCCCGGTTCGCGCAGGTGCAGCGGGGCGAGATGGTCGAGGGCGGCACGAAAGCCCGTGGCGTAAAGGATCACATCGGCCTCGACCGTACGGCCGTCGTGCCAGCGCACGCCCGTGGGCGTGACGCGCTCGAAGAGCGGCAGCCGCTCCAGTACGCCGCTCTCCCGGGCCTGCCGGATGGCCTCGGTCATCGGTAGCCCGGTCACGCTCACCACGCTCCGCGGCGGCAGCCCCTGCCGGACCCGCTCCGCCACCAGGGCGACCGCGGCCCGGCCCTGCTCCGCACCGAACGGCCCCTCGCGGAACACCGGCGGCCGACGGGTCACCCAGGTCGTGGCGGCCGCGACCGGCGCGATCTCCATCAGCTGCTGTACGGCAGAGGTCCCGCCGCCCACGACCACAACCCGCGCGTCACGGAAGCCCTCCGGCCCGTCGTACGAAGAGCTGTGCAGCTGGCGGCCGCCGAATGTCTCCTGCCCGGGAAACCGCGGCCAGAACGGCCGGTCCCAGGTCCCGGTCGCATTGATCAGCGCCCGCGCCGCGTAGTTCCCCTCCGACGTTTCGACCAGCAGCCGCCTTCCCTCAACGTCCCCGACGGGATCGGTCCAGGGAGCCCCACCGCTCTCGCGCACCGCCGTCACGCTCACCGGGCGGTGCACCCGCAGCCCGAAGGCCTGCTCGTACCGGTCGAAGTACGCGCCGATCACCTCGGACGACGGGCGGCGCGGATCGGCGCCGGTCAGTTCCATGCCCGGCAGCGCATGCATCCCGTGCACCTTGGCGTACGTCAGCGTGGGCCACCGGAACTGCCAGGCGCCCCCGGGGCGCGGCGAGTGATCGAGCGCCACGAAGTCCCGGTCCGGCGCATAGCCGGCCCGTCGCAGATGGAAGGCGGCGGCCAGGCCGGCCTGCCCGGCACCGATCACCACGACGTCGACCTTGGCCTCGACCACGGCATCGGCATCGACCACGGCATCGACCTCGACCTCGACCTCAGCATCGACCCCGGTCTCGATCTCACGCGCCCCGGTGTAATTCATATTTCACCTAACAGGGCGAGGGGCGGTGGTCTTCCCGCGAGGGGCGGGTGACTCCCACGGGCGCGGGCCGTTTCCCACCACGGTCCACGGCCCACAGCCCACAGCCCCACAGCCCACGGCCCACAACGGCTCACGCCCTATGCCCCACGCCCCACGCCCCACGCCCCACGGAAACAAAGCCTCAGCGACCACCCGCGATCAGCAGCGGCGCCCCACCCGGCGCGGAGGCCGGCCGGCCGTTGGCCGCCGGAACACCGTCCAGCGGAGCGGGACCCGCATCCGACAGTCCCCGGGCGGCGAGCTCCGGCCGTACGCCCTCGCCGCACCAGTACGCCTCCTCCAGATGCGGATAGCCGGAGAGCACGAAGTGCTCGATGCCCAGGGAGTGGTACTCCTCGATCCGGTCGGCCACCTCGGCATGGCTGCCGACCAGCGCAGTGCCTGCCCCGCCCCGCACCAAACCCACACCCGCCCACAGATTGGGCGAGATCTCCAGCTTGTCGCGCGAGCCGCCGTGCAGCGCCAGCATCCGCTGCTGACCCACCGACTCGCTCTTGCCCAGCGCCTGTTGTGCGGCCGCGACCGTCGCGGGATCGAGGTCGTCGAGCAGCCGGTCGGCGGTCGCCCAGGCCTCCTTGGAGGAGTCCCGGGAGATGGTGTGCAGTCGGATGCCGAACCGGACCGTACGTCCTTCCTTCTCCGCCAGTCCGCGAATCCAGTCGATCTTCTGCTTGACCTCCTCGGGCGGCTCTCCCCAGGTGAGGTACACATCCACATTCCGGGCGGCGACCGGCCCGGCGGCAGCGGACGAGCCGCCGAAGAAGATCTGCGGCAGTGGATCCGGCGGCAGCGCTGTCAGACCGCCCTCGACCTGATAGTGCTCGCCCTTGAAGTCGAACGGCGCGCCTCCCCACGCCCCGCGTACGATCTGCAGAAACTCATCCGTACGGGCATACCGCCGGTCATGGTCGAGATGATCGCCGAACCGCTTCTGCTCGGTCGAATCGCCCCCGGTCACCACATTCAGCAGCAGCCGCCCGCGCGAGATCCGCTGATAGGTCGCGGCCATCTGCGCCGCCAGGACCGGCGAGATCACCCCCGGCCGGAAGGCGACCAGGAACTTCAGCCGCTCGGTGACCTGGGTGAGCGCCACCGTCGTCAGCCAGGCGTCCTCGCACCACGTGCCCGTCGGCGTGAGCACCGCCTCGAACCCCAACTGCTCGGCAGCCTTGGCGATCTGCGCCAGATACTCGATGTCCGGGGCCCGTACCCCGCTGACCGGGGTGATGCGGTCACGCCGGATGCCGCCGTCGGTGTAGGCATGACGGTCGACGAGGGTCCGCCCGTCGCCGCCGGTCGGCAAGAACCAATGCAGGTGTACGGACATCTCACTGAGCCTTTCCATAGGTACGCGGCGCCGTGCCCGAAGGCGGCAGGTCACCGTTGAAACGGGGGTCGACGAAGTCCCCGAAGCGGAACGAGCGGGGGACCAGCTGCACCGCCGCGAACGAGTCGACGATCTGCTGCTCGGAGGCGACGGCGGCCTTGTCCACGGCGACCGCGACCGCCGTACCCCGGGTGCGCTTGACCGCGTCCAGCGCCACCTTCTCCGGCAGCCCGGTCTCCTTCGCCCAGGCCTTCGCCCAGACGCCGGGGTGTTTGAACACCCAGTTCTGCGCCCGCCGCAACCGGTCCGTGTAGTCCTTCAGCGCCGCCGCCTTCTTCTTGTCGTCCAGGGCGGCAGGCGCGGCGACCTGGAAGCTCAGCCCGTTGACGACCCCTTGCCCGGTCGTCAGCATCCGGGCATCGGCCTGATCCAGTGCCTGCGAGGTGTACGGGTCCCACACCGCCCAGGCATCCACCTTCCCCCGGGTGAACGCGGCGAGCGCATCGGCCGGCTGCAGGTAGTTGAGCGTCACGTCCTTCGGCGTCAGCCCCGCCTTCTTCAGCGAGGCGATGAGCTGGTAGTGCGCCGAGCTCCCCTGGGCCACGGCGATCGACTTGCCCTTCAGCTGCGACGGCCGCTTGAGCGGGGACCCCTTCTTCACCAGGATCGCCTCGCCGTCCGACCTGCTGTGTGTCCCGGCGATCACCTTGATCTTCGACTTCGCCGCCGCGGCGAACACCGGCGGGGTGTTACCGACCGCGCCGACATCCACCGCTCCCGCATTGATCGCCTCCAGCAGCGGCGGCCCCGAGGTGAAGGTCGACCACTTGATCTTGTACGGAAGGTCGTCCAACTCGCCGGCGGCCCGCAGCAACGCCTCCGAACCCCCCTTCTGATCACCGACGTTGAGGGTAAGCGACCCCTTGCCGTCGGTCCCGCTGCCGCTCCCCCCACCGGCCCCCTCGGCCCCCGACGCACCTCCGCAGGCAGCCAGCAGCAGGGTGAGCGGGAGCAGCAGGGCAGCGGCCGGGGCGATAGATCGTGCTCTCATGGGGCATCCGTTTCCTTCGGGGTGAGGTGGGGCGGGGAGGGGTAGGGTCGGCCCGACTCGCGCCCGGCATCGCCAGAACCGCCACCGCGCTCCGCGCCTTCCCTTCCCTCCTCTCCCTCCTCGCCGTCCTGGTCCTCCACACCAAGGCGCTCGAGCAACCGGGCGCGCAGCGCACCGAAGCGTGGATCAGAAAGAGTGCGCGGCCGCGGCAGATCCACCGTGGTCTCGTACGCGATCCGGCCGTCCTCCATCACCAGCGCCCGGTCCGCGAGCAACAGGGCCTCCTCCACGTCATGGGTCACCAGCAGCACCGCGCATCCGCGTTCCTGCCACAGCTCGGCCACCAGGCGCTGGGCCGTGATCCGGGTCAGTGCGTCGAGGGCGCCGAACGGCTCGTCGAGCAGCAGCAGGTCCGGCTCCCGCACCAGCGCACGGGCGAGTGACGCACGCTGGGCCTCGCCGCCGGAGAGCGTCTTGGGCCAGGCGTCCGCCCGCCGGCCGAGCCCGACCTCCTCCAACGCCCTTACGGCGACGTCGCGTTCCGGGCGGCCCGGCAGCCCCAGCAGCACATTCCGCCAGATCCGCTTCCAGGGCATCAGCCGCGGCGCCTGGAAGGCCACGGCCTTGCGGCGCGGCACCAGCACCTCGCCGTCGATTTCCTGGTCGAGCCCGGCCAGTACCCGCAGCAAGGTCGACTTACCGCAACCACTGCGCCCGAGCAGGGCCACGAACTCGCCCGGCTGGATGGACAGGTCAAGACCGTCGATAACGGCCCGTCCGCCGAAGGACCGCACCAACCCGCCGACCTGTACGGCGGAACCGGACAGCCCGGTACGCGTGATGTGCCGTCCGTGCTCGGTATCGGTCACTGACCCGTGAACGTCGGTCGCCATTGCAACAGCAGCCTTTCGAAGGTACGGACGAGGAAATCGGCAATGAGCCCGAGAATCGCGTAGACCACCAGGCACACCACGATCACATCGGTGCGGAAGAATTCCCTGGCTTGGTTCATCAGGAACCCGAGGCCGTCGTCGGCGTTGACCTGCTCACCGAAGACCAGCGCGAGCCACGCGGTGGCCAGCGAATAGCGCAGCCCAGTCATGGTGCCAGGAAGCGCGCCGGGCAGTACGACATGCCGGACGAGGCCCCACCGACTCAGTCCGAGCGACTGACCCGCCTCCACCAACTGGGCATCGACGCCACGGATTCCGGCATAAACATTCAGATACAGGTGGAACGCCACACCCAGCGAGATCAACGCGATCTTGGGTGCCTCTCCGATGCCCAGCCAGATGATGAACAGTGGAATCACGCCCACCCAGGGAATGGAACGCAGCATCTGCACGGTCGCGTCGATCAGATCCTCACCGAGCCGCGAAAGCCCCGACACCAGCGCCAGCGCCACTCCGGTCAGACCACCCAACAACAGTCCGATCGCGACCCGTTGAAGGGAAACCAGCATCGCCGACGGCAGCGTTCCGTCCGAGACCAGGTCTCCGGCGGTCGCGGCGATGGTCCCGGGCGACGCCAGGATCTGGGCCTCCAGGACACCGCTCGCGCTGAGCACCTGCCACAACACCAGCAACGCGACCGGCCCCACCGTACGGCGCAGCCACCGTGGCACCGACCACCGACGACCGGAGACCGGATCGACACGCACCAACTCGGGCCCACCGGACCCGGCCTCGGAATGCAGCCCCGCCTTCACCCCCTTCGCCGGCGAGGGCGCTGCTGCTTCAGCGGATATATCGGGCGGCGGGGCATGGCACGCCTCGGCCTGATCGACAGTCATCAATACTCCACGAGGAGGGGGAAGAGGAAAAGCAGGGAGAGAAAGAGAAAGAGAGGGAGAGGGAGAGGGAGAGGGAGAGGGAGAGGGAGAGGGAGAGGGAGAGGGCGAGAGGCGGGAACCGGACGGGAAGGAGAAAGCCATCCGCCCGGCTGCGAGAGGAAACACGACGCCCATCCGGCGGCAACAACAAGAGCATCGCCGTCATCACCACCGAAACGACCACCGAACAGACGACCGCGCGCAGGCGAACGCGCCAGACCGCCAGCCGAAACCAGCACAACGATCCGCGACAATCACCCGAGAGGCACCGAAGGGAATGGATTTCAGGCCCCACCAAGACGCAAGGAGAAGACAGAAATCCTCAAAACGTCCACGCGCAGCCACAGCGAGCCGAACGCTGCCCGCAAAGCACCGCAAAGCGCGAACGCTTGAACGCCCTCAACGCCGCCCTGAATCACGTCAACGGCAACGGCATCCGCAACGAAAGCGGCAATCGCAATGCCACCGAAAACCGCAACGGCGACAGCGACAACGCAAAGGCATCAACAACAGCCGCCGCGGTGACACGCGGCAGAGGCCACCCGCAGCAGGTCGATATGACCGCGCGTGGTGAGCAGGGCTGATGTAGGCATGTCGCTGAACGTAGCGGTGCGCCGCGAGAGGGGTCAAACATCATCTCGGCTCGTGGACCGTTGTTGCCGGAGTATTGAGGCAACATTGCGGAAGGAGACCTGGGGGTTGCGGACCTGGGCAGGTCGTCCGTACCAAAATGAACGCATGAGCACCGCATTCACCACCCGCATCCTGGACGTCACCACAGGCTCGTCGGAGACCGTCGCCGACCTCACCGCCGACTGCGCAGCCTTCCTCCGAGAGGCGGCAGACGGCCGCGACGGCCTGCTGAACATCTTCGTTCCGCACGCCACCGCCGGTATCGCCGTCCTGGAGACCGGCGCAGGCAGCGACGAAGACCTCCTGACGGCCCTGCACGACCTCCTCCCGGCCGACGACCGCTGGCGCCACCGCCACGGCACCCCCGGCCACGGCCGCGACCACGTCCTGCCCGCCCTCGTCCCACCCCACGCCACCCTCCCGGTCGTGGGGGGCAGGATGGCACTCGGCACCTGGCAGTCCGTCTGCTTGGTCGATACCAATATCGACAATCCCAACCGTCAGGTGCGGCTGAGCTTCCTGGGCTGACCAAGATCGACCTGGGGGCGGCCGCGAGCTGAGGACGTGGCACGCAACAACGCCCACGATGCTGCCCATCACGCCTGGGACATCGAACAGATCTTGGCTCACACTGAACGGGCAACCCGGAGCTGAGATCCGGCAGTTTTTCTTCAAGGGTGAAGCCAGAGCCGGATAGCGGCCACGGTGACGGCGCCGTGAAAGACGTAGGCTCGCTTGTCGTACCGCGTGGCGATGGCCCAAAACCCTTGAGCGCGTTCATGGTTCGCTCGGCCTCGTTCCTGCGCCGGTCTGTCGGTCGAATCCGGTGCGCCGACCGCCCGAGCTGCCGCGGCGTTGGCGGTTTGCCTGCTGGTTGGCCGGCTCTGGGATGATTTGCTTGATCTGGCGCCGCCGTAGGTAGCGGCGGTTGCGACGGGAGCCTAAGTACTGCAACGGTGTTTGTCGTGCCTGGTGGCTAGCCTTGTCGTTGGTTTGGCTACGGGGGGACCTTCTGACGTCAGGTCGTGGACCGGGGAACTGGGCGCGGTGTACGAGCGGTTCGTGCCCCGGTTCAACTGGCAGGAGCCGCGGGATTCCGCGCTCGCTCATATGCGAGGGCTGATTGCTCCGCTGGAGCGGAAGAACGGCTGGACTCTCGCGGAAGAAGCCGGACATGCAGGCCCTGACCGCACCCACCGGTTGCTGAACCGGATCGAGTGGGATGCTGATGAGGTCCTGGACGATGTGCGCGACTATGCCGTGGAACATCTCGGAGACCCAAACGCTGTCCTGATCGTGGACGACACCGGCTTCCTCAAGAAGGGCATCCGCTCGGCGGGTGTGCAACGGCAGTACCCCGGCACCGCCGGACGCACCGAAGTCAGCCAGGTCGGCGTTTTCCTCGCCTACGCCACCGACCGTAGACGCACTCTGATCGACCGCCGCTTGTATCTGCCCACGTCCTGGACCGATGACCGAAAACGGTGCCGACAAGCCGGCATCGACGACAGTGTCGCCTTCGAGACGAAGGTGGCCATGGCCAAGACGATGGTTCGCCGTGCGATCCAGGACAAGGTTCCGTTCGGATGGGTGACGGCGTGTGCCGCCTACGGCTACAGCAAGGGCTGGCGGCACGAGCTGGAACAGGCCGATGTCTTCCACGTCATGGCCACCACCCGGCATGACACCGTCGTCACCCGCTGGTCCATCGATCATCCCGTCCACGACCTGTTCCCCGGCCTGCCATGACAGAAGTGGAAACGCCGTTCGTGCGGCGAGGGGGCACATGGCCCGCGGATCTATGACTGGGCCCGCGTCGAGGTCCGGCCCTGGCACCGCGGAGACCGTCGACACTGGGTCATCGCCCGCCGCAGTGTCCGCCGGCCCGAAGAGATCTCCTACTACATCGCCTACTGTCCTGCCGAAACCACCCTGGACCAGTTGATCTCCATCGCGGGCAGCCGGTGGGCTGTTGAGGAGTGCTTCCAGACCGCGAAGCAGGAGTGCGGCCTGGACGACTGCCAGGTCCGCCGCTTCTCTGGCGCTGATGGGTACTGGCGGCATGTACCCCGTGTACCCGACCGTCAGCTGGACTCGCATAGGCGACCCACAAGTTCTTGTCAGCGGTGGCAAGCGGCCGTGGGCAGGGGCAGTCCGCCTTGCCAAGTGATTCAAAGCACACGGTAACCCATCGTCACCCCATGTCAATGTAATTATTCATCTTTGTCATGATATCTTCCACCTAAGTTTGACTAACCGCTACACTCCTTTTCCACATGGCGAAAATCTGACGTCCGGGAATCTTTTAACTGGCTTTTTTACCGGTCCGACGGTGTAGATTCCTGGCCGATCGCGAGGCTGCCCTGGCTCGCGTGAGCCGGGGGTTCATCAGGGCGGAGCTCCCCTTGCGATTCCATCATTTCGCGATGCTCTTAGGGGGAATCCAATGATCAACATCTTCGTCAAGTCTGCGAGAAGTTGTTCCGTAACATTCGCCGCCTTAGCGTTAACGGGACTGATAACGCCGCACGCAGTTGCCGCTGACGCAAACGTGGAATCAGGGGTGCGGATTTCTACGCAAGCGAAGCCCGAGACGCGTGCAATTGCCGCGAAAGACTCACAGGCCGTGAATTCTGCGGCAAATCTCTGCGGGGCAGGGTACGAACTGTTCATGGCGGAGCGACTTCCGGATGCGACGCGTTTAGGGACCCTCTTCACGTACACCAAGTCCGGATCATCGGGACTTACGAGTTCCTGCGCAGTATTCGACAACAACTCTGGCAGCAGCGTGTACATGAAACTCAAACTCTGCCCGAACAGCACCGACGCCAAGTTGTGCAAAACGGACGAGGGTACGTTCAGTCAGTACGCTGGTCCCGTCCGCGTCACAGGCTCCAACGTTTCCATCCTCTGTTCCAAGGTGACCGCCATCATGAAGTACGAGGGCGGTACGGTCATCAATCGCGTCACGTACGCAGCCCCCTGCAACTGATGGGACAGCGAGCTGCGCACTCCGATGCGAATTCCGTCCGACGTCGGGCCCTGATGGCTGCTGTCGCAGGGTTGGTAGCTATCGCTCTCTTCGTGTTCCGCGATACGGGGATCAACATGCAGCCGGCACCGGAGAAGCAGTCTCCTGGAAAGGCTGGTAGCACTCCCTCCAGTTCTGCGTATCCGCCGGGTACTCCGCGGCCTTCAAAGAGCGCACCCTCAGAAGGCTCCGAACCCAGCGCCTCTCCCGAAAAGCGCGAGTCACGCGAGCCGGAATCGTCGAAAAAGGCTGACGCGAGCTCCGGAGTATCCCAAGCCGTAACTACCAGGGACGGCGTAACCGTAAAACGACCGGTGGCAAAACCGTCCGGCAACGGGATGTGGGTAGCCGTCGACATCGTCAATCAAGGGAAGACGATGGCGACCTACGATGTTGAGATCCGCATCACTGGTCCGCACGGGTTTTCAGCAACCGTACGGGCCACCACGCAAGTACTCGGGCCGGGGGACAAGGCATCTCAGGCGCTTACCGCAATGGATACGTCCGGAGCTCCCGTACCGAAGCAGCCAAAAGTCCAAATCATTGAAGTAGCTCGGACGCCTGCCTAGGTATTTGCCAATGAGTTCGGGAACGGTCCAAGTACGTGCCCAGAAAGGTACGTAGTTCAAGGAGCAGCCGTGGCGTGCAACGTAGATACGTCACGGCGTGAGAAGAAACAGAACCAGGGGGGTAAAAGCAGTGCGGGGAAAGAGATTCAGACGCAGTCGATTACCTGTGACCGTAGGGGTCACACTGGCGCTTACAGCCGGCATCGCCGGCAGCCAGGCTGTTGCCGCAGACAGCCCCGGCGTGCCCAAGAAGGCAGCGCAGGGCTGGAGTGGCAGCCCAGGGGCTAGCGGAACGTCCATGGCCGAGTCAGGTGATAAGCCGCGATCGCTTCCGGTGAAGGAGAGGGCGGCAACGCTCGGTAAGAATTACCGGGCTTCGAAGGACATCGCCTGGACCACCTCGGGGGACGGCACGGGCTTTCACCTCCTGGTTGGTGCTGAGAAGGACGGCTACCGGTGGAGGACGGCCGCGTCACTGTCCGAGACTGGTTTCGACACCGATACCTGGATAGGTAACGCATGTGTGACCGAGTCCGGGAAGCACGCGGCCGTCGCCTACGCTCCACGTACCTTCACGAACAAGCCCGAGATGATGTCGCGAGGCGCGTTCACCGCGGTCGTTGACCTGGAGACCGGAAGAATCACGAAGCTGCCGTTCCAGGCAACGCTCGGTTACTTCTCACCTGGCTGCGGCCAGGGGGAAGACGCGGTGTTCACCGCTCTGACGGACGACACTGCGAAGTCGGCGGAGAGCCGCCTGGTCACTGTCGCCGCTGCGACCGGCAAGGTGAAGTCGAAGGTCTCCGTCGCCGGCCAAGTGACCTCGGCGATCCCCGTCAGAGGGGGGCTGGCGGCGGCGCGCGGCAACCACATCGTCAAGGTGACCGGCGGCAAGGTACGCGAGGTCGCCACGACGAAGGCGTCTCCGTTCCAGCTCAAGGCCGATGCTGACGGCGGTGTGACGTTCATCGACCGCGTGCCCCAGAGAGCCAAGGCTCGCGCTGGCACACAAGAGGCAGCGACCGTCTCTCGAGTGCCTGAGCGCGACTTAGAGAAAGCGAGCGGCAAGGCCCAGCCGACCGCACTCGCCCGGGGCAGCCTGACCGGCTTCGATCTCACCGCGACACCATCCGGCGAGGTGTACATCACCGGCAAGGCAGCCTCCACAACAGGCAGGGCCGGCGGCGTGGTGCACAATCCAGGCGGGCTGGCCAAGGGGGCCCTGGTCTCCAGCCACGGGCAAGCCGCGGTCACATCACGGTGGGCGGATGGGAAAGATTCCCGCATTCGTCCCGAAGAGGCACTCACCCAGCGGACCGTCCGGACCACGCTCAAGACGATCGACACCGGCAAGACCGCAGTCCTGGACGCGGCTCCCGGGGACCTGATCGGCGGTGCCAAGTCCGCGCGCGCGGGAAACGAGACCTCCCCAGTGCTCACTGCTCAGAGCGCGGGCAACGCCGCACGGGTCAGCGGGACCGTCGATGCCGACCGCTACTGCTCCGTGCCGCGCGGCGATGCGAAGAAACAGGCATTCCAGCCCACACCCCGCCAGATCGAGTGGGCCGTGGACCAGGCCGTCGTGGGCAAACTGAACAAGGGAGCCACTCGCGGGGCGAACTGGAAGAACACCGGCATGGCCGCGTATGCCCCCCAGTCACTGTTCCCGCTGACTCCGCTCAAGGGCGGATCGGGCGCGGACTGGCACGTTCCCGCACAGGTAATGCTCGGCGTTACCGCCCAGGAATCGAACATGTGGCAGGCCGCCCGCACCGTCGTCCCCGGCGTCACCGGCAATGCTCTGATCGGCAACTACTACGGCATCAAGTACAGCGCGGACGGCGACCAGAAGGACCCGTGGGCGATCAACTTCGCCGAAGCCGACTGCGGCTACGGCATCACCCAGGTCACCGACGGAATGCGCATGCACGGCAAAGAGAAGAAGGACGAGCATCCCAAGACGACCGTGCAGCAGGAGGCCGTCGCGCTGGACTACGCAGCGAACATCGCCGCCGGCGTGAACATCCTGATCGGGAAGTGGAACGACACCCGCGACGACGGGATGACCATCAACGGGGGCGACCCGAGGTACATCGAAAACTGGTTCTACGCCCTGTGGACCTACAACTCCGGCTATCACCCCAAGTCCACAGCCGGCAGCAACTCCGGTAAGTGGGGCGTGGGCTGGACTAATAACCCGGCCAACCCACTGTGGAAGGAGAACCGCACCCCGTTCCTGGAAAACTCATTCGGCAATGACGACTACTCCCACGCTTCGCATCCCCAGGACTGGCCCTACGAGGAGAAGGTGATCGGCTGGGCCGCACGACCTATCTCCGCAATGTTCGGCCCCGGCGACTTCCAGGCAGGCTACCGACCTTCCTGGTGGGTGAACGTGCAAGAGCGCACCCAGGCAAAGCCGCCGATCGGACTGTTCTGCGACGCCTCCAACACGTGCGACCCCTCCTCGGCCACCGACGACGCCTCCAATGAGACGGGCAAAGGCCCCTGCACGCTGCCTGGCGACCCGGACACGCACAATCCGCTGTACCTGAAGTGCTGGTACACCAAGCCTGCCGCGTGGAAGAAGTGTGACAACGCGGAGTGCGGCAACGCCGTCCACCGGTTTGACGACACCTACCCCGAGCAACCGGACGTCAACTCGTATCCGCCGCGCTGCAACACGGGCTTGCCGGCCGGGTCGCTGATCGTCGACGACCTGCCCAACGGCACGACCCCAGCGGGATCGTCCAACCGCTGTTCAGGAGTCTCCTCCCAGGGGTCCTTCACATTCGACTTCGCGTCGCCATCGGCTCGGATCGACCTGCACCAGCTCGGGGCAGGCAACGGCAACCACTTCTGGTTCTCGCACACTCGTTCCAAGATCAGTCACAGTGACGGATCGCGTCTATACACCAAGGGCACCTGGACCCTCGGTTCGTCCAAGCGCGGTTGGATGCGCGTCTACGCACACCTGCCCGACCATGGTGCTCACACCCGCCAGGCCACGTACACGATTGGTGGGACGGACTCAACCAGCCCCTTCCGGGTACACCCCCAGCGGGTGATGGAAAATAAGTGGGCGGACCTCGGCGTCTTCAACTTCACCGGCACACCGACCGTGTCGCTGGATACGGACACGCAGGACGGCACCGGGGACGAGGACATCGCGTGGGACTCGGTGGCCTTCCAACCGCTCGGTGCGAAGCCGAAGAACTTCGTCGTGGCGATGGGCGACTCCTACTCCTCTGGTGAGGGCGCGACAGCGCCGGGGGGCAAGGACTACTACGCGGAGTCGGATTACTACGACAAAACGCAGCCGAAGACGAAGAACACCTGTCATCGCTCGAAGCTCGCCTGGTCGCGTCAGGCGACTCTGCCGGGCTACAGCAAGTCCATCGGTGCAATGGCTGATGGGCAGGACGCCAACATGGACTACCACTTCGTCGCATGCTCTGGCGCCCGCATCTACAACGTGGTGAGCTTCGGGCAGAACAGTGAACTGCCACAGCTCAAGCAGGGCTACCTCGATCAAAACACCACGCTGGTCACCCTGTCCGTGGGCGGCAACGACGCCCGGTTCACAGACATAGTCACGAAGTGCTTCCTGCCCATGCTGGTGAACTGCCAGGCGAGCTCACTGGACAACGTGAACCCGGACAACGGTGATTCCGTTGATGGCGAAACAGGACGGCTTGACGAGTGGGCTCCGAAGTGGCTCCATGATCAGATCCGGCCGCGCATCACCGCGATGGTGAAGATGATCCACGACAAGGCACCCAACGCGAGGATCGTCCTCATGGGCTACCCGAAGCTCCTGGAGAAAAACGGCTCATGCCTCCCCGCCATCGAGGAAAGCGAGGGGAAGTGGGTCAATGCCGTTGCCGACACCCTTGCCACCGAGATGAAGGGTGCCGTCGACGACGCCAACAGCAAGTACGGTGCGAAGTCGGTCTTCTCCGATCCACGCGCAGCGTTTGCCGGCAAGACAATCTGCGGCGATCCCGAGTCCGTACACGGCATCGTGATTTCAGGGCAGTCGCAAGCGGACAACGAACTACCACAGCCCTCGATGCAGTCGTTCCACCCCAAGCCCGCGGGCGCACGCCTCTACGCAGACTCCCTCGAGAGCACCCTCAAGGGCTAGTAGCACTCGGCCCAGGAACAGTTGGGAACCACGGAAGGATGATGAAGAGACGGTCGTCGAGCCGCTCGAACGAAACGGCAAGATGACCGGCACCACGCTTCTCCTCTAACCGCCCTGAGGCCGTAGGGGTCCTGAGTGCAAATACTCAGGACCCCTGAAACCTCTTTCGAAAGTATGTGCCCTATGACCAGTTCCCGAGCTGCACGGCCCCTCAAAGGTGCGGCAGTCACTGCGTTCGCCATCCTTGTCTGCCACGTCATCCTCAGCGCCGGATATGCCGCCGCGCGGGCCAAGAAGCGGGCAGACCCGAGCAATGCCTGGGCGGATTTCGACGTGCGCCTGGCGACCTTCGCTCTGGGGCTCGTGATCGTGATGCCTCTGATTTTGTGGATAGGCATGCGGATCATGGGAGAGAAGGACAACTACGCGCTCGTCATCGGCGGCAGTCTGGCCTGGCTGTTCGGAGCTGGCTACAATCTCAGTTACATTGAGTACACGCCAAGCGAGCACCTGCCAGTGCCGTTGCTCGTCGCCATGGTGGCTGTCGGGGGACTCCTGTCCGCCGACAACGTGGCGCACCGACTGACGGGGCGTGCGAGGAGCTGAGCGGCGTCGAGGCAAGCTCCTCGGATTCCACCGAAGCGCGGTCGCAGCGGCTGCCGTAGATGGTCGTGTGTGCACGCTGCGAGGTCGCGGAGGATGACGACGGCCTCCTCGTCCTCTGTGGCCGAGCGGTTGCAGGAGCTCACCCCCAGCGCACGCCTCGCGCAGCCAACGGCAAACGCTGATCGTCGGCGTCGGTGGTCACCTCCGCCCAGACGGAGGTGAGCCGCCGTTGAGAGTGCGGCCAACTGCGGTAAGGGGCCCATAAAACGCTGTCGGCGGTGACGCGGGGCGTGTGGCCGCTCCCACGCGTCGCGGATTCGTAGCGCATGGCGCCGATGACCGGATCGCGGCCGGCGGGGGCGAACGGGGCGAGAAAAGCGTCGTGCGGTCACGAGGCCGATAAACCATGCCCTCTGCAGCGGGCGCAAGCCCCTGGCCAGCCGATTTGGGGATGGCTTCCTCAGAAGCCCTAGCCAGCCAGGGACATCCCAGTGACTTTCACGTCTATCCCGGGACGTTTGTGAACTTTCTGCCGTGCAAGCAGGGAAGGCTCCGCCAGCGCTAAAAGGGGCAAACCTGCTGGTCAGGGCCTCCATGTTCAGCACTCGATGATGTTCACCGCCAGCCCGCCCCGGGCGGTCTCCTTGTACTTGAGGTGCACGTGAGGCGCCTCGGATCCGACAGGTGTCACCGAGTATCGTGCGGGTTGCCTTAACGGAGGTTGGCGGATACCAACGTCGACAATCCGAACCGTCAGGTCCGGTTGAGCTTCCAGGGGTGACTTCCCCGCCTCCCGAGGAGCAAGTCTTGTCGTTCGGTCGCTGGCCGAGCCCGTTCTGGTCGCGGGCCGGCGTGTGGGGCCGGCTGCGCGAGGCGATCCTGCACCGGCTCGACGATGCCAGCTTGATCGACGTCTCCCGCGTGGTCTTGGACTCAGCCCACATCAGGGCCCAAAAGGGGGCGAACTCACAGGCCCGTCGCCCGTGGACAGGGGTAAGCCGGGTTCCAAGATGCACATCCTGTCGGGCGCGAACGGACTATCTCGCGAGACTCTAAGACAGGGAAAGCCAAGATAGGTATCCAGATCGATAACGACGCCACCATCACCTCCTTTACTCACCTTCCGGGGCCCGCCCAGAAGTATATTGAGAAATATGTCGGTAACCCACTCACCTATATTGCGGATCGGTTCGATCTTCCACTCAGGACGAAGACGCAGTTCGCATATTGGGAGGAAGAGGTGAACTTGCGATGAAGAAAGCCATTCTGCTGTCCGTACTCTGCGTCGCACTGGCACTCGCCGGTGGGGGATTCCTCCTTTACCGCGCCATCGACTCCGGAGCCATCACCGGAGGCTCGGCCGAACGCACTGAACTAATCGGCTCCTGGCACGCCCCGAATGGAGCCCAAGTGATACTACGCAAAGACGGCACCGCTGAAGGAGTTAAGATTCCTGGCCACTTCTCGGACGACGAGAGGCCACAGAACCCCATCACCGGCGAAGGAAAGTGGACCTTGGAGAAGCGCCGCACCTTCGTAGACCAGGAGATCACTGTCGTACTCAACACCGGACCCGGAAAGCGCTCAACCATCGAATTTCGGATCGTGGACAAGGGAGCCCGGGGTGGCATCTACCGCCCCATTTCCGTGGAGTCCTCAAGTATGTTCGTCTTCAAGAAGTCTTACTAGGGCTTGATCTTGCATAAGGGTCCGCCAGCAAGCCGGCGGACCCTTATGCACCTCGAGGTGCGGCTCTTCGGCGTTCGGTAGGGTCCATCTCACCGCCATCCACGTCGCCATAGTCCAGCAACTCATCGCTGAAGCCGCCGGAACGGCCGCCACCGCGCAAAAGAACGCAGCGGAAGCAAGGGTCGTCGCGGCCAAGGCCAACAACGTCGCAGCTGACGCTGAAAAGTACAGCAAAGAGGCAACGCAGGCGGCCGGCCAGGCGAACGAATACGCCAAGCAAGCCAGCAAGCACGCAGCGGAAGCCGAAGAATCGGCAGCCGCCGCCGCAAAGTCCGCACGCCCCGCCGACGCGGCAGCCAATGCAGCCGAACGCAGGTATCCAGATCGATAACGACGCCACCATCACCTCCTTTACTCACCTTCCGGGGCCCACCCAGAAGTATATTGAGAAATATGTCGGCAACCCACTCACCTATATTGCGGATCGGTTCGATCTTCCGCTCAGGACAAAGCATCAGGCCGTTTATTGGGAGGAAGAGGTGAACTTGCGATGAAAAAAGTCATCATGATTTCCGTGCTCTGCGTCGTACTGGCGCTCGCCGGTGGAGGGTTTCTCCTCTACCGCGTTATTGACTCGGGGTTCTTCACTGGTGCCTCCGCAAAGCGGAGCGAACTGATAGGTACCTGGTCCGGACCTCGGGGGGCACGGGTAACCCTGCATGAAGACGGCACGGCCGAGGCGGTAAAGATTCCAGGTGGCTTGGTCGGCGAGACACCCGTAGGTTCCATCACCGGCGAGGGGACATGGACCCTACCGAAGAGGCCCACCTCCTTGGCGGATCAGCAGATCACTCTCGATCTCAAGACGGGTCCAAAGATCCGCGCGCTCATAGATGACCTTTACGTCATGGGTAAGGGAGCCAAGGACGGAATCTACATCCAAACCTCGGAGGATTCACCGAACAGATTCGTTTTCAAGAAGTCTCCCTAGCGCATGTCGCTGCCGTCGCCTTCAGCTGACGCCATGCACGGCAGTGGTCAGCGATTTCGTGCTGGACATAGGTGACGCAAAGGGAATCGTGAAATACTGGGCTTCGATCTTGCAATAGGATCTGCCAGCCTAATGACAGCCCTCATTGACCTCAATCAAGAAGCATGGAATTTCGGGTTTCTGGCAGGGCGCCGCCTGCGAAAAGCTGGGTTGGCACCGGGGAACGACTGCCCGAACTGCGGTGTCCTGAGGTAATCGAAGCAACGCAAAATCGCCCCGACCTCAACGGCCGGGGCGATTCTTTGGTTGGTCAGAGGAGCGCTCGCAAGGGGTTGACCTTCCCGAGTGGTTCCGGGCGCTCCGGTTCGGGCGTTCGATTCGCTGGGCGGTATGCGTCCGAGCCTGACCACAGTTGACCCTCATGGACTGGGAGGGCTGGGACACCGCCCCCTCTGACTACGACGCCGCGAACATGTATCTGCACTCCCTGCCCGTGCCGGACCTTGCGAACGGGTCCGCAAAGAGTTCTCCCACATCCTGGACACCTCCACCGGCCGAGTCGGCGAGCTGACCGCCTGCACCGAAATC
The DNA here is from genome assembly GCF_900187385.1 of Streptomyces sp. 2114.4. NCBI lineage: Bacteria > Bacillati > Actinomycetota > Actinomycetes > Kitasatosporales > Streptomycetaceae > Streptomyces > Streptomyces sp. 2114.4. The sequence goes on from NZ_FYEY01000001.1 coordinate 7,243,848, forward strand.
CTCCCGGCAGCACCCCGCGTGCCGTTCTACGCCGATCTGGCCGACGCCGTAAGGGGCCGGGGGAGACCGCCGCCAAGCCCTGGAGGCGGAGGCCCAACGTCTGCGTGTCAAGCCGCTCGGCGCGGTCTACGTGGCACAGCATCCGAGCGCTGTGAAGGCCGCGGTCGCGGTCGACGGGGCCGTCCGCGAAGCCGCCCTGGAAGGGCTCGCCGAGTGGCGCCAGCGCCAGCAGGAGGAACAGGACGCGGCCGACCGGACAGCGGCCCGCCCACCCTCGCCCAGGGCGCCGCCCTCTCACTGGAGGACGCCTGGGTGCTCACCGGCATGCTCGCCGCGGCGGACACCTGGGACGACGCCCTGCTCCAGGCGTATTACGAGCGCCGGATCAACCGCGTCCGCCCCGGTGGTGGAAGCATCGGTGCAGATCGGCCAATGGCAGCTGGACGGCACCCCGGACACGGACATCCCCGGCCTCATTAACCGCACGATGACCATGCTCCGGGAGCCTCTGTGACCCCTTCCCCGCCCACCGTGGACGTTCATGCCCACGTCCTGCTGCCCGAGATCGAGGCCCTGGTGGAAGGAGCTCCGGGCCTGGCCGAGGCGCGGAGCCTGGACGCCCGCCGCAACGGCCCCGCCGCCCTGGCGGTGAGCGGGCCCATGGTCCGCGAACGGGCACCCCGCATGATCGACACCGTCGCCCCGGCGGCGGCTACGGCTTCCGCTTCTTCGACATCGACGGCCGCACCATCGAGGTCTCCGCCGACCTCCAGGCGCGCCGGCACCGCAAGATCGAGGAACGCGAGTCCATTCCGGTCAAGCTCTCCCACGTGGTGCTGAACTCGAACGACATCCACCGCACCCGCACCTGGTACGAGAAGCACCTGGGCTTCCGGCTCTCGGACACCCTCAGCTCGCCGCACATGGGCGAGGTCATGCACTTCATGCGGATCAGCAACCAGCACCACTCGATGTGCCATCGCCAGGGGCCCCCACACCTCACTGCACCGCCTCTCCTTCGAGATGCGCGGCATCGACGAGTACATGCGCGGCTCCGGCCGGGTACTCCGTGCCGGATTCACCAAGGTGTGGGGCCCCGGCCGCCACATGGCCGGCGACAACACCTTCACGTACTTCCTCGACCCGCACGGCAACACCGTCGAATCCACGACGGAGCTGGAGTGCTTGGACGAGGACACCTTGCACCCGCACGTCTACGACTTCTCCCAGCCCGAGGTCACCGACCAGTGGGGCACCGCCAACGCGATGAACGAGATCGTCGCCATGGAGTCGTGCAACGACCCCGACCGCGGCGTCTTCGTCGTCCGGCGGTCTGATCCGAGCCCGCCGCGCGGGCGGGTCCGGGCCAACCCGCAGGAATCCGCCCGCGCCGCCCCACGGAACCACCTTGCCAGGAGCCGACCATGCGCTTCGCCGCCTACACCCACCGACACCACACGCAGGTCGCGGTGGTGGAGAACGACACCCTCTACCCGCTGCCCGGAGTCCGCTCCCTCACCGAGATCATCGACCGCGGCGAGGGACCTGAGGCACTGCTCGACGCCGGAGCGGCCGCACTCGCGCCTTCGCCCACCACCACCAAGCGGCGACCGGCTGCCAGATCACGGCGCAGGGCCACTGCGTCGTCGAGGGTGCGCAGCACATGCACCCCCGCGAGTTCGTCCTGGTCCGGCAGCGTCCGGGGGCGGAGCCCGGTGGCGATGACCAGCGCATCGCCGCGCACCACGCGCCCCGTGGCTGTGGTCACCGCGCGCTCTGCCGCGTCGCAGATGACAGCCGGCTCGGCGCGGATGAACTCCGCGTTCAGCGAGGCGAGATGCTCCGGCGAGCGGAGCTGAGTCCGCGACGTGTCCCAGGCACCGGTCAGTACCTGCTTCGACAACGGAGGGCGGCGCGCTGCACGTGGCCCCCCCCGGGCCACCTGGGACGACCTCGGCGGCATCCTGGCCGCCGACGCCAGCACGCTCAAGCGCCGTTACGACCGGCTGCACCGGGCCCGGATGGTCCGTGCGATCGGGCACGCCTACTGGGGCATGCACTCCACGGCGATGCCGGTCCACGTTTTCCTGGATATTACCGGCGAAACCCCGCTCGCCGTCCTCCACCGGCTCCGTGATCTGCCCCACCTCCAGCTCCTGGCACAGATCTCCGGCGACGCCCCCCTCTACGTCGTCATCCACGCCCCGTCCGAGGCCGCTACCAGCGAGGCGATCGACCGGCTGTACTCCGTCCCCGGCGTCCGCCGCGTCAACGCCCTGCCGGCCCTCAGCACCCTGCGCCGGGGTATGACCTGGGACCCCCAGTTCCTCACCGACACCGAACGCGCCGACCTCCTGAAGCTCACCGGCGCCCGCCGGGAGGGCACCGCGACCGCGACACCCCCGCCAAGCCGCTCACCGAGGCCGAACGCACCGTCGTCGCCCAGCTGATCCAGGACAGCCGCGCATCCGCCGCGAGCATCGCCCGAGCGGCCGGCCTGGCCACCTCCACCGCGCACCGCGTCGTCCGCCGGGTCCTCGACGAGGGATGGGTCAAACCACGCCTGGAGATGGTGTCGGAATGGCTCGGCTTCCAGACCACCTTCCTGCTCCGCCTGCGAGTGGCCCCGGGCGGCACGCCCGACGTCATGCGCCGCATCGACCAGCTCCCCCAGACCCGGCTCGCCGCCCACGTCGCCAGCGACATGTCCGTCCTCGTCATGGGGCTGGTCACCGACCGCGCCGCCCTGGCGCTCTTCATCGACCGCGAGCTGGCCGAGATCCCCGGCATCCTGGCCGTCAGCGTCGACTTCATGCTCGCCGAACCGCGCCGCTACTGGCTGGACCGGGACCTGACCTCTGGTCTCGGCGCCTTCCACGCGCCGACGCTGCTCCAAAGCCCCCACGGCGCCGGCTGACGGTACGGGCCTGAATGCGATCGGACGACCCTACGACGGATGCGGAAAGTGCCTGCTCGGCGTGTGGCGGTTGCCCCGTATGAAGCTGGCCACGTCGTCCCCGGAGCGTCAACGGGAGGATGTGCTGACAGCCGCGGCATCTGGCGGGGGGCACATCATCGGCCGGGCTGACGACTGAGGTATCGGGAGCCACGGGCCCGGTCGCCCTGCCCCAGCTCGGCCCGTGGCTTCGCGACGAGCGGGGGCCGTAGGACGGCCTCGTCGCCGCAGCGGTGACCGGCCCGCTGCAACGGCGTTGAGTGCCTGAACACCGGCTACAAGATGCGCGACGAAGGAAAGCTGCTCGTTGCGTATGAACCAACCGCCTCGGCCGGTCGACATCGGTGGCTACCCGCTCCCGGCTGACCAGCCGGTGGCCATCAGCTACGCAGCCCGCAACAACGGTCCCGCCCTGGGAGCCCACCGGTCGGTGGGTCATCGCGCTCACCTCGCCTGGGGTGCCGGGCAGCACCACCGCTGTCCCGTCCACCTCGCCGCCGAGGCCGCCATCCTCCACCTCCTCGATGTCCTTCCCGGGAGGGACCTCGTTAGCCACCGTGACGACCTCGTCCGGCGTCTCGGCCCCTTCCAGGGCTCCCTCACCGCCCTGCCCGTGATCTTCCCCGCAAGCTGAAAGAGGCAATACCGTGTCGCAACAGCAGATCCTCGTCCTCGACCCCACCGGGGCCGATCCGGACGCCGAGCACCAGGCCCTGCGTGATCGCGGCCCGGCCACGCTGGTGGACATCCTCGGCGTGCGCGCCTGGAGCGTGTCTGACCCGGACCTGCTCAAGCAGCTCCTGACCAGCAAGGACGTCTCCAAAGACGCTCGCGCTCATTGGCCGGACTTCGCCGAGACCGTGCCCACCTGGCCACTGGCCCTGTGGGTGTCCGTCAGCAACATGTTCACCGCCTACGGCAAGGACCACAGCCGCCTGCGCCGCATGGTCGCCCCCACCCTCTCGGCCCGCCGAACCGCCGCCCTCCAGACAGATATCGAGACCCTCGTCAACGCCCTCCTCGACGACCTCGATGCCATTCCGGCCGACGAGACGGTGGACCTGCGAGAGCACCTGGCCTACCCGCTCCCGATCGCTGTCATCGGCCGGCTCATGGGCGTACCTGCCGACCGGCGGCCCGAGTTCCGCACCGTAGTGGACAACGTGTTCGCCACCCATCTCACGGTCAGGGAACAGGTCGCCAACACCGCCACCCTCTACGGCCTGCTGGACGCCCTGATCCAGATCAGGCGCACCGAGCCCGGTGAGGACATGACCTCGTCGCTGATCGCCGCCCGCGACGAGGAGGGCGACGGCGCGGCCCTCAGCAACGCCGAGCTGCGTGACACGCTCCTGCTGATGCTCGCGGCCGGGTACGAGACCACGGTCAACGTCATCGACGCCGCCGTCACCGCTCTGTTGACCGACCCGCAACAGTTGGCTCACGTCCGCTCCGGCCGTTGCACCTGGCAGGACGTCGTCGAGGAGACGCTGCGCCACCAGCCCGCGATCAAGCACCTTCCCCTGCGCTACGCCCTCGCCGGCATCGCGCTCCCCGAGGGACAGACCATCCAGGCCGGAGATGCCATCCTCGCCTCGTATGCCGCCGCCAACCGGCACCCTCGCTGGCACAGGCACGCCGATCGTTTCGACGTCACCCGCCCCAGCAAAGAGCACCTTGCCTTCGGCCACGGCGTCCACTTCTGCCTCGGGGCTCCGCTCGCCCGCCTCGAAGTCGCCACCGTCCTACGACTGCTCTTCGAGCGCTTCCCCGACATCCAACTCGCCGCCGGCCCGCACGAGCTGAAGCGGTTGCCCAGCCTGATCAGCAACGGTCACACCACTGTCCCCGTGCGCCTGCGGTCGGCGCCGGCCCACTGACCGATACCCACGAGGAACCACGCCATGACCGCCCCCGTCCCGGCCCCGCCGCCCACTCCGGCCGAACGCGCATCGCCCCTTGTGAGGGCCGAGCGCATCGGCGACGACGGGGTCGGCATCTCCATGATGCGGCTCCATGATGCGGAGGGAACCGCTTGTCCACGAGCAAACGGTACGGGGTGAGACGCCCCGCCGCGCTTGCGTTGACAGCGAGAAGGCGCCCGCGCCCAGCCGTGACCGTGGGCCGCCGTGGACGACGCGGCCCCCGGCGGTCCGGGCGACGACGGCGCTGACAGGGACCGGGGCCGGGCGGGGTGGCTCGGGGCGTCAGCTGCCGAAGGGGATGTCCCGAGGGGTGGCCATCCGGCGGGTGTCGGGGTGGGCCTTCACGTAGTCCGTGATGTACGACAGCGCCTCCCGCACCGCGCTGTCGTCCGTGCCGCAGCCCTTCGGGCCGCTGACGCCGTCCGGGTAGCACGACATGCGGTTGCCGTAGATCAGGCTGTCCACGGCGGCGCTCCCGTCGGAGGAGTCGAGCAGGGTGGTGGCACGCTCCCTGTCACCCTTGCCCACCGTCCAGCCGACGGTCTGCGCGAGCTCTCCGGCGTCCCGGGCCTTCCTGCCGGCCGCCAGTTCTTCTCGGATGCTGCCGAATTTCAGGGCCATGCTGAACTCGCCCTTGTCCATCACGCGCTGGTTGCCGGGGACGTTCGGTCCGTGCTCGGCGAAGCCGTCCCGGACCTGCGCGTAATCGCCGCTGTAGCTGACCGCTTCCTTGGAGTTCAGGTCAGCGAGGGCGGTCTTCCAGCCGCTGCCGCCCTCCTTGCCGTAGAAGCCGTAGAGCACCCGGATGCCCTTGCTCTCCAGCTTCTGGCGCGCCATGTCCCGCAGCCCGGCCACGGAGCAGTGGCGCCACTTGGGGTCGTTGCTGTCGCACCAGTCGGGGTTCTTCATGTCCAGCCAGACGAAGGAGGCGTGACGCCCTTGCTCATGCTCCTTTGCCACCTGGTCGAACATGGCCGACATGGTGTCCCCGGAGCTGGTGGGAGAGCCGTCGTGGTCGGCCCACCAGCCCTTGCGCCAGGCCGTTGCGTCCATCTCCAGCGCGTTGGCCCCGTTCTTGAGCGCCGTGGTCACCCCGCCCGTGGTCAGCACCCGGTGGGCGATGGCCCAGGTGGGGTGCTGCTCGGTGGCGCTGGGCGCGGTCTCGGAGGACGAGTCCTCCGAGACCGCGCCCATTGCGGCTCCGGTGCCCAGGGTGGCTGCGGAGGCGATCAGAACCAGCGGCAGCAGTATGGCGCGAAGCCGGCGTGGGGAGGCCATCAGGACAGTCCTTTCCGTTGCACGGGCTACACGTGGTGGCTGCCCGTGTGCCGTGTGGTGACTGTCTGCGCTACAGGCAGACGGCGGGCCAACTGCCCGCTGCTGCAGCACTGTACGGCTAAGTTACCCATCAGTAAACAGGCTGCCGTCCGGGCGTGGCCGCCTTGCCCGTCCGAGGTAAGAGGGCGGAAACTTGTCGGCGTTGCCCATGGACCCGCGTCCCCGACGGCGAGCTCGACGACTCGCGACGAGGCGCGTTAGCTGTCGTCGTGCGCCCGCCGGGGGTTACGGGTCGTGTGCCAGCCGTCTTCAGCCGTCTTCCGCTCCAGCGGAGCAATCAGTCACCGGGTACAGGCAAACGCCGACTCCCGCGGCTCCGTCCTGGAAAACCGATGCACCAACCGCTCGTGTACAGCGCCCAGTTCACTGGCCCGCACCTTGACATCAGCAGGTCCCCACCCATGCCCAGACCAACGACCAGCCTGCCCAACCGCCGCGGCAAACGCCGTTGCCGTACTAGGCCTCGGGGCCGAACCGGTCCTTGATCTCCCGCCACTGCTCCGGCCTGGCAGTCCTGAGCCACTGGGACTTCTGCTGCGCTGTGGCCAGGGTGAGCAGCCGGGCGACCGGCTTGTCCTGGTGGCGCGGATGCTGCTCGCGGTACCAGTCCGCGAACGATTCCACGTTGCCGGGACCGGCGACGCGCGTGTTGATGGCCCGCACGGCCTCGCTCCGCCGGGTGCCGAACTCCGACAGCGGATCGGAGATCTCCACCTCGGCCTGCCGCTGCTGCGGGACGTACCGCTTGAGCTGGTCGGGGACGGTACGGAACTCGAACAGTGCCGCGGGGTGATCCGTCTCCCGGCCGTCCTTCGCAGAGGTGACCACGGCGTCGTTGATGCCGTGGCCGGCGACCTCACCGCCGCCCCTGAAGATGTACCGGTGCGCGGCTTGCCACGCCTTCTCGTCACCCCGCGGCGGCATGGTGCGCAGCAGCTCCATGGCGGCGCTCCGGCTGCTGCCGTCGAGAGTGTCCAGCATGTTCTTCGGCCGGGTGCGCGGCAGGATGTGCCACTCGTTCTTCACCTTGGGGTCGGTGAGCCCGAAGGCCAGTGGGTTCCCCTCGGGCTCGTAGTCCTCCATGGGCAGGCGGTACTTGGCGAGCAGACCGGCGGTGAAGTCGATGACGGAGGCCAGGTAGGCGTAGACGCGGGCCACGGAGGCCGGGTCGCCGGGCTGCGCGGACAGTCCAGGCATCCGCTGGGCCGCCTCGGCTGCCAGCTCACGCCTGTACCAGGGGGCGCTCTCCAGCAGTTTCAGCTCGTCGCCGTGCCCGGGCTCGCGCGTGGCCCCGGTGCCGAAGTCCTCGGCGGCGACCCCCATGGTGAGCTGCTGGCCGGCGGGCGGCATCCGCACCGATCCGTCCTCCTCGGCGTGCATGCCGGTGCCGGAGGCGACGACGTGCCGGGCACCGACCACCTCCAGCCGGTACTGGCCGTCCTCGCTGGTCTGTGCCCGCAGTGGCTCGTGAGTGTGGGAGCAGGTGTGCGCGCGAAAGACGTCGAGCAGGAACTGCACCGCGTTGTTGCGCTCCTGGACCTGCCCGTCGTCGATGAGCGAGGGGTAGGTGACCAGCTCCACGGTGTGGATCTGCCACTGCCCGGAGTTGGCCATCGGCAGGTTCTTCGGGTTGGGGTAAGGGCCCTGGACCATATCCTTGGTGACCTGGACGAGAGGCTTGTCGTCCTGAGCCGACCGGACGACGGCGAACGTCCGGCTCGCGTTCATCGGCAGCGCGCAGACGAATCCGCTCAGCTCGCTCTCGGTGCCGAGGGAGGAGCCGGAGAAGCGCTTGCCGAACGGCGGGGCACCCACCCGCTGCACCGGCGTGCCGGCCTGGCCGCCCCTTCCCAGAGCCGCGGTCACCGCGCGGTTGCCCACGGCACCCTGGAGCGTCCTGACCGATTCGGGGGTACGGCGATCGGCGGCCGACGCGTCCAGTCGGGCGGCGTCGGGGGCGACGCGCGCGGGCGCGAGGCGCGGCGCCGGGTGAGGGTGGTCGTGACTCAGCTCGTGCTGCCGCAAGGCGCGCTCCAGGTTCTTCTGGTCACCGGGCCCGATGACATGCAGATACAGACCGCCCCCAGCCTGACGCTCGTCCACGCGCCCGGAAAGGTCCACGAGGGCAGGCCGGGGGCAGGACACGCGTGCCTGGAGGGCAAGCCCGCGTACGACGCGGATCGCGTCGTGGAGCGAGGGCACCTGGCACCTGGCACAGCTGCAGGCCGGACTCACCAGCACCTTCGCTCCGGACGCACAACGTGCCGGCGCCGAACGCCGCCGCCTCTACGCCTCGTCGACGGCCACGCCTCGGCCGCCGGGTATCCGGAGGCCGCCCACCTCCGAGTGCCTGACCCCAAGGCGGGCTACTCGTCGGCCGCCGGCTCATACCTGGACGTACCTCGGTCGGCTGGAGAACAGCTGGCGGCGTCCTTCGGTGGCTCTCTGTCTACTTTGGGCAGAGGCGGGTCGCCCGCAAGGCGTACGGAACCTCGATGCGGGTCTAGGGGAAGACACCCCCTAGAAGGTCGATGAAGATCTTGGTGAGGGGCTGTCCGGCCGTCAGGCCGGACAGCCCCTTCGGTCATGCACCGGCCGGGGCGAGGTGCCAGGTGCCTCGGGTGTGGGTGAGTCCGAGGTTGATCAGTCGGCGGAGGTTGAGGGCGGCGGCCCGGGTGTGGAGCCATGTGTCGTTCTTGATGGTGCCGCGGTAGCGGAGTTTTCGGTTGCCGTGCTGGACGAGCCAGGCGACGGCGCGTTCGACGGGGGGCCGCCAGCGGCGGTAGTCGGCCTGCCAGCCGGGGTCGGTGGCGGTCTGGTGGCGGGCGGCCGCTTGGAGGTTGTGGCCGGGTCGGATGGTCAGGATGCGTCCGGCCCTGGCTTTGGTGCACCGCTCGCGCAGGTGGCATCCGGTGCATAAATCCCTGAAGGAGGCTTTGCGCTGGTGGTGCTGCCCGCCGGGGCCGGACAGGGCCACGGTGTGTCCGGCCGGGCAGGTCACGACGGCGGTGGTGGTGTCGATGGTGAAGTCGTCGAGGGTGAAGCCGCCGGGGACGGCCGGCCGCAGCGGTGCGGGCTTGAGGAACAGCCGGTGCCCGGCCTGGTGCAGGGCCTGGCGGGCGTCGCCGGTGGAATAGGCGGTGTCACCGAAGACGTCCACCGGCGTGTCCTCGTCGGCGAGCAGATCCAGGCCGACGGCGGCCTCGTGGTGCTCGGGCCCGGCGCCGGGCCGCAGGGCGACGGCCGTGTACAACCCGGTCTCGGGCTCGATGGCCAGGTGGGCCTTGAAGCCGTCCTGCTGGTGGGAGCGGGTCTTGTGCACGTGGCGTGCTTCGGGATCGACGGTGGACACGATCCGCTCATGGGCGGTGCCCTGGGTGATGCGCCAGCGTCCGTCACGGCCGTCGGAGTTCTCAGCGGGCTCGACGTCCTGCCCGGCGACCAGGGCCAGGATGCCCACCGCGTTGGCGGCTTTCTCTCCGAGTTGCTGGTCGGGCAGGTGGCCCAGCAGCCGCAGAGCATCGGTGACCAGCGCGTCGACCAGTTCGGTGCGGGCCTGCTCGTCGTTCCAGGCGATGCGGGGCTTGCCCGGGTCGGTGTAGTCATGTGCGGTGCACTGGGCAGCGGCGACCGTGTCGGCGCCGGGGACTTCACGGATCACCGCCCGGACGGCGGCGATGATCTGGGTGACGGTGTCCTGGGTGGCGACCGCGTCGTCCAGCACGGTGGAGTCCAAAGCCCGGCGGTGCTTGCCTTTCAGTACGCCGGTGGCCTTCACGACTTCGCGTACGGCCTCGAAGACGCGGTTGGGGCGGGCGGAACGGGCCAGCCGGCGGCGGAAGTAGGCCAGCAGCGACGGATCGAACGCCATGTCGTGAAGGCCCAGTCCACATGCGGCCTTCCACCGCAGGTCGCACCGCAGTTCCTGGACCGTCTCGAAGTCCGACAGCCCGTGCAGGGCCTGCAGCATGATCGTGGCGGCCAGGATCTGCGGCGGCATGCTCGGCCGTCCGTTCGCCGACGGATACATGTCCGCGAACATCTCAGCCGGGAACAGCTCGCCACGATGCTCGGCCAGGAACGCGAACACACTCCCGGCCGGGATCAGATCCCCGCACGTCTCCCACACGTCCGGCCCGACCATCTCGCCGACCCATTCACCCATCGCCACATGACAAGTCTGGCCCTACCGCTCACGCGGCAGGGCCAGAACCCAAGATCTTCATGAGACTTCTAGCGCAGATGCCGGGCGAAGAACCGGGCCGCGGCGTCCCCCGCGAACTGTGGGACGCCGCTGTGCCCGCCCATGTTGGCGTGCAGTGTTTTCTCCTTGGATCCGAACGCGTCAAACAGGTCCAGGGCTGCCTGCCGGTCGTTCCCTTCGTCGTCCCACTGCAGCAGGACGTGCAGCGGAATGGTGACCCGGCGGGCCTCCTCGAACATGGCGGCGGGCACGAGACTCCCGGCGAACAGAACGGCGGCCGAGATGCGCGGATCGACCACCGCAAGCCGGATGCCGATGGAGATCACTCCCCCCGAGTACCCGACCGGGCCGCCGATCTCGGGCAGCGACAGGAGGGCGTCCAGGGCGGCCTGCCATTCCGGGACCGACTTTTCGACGAGCGGGAGAACGAGGGCGTCGATGATCTCGTCGCCGACCGGCTCGCCGGCCTCCATTGCCCGGCGCAGGTCGGCGCGGGCCTGCTCGTCGGAGGCCCAACGGGGCCGGTCACCGCTCCCGGGGAGCTCGATGGTGGCCGCGGCGAAGCCATCCGCCGCGGCGTGCCGGGCCCGCCCCGCCAGCCGGGGGTACACCTGGCGAAGTCCGAGCGGAGGGGGGCCGAGCAGGATCAGCGGCGCCGGCGCCGGCGCGGATGCGGGCGTCCACAGGATGCCAGGGATCTCGCCGAGGGTGAATTCGCGTTCGAGGACGCCGTCGTCGAGGCGGCGTTCAGAAGTGAAGTGCATGGTCGTGCCTTTCGGGAGTGCACTGGAACGGCGCTCCCGGACGAACTATCGCCCGACCGTGACCTTGGAGGGGAGCACCCATGTCGATACTGCGTTCACGGGTACCACCTCCTCGTTCTCTCGCACGGCCTCCGGGAGATTAGCAACGGTCGCCGTGGCCCCGCCAACGGGTTTTGCGGCGGCCCAGGGGCCGAGCGCTTCTATGACATCGCGACACCAGCCGGGTGCCGGCGCGCACCGTCCTTCCGCGATCCGCGCCTTGCTCGCCGGGGCCAGTACGGGCCACGGCACGGGACCCGCCGTGAGGTAAAGGAGCGGGGATGGGGGAAAAGTGGCTGATGCAAGGGCGAGTTGAGGGCCCCTCGAAACAGACTCTTCGAGGGGGAGCAGGACTTCGGGCAGGAGGCACCGTTATGCGCATCCCCGGACCCGAGCACCAGGAGGACGGCGGGCTGAGCGCCGTTGCGGCTGCGGGCGGGCTGCACCGGTACCAGTTACGCCTGCACGAGGCGCACGGACCCGTCGTGCGCTTCCAGCTGCCGGGCGCGGACACGGCCGTGTCGATCGCCGATCCCGTGCTTCTGGAGGCCACGGCGCACATCGACACGCGGCCCGAGGGACTGTTCGCGTTCCTGGACCCGCTGTGCGAGGCAGGCAACCTGCAAGTGCTCCCCGCCGACGAGCACACCCCCTGGCGCCGACTGCTGCTCTCGGTGCTCGCCGGACGGCCGGCTCATGAGCGGAACTCCGCGCGCTTCACCGGGCTGGCGCGGGAGCTCGCGGACCGTTGGGCGGAGCAGGGGGACGCTGAATCCATCGAGCTGCAACAGGAGTTGACGACGCTGTCGCTCCGTATGATCTGCGGGTTCGCGCTCGGCGGCGCGGAAACCGACACGGACCGTGTCGTCGCCGCGTTCGAGGAAGTGCTCACCGAGCACCTCGGGCGGCTCTACCAGGTGCCACGGGCCGACCCGCGCTCGGCGGAGCGGGCCGAGGCGGCCCTTGTCTATCTGCGCGCGACGGTCGACCGCGTGGTGGCGGCGCACCGTTCGGGCGGCCGCACCGACCGCAGCGACCTGATCGGGGCGCTCGTGGAGGCCGGTCAGAGTCCGGCGCGGATCAGGGATACCGTGATGATGACGCTGCTCGCCGCCCACCACACCACCGGCGTCGCCGTCTCGTGGACGCTGCACCTGCTGGGTCGTCATCCCGACGTGGCCGATCGCGTCGCCGCCGAACTGGACCAGGTGCTGGGCGAGCGCGCCACGCCCGATTACGGTGATCTGCGGCGGCTCACGTATCTGGACATGGTGCTCAAGGAGTCGATGCGCCTGTTCCCTCCCGGCCCGTACGGCGCACGTGAGACGACCGAGGGCCTGCTGCTCGGCCCGTATGAGATCCCGGCCGGGACGACGGTGTTCTATCCGTTCTGGGCGGTGCACCTGAACCCTGAGCACTGGCCCGAGCCGGAGCGGTTCGACCCCGAGCGGTTCACGCCGCAGGAGGTGGCCAAGCGGCCACGCCTCGCGTACGTCCCCTTCGGGATCGGGCCACGCAGCTGCGAGGGTGCCGCTTTGGCCACGGTCGAGGCCCAGCTTGTCCTGGCCGTCCTCCTCAAGCGCCTGCGTTTCCGGCCCGCGCCGGGGCACGAAGTGACGCCGGTGGAACGGTTCGTGCTGTGGGCACGGGACGGAATCCGGATGACGGTGCGGCCACGGGGCCTCTAGGTGTGTTGTCCGGAGAGGTGGGTGACGTGATGCGGCACCCGCTCGACACCATCACCAGCGCACCCCTGTCGCGGATCCCCACCGTCGAGATCACCGGCCTCTGATGCCTCCGAAAATCCCCGGCTCTGTTCGTGCTCCCCAGCCGGTTCGGATTCATGCGGCGCTGGGGCTCAGTGAACGGAGAGCCCGCCATCGACGAAGATCGCCTGCCCGGTGACATAGCCAGACCCGCGGCCGGCCAGGAACACTGCCGCTCCGGCGAAGTCCTCGGCCAGACCGTTGCGCCCGACCATCGTCCGCTCGGCCAGCGCCGCCACCTTCTCCGGGTCGGACGACAACCGCACATTGAGCGGGGTCATGACGAAGCCGGGCACCAGCGTGTTGCAAGTGACACCGTGGGGCGACCATGCCTCAGCCTGAGAGCGGGCCAGCGACTCCAGCGCCCCCTTCGAGACCCCGTAAGCCCCACTCTGGACAAACGCCCGGTGGGCCTGCTGGGAGGTGATGTGGATGATCCGCCCGAAGCCCCGCTCGGCCATGCCGGGTCCGAACCGCTGGCCCAACAAGTAGGGCGCCTCCAGATTCACCGCCATCGTGACGTCCCACACCTCCTCGCCCAGCTCGCCCATCGGCGGCCTCAGGTTGATCCCGGCGCTGCTGACGAGGATGTCGGGCTCGCCGAACACGGCGGCTGCCTGCTCCGCCGCCGCGCGCACCCCGTCGCGGGTGCTCAGGTCAGCGCTCACCCAGGCCGCCCGGCAGTCGTCCGCCTCCAACTCGTCAACCGTGGCGGCCAGTTCCGACTCCCTACGCGCCACGATCACCACGCTCGCCCCCGCTCGCGCGAGAGCCCCGGCGATGGCCCGGCCGATGCCGGAACTGCCGCCCGTCACCACGGCGACCCGGCCATCCAGCGAGAACAGTTCGGAAAGGTAGCTACGCGAGGTCATGCCCGCACCCTAGACGGCGCGTCCACGGCGTCAGCGCCCAGGACGGAACGCATCGGACGGAAAGATCAACTGAGCGGTCTGGCCGTCCCCTGAGCGGCGAATCCCGCACTGCCCCGCACACGGTCTCCCACTCCGACTTCGGTCTTCATCGCTGATGAAACACCGAGGACAGCCGCCACCATGACCACCGCATAATCAAAACCGGGTCCTCACGAACCGCGCCTGTCAGGGACACGGACCAAGAGGGCCCGGTACCACTCAAGCCATCGACAACCGGCCCCTCGCGGTCACGGACACTCCCGCCCACACCGCCCCGGCCCGAAGTCACCCGATCGAGGTGGCTCTCATTCTCATTGCCGATCACGGGCCTGTGCGGTGCTCCACCCCCTTCACAGATGGAGCAATGTGGCTCTCCATCTCGCTGTCCTGCTGGCTCTACTTCACCCTGTCGAAAACAGGTGGCCGATGATTGCCCAGGCGGCGGCTTCGCAGGGGGAGTGGAAGCACACCGGGCGCAGCCCCGGGTGGTCCGCCATGAGCCCGGCCACCACGGGGTCCGTGGCAAGGCCGGGGAATCCGGTGGCGTCGACGTCGAGCGAGAGGATGCCGGCGAGTTGGGCTCGCACGTCCCTTTCGGCCGCTGCCTCTGCGGTCGCTGTCTTCGCCCGGTTTGGGGTGCCGGGATGCACGGTGAATTCGGCCCGGACCGTTCCCGTGCCGCCGTCTGCCCTCACCTCCTGCCGGATGCCGGCCGCGACGACCGGGACGCCGTCGTCGGCGGGGAAGGCCAGGCGGAGCATTCCGTCCGCCGGGTGGTGGTGGCTCGCGGGGCCGAAGCCCTCCAGGAACCGGATGCCGGAGGCGAGCGAGAAGGGCCCGGCCGGGGTGAGGGTGACGGCGGGCAACGGTCAGCCTCCGTGTGCGGTGAGGGTGTAGCCCTCGGGGCCCTCGAAGGAGAACATCGGCCCGAAGGGGCTGTCCGTGATCGGGGTGAGGATCTTGATCCCGGCGGCGGTGAGCTGGTCGTGGAGCTGGTGGGCGTCGGAGGTCCGGAACCAGAGCACCGTGCCGAGTCCCGGCCGTGCGGCGTCGGCGAGGTCGACGCCCGGCAGGAGCTCGCGGACGGCGAAGGGGGTCGGCTTGGTGTCGAAGACGACCGCGTGGGGCGGCGAGACCGCGGCCCGGCGCAGACCGAGGTGCTGCTCGCAGAAGTCCGCTGCCGCGTCCAGGTCCCGCACTTGCAGGGCGACGAAGTCGGGGCCGTCGATGGTGACAGTCATGGGTCTCCTCGAAGTTCAATGTCAGGACTTTGACATGCCCAAGGTTAAGTCGACCGCATCAGGTATGTCAAAATGCTTACATGCTGGAGAATGTGTCGGCCGAACGGTCCCACCCCACGAAAGACGTCACTCACCACGTGGGATACCTGCTCAAACGCACCCAGGCCGCCCTCCGTGGGGCCATGGACAAAGTCCTCCGCGAGCACGGCCTGACCGTGCCGCAGTACGCCACCCTCGAACTCCTGGCCCTGCACCCCGGCATGTCCAACGCCGACCTCGCCCGCGCGACCTTCGTCACCCGGCAATCCGGGAACGTCGTTCTGCGGGGCCTGCAGGAAGCGGGGCTGATCACCCGCCCCGCCACCGCCGACCACGGCCGCGCCCGGCCCGCCCGCCTCACCGAGGAGGGCACCGCGCGTCTGGTCGCGGTCCAGGCCGCCGTCTACGCCGTCGAAGAGCGCATGGTCGAAGCGATCCCGACGCGGCGCCTGGCAGCGCTCCTCGCCGACCTCGACCGCATGGCGGCAGCACTGGAGGAATGACCCCACTCCCGGCTCGGTGAACTCCGCCAGGCCGCCCCGGAGAAACTGCTCGCCGACCTGGCAGGGGCGCGACTGGCCTCGGTGTGCCGTGTCCGGCGTTTCTCACTGCTTGCGGGTGAACCACGAGGCCACGCCCTCGTGCCGACCGGAACTGGACGATCGCGCCCGTTATTGTCCGTTCTCGTGCCCCTGAGTTGTGCGTTCGTGAATCTCAAGCCCGGCGTCGGAAAGACGACGAGTGCTGTCTGGCTGGCCCACGCGCTTTATGAGTCGGGCATGACGCCGCTGCTGATCGACGGTGACCCGGCCGCTTCCGCGCTGCGGTGGAGCGAGCTGGCCGGTGGTTTTCCGTTTCCGGTGATCGCCCTGCCGGTGGGGGACGTCCACCGCCGCGTGAACGACTTCCTCGGCGACCGGCAGGCCGTCGTGCTCGATGCGCCCCAGCTGGAGGACCATCCCCGCATCACCCGCAGCATCATGAGGTACGCCGGCGAGTGGATCGTGCCCGTGACCCCCGCCCCCATCGAACTGGACCGGATGGCCCCCATCCGGGGTGAGATGACGGACGTGCAGTCCCTGCGTGCCGAGCCGGCCCGCTCGGCGGTGCTGCTCAACCGCACCAACCGTCCCGATGCCACGCGCACCGGGCCCGATGCGGACGCTCGCGAGGCACTCACCGAGCAAGGCTTCGAGGTGCTGCACACCCAGATCGCGCGGCTCGACCTCTACGCCCAGTCTTTCGGGAACCCGGTCCAGGCCAAGGGGTCGGCGTACATGGACTTCGCGGAGGAACTGATCAAACGTGAGGATGCAGCATGAGCCGGCGCAAGGAGAGCTACCGGGCGGCATTGCGGCGCGGGCAGGATGATGTCCCGGCACCTCGGTCCACCGAGGTCACCACGCTGCAGAACAGATACCTCCGGGTGACCGTCGAGGTCGATCCCGACCTGCGAGGTGATCTGACGCGATGGATGGGACGGCCGGTCTCCTCGGCCGTGTTCGCCGGCGCCACCGTCCTGCGCACTCTGGCCGCCACCGTCGGCTGGGTCTCTCGGCCCGGAGACCAGGCTCCGTCCGCCCCACGCGAGGTACCGGATTCGGGTCGCTGACCAGCCGGGCCGCACGGGAGGTGCCCTGCCTGGGGTTGTCGGTTGATCGGCGTGGGCTCAACGCCCGCCGGATCAGCCCGCCCTGCTTTCTCCGAGCCGGCCGCTGAACCAGGGTGACGCACCACCGGCAGACTGTCAGTTGATGCTGAAAACCTGCCAGCCCCCTCTGGGGCCCTCGGAACCGCAGCCCACGCCCAGTGGCGCTGGGTGGCTGCCGCACGGCTACCATCTCGACCCCCACACCCATGACCAGGGGCAGCTCGTCTACGCAGCCGCCGGGACACTGGCCACCACGACCGAGCGCGGAACCTGGGTCGCCCCGGCCAACCGGGTGACGTGGACGCCACCCGGTTTCGCCCACTCCCACCGCTTCTACGGCCGTACCGACGTCCGTCTCCTGACCATCCCGATCGACCTGTGCGGCGAACTCGTGGGCCACCCCAGCGTGTTCGCCGTCGGTCCACTGCTGCGCGAGGCCGTCCTGGTGCTCACCGGCCAGCGGCCAGAGGTCCGCCCCGGCGCCCGCAAACGCCTGCTCGCCGTGGTCATCGACGAGCTCTGTGACACTCCCGAGCAATCGCTGCACCTGCCCGAATCCAGCGACGACCGGCTGCGCACCGTCACCGGTCTCCTGCACGCCGATCCTGCGCGGTCTGCGACTCTGGCCGAGCTGGGACGCGCTGCGGGAGCCAGCGAACGCACCCTGAGTCGCCTGTTCCACACCGAACTCGGCATGAGTTTCCACCAGTGGCGCACCACGCTTCGCATCCACCACGCCCTGGGCCACCTCACCAACGGCAGGTCGGTCACCGATACAGCGATGGCATGCGGGTGGTCGAACCCCTCCAGCTTCATCGACGCCTTCCACTCGGTCGTCGGCCAGACCCCGGGCAGCTACCAGGCAGATCTACGCACCAGCCGCGCGCTTTCGTAGCGGCAGGAGTCACCGGCGGACGCGTCACCGGCGGCCGCGCGGCGTATATCGGGGTGTGGCAGGTTGGCGGGTTGGCGGCATTGGCTGTCCATTTACCGGTTGAGTGCCCCTGTGGTCGAGTTTCACAGTGGTGGTCAGTACGCCACACCATCTCGGCGGCACAGGCGTTCACGCTCAGGCAGGTCCGGCCTCGCCATCTGCAAGGAGCTCGAAACACATGACCCGAACCGGCAAGAATGCAACCGTCGTCATCGTGGGAGGCGGGGTCGCCGGACTCGCACTCGGCAACTTCCTTCTGCGGAAGGGAATTTCCTGCATCGTTCTGGAAAGGCACAGTCGTGACTACGTGGAGAAGCGGCAGAGGGCCGGAGCTCTCGACGCCGGCGGGGTCCGCCGGCTGCACGAGTGGGGACTGGCCGAGGCCGTCGAGGGCCCCAGCCACGGTGCCTCCGATTCGGGTGTGCCGCTGCTGGTCGAGGGGGAAATGCGGCGGTGGAGAAGGGATGACGACTCGGAGGATGCCGACGGCGTGTTCTGCCCCCAGCAGGTCCTCGTCCAGAACCTCATCAAGGTCTTCCTCCGCGACGGTGGCGATCTGCGCTTCGGAGCCGAAGACGTTTCCCTGCACGACATCGACACCGCTAACCCTCTGGTGCGCTACCGGGACGCCGCCGGCTCGACCAAGACCGTCAGCTGTGACGTCGTCGCCGGCAGCGACGGCTTCCGTGGTGTCAGCCGGACGGCCATCCCCGATGACAGCCTCAGCTGCTCCACCCACGAGTTCGGGTACGCCTGGCTGACCGTCATGACCGAGGTGCCCGCGGATCCGCCGGCCGTGCTGGCAGTGCACTCCCGCGGCTTCGCCGCTCAGATCACCCGCGGCCCGAGCGCCAGTCGTCTCTACCTGCAGTGCCCGCTCACCGACACCATCGAGCAATGGCCGGACGACCGTATCTGGAACGAACTGGACGCTCGCTTCGGCGAGCCGGTAACCCCCAGGGGGCCGATCACCAGCAAGCAGGTCGTGCCGCTGCGCGGAGTGGTCTTCAGCCCCATGAGCTACGGCACGCTCTACCTTCTCGGGGACGCGGCACATCTCATCTCACCGATGAGCGCACAGGGGATGAGTCTCGCCCTCCACGATGCCGATGTGCTCGCTCGCGCAGTCATTCACCAGGTCGAGAACCACGATTCCAGTCTGCTCGACAGCTACTCCGACACCTGCCTGGACCACACATGGCGGCAGCAGGCATCTGCAGTCTGGACGACCGAGGTCATGCACGACTCCGGTGATCCCTCCTACGAGGGGGAGTTCCGCAAGCAGATCGCCAGGAAGAACCTGGAGCACTTGCTGGAGCCGGAGCCGCTGCAGCGAATCACCGGTCCAAGTAATGCGGAGAAGGGGTGATGCGGCTCGCTCGGGACCAGGCGACTGTGCGGGAAGGCGTCCCGCTCCATGGGACGCCGGGCCGCCTTCAGCGCCTCCAAGAAGCCATTTGGCACCTGTTGTGGGGATCAGGCGCCGGTTACCGAATTATGTCGGGAATTCGTAACGATGCCGGGTCAGGAGCAACGCGCGGGGCGGCCGCCTCATCTGGAGGGGCGGCGAGGCGCACCGGGCGCCTTCGCGAAGGGCGGGTCTTCCCAGGTGGGGGACCCGCGGGAGGGGAAGTCCATGACCAGGACGAAGAAGACCGGGATCAAGACGCGGGGCGGCCGTGCGGCGGTGATCGGTGCGCTGGGTCTGGCCTCAGTGGCTCTGGCCGCCGGGCCGGCGTTCGCGAAGGGCGACGTGGACATCACGGCGCCGCGCACGGCGCAGGTCGGCAAGACCATCACGGTCAAGGCGCACGGCGACGATGACAGCGCCGGCTTCCTGCATCAGCTGTGCCTGGAGGAGAACGGCTTCGGCGAAGGGTGGCACCAGGAGACCTGCAGCCCCGCGGTCGACGGCGATGCGCGGGTCACTGCGCACGGCACGTCCGCGCGCCGCGGCGACCTGAAGTTCCGTGCGGTGCTGTACGGCCTGACCAGCCCGCACGACCAGAAGCCCGTGCGCTTGCACGCCTCTGACGTGGTGACGGTGCACGTCCGCTGAACCGACAGCGCGGCCGTGGGGACAGCCGGCATGACCACTGCCCACGGCCACTGCCCACGGCCACTGTCCACGACTACTGCCCACGGCCGCGCACCGAGTCGCTTCTCGGGAGAGCGCCCCGGCACCCAGGGTGCCGGGGCGCGTTGCGCGGGGAACGCGGAAGCGGCCCGGTCGTGTGATGCGGCGCCGTCGGGGACACGGCGGGCGAACTCTCCTCACGCGAACTGCGTGACATCAGCACGTGAGCTCGCGCCTCGCGGCGCGGTCGTGGCAAGGGGCGGCCCGCGTGGCCCGCAGGCCGTGCCGGCGAGCCGCCCCCCCCGGAGACGGAGCCGTCAGTCCGCGGTGAGGTCCCCGGTGGCCTCGACCAGGGACTTCCGTCCGTCCTGACCGGTCATCACGAGGCGTGGTAGCCAGGGTCCCTTACGGTCGTAGGCATGGGTGACGGCCGCTTCGTTCGTCTCCCGTTGCGTACCGTCGCCGAAGTACCAGTGGTAGTGGTACCCGGTGGCGGGCGGTTTTCCGTTCACCGTCGCCGATATGCGCACCTCACTGCCGACGGGGGCGTGCTCCGGGACGTTCAGTTGCGCCCGGGGGCCCTGCCGGGGGAGGTGGAACCAGTCGCGGACCTGCGGGTTGAGGAGAAAGGCGTCGGCGTACTGCCGGGCGCCCTCGATGTCGGGGTGCGCGACGGCCGCGGTCAGACACTGCGCCGGGGTCGGGCTGAGCTCGGGGCAGGCCCGCGTGCGCAGTGGGAACGCCGGGTCGCTCACCGGAGTGCCCCAGACCTTGGAGTCCCGGGCGAGAACGGCATTGTCCACGGTGAACAGTCCGTCGGCGGCAACCGCGTACGGACCGTCCGTGGACGCCTTGTTGGCCGCGGACGCCGCTTGGCGGTAGGCGGCATTGGCGAGTTGTGTGTACTGCTCATAGCGCTCGGCCACCCTGCCGAGGGCTCCCCTGCAGGAAGTCAGCCGCGTCCCGGCGACTCCCGGAGTCGAGCAGGTTCGCACCGGGACCGGCGAACTGCTGCGGCTCAGCGCATAGTAGAAATCGGCCACGATCACCTTCGGCCGCCCCGGCAGGGAATGGGCCTTCTCGATCGCCGCCTGCATCCCGCGTCCGCCGTATCCGACCTTCGCGCCGCTGAAGTAGGGGACGTCCTTGGCCGGGTTCTCCGGTGCCGCGCCGATGCCGGAGCACTCGCGCTTGACCGCCTCGGGCACCTTCTCCGAGCCGGGGGTGATGCCGACGCCGAGGCCGAAGAAGGGATCGAGGTCGTTGATGCACCCGTTGATCACGACCAGATCGAGACCGTAGCCGCCCGCCCGTGCCTGTGCGCCCGCCTTTTCCAATTGGCAGAACACGTCCGGCGTTTGCCGGGTGACCTCGCCGAACTCCATCTCCCCGTCGCCGTCCGGGTCCTGCTTCTCCGTCGTGCGCAGACAGGCCGCGTCGTCGTTGCCCGCGGGCAGATCGGGCGCGTCGAGCACCGCGCCGGAGATCGAATAGTCCATGTTCTGATGGCCCCGACCGGTCTCCCCGCCGAGCAACTGACCCGTCAGATAAGGAAACTTCTGGTCGTGGTCCAGGCCCTGCCCCCAGACCACGGAGTCACCGACGGATGCCACCCGCACCGGATCGCACCCCCGGCGCACCGTGTCCCGCCAGACCTTTCCGTAGTGTCCGGGGGCAGGGCTCCCGGACGAGGCGGCGAGGCGGGCGTCGACCTGCAGAGCGGTCTCGGCCGCGGGCACCTGGTCGAAGGGGATGCTGAACTCTGCTCTGCCGACAGGGGCAAACATGGCGAGGCGTCCGCCGGCCAGTTGCTTCTCACCGGCGCGCACGCGCCATTCCACGGTCGCTCCGGCCCTGGCCGCGGCGGGGTCGTAGACCTGCACCCGGCCGTGGACGGCTCCGCTGCACACCGGATTCGGCGTCAGGTCCACGTCGAGGACGAGGGGGAACGCCGATCCCGGCAAGGCGCTGGCCTGCGCGGCGGTGGGCAGTCCGCCGAGGAGCTGGCCGAGAAGTACGCCGACCGCAGTGACTGTGGTGAGACGCCTTGACGCCAAGCGCCTCGTCGCGGATTGCCTCGCTGCTAAACGTCTCGCCGTGATCGGGCGACGGACTGCCCCCGGCCTGCTGGGAACGGCACTCGCCCCGGCGCCCGCCTGTTTGGGCACAACCCACCGCCACCACGCTGATGCCATGCCAACTCCTGTGCTGTCGCTGCCATTTCAGTCGGCGCGGGATCCGCTGCACCCCGCACCGGTAGGGATGATGGCACTCGGGAGACCGGTATGGGCTGCGGACGGGTCGGCTGCTGAGTGAGAGTGATCACTTACCGGCAGTTACTGGCCAGGCCTGCGATGCGGTGCCGGCGGCATGGTGCTTCTCGGGGGCGACGTCGCGGGCGGCAGTCGCGCCGGGGTGGGGGGCCTGGGGGCGGCCTGGGGGTGGCCTGGGTGGCGATGCGGCTCGCGGCGGGCGGGTGTGCGTGGGTCACGCGCCGGGAGCGCCGGCCCGCAGTCCGTCCATGACCAGGTCCAGGAGTCGTCCGGCGCGCGACTGCCAGTCGCCGTGGGGGTCGAGCTGCCAGAGGCCGGCGATGGCGAGTACGAAGTCGTCGGGGGTCACGCCCGGACGGATGGTTCCGGCCTCCTCGTTCGCCTGCAGCAGGAGGCTGACGGCCGAGGTGACGGGGCCGTGCCCCAGACCGGCCAGGGCGTTCTGCTCGCTGGTGGCCCTGCGCATCGCGTCGGCCAGGCCGGCCTTGGCCATGGCGTACTGGGCGAGGCGGTCCATCCACTCCCGCAGGGCCTGGTCGGGCGTACGGGTCGC
Organism: Streptomyces sp. 2114.4; assembly: GCF_900187385.1. Taxonomy (NCBI): domain Bacteria; kingdom Bacillati; phylum Actinomycetota; class Actinomycetes; order Kitasatosporales; family Streptomycetaceae; genus Streptomyces; species Streptomyces sp. 2114.4. Next base: position 7,266,519 of record NZ_FYEY01000001.1, read on the forward strand.
CAGCAACTGGGCCGCGGTGTCGGCGACCTGCTGGACTTCGTAGCGGTAGACCTCCAGGACCAGAGACTCGCGGTTGGGGAAGTGGCGGTAGAAGGTCCCCTGTCCGACGCAGGCCTTCTTCGCGATGGAGCTCAGCGGGGCATCGGCCGACTGGGTCAGCTCCTCCAGCGCGACTTCCAGGATGCGTTCGCGATTCCGTTGCGCGTCCGAGCGCAGGGGCGCGTCCTTTTTCTGCTGCACTCGTCCTCCTTCCGGAAATCAGCGAGGGCCGGCCTTGCTAACCGGACAGTTGTCCGGTACGTTGTGAAGGTAATGGACAGTTGTCCGCTTAGGTCCACCATAGCGGCAGATTCGGCCGGTGTGGACGACCGGTGGCCACTGTGACCTGCCTACCGTCCAGCGCCTTCGCCGCCGGCGCTCCGAACCGGCGCCGCCCGCACCCTGCCGCCTCTTCCTCCACCGTCTTCCGAACTGTCCCCGGGATGCTCCGTCGTCCGGCGCTCCGGCTCCCGAGGGACAGGGACCGCTCGGCCTCCGGGCCGGCCACGTCGGCCTCGGGGCCCACGCCCCGACGCCCACCGCGCCTCCCATACGCGAAAGAAGGCTGAACCATGGCCCTATCGACGTCCAGCGCCATCACCCTGAACATCAACGGCGAGAAACACACGCTGCCCGTCGACCACCGCACCACTCTCCTCGACGCACTGCGCGAGCACCTCGATCTGACAGGTACCAAAAAGGGCTGTGACCACGGCCAGTGCGGCGCTTGTACGGTCCTGCTCGACGGACGCCGGGCCGTCGCGTGCCTGCAGCTCGCGGTGGCCGCCGAGGGGCGCGTGATCACCACCATCGAGGGCGTGGCGGAGGGCGAGCAACTGCATCCGGTGCAGCAGGCGTTCCTCGATCTGGACGGCTATCAGTGCGGCTACTGCACACCGGGTCAGATCTGCTCCGCGATCGCGGTGATCGAGGAGCATGCGGCGGGCTGGCCGAGTGCCGTGAGTGCGGACGTACGGCCCGAGGCGGGGGTGCCGCCGCTCACCGCCGATGAGATCCGGGAGCGGATGAGCGGCAACCTGTGCCGCTGTGGCGCCTATGTGTCGATCGTGCAGGCGGTCGCGCAGGCGGCGCGGGCCGGTGCGGCGTCTGCCCCACCCGGCCCGCGGCAGGAAGACGGCCCCTCCGCGGCTGCCGGCACGGGCGAAGCGGACGGCGCGGGCAACGCGGGCGACGCGGAGGTGACGGCATGAGGGAGTTCGGTTATCAGCGCGTGTTCGACGTCCCCGGCGCGGTCGCCCTGCTCGGCTCCGATCCCGAGGCGCGCGCGCTCGGTGGTGGCACCAATCTCGTCGACCTGATGAAGGCCGGGGTGGAGCGGCCCGCGCTGCTCATCGACGTACGGGACCTCCCCCTCGACCGGATCGAGGCCGGGGCCGGCGGCAGTCTGCGCATCGGCGCGACCGTCACCAACAGCGAGCTCGCCGCCCATCCCGAAGTGCGGCGCCGCTACCCGGCGTTGGCGCAGGCCATCCTGTCCGGCGCCTCGGGGCAGTTGCGCAATATGGCCACGGTCGGCGGGAATCTGCTCCAGCGCACCCGCTGTGGCTACTTCACCGATGCGACCAAGCCGTGCAACAAGCGGGATCCCGGCAGCGGCTGTCCCGCCATCGAGGGCGAACACCACAACCACGCAATCCTGGGCGCCTCCGCACACTGTGTGGCCATCCACCCGTCGGATATGGGGGTGGCCCTCACCGCCTTCGATGCCGTCGTCCGGTACGAAACGGCGGACGGACCGGCGGAGTTGCCACTGGCGGAGTTCTATCGTCCGGTGGGCGCGACCCCGCATCTGGAGACGGCGCTGCCGCCCGGTGCGCTGATCACCGGCATCACCCTGCCGCCGGCCCCCGTTGCCGCGGTCTCCCGCTACCGGAAGGTGCGTGAGCGCGCGTCGTACGCGTTCGCCATCGGCTCGATCGCCGCCGCCCTCGATGTCCGGGAGGGAGCCGTCCACGAGGTCCGTCTCGCCTTCGGGGCGGTGGCGTCCCGGCCGTGGCGGGCCCGGGAAGCCGAGCGGGTGCTGACCGGGGGACCGGCGAGCGCCGACGCCTTCGCCGCCGCCGCGGATGCCGAACTGTCGGCCGCCCGGACGCTGCCCCACAACGGATACAAGGTGACCCTGATGCGCAACCTCGTCGTGGCCGTGCTGTCCGAACTCGCCGAGGAGGCCGCCCGATGACCACGACGACGGAAAGCCTCGCGGTGACGCCGGCCTCCGGCACCGCCCACACCCGTCTGGAGGGCCGGGACAAAGTCACCGGGGCCGCACGCTACGCGGGTGAGATCCCCTTCGCCGAACTCGCCCACGGATGGCTGGTGTTGTCCACCATCGCCCGCGGCCGCCTCCGCTCCGTGGAGTCCGGCCCCGTACTCGCCATGCCCGGTGTCCTCGCCGTCCTGCACCACGGCAACGCCCCGCGACTCAACGGTGACTACACCAATGGCTTCGGGACGGCCGAGCCGATCCTTCAGGTCTTCCAGCACGACCGTGTGCCGCACGCCGGCTGGCCGGTCGCGCTGGTCGTCGCCGAAACCTCCGAGCAGGCCAGGGAAGCCGCCGAAACTCTGGTGGTCCACTACGACGAGGAGCCGCACGACATCGCCTTCTCCCCCGGACGACCGGGGGTGCGCACACCGGATGGTTCCCCCGGCACGCCGACGGAGACGCAGAAGGGGGACCTGGCGGCCGAGCTGGCCGCGTCCTCCGTGGTCGTGGACGCGGAATACAGCACCCCGGAAGAGCATCACAGCCCGCTGGAGCCGCATGCGGCGATGGCGCGCTGGGACAGCGGCCGGCTCGAAGTCGTCGACTCCAACCAGGGCAGCAGGTTCGTCTCGGAGGAGCTGGCGAAGCTGTTCTCGCTCGATCCGGCCTCGGTGCGGGTGCGGTCCGAGCACGTCGGCGGCGCCTTCGGGGCGAAGGCGACCCGTCCGCATGTGGTGCTCGCCGCCATGGCGGCAACCGTTCTCCACCGCCCCGTCCGGGTCGTACTGACCCGACGGCAGATGTTCTCCGTCATCGGCTACCGGAGCCCCACGGTGCAGCGGGTCAGACTCGGCGCCGACACCGACGGGCGGCTGCGCGCCTTCGACCACCAGGCGCAGTGCCTCACCTCGACCGTCCATGAATTCGTCGAGCGGAGCGCGCAGTTCGGACGGGTGCTGTACGACGCGGACGCGCACCACACCGTCGACCGTGTCGTACCGCTCGATGTGCCGACACCGAGCTGGATGCGTGCGCCGGGCAAGGCCCCGGGCTCGTTCGCCCTGGAGTCCGCGCTCGACGAGCTCGCCGAGAAGTGCGATATGGACCCGATCGCGCTGCGGGTACGCAATGAACCGGAGGTGGGACCCCTCTCCGGTCTGCCGTTCAGCAGCCGTAATCTGCTGGCCTGCTTTCAGGAGGGTGCCGCACGCTTCGGCTGGGCGGGCCGGGACCCACGCCCCGGCACCCGCCGCGAAGGACGCTGGCTGCTGGGCACCGGCACGGCTGCGTCCACCTTTCCCTCGGCGGCCGCCCCGTCCACGGCGGCCGTGACGGCCGAGGCGGACGGCACGTTCACCGTACGGATCACCGCGGCGGACGTCGGGACCGGCGCACGGACCGCGCTGGCCCTGATCGCCGCGGACGCGCTGGGGGTGGAGCCGGCGCGCATCCGCATAAGGATCGCGGACAGCGACTTCGGCCCCGCGATGGTCGCCGGCGGATCGATGGGCACCCGCTCCTGGGGCTGGGCCATCACGCTCGCGGTGCGCGGGCTGAAGGAACAACTGGCCCTGGGTGGGGTCATCCCGCCGCAAGGGATCACGGCACGGGCGGACACCGGCGAGGCCATCGGCGCGCTGGCGAAGAAGGAACGGCACTCCTACGGGGCGCAGTTCGCCGAAGTCGCGGTGGACGTCACCAGCGGTGAGGTACGCGTACGACGGATGCTCGGCATCTTCGCCGCGGGCCGGATCATCAATCCGCTGACCGCACGCAGCCAATTCATCGGCGGTATGACCTGGGGCCTTTCCATGGCGCTGCACGAGGAGGCGGTCAGGGATCCGGCGTCGGGCGGCCACGTCGGCGCCGACCTCGCGGGCTACCACTTCGCCGCGCACGCCGATGTACCGCTCATCGAAGCGGACTGGGTGGACGACCCGGACGAAGACGACCCGGTCGGGATCAAGGGCATCGGCGAGATCGGGATCGTGGGAGCCGCGGCGGCCATCGCCAACGCGGTCTGGCACGCGACCGGTGTACGCCACCGGAACCTGCCGATCCGTCCGGACCGTGTCCTGCTGGCGGGAGTCGGGATCGGGAACAACGGAGCCGGCTGAGCCCACAGGGACGTCCGGGCTCGGCTCCGGTCCTGCACGGGCGTCCGGGCTCTCCGGTCTTTCCCGGGCGTCCGGGTTCGGTTGCAGTCCTGCACGGGCGTCCCGGTTCGGCTCCCGTTCTGCACGGACGTGCGTGCTCGGTGCCGTCGCACACGGGCGTCCGGGCTCGATGACGTCCACTCCGCAACGAACGGGCCTTCGTGCAGGGCCTGCACACCATGACCTGCACACCACGAGGAGAGCGAGATGCTGGACATCGCCGACGAGTTGAACCGATGGACGGCGGAGGGCCGGGACTTCGCCGTGGCCACCGTCGTGGCCGTCTCCGGCAGCGCGCCGCGCAGCCCGGGCGCTGCCCTCGCCGTCGACAGCCGGGGCGTGGCCATCGGATCGGTCTCCGGGGGGTGTGTGGAAGCAGCCGTGTACGACCTGTGCGCCCAGGCACTCCAGGACGGCGGGACGGTCCTGGAGGAGTTCGGCTACAGCGCCGAGGACGCCTTCGCGGTGGGACTGACCTGCGGCGGGCGATCGAGGTCCTGGTCACACCCGTGCGGGCGGACACACCGGGCAGGAAGGTGTTCGCCGCGGCGCTCGCGGCGGCCGCCCGGGGGGAGCCGGCGGCGGTCGCCCGTGTGGCCCGGGGACCGGCCGAACTCCTGGGCAGAGCACTGCTCATACGCCCCGACGGCTCCTACGAAGGGGGACTCGACGGGCATCCGGAGCTGGACCGTGCGGCGGTGGCGGAGAGCCGCGCCATGCTGGACACGGGCCGCACCGGCACGTTCGCGGTCTCGGAGGACGGATCGCGCTGCGCGGCCGACCTGACGCTGTTCGTCGAGTCGAGTGTGCCGCCGCCCCGCATGATTGTCTTCGGCGCCATCGACTTCGCCGCGGCCCTGGTCCGTACGGGCAAGTTCCTCGGCTACCACGTCACCGTGTGCGACGCCCGCCCCGTCTTCACCACCCGGGCCCGCTTCCCGGAGGCCGATGACATCGTGGTCGACTGGCCCCACCGTTACCTCCAGCGCACCGAGACCGACGGCCGCACGGTCCTGTGCGTGCTCACCCACGACGCCAAATTCGACATCCCCCTCCTGCAGGAGGCCCTGCGGCTGCCGGTCGCCTTCGTCGGCGCCATGGGCTCACGCCGTACTCACGAGGACCGCAACCGCAGACTCCGCGAAGCCGGCGTCACCGCCCCCGAACTGGCCCGCCTCCGTTCCCCGATCGGCCTCGACCTCGGCGCCCGCACCCCCGAGGAGACCGCACTGTCCATCGCCGCCGAGATCGTCGCGGCACGCCACGGCGGCACGGGTGCCCCGCTGACCGGCTCCCGGACACCGATTCACCAGGAGGAGGGGAAAGCGGGAAGCGGGGTGGCCGGAGCGCGGGTGGTCGCATGACTCCGGGGCCGGGCCGGGCCGGGCCGGGCCGGTGGCCGGCGGTGCCGGATGCCCGTGAGCCACGGTCTGTGATGACCGTCACCCCGGAACTTTGCGTTCTGTGTCGACCGGATGCCGCGCGCCAGGCGTATGCGGGGGGAGACCGAAAAGAACCGGGGAGTGGCTGTTGACCGTCGAGGAGTTCGAAGAGTTTTACGCGCAGACGGTCGCCCGGCTGACCGGGCAGCTGTACGTGATGCTCGGCGATCAGCACGAGGCGCAGGACGTGGTGCAGGAGGCGTTCGCCAGGGGCTGGAGCCGGCGGCGTCAGCTCGACCGGAACGGTCAGCCCGAGGCCTGGATCCGTACGGTCGCGTGGCGCCTGGCGGTGAGCCGGTGGCGCGTACGGCGCCGTGCCGCGGATGCCTGGCAGCGCAGCGGCGCCCCGCCGCATGTCGAGGGCCCCGGGCCCGAATCGGTGGCCTTGGTGGCGGCGCTGCGGCAACTGCCCGCCAATCAGCGGCGGACCATGACGCTGCACTACGTGTGCGACCTGACCGTGGAGCAGATCGCCCTCGAGACCGGGCTGTCCGCCAGCACCGTCAAGACCCATCTGGTCAGGGGCCGGACGGCACTCTCCCTTCGTCTGCAGGACCCGCGTATTGAGGAGGCACCCGGTGCCTGAACCCCATGATCTGCTGCGGTCGTTGTTCCAGGAAGCGGCCTCCACCGGGCAGTCCCGTGCGCGTTGTGCACCGGTCGAGCTCGTCGCGCGGCGCGGGGAGCGGCTGCGCCGGCGTCGGATCGCCACGCTCGCCGCCGGTGCCTGCCTGGTCTTCGCCGGTACCGGTGCGGCCGCCGTCGCACTGCTGCCCGGCAGCCCGAGTACCGGGGTTCCGGCCGTCACCCCGTCTCCCTCCCGGCCGAGTGCCACCCCGAAACCCGCACCGACGCCGCCCCGCAGTACGTCGCCGGTGACCAGTACCCCCATTCCCGGCCGGACCACACCGGGCACACCGCCCGCCACCGCGCCGCCCCGGACCAGCCAGGGAGTCCCAGGGGCGTCCGCCACCGCCACGCACCGCACGTCCCCTCCGTCCACCGCGCCCCCGCGCTGACCCCTCCGCACCCTGACCCGGCGGTCCGGCCGCCGGGCGGTCCCGCACGCCCGCAACCACAGCAGGAGCTCCCGTCATGCCCGCTTCGTCGCCCCGTCTGCGCCGGACGCATCCGCCGCTCGCCACCAGCCCCGTTGCCGGACCTCGGGCCCTCTCGGCGCCGGCGCGCACCACCGGCACGACGATCGGGGGCGGTACGACGCTCCCGGGTGGCACGGCTGCCCCGGGCGGCGGCACAGCAGGCGACACCGGCCCGGCCGGCCACTCGCCTCCGACCCGCCCGCGTCCGACCCGCCCGCGTCCGACCCGCCGGCCGGGGCCGGAATCCCGCCGACGACGCTACGTCCCCGGGCCCGCCGACCGTGAGGTGCTGTGGCTGTATCTGCTGACCCGGGTCGGGATCTGGACCACCGCCTACTGCACCCGGTGGCTGTTCCCCGACGACCGTGCGACCCATCACGCCGCTGACGCCCTCGAGACGTGGCAGCGCTGGGACTGGGGGCACTTCCTGCACATCGCCAGCGAGGGCTACTTCCCCGGTCAGGCCGGGCCGTGGAGGAACGGCTGGGACAACAGGGAGGCCTTCTTCCCGGGCTTCCCCCTCCTCCTGCGGGCCGTCCACACCGTCATCCCGCACTGGGCCACCGCAGGCCTGCTGATCTCCTTCGTCGCCGGCGCCGTCGCTGTCCTGGCGCTCGCCCGGATCGCCCGGCTGCACCTGCCCGACGAGCGCGCCGGGCGCCGCGCCGTCTTCTTCCTGCTGCTGTCACCGTGCGCGATATTCCTGGCGGCGGGGTACACCGAAGCGCTCTTCCTCGCGCTCGCGCTGCCGGCCTGGCTCGCCGCCCAGCGGCAGAACTGGCCCGCCGCTGCCGCCCTGGCCGCGCTGGCCACCGCCGTCCGGGTCAGCGGTCTCTTCCTCGCCGCCGCCCTCGCCGTCCACTTCGCCGTCACCGTCCGCACCCGCCGCCAGTGGCGCGCACTGCCGTGGCTGGCGCTCCCCGCACTGCCGCCCCTCGTCTACAGCGGGTATCTCCGGATGCACACCGGCGACTGGATGGCCTGGAAGCACGCCGAAGAACGCGGCTGGTACCGCGACTTCCACGCCCCCTGGGAAGCCTGGCGGAACACCTGGCATGCCGCCTTCGCCGAGTCACTGCCCACCGGGTACGCCCTGATGTCCCAGGCCGAACTCCTCGCCATGGTCGTCGGCCTGGTGCTCGCCTGGGTGCTGGTCCGGCGGCGCCGCTGGCCGGAGGCCGTCTACGTCGGGCTCAGCCTGTGGGCCCTGGGCACCTCGTACTGGTACACCTCCATACCCCGCGCCACCCTCCTGTGGTGGCCCCTGTGGGTCCTCCTGGCCGGATGGAGCCTGCGCGAGCCGCGCGTGAAAACCGTGTACGTCTGCCTCGCGGCGCCGCTGATGACGGTCTTCGCCCTCACCTTCCTGTCCGGGCGGTGGGCCGGGTGACGCCACCTGATCGGACGAGCCCCGGCTGACAGCCGCTGCCCGGCTGACTGCTGCTGCCCGGCTGATAGCCGCCGACCCGGACCGGGCAGGGATCCGGTCATGACCGTCCTCGTCGGGACGTCCGGCTGGCAGTACAAGGACTGGCGCGGCGTCCTCTACCCGCATGACGAGCCGCAGCGGCTCTGGCTCGAGGAGTACGCGCGGCAGTTCGCCACCGTCGAAAGCAATGCCGCCTTCTACCGGCTGCCCGAGGAGAAGACCTTCGCCAACTGGCGGGACCGCACCCCCGACGGGTTCGTGATGGCCGTCAAGGCGAGCCGCTATCTGACGCACATCAAGCGGCTGCGGGATCCGCAGGAGCCGGTCGGGCGGCTGATGTCGCGCGCCGCCGCCCTGGGCCCCCGTCTCGGGCCCGTCCTGCTCCAACTGCCGCCCACGCTGCCCGCGGACGCCGGGCTGCTCGACGCCTGCCTGGGCTGTTTCCCGGCTGGTGCCCGAGTGGCGGTCGAACCCCGCCACAGCTCCTGGTGGACCCCGGAGATCCGCGCCGTCCTGGAGCGCCGCGGTGCCGCGCTGTGCTGGGCGGACCGGGGCTCGCGGCCCGTGACGCCCCTCTGGCGTACCGCCGACTGGGGGTATCTGCGCTTCCACGGGGGCCGTGCGGAACCCGGGCCGCGTTACGGCAGGCAGGCACTCACCACCTGGGCACGACGCATCGCTGACACCTGGCCGGAGCGGGCCGATGTCCACACCTACTTCAACAACGACACGGGCGGGGCCGCCGTCCTCGACGCCGTCCACTTTGCCCGCGCCGTGTCGGCCACCGGACGCTCCGTGAGCCGTACGCCGTCCGGGCGTGGCTCCGCCCGCTGACCGCGGGGGCGGGATATATCTGCGCTCGTACCGCCGGGGCGAGCGAACGAGGTGAGGCACGGATGATGCGCAGACGGGTGGTGGTCTCCGGAGACGTGCAAGGGGTGTTCTTCCGCGACACCTGCCGACGCCTGGCCGACGAGCACGGTGTGGCCGGCTGGGTACGCAACCTGTCCGACGGGACGGTGGAGGCCGTGTTCGAGGGGGAGCCCGAGCACGTACGGAAACTGGTGGACTGGGCGCACGAGGGGCCTCCCATGGCGACCGTCAACACCGTGTCCGTCCATGAGGAAGAGCCGCAGGGGCTCACTGGTTTTGAGGTCCGGCCGACGCCCGGCGGGTTCCAGGACGTGTGACCGCACCGCCGCCGTCCCTTCAGCCCATCAGCAGCGCCGCGTCCCAGCCGTTGCGCTCGGCGGGGGCGGCTCCCCGGCGGGCGTCGGCGTAGTCGGCCAGTACGAGGGCGATTCCGGTGGCGCCGTCCAGCAGTCCGGGGTGGTGGACGCGGTGCGCGGCGCTCTGCGAAGACGCGGACTGCGAGGGTGCGGGCGGCAGAACCTGGGTGTAGCCGAAGGGAGTTCGCTCGTCGAATTTCGCGATGAGCTCCCGGGCGAGGGCGTCCGCCGCCGCCCACAACGCGGGGCGTCCGGTGGCGGCGGCCATGCGGACGGTGGTGTGGAGAACGCCCGCACGGCCGTGGCAGAGGCCCGGGTCGTCGGACGCCGGCCCGTCGTGGCCGCGAAGTGCGAGGGCGCCGATCGCCTCCTCGGCCAGTGCTGTCATCCGGTGGTCGCCGAGCGCCTGCCCGGCCAGGTGGAGGCTCCAGGCGATGCCGGATGTCCCGTAGCACCAGCCCTCTCTGCTGCGGGCCCCCGCCTGCGCGGAGGAGCGGCGCCGGGAAGGCTCTCCGGGGCGGCCCGGAAAGGCGACCCGGCCGGGCCATTGCATGCCGTGGCCGTCGGTGTAGCCGATGCTCCGCACCCAGTCGGCCATCCGCCGGATGGCGTCCGGTATCCCCGGTACCCGGTGCCCGGAGCGGTGGGCCAGTGACAGCAGGGCGAGCGGGCCGCAGATCCCGTGGGCGACACCGACGTTGAAGTCACCTCTCGGGAACTCCTGGCGGTCGCGCGGGACGAGGTACCGGTCGGGTGCGCACCACCATCCCGGCACCTGGATGCCGTCTTCTTCCACGGGGTGGCCGGAGCGGCGGGGGTGGCCGGGGCGGCCGGGGTGGCCGGGGTGGCCGGGGCCGTCAAGACGGACGGGGTGGCTGATGCCGACGAGAAATTGCAGGACATCGTCGAGGGCCGGTACGCACCGCTCGTCGCCGTGGTCGGCCGCCAGCAGGAGGCTGCGCCCCTCTCCCGCCAGGCCCGCGATCGCGTCGTAGTCGCCGTACGCCAGTCCGGGGCCGTGTTCCCGCCGTCGTGCGACGAGCTGGGCGACCCGGGCCCGGACGTAGGCGGCATGGACCTCGGCGCAGCGTGCCAGCAGCCGGGTGTATCCGCCGTGTGCGTTCGCGTGCAGCCGCGCGGGCAGCAGCAGGTCGCCGACGGCGGCCGGGCCGGCCTCGGTGGCCGCCGCCACGGCCGCCGCGAGATGGGAGTGCCCGAGGGCCGCGTACCGGTCGTCGTCGCGGGCGCACCGGGTGTGCAGCAGCGCGATGCCGGGGTGTCCGGTCAGCAGCGAGGCGGGCTGCCAGCCGGACTGCCGCAGCGGGGGAGGCAGCGCGGCGCAGGCGTCGCGGGCGGCGCCGGCCACCTGCTCCGGTGTGCTCAGCAGGCCGGCGACGCGGTGGGCGACGGCCGACGCCGTGTCGCACAGACCGTGGGGTGTCCCGGTCATCGGTCGTGCCGCTTCCGGCCGAGCCACAGAGCGAGCGCTTCACGTGCCGTCACATGGGCCGACAGTTCCTGTTCGGGGCGGGGGCCGAACAGCCGGTTGCAGTGCAAATGCGTCAGGCTCAGGGCGATCCGTCCCGTCCGGTCCCCGTCCCCTTCACCGGCGGTAAGCACCTCGCGCAGACCGGTCAGCGCCGGGCCGCGGGTGCTCCATCCGGCGCACCGGCCGTCCGCGGCGGCCGGCGGCCGGGGCCTGCCGTGCGGGTCCAGCAGGGCGGCGACGGCCTGCTTTTGGGCTCGCGGTACGTCCTTGCGGTGCGCCAGTACGGAAGGGGTGCTGAGCCACCCGAGCGCCTGCTCCGGGGACCCGAGGCGGGTGAGGATGTCGAGGATGCCCAGCGCGGCCGGCAGCGTCGGGTCGCCCAGCTGGTCGGATGACGCGGCCAGCAGCGTGACGACGGATTCGCTGTCGGCGTGGAAGAAGCGCTCGGCGTGAGGGAGCGCGGCCGGGCCGCCGTACCGCTCGGTCTCGGGCTCATAGGTGTCCAGGACCACCTTGGCGAGCAGCCCCGCTTCCGTGCGCGCCTGCGCCCAGGAGTGGAGCTCGGGCAGCAGCACCGGCCACAGGGATTCAGGCCTGCCGTGGAAGCGCAGCCGGATGTGGGGTGCCGGATCCTCGTAACGGAGGAAGAACCACAGGTCGGCGCCCGCCCTGCGGAGCAGGCCGGGGTCGGTCAGCGGTGCGAGGTGACGGGCCAGCACCTCGCTCTGGCGGGCCCGGGGCAGGTAGATCTTCGCGTAGAGCCATGCGCCACCGGGCAGCCGAGCGCGCGTACCGCGGCCGCTGTCCGTGCCCCGCGTCAGCGGCGGGACCGGCACCGGCGCGGGGCGGACGTGCCGGGTGTCGCGGGAGGTGCCGCGGCCGGTGGGCCGGGCGAAGACGGGAAAGAAGAACTCCGCGGCATGGGAGCCCCCGGGCCCCCGGAACCACTGCCTCCCGGCTGTGCCCCCGAACTGCTCCACCACCGTCAGCCCGGGGGAGCGCCGCACCTCGTCGCGGAAGGCCATGAGGTGCAGGGGGTCGTCGAGGTCGGCCGCGATGCGGTGGTCCGCTTTGGTGAGCAGCACCTGCCGGGGCACGTCCCACCGCTGCCGCCACTGCCCGACCTGCCGCTCCCACTCCTCGTCCCCGCCGTCGGCCGCGGCGCGCAGCGCCCGGTCCGGCAGCCAGCGCGCCGGGCAGAGCACGGTCCGGCCGTGGCGCACCCGGGGCAGCGCGGGGGCCGAGGCCCAGCTGCCCCAGCTCCACGGCGCGCAGAAGGCCTGCCCCTCCTGCCCGACTTCGAGCAGGAACCGGGCCACGTACGGAAGATGGCCGCTGCTGGGTCGGAGCATCGAGTAGGACAGCGGCCGCACCCTTCGACCGGTCGAGGTGTCGACGAGCCGGAGCCGGTCCGTGTCCGCGTACACCGCCAGGTTCTCCAGCCGCAGATCGTCCGCGGTCTTCGCCAGGGCGGGCCCGACGCCCAGGGGGAGGCGGTGGGACAGCCACTGCGGGACGGCGGACACATTGCCGGAACGGGCCACCCTGGGCCGGTAGGCGACGCACGCCGGGATCTCGTCCTCGGGTGCGGTCCGTTCGGTGTGCCGGGCCAGATCCCGGATCCGGCCGGCCGACCGGTCGCCGAGCACCGGCGCGAAGCGGCTGAACACCGCCCCGGCCAGCGGTGACACCGCATGAGGGCTGAGCACCAGATGGAAGTCCCCGCCGCACAGGGCGTCCCGGCCCGGTGTCACCAGCTCGGCTCCCACCTCCATGCTCGGCGGGGCCGGCCCGCGCTCCGCCGGTTCCAGGGCTCGTACGGCCTCCTCGTCGAGGACCACTTCCGCGCTGCCGCGGCGGGCGGCGTCCATCAGCAGCTCGCCCAGGACGCGGTCGCGTGCGGGGGCATCGGCGGCGGGCGCGGCCGACGGTGGGACACCGTGCTGCCGGTCCTCGCGAGGAAGCCCCAGCCCCCGGGCCTCGTCGAGCAGTTCCAGCACCGGGACCGGCCGGTCGGTGCCGTACCGGTCGAGAAAGGCCAGGTGGTAGTCGCGCAGGTGCGGGTTGCCGCGGTGCACGGGGGAGGTCCGCCACAGCACCGTCGCGGCGCGCTCCGCTTCCCGGGCCACTTCGTGCGGCAGGGTCAGCCGGAGGTCCAGGGCCAGATCCGCCTGGAGGACGTCCGTGGCCGGCTGCAGGGCCCGCATCCGCGCACGGACCGCGGTCAGCCGGGCGCCCCGGGAGTCCGGTGACGCGGCGTCCAAAAAACGTAACTCGGCTCTGATGGCGTGCAGTTGACGGACCGTGGGGTGGTCGACGCCGTGCAGCAGGTCGCAGACGTGGTCGAGCGGGGTGGTGCAGTCGGGCGGCGGGGTCAGCTCGCTGAGCAGGAAGTGACCGCGGACGAGCTGCGCGATGCTGTTTTCGACCGCGCCCCCGGGCGCCTGAGGGAACTCCCGCTTCCCCTCCTCCACCAGTGCGGGGAAGGGCGTGGGCAGGGCCGCGGCCGCCAGCAGGTGGCGGACCACCCGGGTGTGGCGTACCGAGCCGGTCCACTGCTGTGTCCCGGTGCGGTCATGGTGGTCGACCAGGACCAGCCGGCCGTCCCGTACGGTGTGCAGGTTATTGGCGGTGAGCCGTGCACACTGCCATACGGCCGGGATATCGAGCAGTGTCGCCAGAACGCCGTCCAGCCAGTCCGCGTCCGGCCGGGTCACGCTGCGCCCGCCACCGACCGGCTCCCGCGCGGGGGCGGCTCCGAACCCGGCGACGCCGACCCCCGCGAAGTAGCCGAACGGGGTGGGGCGGTGGGACATCCGCGAGTGGTACTTCGTCAGGGACACCGCGATACGGCGCAGTGACTTGAGCCGCAGCCGCTCTCCCGCCACGACTCGGTCCACCTCCGCCGCGAGGCTTGCGCTGGCGAGGTTCACCGCTTCCATGAGCCGTGGATCGGCGGCGAGCCGGTTCACCTGACGGCGCAGCCAGCCCTCTTCGTCCGGGTTCCGGGCGGACGGCCGCGGCGGCCGGGCCGGTGCGTCGTCCGAGGGCAGAGGCAGGGCCGCGGCCCGTACCAGAGCCACCTCCCCGCAGGTGAAATCGACGTCGCTCTTGCCGCCCATGGCTCTCTCCACCCCGTTCCCCGCCCACCACTTCTCTGACGACGGTGCGGGGCGGCGGGACGACGTCCTCGGTGCCGCCCCGCACCGCTGTCTCAGCAGCTCGTCTCAGCAGCTCCAGGAGGTGACCGGACAGACCTGCGTCATGAGCTTCGACTCCTGCGCACTCATGGCGACCGTGGCGGAATCCGTGATTTCCATGTCGAGGTCGAGGTCGAATTCGTCCATGCTGGTGATGATGTTCTCCATGGTCCCCTCCAAAGAAAGATGTGTTAATCCCGGATTGTGCCCGGTTGTTGCAAAGGGATTTCGCAACCGCCGGTCATTTCATCGGAGGGTGCATGTCATGTCAAGCGTGGGGAGGTGCGCTCCGCTTCTCGGGGATTCCGGAATGACGGAATCCGGTTCGGTTCCTTGCGGCTCCCTTTTCCGGCGGCAGGGCGAGTGAACAGGGGCCTCCTCCACGGCTGTTCGAGCCATCAAGAATGGCTTGAACATCACCTCAAGGAAAAGGGTTTGCTCATGCCTGACAAAAGAGTAGGAGGGGAAAAGGGCATGACGGAATGCCGCTGTGTGTCCGGCCGGGCCGTCAGACGCCCCTTGCCGCCTGCCTTCGGGACATTCGGCTCCGGGCGCATGCCGAATCATCAGGACGTGAAACCGGTAAGACGGCGTGAGTTCGCTCACCACCGAGAAGGGGCTGATATCAGAGGAAGTCGACTTCGGAGGTGAGCCGCACTCCGGTGCGGTGCAGGACTTCCTGGAACACGATGTCGATGGCCCGGGTGAAACCGGCGGCGCTCGCACCTTCCTCGGCGACCAGGGTGTAGTGCAGGGAGGAGATCCGTACGCCGGTGACGACCGGCTGACGCAGCTCGAATCCGGCCTGCCGGATCAGCCAGCTCGCACTCACCCGTATCGAGCCGTCGGGGAAGCGGTTCACCGGTGCACGCCGCGCCCGCAGGTCGTCGGCCTGGGCAGGGGAGATCTCGGGGCTGAGGAACACGCTCCCGACCGAGCGGTCATCGGTGCCACTGCACCCCAGCACCATGCCCTTGCTCCTCCGGACGGTGAGCACCGCCCGAGCCACCTCGTCCAGCGGCACCCGGCTCCCGACCGGTACATCGAGTTCGGCGGCCACCGTCCGGTAGGTGACCGGTGCGCTCAGGCCGGACCGGCGCAGCGCGAACACCAGGCTCAGCACGGTCCAGCGGCGGGAGTGTTTGAAGACGCTGGTGCGGTGGCCCAGGCCGCAGGCCGCGGCATCCATGGTCACCTTGCGGCGCAACATCCAGTCCCAAGCCGTCACTTCGACCAGGGTGTCGGCGGTTTCCTGACCGTAGGCGCCGACATTCTGGACCGGGGTGGCACCGGAGGTCCCAGGGATGCCCACCAGCATCTCCATACCGGTCAGGCCCTCGGCGACGGTGGTGCCGACCAGATCGGCGAGCGGATGACCGGCCTGCACCTCGACCAGCACCCGCCCGTCCGCGGTGCTCCCGGTCATGCGTATGCCCTTGGTGCTCATCCGCAGCACGGCGCTGTCGCATCCGGCGTCGCCGACCAGGACGTTGCTCCCTTCGCCCAGACAGACGGGCTCACCGGGAAAGGTGCCGGCCAGCGCCACGAACTCGGGGAAGTCCGCGGGGTCGTAGAGCTCGACGAGGGCCGCCGCCGGTCCGCCGATGCCCAGCGTGGTCATCGGCGCGAGCGGTGCCTGGTGGGTGACGCGCATGTGTTCCTGTTTCTCCTGGCTGCCGTTCCGGGTCCGGAGGGCCGCCACGGATGAGGAACCGGCCCGGCCGGCCGGGGTGATCGGCGGGACGCTGTCCATGGTGATCACAACGGAGCCGTACCGGTACCGCACCGATGCGCCGAACATTGGCCGGAATGAGCGGCCGAGCGGTGTGCGGCGAGCCGGGAAGGCAGGAGAGAAGGCAGGGAAAGGACACGAAAGGCCCCGGCGGCCGGCCGCTCCCGCACGAGCGCGGCATCGGCCGGTCGTGCGGGAGCCGCTGACGCCGGAGAGCGGCGGCGCCGGCGGGCACCGGCCCGGTGTGGCGTTACGAGACGACGTCCCGCAGCGGCTCGCCCTCCAGATGGCCGAGGACGTTTTGAACGGCGGCCAGCGCGATGCGGACCAGCGTCTCGCGGGTGACCCCCGCGACGTGCGGGGAGAGCACCACATTCGGGGCCTTGAGCAGACGCAGGGCCGCAGTGGGCGGTTCGGGGTCGAAGACGTCGATACCGGCGCCGGCGAGGGTGCCGGCCGCCAGGGCGTCCGCGAGAGCTTCCTGGTCGATCAGGGCGCCGCGGGCGGTGTTGATCACAAAGGCGGTGGGCTTGAGGAGCGCCAGGCGTTCCGCGTCGAGCAGATGGCGGGTCCGCTCGGTGAGCGGGGCGTGCAGGGTGATGTAGTCGGAGGTGCGCAGCAGTTCGTCGAGACCGAGATGACGGGCACCGCCGAGGCGGGCCGCGGTCTCCGGGGCGACCGGCTTCGGCCCGGCGTAGACGATGTCCATGTCGAACGCGAGGGCACGGCGGGCGACTTCCTCGCCGATGTGGCCGAGGCCGATGATGCCCAGGGTTTTGCCGGACAGTTCGGTGATGGACTGCTGCAGGCGCGGCAGCGCCCAGTCGGCCTCGGCGAGCGCCGTGTGGGCCGGGACCAGCTGCTTGGCCAGGGCGAGCATCAGGGCGAAGGTCTGCTCGGCGACGTTCTGCTTCTCCGCGCCGCTGGAGCCGATGTTGCAGACCGGGATGCCGCGTTGGCGGGCCGCGTCCAGGTCGACGTAGTCGAAGCCGTGGCTGGCGCACTGGACGAGCTCCAGGTCCGGTGCCGCGGCGAGATGACCGGCGGTGACCGGGCCCAGGCCGGTGATCAGGAGATGCGCCTCGCGCAGCGCCGCCGGGTCCTCGTCGGTCGTCTCGACGACGGTGACCCGGGCCCGCCCGGGAAAGAGGCCGGCCAGCGCGGCTCCGGCGGCGCGGCCGCCGACATGCGGCGAGACGACCGCGAGGACGTTGCGCACGGGGCGCGGCTGCGCGGTGGAGGACGACTCCGGCGAGCTGGTCATACGGATTCCTTGATGAGGTCGTCGGCGGTCAGCGTGTTGGGGCGGGAGTGCCCGGACAGGGCGAGGGTCAGGTCGAGTTCGGCGAGCAGACAGCGGATGACGTGCTCGACGCCCGCCTGCCCGTCGAGGCCGAGGCCATAGGCGTACGGGCGCCCCACCAGCACCGACTTCGCGCCCAGGGCCAGCGCCTTGAAGATGTCGTCACCCGTGCGGATGCCGCTGTCGAAGAGCACGGTGAGCCGGTCGGCCGCCGCCTCCACCACGCGGGGCAGCGCATCGGCGGCGGCGACGGAGCCCGCCACCTGGCGGCCGCCGTGGTTGGAGACGACCACACCGTCCATCCCGGCCTCGGCGGCCCGCAGGGCGTCCTGGGGGTGCAGGATGCCCTTGAGCACGATGGGGCCGTCCCAGTTCTCCCGCAGGAACGCCAGGTCCGGCCAGGTCTTGGCAGGGTCGGCGAACATCCCCAGAAAGTGCATCACGGCCGCGTTCGGGTCCTCGTGCACCGGTTTGGCGAGCCCCGCACGGAACGCGGGATCGGTGAAATAGTTGGCGGTGCCCACGCCGTGCAGGAACGGCAGGTACGCCTGGTCGAGGTCGCGCGGCCGCCAGGCGAGGAGCGGGGTGTCGAGGGTGACGAACAGGGCGGTGTACCCGGCCGCTTTCGCCCGCTGCAGAAAGCTCCTGGTGACCTCGCGGTCCTTGGCCCAGTAGAGCTGGAACCACCGCTCCCCGTCGCCCATCGCCTCGGCGACCTCTTCCATGGGGGTGCTGGAGGCGGAGGACAGGATGTACGGCACCCCCTGGGCCGCGGCGGCGCGGGCGGCGCCGGGCTCGGCGTCGGGATGCATGATCGACAGCACGCCCACCGGCGCCAGCGCGAGCGGCGCGGGCAGCGCCCGGCCGCACACCTCCACGGACAGATCGCGTGCGTCCACCTCGCGCAGCATCCGCGGGACGATCCGATGGCGGTGCAGCGCCGCCCGGTTGGCCTCGGTGGTGCTGCCGGTGCCCGCGCTGCCGGCCACATAGCCGACCGGGCCGGGGTCCAGACGCCGCTCGGCAAGCTCCTCCAGTCGCGTCAGATCGGTCGGCAGCCGCGGTACGGCGCCGGTCATGCCATGGAGATAGATCTCGTACTGGAAGTCCGCCCAGTGCTTCGCCATCTGTACGTCCCGCCTCTCGTCGCTGAGACTGCGTGCTCACCCGAGATCCTGGCGACAGTGACCACACCCGTCCACCGCGGTGCGCACAACACGCGGGTGGAATCATCACCCTGTGATGAAGGAACGGGAGCGCATCCGGCAGCGGCTGATCGCCGACCCCGGGGTGGTCGCCGCGGTCGTCACCGCCGTGCGCGAGCAGGTCCCGGCCTATGCCGCCCTCGATGACGGCCGCCTCCACGAGGTGCGGGCCATCGCCGCCTGGGCGCTGGACCGGCTGCTCCACCTCTGGGTCACCGACGGCGCCCTCACCCCCGCCGACCTCCGCCGGTTCCGCGGGATCGCCGCGGCGCGGGCCGCGGACGGCCGCCCGATGCAGGCGGTTCTGCGGGCCTACCGGGTCGCGGCGACGGTGCTGACGGACGAGATCGCGGCCGCGACGCCCCCGCCGGCCGCACCGGACGCCTTCGCCCTCGCCCGGATGGCGCTGACCACCCTGGACACCCTCTCCGAGGAGATGGCCACCGCCTACACCGCCACCAGCGAAGATCTCACCGCGGACCGCGACCGGGCGCTGCGGCTGCTCCTCGACGACCTGATCTCGGGACGGCACGCCTCCATCGGCGCGCTGACCGACCGGGCCGCCCGGCTGGGCAGGCAACTCCCGGACCCTTACTGCCTGTTGGTGGCCGAGCCGGCCGACGCGGACGGTGCGGGCGTGACGCAGGAGACGGCCGCCGGTCTCCTGTCCTCGTTCGGCGGCCACGACGGCGGCCTCACCCCGCTGGTGACGGTCCGGGGCTCGCGCGCCGTCCTGCTGCTGCCCGCCGCGGCCGGTGCGTCCGCGCCCCGGGTCCTGGGGGAGCGGGGGCTGCGGGGCTGTGCCCTCTCGGGGGAGAGCCTGGACCGGATCGCCGTCGCCTACCGTCTCGCGGCCGACGCGCTGGACACCGCACCCGCACACGCCCACCACTCCGAGCGGGTCCTGACGGACGGCGATGCCCAGGTGCTGGCGCTCCTCGGCGGCCGCCCCGCCACCACTCCCGAGCAGATCAGCCGGCTGATCCTCGGTCCGCTCCTGCAGCCCGGCCGGCGGCACCTCATGGACGCGCTCACCACCTACCTCGATACGGGCTCCGCGAACGCCGCCGCCCGGAAGCTCGGCCTGCACCCGCAGTCGCTGCGCTACCGGCTGCGCCGGATCGCCGACCTCACCACGCGGGACCCGCGGGACCCCTGGCAGCGGCTCACCCTGGACATCGCCCGGACGATCGCGCACTGAGGGGCGGCGGTGCCGCCGCGGTCCGCTCTGATCCGTAGGTCCGTCCGTACGGCAGTCCCGTGCAGGGACTCCTCAGCCGTCCTTGGTGGCCTTCAGCTTCCGCCACACCGTGCTCAGCGCTTCGAGGTCTTCCTGGTCGAGGAGATCGGTGAACACCGGGGCCAGGCAGGAGCGGCGGGTGGCGTCGGCCTCTTCGAAGAGCCTGCGGCCCTCCGGGGTGAGGGACACCTCGACGGAGCGTGCGTCATGTGCGGAGGGGGTGCGGGTGACCAGGCCGCGGCTCCGGAGGGCGTCCACGACCCGGGAGACCTGGCTGCGGCTGAGCATGGTGCTGTTGCCGAGCACGGAGGCCGGGACCGGGTCCGGGCTGGAGGCGAGCCAGAGCATCACCTCGAACCAGGAGACCGGGAGGTCGTGAGCCTTGATCAGGGCGCGGTCCACGCGTTCGGTCAGGACGGTGCCGGCCCAGACCACCCCGTAGAAGGCATGGTCGGCCACCGGCATCGGCCTGGCTGCCGCCGTCGCCGCGGCGCAGGCGGGCCGGCGGGTCGTCGCCACGCTGCGCGACACCGGCCGGGCCGGCGCCCTGCGCAAGGCGGCCGCGGAAGCAGGGGTGGAGCTCGAGGTGCGGCAGCTCGATGTCACCGACGAGGCGTCCGTCGCCGCCGCGGTCGACGGGGTGATCGCCGAGCACGGCCGTCTCGACGCCGTGATCAACAACGCCGGGGCCGGACACCTCGGCACCCTGGAGAACGAGTCCGTCGCCGAGGTGCGCACGGTGATGGAGGTCAACTTCTTCGGCGTGCTTCATGTCTCGAAGGCGGCGCTGCCTCATCTGCGCGCCTCCGGCGGCCGTCTGATCACCGTCACCAGCGTCGGCGGGGTCGTCGGCCAGCCCTTCAACGAGGCCTACTGCGCTGCCAAGTTCGCCGTCGAGGGCTACATGGAGAGCCTGGCGCCGGTGGCGGCGAAGGCCGGGGTGACGGTCTCCGTCGTGGAGCCCGGCGCGGTGGCGACCGAATTCGTCAACAACATCGGGGTCGACCCGGCGGGTGAGGTCGCCGCCGCGGGTCCCTACGCGGACGCGCTGCAGGCCTACCTGGACCGTGCCGTTGCGCAGTTCGCCGGCAGCGCGCAGACCCCGGCCGAGGCTGCCGAGGCCGTGCTGGAGGCGCTCACCGCGGACCGTCCCGCGTTCCGAATCCAGACGTCGGACTGGGCGCGCGGCTTCACCGGCACCAAGCTCGCCGACCTGGACGGCTCGGCGGTACTCGGCCTCACCGGCGGCTGGGTGGGCTGACCCGGCGCGGGCGATTCCCGGATGGCCGCGGCCGGGTTCCCTTGATGGAGAGGACCCGGCCGCAGAAAATAATCTCAAGAATCTCCCAGGGATTCTTCATTTCGGTTGTGGTATTTGGTTGTTGAGCGGAAGAGTTTTGGTGCGCTCCTCGCTCGGGCTGTCGCGGTCTCGCCGCTGATTGGTCTTGACCACTCGTCGTTCGGCTCGGTGGTTCTCCGGAAAGGCTGCGCGCAGCATCTATTTCTCCCCCCCGTTCGCGGTCCGGTTCATTGCGGTGAAAGGGGGTGTCCGCGTGCGGGGCTGCGCTCGTGTCCGCGTTCACCTCCGCGTCCGCGTCCGCGTGTACGCCGAAGCTCGGTGCGTTCCGCCAACTCCTTTTGTGTAGCGCATGGTTGGGGCGTCGAGCGGCAACGTGAACCCGGCGTCGGCCCACGTCGGGCGGTCTCGAAGTGACGGAGCCGGAACCGGAACGTTACGGCGCGTTCCGGAATGAATTGACCGTTTCGGTACTGTCCGGAATGCCCGCCGAGTGACGGGGGTTCAGAGAGTCAAATCACAGTACCCTTCCCTATCGTTATTGCTTCGATTCTTGACGGTAGGGCCGGAGATGACGTTCACTTCAGCCGTTCATGGGTCGGTCAGGCGGCCCCTTTGGAGGTACCGGGAATGAATGCAATAATGCGGCGTGCCCTCACCGGCGCGATGGCGCTTTCGCTCGCAGCGCCGTTGACGGCCTGTGGGAGCGACCAACAGGACACCGGTGCCGGTAAGGACTCGATCGGGCTGCTCCTTCCGGAGAGCAAAGCGGCCCGGTACGAGAAGTTCGACCGCCGCATCATTTCGTCGCGCGTTGCGTCCCTCTGCCTCGAATGCAAAGTCGACTACCACAATGCCGAGCAGCAGGTCGATGCCCAGAAGAGACAGTTCGACGGCCTGGTGAAGAAGGGCGTCAAGGTCATCATCCTGGACCCGGTCGACGCCGCGGCGGCCAAGAGCTGGGTGGACTCCGCCGCCAAGAAGGGCGTGAAGGTCATCGCGTACGACCGGCTCGCCGAGGGCGATGTCGCGGCGTATGTCTCCTACGACAACGAGAAGATCGGGCCGGCTCCAGGGGCAGGGGATTCTCGCCGCCCTCGGTTCCCAGGCGGCCGCCTCCGACGTCGTCATGATGAACGGCTCGCCGACCGACCCGAATGCGCCGTCCTACAAGAAGGGCGCCCATGCCGTCCTCGACGGCAAGGTCCGGAAGATCGTCTACGAGAAGGACATCCCCGGCTGGTCCGCGGCGACGGCCAAGAAGGAGATGGGCGACTTCATCGACGCCCATGGCGCGGAGGGCTTTGACGCGGTCTACTCGGCCAATGACGGTATGGCGGGCGGTATCGCCGCGGCACTCAAGTCGGACGGTATCAAGAATGTGCCGGTCGGTGGCCAGGACGCCGAACTCCCCGCGCTGCAGCGGCTGGTAGCCGGCACCCAGACCTTCACCATTTACAAGGAAGTCAGGCCGGAGGCGGAGACCGCCGCCGAAATCGCCTTCCGCCTGCTGCGGGGCAAGAGCATCAAGTCCCTCACCTCGGCCACCGCCGACAACAAGAGCAAGTCCGGTATCCCCGCCCAGCTGTTCAAGGCGCAG
Source organism: Streptomyces sp. 2114.4 (assembly GCF_900187385.1). Classification (NCBI taxonomy): domain Bacteria; kingdom Bacillati; phylum Actinomycetota; class Actinomycetes; order Kitasatosporales; family Streptomycetaceae; genus Streptomyces; species Streptomyces sp. 2114.4. The sequence continues at coordinate 7,289,207 of NZ_FYEY01000001.1, forward strand.
ATGGTCACCCGGAAGAACATGAAGGACACCGTCGTCCGCGACGGCGCCGTCCGCATCGACCTGCTCTGCGACGGTCTCACCGCCGCATGCAAGTCCCTCGACCTGGAGTGACCGGCCCCGGTCAGGGGGAAGAACGGACCGGCTGCCCGAGCCGGTCGTACGCGACCCGCGCCGTGCATTCCCCCTGACCGCCCCGGAACGGCGATCCGGCGCTCGCGAACGCCGGATCGCCGCCCGAGCGCCCTGCTCAACGCGATCCGGCGGCGCCCACCGCCTCGACCAACGGCAGCATGCGATGCGGCACCCGCTCGCGCAGCGCCACCTCCGTACGGGTGCGGACCACGCCCGGCAGGCTGATCAGCCGCTGGATCACATCCTCCAGATGCTCCGCGTCCCGTGCCACCACCCGGGTGAGCAGATCTCCGCCGCCGGTCGTCGAGAACGCCTCGATGATCTGCGGGACCTCCGCCAGCGCGTCGGCCACCTCCTCCAGATGACCCTGGGTGACCTCGATGTGGACGAAGGCGAGAACGGGGTGACCGAGTGCGGCGGGGGACAGCCGGGGACTGTATGCGGTGATCACCCCGTCCCGTTCGAGACGGTCGAGGCGCGCCTGCACGGTGCCCCGGGCGACCCCGAGGAGACGGGCGTACTCCCGCACACTGGTGCGCGGCTGCTCGAGCAGCAGCCGGAGGATCTTGGCGTCGAGGGCATCCACGGACATGGTGCAACGGCCTCCTGACGAGGGCGGCTTCCTGGGGAGTCGTGACTGTACCCAGGGCCCCGGTGAAGGCGGCGCCGGGTGAGCCACCTGCGCTTCCGGCCCGGCGGCGCTCAGCACCTGGGCGGGTGCACCGCACAGGGCGCCGACGATCCCCGCGGCGTCCAGGTGCATGGCGGGCACGGCCAGGGCGCTGCGCTCCGGACGCCGGGCGGAGACGCCGGCCACCGACCCACAGACCGGGCTCTCGCCCCGGTACCGCCCATTGGCCCCCTCTTGGCCCGGTGTGAGCCCATCCAGCTGTACCAATGGCATAGCTGCTGTGGCTCCTGTTGAGCAATATGTCGAAGGAGTGTTCTGATGGCCCCGTCGATGGCGCTGCGGGATTCCGCGGCGCCTTTTTCATGCCGGAACGGCGAAGGGCGAAAGCTGTGCTGAAGAGGATGTTCGTGGCTCCGGATCCGGGGCGGTTGCGGCTGCGCAGCGCCGCCCGGTCCGTCCTCGGCATCGGCCTGGCGGTCACCGTGTGCGGTCTCGCCGGGCACTCGCTCGTCGCGGCCATCACCGGCGGGCTCGCCGCGCTGCTCGCCCTCTTCACGGTCACCGATGCGACGGTCCGGGCACAGATGGTCACCACCGGCCTGCTGCCCGCGGTCGGTTTCCCGGTGCTCGCCGTCGCGGCGGTGCTCCACGACCATCCGGTGGGACGGGGCGTGGTCTTCGCCGCTGTGGTGGGTGTGGGTGTCTACGCCCGTCGCTGGGGACCGCGCGGCCACGCGCTGGGGGTGTTCGCGTTCATGACCTTCTTCGCGGCGCAGTTCCTGCACACGGTGCCGGGCCAACTGCCCGAGCTGTATGCCGCGGTCGCCCTCGCCCTGGCCGCCTCCTCGCTCGTCCGCTTCGGAGTGTGGTGTTACGAGCGCAGGCTGCCCCCGGCCGTCCTGCCCGTCCCGCCGGCCGGCCGGGGGCTCGCCAGGGCGACCACCCGCCAGGCGATCCAGGCCACCGCCGGCAGCGCGTTCGCCCTCCTGGTGGGCCAGCTGCTCTCCGAGCAGCGCTGGTACTGGGCCGTGGGCGCCACCTGGTGGATCTTCGTGAACACCACCTCGCGCGGCGAGACGCTGGTGCGCGGCTTCCGCCGGACCCTCGGCACGGTGATCGGCATCGTCCTCGGTCTCCTCGTCGCCGTCCCGCTGCACGGCGCCGTCGTCCCCACGGCGGTCCTGGTCGCGGTGAGCGTGTTCGGGATCTTCTACACCGCCGCCGTCTCGTATACGTGGATGATGCTCGCGGTGACCTTGATGGCCACGTTGCTGTACGGGCTGCTGGGGGTGCTGGACCCCGGTCTGCTCACGCTGCGTCTCGCGGAGACAGGTGTGGGGGCGCTCGGCGCGGCGCTGGCGGTGGTCTTCGTGCTGCCCGTCACCACCCATGCCACCACCGACGCCTGGATCGAGCGCGCCCTGCGCTGTGTGCACCACTGCACCGCTGAGGCCGCCGCCCGCCTCGCGGGCTCCCCGACCGCCGACCCCGCTCCGCACGTCGCCGAGCTGGGGCCGTTGCTGGGCCGGGTGCGACTCTCGCTCTCCCCTCTGGTACACCCCCTGAGCCCGCTGCGTGCCCGCAAGGCGCGGGCCCGTCAGGTCCTGGCACTGCTCGACGACTGCGCCCGTGAGGTGCGCGGACTGGCCTCCATCGCCGCCGACCCGGAGGCCTCCCACGATGCCCGGCTCACCGCCGCGTGCCAGCGCGTGGAGGCCGCCGTCGAGGCGCTGACCACACCGCGCGGGGCACGCGATACGGGAGCCGCCGCCGTCGTGGTGGCGCACCCGCCCGCCGCGGAACCCGCGCTGGCGCATCTCCACGGCCTGGAGCGGGCGCTGGCCGAACTCTCCGCGCCGCTTCGCAGCTCTCCGCGCGCCCCGCTGGTGGACGCCTGACCACAACCCCTCCGGACGGCCGGCCTGCCGCGGGCCCCGTGCGCCCGCCTCGGCATCCCGTCCGAGCGCTCCATGACGCACGTACGGGCCCCCGGGCTCACCACGGCGCGCGCCCGTGGGCGGGAACCGGCCATCGCGACCGCAATCCCGCCTCTGGCTGTTAGCGTCGCCGGGGCACCGTGACGGACACCTTGCCGGAGAACCCCCAACGGCCTCGCCGGTCGGCAGGCGGACGAAGGGCGGACCACGTGACGAAGGGCGGACCAGCGGTGGCGAGCGACCACGGGCGACGCGCGTACATCGGATCGTTCACCGCGGCCGGCGGCCTCGGCATCACCACCGCGGCCGTCCGCCCAGGGACCGGCGAACTCACCCCCCTGCACTCCACCGACGCCCTCCCCAACCCCTCCTACCTGGCCGCGAGCCCCGACGGCAGGTTCCTCTACGCGGTCAGCGAGACGCCGGCCGGCACCGCAGCCGCCTTCGCCCTCACCCCTCAGGGGCCCGAGTTGCTGGCACCCGCCGTCCCGGTGGACGGCGCCGGCCCCACCCACCTCACCCTGGCCGACGGCCACCTCGTCACCGCCAACTACAGCTCCGGCAGCGTCAGTACGCTCCCCGTACGGGCCGACGGCACGCTCGCCGGCCCCGCCACCGTGCTCGCCCACCAGGGGAGCGGCCCCCAGAGCGACCGCCAGGAGGGCCCGCACGCCCACGCCGTCCTGCCCGACCCCAGCGGCCGCTGGCTGCTCAGCGTCGACCTGGGCACCGACTCGGTCCGCAGCTGCGTCCTGGCCCCGGCCGACGGCACCCTGTCCGTCCACGCCGAAACCCGGCTGCGGCCCGGCAGCGGCCCGCGTCACCTCGCCTTCCACCCGCGCGGCGACCGCGCCTATGTCCTCAACGAACTCGACCCGACGGTCACGGTCTGCCGATGGGACGCCGGCACCGGTGCCCTGACGCCGCTGGGGGAGACCCGCCTCCTCCCGGACGGGGCCGACGAGGCCGGCACCTTCCCCTCCGAACTGGTCGTCTCCCTTGACGGCCGGTTCGCCTGGGCCGCCAACCGGGGCCACGACAGCCTCGCCGTCCTCTCCCTCGACGGCGGCACCGCCACCCTCGTCACCACCGTCCCCTGCGGCGGCCACTGGCCCCGGGACCTGGCGCTGCACCCCGACGGCCGGCACCTGTACGCCGCCAACGAACGCTCCGGTGACGTCACCTGGTTCACCGTCGACCCGGCGACCGGCCTTCCGGTCCGGGGCGGATCCGTCGAGGCGCCGGCCGCCTCCTGCGTGGTCTTCGCCTGAGCCGGCCGGGGCGGCCGTCCCGCCCCTGCGGGAGCCGTCTTTGCCCTGCGTAAGCCCCGGCTCACCCCTGCGGAAAGCGCCCGCCGAAGTACACCTGGGTCTCGGCGAGCCGGCCGTCCCGCACCGTCATCACCTCGACGTTGCGGTGCCGCTCGCCCGTCTTCAGCTCGTACTCGTACCGGACGAAGACCTGCTCGCCGTCGAGGGCCACGGCGTCGAGAATCTCCTGCGCGCGCAGCCGGTCCGCCGTGGGGAAGCAGAGGTCGAGGAATGCGGCCTTGCCGATGTGGTCGTCCTGCGGGCTGGTGAAGACGAAATCCTCGGCGAGCAACCGGTCCATGGCGGCACGGTCCTGGGCGAGGTAGGCCCCGAAGGCGGCGCGGACGAGGTCGACGTGCGACATGAACTTCCTTCCGTGGGCGGCCCGCTCACGCCACGAGGGGCGAGCAGCCGGCGAATGGCCTCTGCAGGACGGTAGACCCCGCGGCGTTTCCGGACTCATCGGTCGGCGCGTCAGGCGTACGGCAAGCCCCCTGTGCGGGCATCTGACGGACGTACGACCGTCGGCCCGCCTGCGACTCGGCCACCGGCCTCCCGGGCCTTCTGGCGGGTAACTGCGCCGGTCGGAGCCGAATCGGACGTATCGCCTCCGCCTGAAGGCGGCAGGCGGGCAGGGCGGAGAGGTAAGGCGGCGGAACGGCGGAGGCGGGGTGCCCCGGCACGGTGCCCGCAAAGCCGGCCGGACGCGACGAAGGGCCGCCCCGCGCAGTGCGCGAAGACGGCCCTTCTGCGAGCGGCGTCCGCTCCGGGCAGGGGACTAGCGAACCGGTGCCCCCTGCGCCTGCGTCGGCAGGTTGATGCCCACCGCCGCCGCGTAGTTCGACAGCGCCAGGCGGCCGACCGTGCCGTAGGCGCCCAGCACCTCGGCCGATGCGCAGCCCGCCTCCGCCGCGGCCGCCCCCAGAAGGCCGTCGGTGATCTCCGGGCCGATCAGGTACGGGGCCAGTGCCAGCTGCTGCGAACCGGACTCGCGCAGCTGCTCGGCCGTACGGGAGATGGCGCCTTCCTCGTCGAGGGCGGCGGCCAGCACCGGTACCGCGAGGCGGGCGGAGAGCAGCATCCCGGTGATCCCGGCGGCCTGCACGGCCTCCTCGCCGCCGACGGTGGCGAGGATGATGCCGTCCGCCGCCGTGGCGACGGTGAACAGCCGGGCACGGTCCGCACGGGCCAGACCGGCCTCGGAGAGCCGGACGTGCAGAGCCTCGGCCAGCAGCGGGTGCGGGCCGAGGACATCGGTCAGCTCGGCGCCGGAGCCGCTGTTCATCATGGCCTGGCGTATCCGGCGCAGCAGGGCGCTGTCCGGTCCGGCCAGCAGCGGCACCACCACGGCGGCGGGGCCGGGGTCGGGGCGGCCGTCGGCGTCCTCCCGGGCCTTGTGCTCGTTGGCGGCCTGCGCCAGCACGGCTTCCAGGGACGGGAACTCGTCGTCGCCGCCGTCGACATAGCCGATCCGGGCGTCGAGGCCCGGCAGCTCGGAGCGAGCGATGCTGGAGACCTCTTCCGCCAGGCTGCGCGAGGCGGCGGAGGGGGTGCCGGGCACGGCCAGCACCAGCGCGGGCGCGCCCTCGGGTGCGGCCAGCGGTTCCGGCTTGCGGTGGCGGCCGGACTGGCGTCGCGGCATTCGTACAGGCAGGCCGGGTGCGGCTCCCGGGCTCGGGGGTGCGGCGTCAAAATCGGGCGAGCCAGGTGCGGGCCCAGTGGGGGAACTCATGGCGCCGCATGCTAACGGTTCGGACCACCCCTGCGCGGAGGGAGGGTTCGGTGGAGAGGTATCCGTCCCGATTTATCCCGCGCGTCACGCCCGCGCTACCCCGGCGCAGGCCGTGTGATCTGCAACAACCGCCCCTCGACGGGCAGTGTCAGACGGTCACCGGCCAGTGCCGCGGCGATGGCCAGCGCCCCGTCGAGCGGGCTGCCCGCGGCGGCTGTCGGACGTGCGTGGGGCAGCCGCTCGGCCAGTGCCCCGCGCAGCGGAGCCAGCAGCGGTTCGCCCAGGCCGAAGAGTCCGCCGGTGCAGCCCACCGCGGTCCCGGCCCCCGGCGGGCAGACCGCGGCGGCGGCATCGGCGATATGGCCCGCCGCGGCATGCATGATGCCGCGGGCCACGGCGTTGTCCTCGGCGGCGCAGCGGGCCACTTCCGGGGCGAACGAGGCCAGGACGGCGGGCCGGTCGGGGCGCGGGTAGAGCGCGCCGGGCAGCCCGGAGACCGGCCCGAACACCGCTTCCGCGCGTGCCAGGAGGGCGGCCGAGCCGGCCGGCCGCCCGTCGTACGCCCGCATCGCGGCCTCCAGCCCGGCGCGGCCGATCCATGCGCCGCCGCCGCAGTCGCCCAGCAGATGACCCCAGCCGTCCGCCCTGCGCCAGCCGCCCTCCGCGGTCAGATCCGTGCCGAGGGCGATCATGCCGGTGCCCGCGGCGACGACGGCACCGGGCCGCTGGCCCAGTGCACCGGCGTACGCGGTCACGGCGTCCGCGGCGAGGGCGAGGTGGCGCACCCCGAACGCGGTGGCCAGCGCGCCCGGCAGCCGGGCCCGCAGATCCTCGCCCAGACTCGCCATACCGGCCGTTCCCACGCACACCGCGGCAAACCCGTGCGCACTCACTTCACGCCTCAACTCCTCCGCGACGGGCAGGAGTCGGGACAGCAGATGCTCCGCATCGATCCCGGCGGGGCCGGTGCGCACCGGCTCGTGGCAGGCGCGGGAGGCCGGCGGCCGGGCCACGGGGTCGTCGGCGCGGGCGACGGCCACCCGCAGCCCGGACCCGCCCGAGTCGATCCCGAGCACCCAGGGAGAAGGGCCGGGCCCGGGGGCGTCCGGGGTGCGTCCCGCGGGCTCACCCAAAGCCGCGGGCGTCCTGCTTGAGGGCGGTGTCGACGGTCAGGGCCGTGGCGACGACCAGGCTCAGCAGCGGGTCGGGCAGCTGGTGGTGGATCTGCAGGACGTAGTTGTCCGCCGTCGTGAACATCGTCTTGGCGAGGCCTTCCCAGGTCTTGGTGATCCGGGCGACCTCGGTGTCGGCGTGGTCCACGATGGCGAAGTTCCAGGCGCGCCAGTTCTCCGCCTTGATGGCGCCGATCTGCTGGCCGTTGACCATCATCGCGAAGTTGATCTTCCCGATGGCGTTCTGCTGCACGATCTCGCCGACCGGCGAGCCGTCCGGACGCTGCACGATCACCTTGGACTTGATGATCTTCGCGGGGCGGGTCAGGATCAGCTGCGGCTGGCCGTAGGCATCCCGGATCTCCAGCTTGTGGGTCATGTACTGATCGAGACTGGAGACGACGCGGAGCACCTTCTTCGCCGTGCTCTGGCCGACCTGGACGACCGCACCGATCGTGTTGCCGTGCTGGTCGAAGACGCTGTACTCGTTGCTGACCTCGATCAGCTTGGCCTTCTGGCTGACCACCAGCACCGGCTCGGTGAACAGGCTGCCGCCGCCCGGCCCGCCCGGTGCCACCCCGGCCTGCTGTTGCACCTGCTGCTGCCCGGCGCCCGGATGCGCACCCGGCATCGGCTGCTGTCCGTACGGCTGCTGCATCGGCTGCTGCATCGGCTGCTGCATCGGCTGGCCGGGCGCCTGCTGGGGGTAGCCGTAACCCTGCTGACCGTACGGCGCGCCGCCGTGCTGCTGACCCGGATACGGAGCCTGGCCCGGCGCCTGCTGTGGCGCGGACTGCTGCGGCATCTGCTGCTGCGGAGCCTGCTGCTGGGGAGCCTGTTGCGGTGCGGCCTGCGCGGAGACCGGCTGCGGTGCCTGGCCTTGGCCGGGCGCCGCGGACTGTTGTCCCGGGTGGGTGTGCTCGGTCCACTGGGACCCGTCCCACCAGCGAAGTTGGTGGGGGGTGCCCTGCGGATCGGCGTACCAGCCCGCAGGGATGTTCGCATTCGTCATGCCAGGCACACTATCGCCCGGTGTCAGGGCAGCCTCCAGTCGACGGGCTGTGCGCCCTGCCGCACCAGGAGGTCATTGGCCCGGCTGAAGGGCCGCGAGCCGAAGAAGCCGCGGTCGGCGGACATGGGGGAGGGGTGCGCGGACTCGACGGCCGGCAGATCCCCGAGCAGCGGCCGCAGGTTGCGCGCATCGCGCCCCCACAGCACCGACACCAGCGGGCGCCCGCGCGCGACCAGTGCCCGGATGGCCTGCTCGGTCACTTCCTCCCAGCCCTTGCCGCGGTGCGCGGCGGGCTTACGGGGCGCCGTCGTCAGGGCTCTGTTCAGCAGCAGCACGCCCTGCTGCGTCCACGGGGTCAGATCGCCGTTCGACGGGCGGGGCAGCCCGAGGTCGGAGTGCAGCTCGCGGAAGATGTTCTCCAGGCTGCCGGGCAGCGGACGCACATCCGGCGCCACGGAGAAACTGAGCCCGACCGCATGCCCCGGCGTGGGGTAGGGGTCCTGTCCGACGATGAGCACCCGCACCTCGTCGAAGGGCTGTTGGAAAGCGCGCAGCACATTGTTGCCTGCCGGCAGATAGCTACGTCCCGCGGCGATCTCGGCCCGCAGGAAGTCGCCCATCGCGGCGATCCGCCCGGCAACGGGCTCAAGTGCCTTGGCCCAGCCGGGTTCGACAATGTCTTGGAGAGGTCGTGCAGCCACGGGATCACCCTACTGGCCCAGGACCGCTCCCGATCAACCGATGGCCCGGGCTCCTGGGTCCATCGCACCGTGCCGCCCCCGACTTCCCTCAGGCCACCGCGGCCGCCCGCACACACAGCACGTCCGGCAGATGGGCGGCGAGTTGCTGCCAGCTGTCGCCGTCGTCCGCGCTGGCGTACAGCTCGCCGTTGCGGTTGCCGAAATACACCCCGGCGGGATCGGCGCCGTCGACGGAGAGCGCGTCCCTGAGCACCGTGCCGTAATGGTCCTCGTCCGGCAGACCCTCGTTCAGTGCCTGCCAGCTGTCGCCCGCGTCGGCCGTGCGGTAGACCCGGCAGCGGTGCCCGGCCGGCACCCGGTCGATATCGGCGGTGATCGGGAAGAGGTAGGCGACATCTCCCGTGTGCGGATGGGCGGCCACGGCGAAGCCGAAGTCGGAGGGCAGCCCGCCGCCGATATCCGTCCACTGCACGCCCGCGTCGTCGCTGCGGTAGACACCCCAGTGGTTCTGCAGATACAGCCGGTCGCGGTGCACCGGGTCCTGCGCGATCTTGTGGACGCACTGGCCGAACTCCGGATGCTGGTCCGGCAGGAAGACCGCCTTCACGCCACTGTTCGACGGTGCCCAACTGGCGCCCCCGTCGAGGGTCCGGAACACTCCGGCAGCGGAAACGGCGACGGTGACCGCATCGGCGTCCCGCGGGTCCGTGATCACCGTATGAATCGCCAGTCCACCGCCGCCGGGCTGCCATCTCTCCCGGCTGGGGTGGTCCCACAGCGCCCGCACCAGCTCGAAGGTCTCGCCGCGGTCCTCGGAGCGGAACAGGCCGCCGGGCTCGGTGCCCGCATAGACGACATCGGGGGCGGCGGGGCCGGCCGGATGCAGCTGCCACACCCGTTCCAGTGAAGTCCCGGTGTACGCCGGGTACTTGACCGCGGGGCGGGAGGGCTCGTGCCAGCTTTCTCCCAGGTCGTCGGAGTGGAACACCGAGGGGCCCCAGTGCGCGCTGTCGGCCCCGGCCAGCAGCCGGGGCGTGGCGCGGCGGGTGTCGATCGCGAGGGAGTACACCGCCTGCGCGGAGAAGTGCGGACCGCTCACTTCCCAGTCGCCGTGCCGCCGGCGACCGATGAAGAGCCCTTTGCGCGTGCCCACCGCGAGTACTACGTCAGTCATGCCGGAACACCTCCGGGACGCCGTTGTCTCAGATAGGGGCAAGTCTGCACCCTGCCACTGACAACGGCGTCCCCGAACGCGTCCGCGCAGGTCGGACGGTGCGGCCCCGTTCCCGCCGAGGCCGGCGCACGCCCTCCCGACGGCCTCAGACCGCCATGTGGTACTGCTGCGGCACGGCGACGCGGGCACCCAGTTCCCGTGCCGCGTGCTGCGCGAAGCTGGGGGACCGCAGGAGTTCCCGGCCGAGCAGCACGGCGTCGGCCTGACCGTCCGCGATGATCTTCTCGGCCTGCCGCGCCTCGGTGATCAGGCCGACGGCGCCCACCGCCAGACCGCTCTCCTTCTTGACCCGCTCGGCGAACGGCACCTGGTAGCCGGGACCCGTGCTGATCTTCGCGTCCGGCGCGTTGCCGCCCGTGGAGGTGTCCAGCAGGTCGATCCCGTGCTCCCGCAGCTCGCGGGCGAAGCGCACGGTGTCGTCGGCCGTCCAGCCCTCACGGGCGTCGCTCTCGTCCTCGGTGAGCCAGTCGGTCGCCGAGATCCGGAAGAAGACCGGCAGCTCGTCGGGCCAGACCTCCCGTACGGCGTCCACGACCTCCAGTGCGAACCGCGTCCGGTTCTCGTACGAGCCGCCGTACGTGTCGGTGCGCCGGTTGGTGAAGGGCGAAAGGAACTGGTTGATCAAGTAGCCGTGCGCACCGTGGATCTCGGCCACCTCGAAGCCTGCCGCCAGCGCCCGCCGGGCCGTTGCCCGGAACTGCGCGACGATCTCCTGGATCTGCGCCACGGTGAGCTCGGCTGGTGCCGCGAACCCCTCGCCGAACGGCACCGGGCTCGGCCCGACCGGCTCCCAGCCGTACCGCTGCCCGGGGAGGATCGGCGCGCCACGGTCCACCCAGGTGCGCTCGGTGGAACCCTTCCGACCCGCATGGGCGATCTGGATGCCCGGGGTCGTGCCCTGGTCCTTGAGGAAGCTGGTGATGCGCCGGAAGGCCTCGGTCTGGGTGTCGTTCCACAGGCCGAGGTCGTACGGGCTGATGCGCCCCTCGGGGCTCACGGCGGTGGCCTCCGTGAGGATGAGGCCGGTGCCGCCCGCCGCCCGCGCGGCCAGGTGCTGGAAGTGCCAGTCGCCGGGTGCCCCTTCCGCCGGGCCCTCGGGAGCCGCGGAGTACTGGCACATGGGTGCCATCCAGAGGCGGTTCGGAACGGTCAGCGCGCGAAGGGTGATGGGCTCGAAGAGTGCGCTCACGGCGGGCTCCTGTACCTGGAGGCGAACGGGTGCCGGCCGGCCCCGCACTCATACGATAGGTGTCGTACTACGGTGGATGTCAAACTACGATGCTTCTCGTACAATGAGCGGGCGGGCGGCGCGCCAGGCCACACCGAGCCCCGCAGAATGAGTCAGGAGCCGTCATGCCGACCGAAACGACCTCCAGGCGGGCTCCGTCGGGTTCCCGGTCGCTGGAGCACCCGGCCCGTGCGGACATCAGGCTGGCCGATGTCCTGCATGCGCTCGCCGACCCCGTACGACTGCGGATCGTCTGCGCGCTGGCGGCCGCCGAGGGGGAGCTGAACTGCGCGGACATCGAACTCCCGGTCAGCAAGTCGACCTGCACCCACCACTTCAGGGTGCTGCGCGAGCACGGTGTCATCCAGCAGCTCTACCGCGGCACGGCCAAGATGAACGCGCTGCGCCGGGCCGACCTGGAAGCGCTCTTCCCCGGCCTGATCGACGGTGTGCTCCGGGCGGCGGATCTGCAGGCCGGCCGCCTCGGCGAGGAGTAGCGGGGCTGCCAGGAATGCCGGTCGGCAGGAGCGCGAGCCCCTCCGGATCGATGGACCGGCAGGCCGACGGGCCGGAACCCGGCGCCCCGGCCCGCCCGCGGATTCAGCGGGTCGGCTCCGCCGATCCGGCCGCTTCCAACAACCCTGCCCAGTCCGGGAGTTTGACGGTGCCACGGCCCAGCCCGCGGCCCCACTCCGCCTCGGCCGCCTCGATGGCCAGCCAGCCCGGCCACGGGACCGGCCGCTGCCCCGCCCGGATCAGCGCGGCCACCGGGTCCTCGGCCGCCTCGTGCGCCGCCAGTGCAGGGGCGTCGGCCAGCAGCGACCGCGCGGTCTCCTTGGCGCACGGCCGGTTCGTGCCGATCACCCCCGTGGGGCCCCGTTTGATCCAGCCGGCCACATACACACCGGGCAGTGGCGCCCCGTCCCGCAGCACCCGTCCCTCCTGGTGCGGCACCGTCCCGGTCGTCTCGTCGAACGGCAGGCCGGGCATCGGCGTCCCCCGGTAGCCGACCGAACGCAGCACCAACTGCCCCTCGATCTCCTCGAATTCGCCGGTGCCCGTCACTCCGCCGTGCCCGTCGGGTGTCGTCCGCTCGAACCGGACCGCGCGCACCCCGGTGGCATCCCCGAGCACTTCGACCGGGCGCAGGAAGAACCGCAGATGAATACGGCGCCCACGGCCATCGGTGGCCCCCGTGTCCGGGCCCGCCGAAGTCGCCGCCTGTGCCACCGGCCGCTCCGCCCAGCCGCGCAGCACCTCGATGTTCCGCCGCCCCACCGCGGGCAGCCCGCCCGGATCCCGGTACGCCGGATCCAGCGCCAGCTCCTCGGGCCGTACGCACACCTCGGTATCCGGGAGGGAGCCCAGCTCCCGAAGCTCCTTGGTGGTGAACTTGGCCTGGGAGGGGCCGCGTCGGCCGACCATCCAGACGTCCTGGACGCGGCTGTCCGCCAGCGCGCCCAGCGGGCCCTGCGGCATATCGGTGGCGGCAAGCTCGGCGGCACCACGGGACAGCATCCGCGCCACGTCCACCGCCACATTCCCCACACCGATCACCAGGGCGGACCGTGCCGCGAGGGTGAAGCGAACGGTGGCCGCGTCCGGATGTGCGCTGTACCAGGCGACGAACTCGGTCGCCGGACGGCTGCCGGGCAGCTCCTCGCCGGGGATGCCCAGATGCCGGTCGGTGGCGGCGCCCACGCAGAACACCACCGCATCGAAGATCTCGCGCAGTTCCGCGACGCCCAGCCCCGGCGCTCCGGCCTCGACGTTCCCCAGGAAGCGCACCCTGGGGTGCTCCAGCACCGTACGCAGATTGTTCTGCAGCGATTTGATCTTCTCGTGGTCCGGCGCGACGCCGTAGCGCACCAGACCGTACGGGCAGGGCAGCCGGTCCAGGACGTACACCTCGATGTCCGGTACGGTCTGCTGCTCGATCAGGGACTGGGCGGTGTAGACGCCGCTGGGTCCAGAACCGATCACTGCGACACGAAGCACGAGTGGCCCCTTCCGCGGGATACCCCCAGGATCGCACCGGCGGACGCGCTGCGGGAGATGCGCTATCGGGGTTGCTCCCGGTGGGATGAGCGTGCCGCGCTACTGGGCCGGGTGAGCGGGGGGCTAGGTTTTCAATGTGTCGGAAAGTGACTTTTATACCGTTAATCACCGATATGAAGCCCAGGGCGCGCCATTGGAGTGGCCCATGTGGGAGCTGCGGGCGCACGGCTCGGCCGCGCCCGCTCCCGCCCTCGACTCCGCCACCCCGGAGGGGCCCTCCGGATCCCGGGGTCCCGGGTGCCCGCTGCCCCGGCTCGATCCGCTGGGCCCCTGGTGCAGCGCCCGGCTGACGTTCGCCGACGGCGCCCGGGTCGATGTCCTCGTGACGGCCTCCGACGACCACCTCACCGTCGAGGACGTACGGGCCGACCCGCCGCTGACGCTCGCCGGTCTGACCGACCTGGCCCGCTGGATCGAAGGCCCGCTGGACGACGCCTTCCGGTCCGCCACCGGGCGGCCGCACAGGACCCGGCCCGCACCCCGGCAGGCCGGCCCGCTGACCACCTCGGTGACCACGGGCGGGGAGCCGGACGGCAGTCCGCAGACCGGGCAGCGGACGGAGTCGGCGCCGGAGCCGGCGGATGCCGGACAGGGGGCGACGGCAGGAGGGTCCGCGGCACCTGCGACGCAGGGGGAGGCCGCGTCGGGGGAGGGGGCGACAGGAGGGGAGGCCGCCGCGTCTGCCCTGTCCGCCGCGTCCGTTACATCCACTACGCCGACGGCCGCCCCGGTCTGCGCGTCATCGGCACCGTCGGAGTCATCGGCACCGTTGGGGGCATCGGCACTGTCGGAGTCGTCAGGGCCATCGACGTCATCAGAGTCGCCCGAGCCGTCGGTGTCCGAGCCGTCGGTGTCCGGGTCGGCGACGGCGTCCGACCCCTCGACGTCACCCGGGCCGTCCGCCGCGGCCCCGGCGTCCGGGCGTGCCCGTTCCCCCGTCCTCGCCCGGTCGCGGGCCGGTGAGCGTCGCAGGGTCGCCGCGGACGCGTACCGCCGGGCCCAGCGGGAGGGGAGCGATCCCGTGCTGGCCGTCATGCTTGCCACCGGCCGTAATCGCCGAAGAGCGCTACGTCTGATCGCCGGCGCCCGCGACGAAGGGCTCCTGACGCCACGTCACAACAAGCGCTGACCAGCAAGCGCTGACCAGCAAGCGCTGACCAGCAAGCGCTGACCAGCAAGCGCTGACCAACAAGCGCTGAGCGCCAAGCGCTGACCGGGGAAGATCAGGGGGCCTGCACCTCGCCGTCGGCAGGTGGTGCGCCCAACTCCCAGTCCAATGCATACCGTTGGAACAGCTCGGCGCGCAGTCGCACGCGCGGCATCGGGGCTCCCGGCAGCAGCATCGCCACCACCGCACCCATCAGCAGCGCCCGCAGCAGCGGATAGTCGGCATCGGGGTCCGAGGAGCCGTACGCCACCACCGTCTCGCGCAGCAACTGGGCCAGCCGTTGCTGCTCGGGGCACTGGATGAATCCGTCAGCCGTCAGGATTCCCGCCATATGCGTCCGCATCAGCAGCGGGCGGTCATGCGCGAGGCCCAGGATCGCGTCGATGGCCCGCGCCAGCAGCTCCCGCCCCGCCGCCGGCCCGCTCGGCCGCGGGGTGCGCTCCAGTGCGGCCTGCAGTGTGAGATGCATCAGCCGGTGCACGGCGGACTGGAGGAGCTGCTGTTTGCCGGGGAAGTAGTACGACACCAGCCCTCGCGCCGCCCCCGCCCGCTGGGCGATGTCTCCGAGCGTCGTGGCCTCGAAGCCGCGCTCTCCCACCAGCTCGACCGTCGCCTGCAGCAGCCGCTCGCGGGACCGCCGCCGCAATTCTTCATTGACCGATGCGCTGCGAGGGGACATCCTGTAACTCCTGCGTTGACTGGCTCAGGGCCAATATACTTTGTACAATGCAGGGTTTCGTCTGTCGACGGAATCCGGTCGAGCTGCCCGGTTCGGGCGACGCGGGGGATCGCCCGAACCGGGTGACGATGGGGCCGGGGGCGGTCTCGCGACCTGCGTCTTCCCGGGTCAAGAGGCCGCCCGCGGCTCGCGTCGGGAGGCGGGTTCCGGTCATCGCCGGTCGCCTCTGATCGTACTCTTCCGGTCTTTCGCCGACCTTTCTGACGGCACGTCAGGGCGTGGCCTTCGCAGTCCGCCGGCCACGCCTCGGCGTCACGTGGCGAACACGTCCCGGTGTCACGTGGCGAACACGCCTCGGCGCCGCTCGGGACACGCCTGGGAGCCGCGAACCGCTCGCCTCGGTGCCGCCCGCCGGGACGCGTTCCACCGCCGCTCGCCGCTGGGCGCAGCCCGGTTGTCAGAGCTGCGTGGAACACTCGCCTTCGCGGTTCGGACCAAGGGCCGATCACGCGGTACACCACGGCGCTACACCGAGGGGGATTACCTGTCATGGGCGTGCGCATAGCATTCATCGGCGCTACCACGGAGGAGCTGGACAGGGCGGAGAAGGACCCGAGTTGGGCCAGTTCCTGCGTCTCCGGGCTGTATGCGGACGTTGCCTTCCCGAAGGCGGCTCGTCCCTATGGCGGTCCGGACAAGGCGTGGGCCGGTCTCCAGTTCCTGCTCGACGAGACGGGCATAGAGCTGGAGTTCCTGATGGACGGGTTCCAGATCCTGGAGGACGGCACCCTCTTCGGGTGGTCCGCGGAGCAGATCGAGAGCGTCGCACGGCAGCTGCAGGCGACCCCGTGGGAGCGGCTGGCGGCCCACTACGACCCGGAGCGGATGACGATCGAGAGGATGTACCCGAATGTGTGGGGGTGGGATGCCGAAGGCGGGCTGGACTGGCTTCAGTGCTCCTACGACGAACTCGTCACCTTCTTCGCCGCCGCGGCCGAGGGCGGCTACGGGGCGTTCATGAGCTTCAGCTTCTAGGCAGCTTCCGGGCACGACGGGCACCGGAGAACCCTCGCGGTGCGGCGGTCATGTTTCTGCGAGACCCTGGGGACCAGGGGAGCGCGCCCGACAGTGGTGATGCATATCCAGCGTGACACCGCACCCGGTCGAGGAGGGCGGGCCGTGATGAGCGAGGCAGAGACAAGCGCCGCGGGGCTCAGCCGGGGCGAGGCCGCCCCGCTGTCGGCGATCACTTTGAGGGTCAACGATCAGGTGCGGCGGCTCGAGGCGGATCCGCGGACCTCGCTGCTCGACGCGCTGCGCGAACATCTGCGCCTGAGCGGCACCAAGAAGGGGTGTGACCACGGCCAGTGCGGTGCCTGCACCGTGCTGATCAACGGCCGGCGCGTCAACTCCTGTCTGACGCTCGCCGTCATGCACGAGGACGACGAGGTGGTGACGATCGAGGGCCTGGGCGATCCCGATGGTCTGCACCCCATGCAACGCGCCTTCGTCGACTGTGACGGCTTCCAGTGCGGCTACTGCACACCCGGCCAGATCTGTTCGGCTGTCGGCATGCTCGCCGAGGTGGAGGCGGGGTGGCCAAGCCATGCCACCGCCGAGGTGGCCGCGTCGCGGATCGCCCTGAGCGACGAGGAGATCCGCGAGCGGATGAGCGGCAACATCTGCCGGTGCGCCGCCTATCCGAACATCGTCGCGGCCATCCGCCGTATCGCGCAGGGAGGCCCGCAATGAGGCCCTTCACCTACGAGCGGGCGACGGACGTCCAGGCCGCCGTCGCCGCGGTGTCCACGGCCGGCGCGAAGTTCATCAGCGGCGGCACCAATCTGCTCGACCTGATGAAGCTCGACATCGAGCGCCCCAGCCATCTGGTCGACATCAGCCGGCTTCCGCTGCGGGACATCGAGGAGTTGCCGGACGGCGGACTGCGTATCGGTGCCCAGGCGGTGAATTCCGACGTGGCCGCCGATACCCGGGTGCGTACCCGCTATCCGGTGCTGTCGCAGGCACTGGTGTCCGGCGCCTCGGGCCAGTTGCGGAACAAGGCGTCCACCGGGGGGAATCTGTTGCAGCGCACGCGCTGCCCCTACTTCTACGACACGGCCGCGGGCTGCAACAAGCGCACCCCCGGATCCGGTTGCTCGGCCATCGGCGGTTTCAACCGGATCCACGCGGTCCTCGGCGCCAGCGAGTCCTGCATCGCCACCCACCCCTCGGACATGGCCGTCGCGATGACCGCGCTGGAGGCGGAGATCGAGCTGCTGGACGCCGACGGGTCGGTGCGCTGCGTCGCCATCACGGACTTCTACCGGCTGCCGGGCGATACGCCGCACATCGAGACCGTGCTGCGGCCCGACGAGATGATCACGGCAGTGGTCCTGCCCCTGCCCCTGCCGGGCCGGCAGATCTACCGCAAGGTGCGCGACCGGGCGTCCTACGAGTTCGCGCTGGTCTCCGTGGCGGCTGTCGTCGCGACCGAGCAGGGAACGATCAGCCAGGCGCGGGTGGCGCTCGGCGGGGTGGCCCACAAGCCGTGGCGGTCCTTCGAAGCGGAGGCCGCATTGGCCGGCTGTCCCGCCACCATGACCACCTACCGTTCCGCCGCCGAGGCCGCCATGCGGGACGCCGTGGGGCAGGGGGACAACGACTTCAAGATCGAACTGGCCCGGCGCACGCTGTGCCGCACGCTGGCGCAAGCGGCCCGGTCGACCTGAGGAGGCGAGATGATCGGGCAAGGTCTGAACCGCGTGGACGGCCCGTTGAAGGTCGCCGGCCGGGCCCCGTACGCCTACGAGCACTGGGAGGCCGGCCAACCGCTGTACGGGGTCATCGTCGGCGCGACGATCGGCAAAGGCCGGATCACCCGGATCGACACCGAGGACGCCGAAAGCGCGGGCGGCGTCCGCATGGTGATGACCTATCACAACGCCCCGGTGCAAGGCCCGCGTGATGAGTCCATTGCGCTGGAGTACTGGCGGGCCCAGCCGGTGCTGACCGGCCCGGAGATTCACTATTACGGCGAGCCGGTGGCGCTCGTCGTCGCCGAGACCTTCGAGCAGGCCCGAGCGGCGGCCGAGCTGGTCGAGGTGGAGTACGCGGTCGGGCGGGGACGGTTCGACTTCTCCGGGGACGACGATGAGACGTACATCCCGAAAGTGGTCAATGCCGGGCTCCCCACCGATACGTCGGTGGGCGATTTCGATGCCGGATTCGACGCCGCCGCGGTGCGCGTCGACGAGCACTACACCACGCCGTACGAGTTCTCGATGCCGATGGAACCGCATGCGTGTCTGGTGGAACCGCGGGGTGAGGACCTGGTCGTCTACGTCAGCTGTCAGATCGTCGACGCGGCGCAGTCCTCGGTCGCCGGCACGCTGCGGATGGACCCCGCGCGGATCCATATCGTCAGCCCCTTCGTCGGCGGGGGATTCGGCTCCAAGCTGGGCATCCACTCCGAGACGGTCCTGGCCGCGCTCGCCGCCCGCGAGCTGCGCCAACCGGTCAAGGTCGCGCTGACCCGGCAGCAGGTCTTCCAGCTCGTGGGCCTGCGCCCCACCTCGAATCAGCGGGTGCGGCTGGGTGCGGGGCGCGACGGACGGCTGGCTGCGCTCGCCCATGACGTCACCATGCACACCAACCGCGACCTGGAGTACGCCGAGCAGACCGCCGCCACGACCCGCAGCCTCTACGCCGCGCCCCACCGGCTGACCAGCCACCGGCTCACGCCGCTCGATCTGCCGCGCGGGTCGGACGTCCGCGCGCCGGGCGAGGCGCCGGGCCTGCTCGCGGTGGAGTCGGCGATGGACGAACTGGCCGATGCGCTCGGCATGGACCCGGTCGAGCTGCGGATCCGCAACGAGCCCACCGTCGATCCCGAGCGGGACGTGCCGTACAGCGACCGGCATCTGGTCGACTGCCTGCGCGACGGGGCGCGGCGGTTCGGCTGGGAGCGCCGCCCCGCCACCCCGGCGAGTGTCCGCGAGGGAAGGTGGCTGGTCGGCTACGGCATGTCGGCCGCCATCCGCGGGCACTTCCAGGGGCCGACAGCGGCGCGGGTGCGTCTGGAGGCGGACGGCACCGCGGTCGTCCAGTCGGACATGACCGATATCGGCACGGGCACCTACACCATCCTGACCCAGGTCGCGGCCGAGGGGCTGGGGCTGCCGCACGACCGGGTGCGGATCGAGCTCGGACGTTCCGGACTGCCCTCCAGCTGGGGGTCGGGTGGCTCGTGGGGCGCCGCCAACTCCTGCACCGCGGTGCACCGGGCGTGCGCGGCCCTGCGGGAGAAGCTGCTGGTCGCGGCGTGTGGCGATGAACGCTCTGCGCTGCACGGCCGGAACCCGGCCGGCGCCGTGTTCGCCGACGGCACCGTACGCATCGGCGACGCGTCCCAGGCGATGGGCGAGATCGTCGCCCGCCATCATCCCGACGGTGCGGAGGCGGAGGGCACGACCCTCTTCATGGGCGACGACCCGAACTACTCGGCCTACTCGATCCACACCTACGGCGCCCACTTCGCCGAAGTCGGGGTCGACGCGGATACCGCCGAGATCCGTCTGCGGCGGATGCTGGGCGTGTTCTCGGTGGGGCGGGTGCTCAACCCGAAGACGGCCCGCTCGCAGCTGATCGGCGGCATGATCTGGGGGGCCGGTGCGGCCCTCGAGGAAGAAGCCGTGGTCGATCTGCGGTCCGGCGCCTTCGTCAACCGGGACCTCGCGCAGTACCTGGTTCCGGTCCATGCCGACATCCCCGATGTCGAGGTCGTCATGCTCGACGGGTACGACGACAAGGCCAACGTCCTGGGCGCGAAGGGCATAGGCGAGCTGGGCATCTGCGGGTCCGGGGCGGCGGTCGCCAACGCGGTGTTCAACGCCACCGGGACGCGTGTGCGCGACTTCCCCATCACGATCGAGAAGGTGCTGCCGGGACTGCCACCTGTCGAGGACTGAACCTTGTGACGGACGGTGCCGGCCCACCGGGCAGTGGCAGATCCCGGTCCGGGGCCCGGCGCGAGAGGGCCGGCGCGAGGCCATCAGCGCGAGAGGAACTGCTGGCACTGATAGGGCCCGGCGCGCCCGTCCCGGCCGATGAGGGTCACCTGGACCTGGTCCGGGCGGGTGCCGTGGATCAGGACCTCGGCACGGGCGAAGGTGCAGACCAGCTGCCCGGTGCTCTGGTCCTGGGGGAAGTCGGCGCTGTAGTGCCGGGCATCGATGGTGACATTGCCGCGGTGAGAGGTGACACTCTGCCGCTTTTCGAGGCTGACGAGGTTGGTCAGCCCGTCGGCCCGCTCTTCCGCGGTCGGCCCGGCGAGCAGCAGCTTGTAGGCGACGTTGAAATCATCGACCTTGATGCCGGGCCGGGGCACCCCGCGCAGCCCGGTACCGGAGGCGAAGTACACCCGCATGCCCGTCGGGATCCCGGAGGGCGCGGTGCCGCCGTCCGTGACACCCGTGGGACGGATGCCGCAGCCCGCGGCGACGAGGACGAGCACAGAGCAGACGAGGGTGGTGCGGGGGCGCGTCATGAGGCGGATTCCGTACGGAGCGGGATGCGGAGGGTGAAGACGGCGCCGACGCCCGGCTCGGGGGGCGCGAGTTCGATGGTGCCGCCGTGCAACCGGGCGTTCTCCAGGGCGATGGCCATGCCCAGGCCGCTGCCCTCCGAGCGGCTGCGGGCGCTGTCGGCCTTGTAGAAGCGGTCGAAGACATGGCGGGCGGCCTCGGGGGCCAGCCCCGGGCCGTGGTCGGCGACCGAGACGGTGAGCCGGTCGTCCGCCGCCCGTACGGTGACGGCCACCGGCGGTGCGCCGTGCCGGAGGGCATTGCCGACGAGGTTGGCGACGATGACATCGAGGCGGCGGCGGTCGAGCCGGGCCCGTATGCCCGGCGGGAGATCGGCCTCGACCCGGTCGGCCCAGCCGCGGGCCGCGAGGGTGGCGCGCACCGCCTCGGCCAGGTCCACTTCGTGCACCGTGAGCGCCACGGCGCGGGCGTCGAAGCGGGATATCTCGATGAGGTCGTCGACGAGCCGGGCCAGCTTGGCGGTTTCGGCGCTGACCGTACGGGCCGCCTGTGCGGTGTCGGGGGTGAGCTGGTCGGCGTCCTCCTCCAGGACGCTGGAGACCATGGTCATGGCGGCGAGCGGGGTGCGCAGCTCATGAGAGACATCGGCGACGAAACGGCGGGCCAGGGCCTCCTGTTCGCGCAGCTCGCCGACGGTGTGCTCCAGCGCGCCGGCCGTTTCGTTGAAGGTGTGGGCGAGCTCGGCCAGTTCGTCGCGGCCCTTCTCCTCGACCCGGATGCTGAGCTCCCCGGTGGCCAGTCTGCGGGTGGCCCGTGCCAGCCTGCGTACCGGGCGCAGCACCGTACGGGCCGCGAGCAGCGCCAGCAGGGCGGCCAGCAGCACCACGGGCACCAGACCGCCCTGCACACTGCGCACCAGTTCGGCGGTGTCGCGTTCCTCTTCCGCCAGGGAGACGACCGCGAATACCTCGACCCCGGACGGCTGTCCGGAGCCGGCGTGCGAGGCCGGGGAATCCAGGCCGACCGGGGCGCCGAGCACCAGCCACGGCTTGCCCCCGTACTCCACCCGCTGTTGCGAGACCCGGGTGTGGGCCCGCACGGCCGCGCGCAGCTCGGGAGTGATCCGCGTGCGGTCGGCGGACGCGTCGGAGGAGGCGGTGTACTCGCGGTACCGGGCGAGGACCAGCGAGCCGTGCAGGCCGGAGGAGACCTCGGTGGCGAACCGGGTCAGGGAGCGCAGGTCCGGCGGGACATCGAGCTCCGTCGCCAGCTGTCCGACGCGGCTGTGGAAGTCATCGACGGCGGCGCTCTGGGCCCGCTTGAGGACCGCGTCGCGCGATTCCCGGTACGCCAGTGCCGTGGCGGTGACGGCGCTGATCAGGGCGACCACGACGACGGTGATGATCAGCCGGCCGCGCAGCCCGTCGAGGCGCGGGAGCCGCGAAAGGGCCCGCCCCGCGGTCCTCGCGTCCGTCTTCGGAGCGGACTGCGCCGTGCTCCGCGTCGCAGCTGTCCTCATCGCGCTCACAGCGGCCCGAAACGATAGCCGAAGCCGCGCACCGTCTGGATGTAGCGAGGCTTGGCGGGGAGGTCTTCCAGCTTGGCGCGCAGCCGCCCGACCGCCGCGTCCACCAGCCGGGAGTCACCCAGGAAGTCGTGCTCCCAGACGAGTTCGAGCAACTGCTCCCGGCTGAAGACCCGGCGGGGGGCGGCCGACAGCTCCAGCAGCAGCCGCAGCTCGGTGGGCGGGAGGGGCACGGGGGCGCCGTGCTTGGTGACGGTCAGGCCGGCCCGGTCGATGACGAGCCCGGCGAAGTCCTCGCTGTCCGTACGGGTGAGGGGACCGGCCCGTCGCACTGCCGCCCGGATGCGGGCCTCCAGCACCCGGGCGGTGACGGGCTTGACCACATAGTCGTCGGCACCCGCCTCCAGCCCGCTGACCACGTCCAGATCGTCGCCGCGGGAGGTGAGCATGATGATCGGCAGTTGCCCCCGGCCGCGGATGCGGCGGCAGACCTCGAAGCCGTCGATACCGGGCAGCATCAGGTCGACCACCGCGATCTCGATGCCGCCGCCGCGCGGGCGCGCGAGCAGTTCCAGGCCTGCCTCGCCGGTGGCGACGCCCTCGACCTCATGGCCGTGCCGGCGCAGCACCAGCTCCATTCCGTCCCGTACGGAGGTGTCGTCCTCGATCAGCAGCACATGGGGCATGCCGACGATTATGGGCGAGGGTTTGTGCAGCTCAGGGGTTATCCACAGGGCGCAACCGCGGGGCCGCGACATTGTTACGTTCTCATCATGCGGCCATGGAAAGGCCACCAACTACGGCCCCGACATTGGGCCGCATGACGCAGAAGACAGGTTCCCGATCCCGCTCCCGTGCCGCGCGCCTCGCGCTGCTGATCGCCGTACCCGCCCTGGCGCTGACCACTGCCTGTGGTGGCACCGAGTCGTCCGACGAAGGCGTTGCCTCCGTCAGCGACGCGCCCGCCGCTGGCCGGTCCCAGGACGGCGGCGCCGCCAAGGACGGTGCCTCCAAGGGCGGTGCGTCCCAGGGCAAGAGCGCCTTCTACGACGCACAGATGAAGTACGTCCAGTGCCTGCGCAAGAACGTCTCCAAAGATTTCCCCGCCCCCAAGCTGAGCGGCTATCTCGACTGGACGAAGATCGAGGAGCTGGAGACCTCGATGGGCAGCGAGAGCCTTGTCAAGGGCACCCGGGGCCGGGTGTGCACGCCCGAGATGCGAAAGGCCATGAGCCTGGAGCCGCCCCGCGACACCCAGAAGGAATACGAGTCGATGCTCGCGCACGCCAAATGCATGCGCGCCCACGGCGTATCGAAGTTCACCAACCCGCAGCTGCAGAGCGGCAACGTCATGCCCGGCGGTGACCCGAACCCCACCTCGCCCGAGGTCAAGACCGATTCCGCCACCTACAAGGAGGCCCGTCAGGCCTGCAAGGACAAGCTCCTCGACGGACTGGACGGCATGCAGTGAGCTCCGCACCCAAGCGCCGCCGGGCGCTCGTCGCCCTGGCGACGGCGGTCACTGCCACCACGGTGACCGCCGGTGTCATGCTCCTCACCAACCCCGGACAGGACGCCTCGGCCGACGGCCGGAAGCCGAAGGGCCCGCCCACCACCACCGAGATCACCCGCACCGACCTCGTCCAGAGCAAGACCGTCGACGGACAACTGGACTACGCGCAGCGCCGGACGGTGAAGTCCCCCGTGCAGGGCACGATCACCAAGGCCGCCCAACCGGGGAAGACCGTGGCGCTCGGGCAGCGCTTGTACGAGCGCGACGCCCGGCCGGTGGTCCTTCTCTACGGCTCGACGCCGATGTTCCGCGCGATGAAGGCCGGCACCCGCGGCCCGGACGTCCTCCAGCTGGAGCGCAACCTCCGCGATCTGGGCTTCGGTTCCGGGCTGTATGTGGACGTCCGCTATGACGAGGCGACCAAGGCCGCCGTCAAGGCGTGGCAGAAGTCCCTCGATGTGACCGCCAACGGCGAGATCGGCCAGGGGGACGTCGTCTTCCAGCGCGGTCCCGTGCGGGTGGTGACCGCGGACGCCGCCCTCGCCGACACCATCGGCCCGGACAAGGCGGTCCTGACGGTCGCCTCCACCAAGCCCGTCGTACGGGCCTCGCTCGACCAGGCCGACGGGGCACTGGCCGCGGCCGGCACCAAGGTGGAGATCACCATGCCCGGGGGAGGCACCCGGCACGGCAAGGTCAGCGGTGTGGTGGCCCCCGAGGAGTCCGGTTCCGCCAAGGACGGGTCGGCCGGCTCCGGTGACGCGAGCCAGGACATCGACGTGGAGATCACGCTCGACGACGAGACCAAGCTCCAGGAGAAGGACCGGCAGGGCACCCTCAGCGTGAAGTTCGTCAGTGAGAGCCGCAAGGACGTGCTGACGGTTCCGGTCGAGGCGGTCGTCGCGCTGCGCGAGGGCGGCTACGGGCTGGAGCTGGTCCAGGGCGCCAAGACCCGCATGGTGGCGGTCGAGACCGGTCTGACGGCCGACGGCCGGATCGAGGTCAGTGGTCCCGGCCTGGCCGAAGGCGTGAAGGTAGGGGCGGCCGAGCAATGACCCCAGCCGTGATCGAACTGCGGGCGGCCACCAAGTCGTACCCGGGCGGGGTGCACGCCCTGCGGGGTGTGGACCTCCGGGTGGAGCGCGGCGAACTGACCGCCATCGTCGGCCCGTCGGGCTCCGGCAAATCCACCCTGCTCAACCTGCTCGGCACCCTCGACCGGGCCACCTCGGGCGAGGTCCGGGTGGCCGGGTACGACGTGAGCGGGCTGTCCGACGCCCAACTCTCCGCACTGCGCGCCCGGCACATCGGCTTCGTCTTCCAGCACTTCCATCTCGCGCCGGGCCGCAGCGCCCAGGACAATGTCGCGGACGGCTTGCTGTACGGCGGAACGGGCCTGCGGGAGCGGCGCGCCCGCGCCCGTACGGCGCTGGAAGAGGTGGGGCTCGGACACCGCACCGGCCACCTCGCCCACCAGCTGTCGGGCGGCGAGAAGCAGCGCGTGGCGATCGCCCGCGCACTGGTCGGCGGCCCCGATCTGCTGCTCGCCGACGAGCCGACCGGCGCGCTGGACACCGCCTCCGGTGAGCTGGTCATGAACCTCATCCGTGAGCTCCACGCGTCCGGGACGACCGTCTGCGTCATCACCCACGACAACGACATCGCCGACTCGCTGCCCCGCCGTATCCGCTTCCGCGACGGCGAGATCGTCGACGACTCCGGTACCGCACCCGCCGCGTCCGCCGCGTCCGCCGCGTCCGGCTCCTCCGCCGCGTCCGCCGCTCCCGGCTCGCCCGTCGAGCGCACCGAGGAGGCGACCCGATGAGCGGCCCCGCACTCCGGGCGGCCCGGCTCTCCCCGGCCGATGTGCTGCGGGTCGGCGCCGAGGGCCTGCGCAGTCGTCGCACCCGCGTCGTGCTGTCCGCCCTCGGCATCGCGATCGGCATCGCCACGATGGTCGCGGTCATCGGCCTGTCGACCTCCAGCCGCGCCGACATCATGGGCCGGATGGACCGGCTCGGCACCAACCTGCTCACCGCCGAGGCGGGCAAGGACGCCATGGGACGCGCTGCCAAACTCCCCAAGAACGCCGTGGCGATGGTCGAGCGGATCGGCCCCGTCCAACACGCCACCGCCATCGGCGCGGTCGATGCCCGGGTGCGGCGCAGCGATGCCGTGCCGGAGGAGATGGCGGCGGGCATCACGGTCCAGGCCGCCCGCACCGACCTGCTGGGCGCACTCAACGCCCGTACCGGTCAGGGAAGCTGGCTGAACCGCGCCAGTGAACGCCTGCCCACCGTCGTGCTGGGCTCGGTGGCCGCCGGCCGCCTCGGCATCACCGAGCCCGGCGCCAAGATCCTGCTGAACGACCGCTGGTACGTCGTCACCGGCATCCTCGCGCCCATCGAGCTGGTGCCGACCCTGGACCGTACCGCCCTGGTCGGCTACCCCTCCGCCGAGCGTTACTTGGGCTTCGACGGCCACCCGACCATGCTCTTCGAGCGCTCCACGGACGCCTCCGTGGAGGCGGTCCAGGGCGTCTTGGCCCGTACGGTCAACCCGGGTGACGAGGCCTCGGTGAAGGTCTCCCGCCCCTCCGACGCCCTCGCGGCCAAGGCCGCCACCGACGAGGGGATGACCAGTCTGATGCTGGGCCTGGGTGCGGTGGCGCTGCTCGTCGGCGGGGTGGGCGTGGCCAACACCATGGTGATCTCGGTGCTGGAGCGCCGCCAGGAGATCGGGCTGCGCCGCGCCCTCGGCGCGACAAAAGGTTCGATCCGGATCCAATTCCTCACCGAATCACTGCTGTTGTCAGCCCTCGGCGGGCTGGCGGGCGCCGCGCTGGGCGCCGCCGCCACGGCCGTCTTCGCGCACGCCCAGGGCTGGACCGTCGTCGTACCGCCGTGGTCGCTGGCCGGCGGCCTGGGCGCCACCCTGGTGATCGGCGTCATCGCGGGCCTCTATCCGGCGGTACGGGCCTCCCGACTGCATCCGACGGTGGCGCTCGCGGCGTCCTGACCGGCGGCGGAGTTCCGCTCGGCGGAGCTGCCGGTCCGCCTCGGACGATCGGCGGCTGTGCCGGTCGTCCGGGGCGGTGAGGCAAGAACGCCCCCCGGTCCCCATGTCCGGCTTCCTGGGCCGCCGTCCCGTATTTCGCATCTCACGGCGCTCGGCGGAAGTTAGCGGCTCACCGCACGGGGCGCGACCGATTTCCCCGCCCACGAAGAGGTGCGGCACCAGCCGCATCGCCGCACTCCTGCAAGCCGTTCTCGCTCTCCACGTGACCCGTTCACGCCGAAGCCGGAAAAGGCTCACTGCCCGACACCTTGTGGCCTGCGTCACTGGCTGGTTAAGCTCCAGCACGCTTCTGGCACATTTCCTCCGCAAGTTGACCTATTGGTGTGGCAATCTTCACGATCTGCCCACAAACGTGAGGTGGCTTCGCATGGAACGGCGAGCAGCGACCCCGCGCGCGGACGACTCACCGCACGGCTTACCGGCGGCGCTCTTCCGCGGTGCGCCGGGAAACCGTCCGGCAGCAGTCCGTCCGGCAGCAGTCCGTCCGGGAGACGGCCCGGCGCGGACGGGGTCCGACCGCGAGGCACGCGCCGACCGCACCGCCCGCGTCACCCGCACCGCCACGAGACCGGCCGCGGGCCGTCCCTGATGACGCACTCCGCTCCGGCGCCGGCGCCCGCCGTCCCCCTGCCGCACGCCCGCCGCGACGTCCGGCTGTTCTGGTGGGCGGGCACCTGCGACGCCCTCGGCAGCCAGGTGTCCGGGTTCGTTCTGCCGTTGCTGCTGTTGCGGCTGGGGCGTTCGCCTGCCGAAGTCGGCGCCCTCGCCGCACTCTTCGCGGTCGCCACGCTGGTCCTCGGCCCGTTCGCCGCCGTGCCCGCCGACCGCGGGGCCCGTAAGCGGGTGATGGTGGGCGCCGCGCTGGTGTCCGCCGCGGCGATGGCCGGGGTCACCGCGGCGGTCGCCGCGGGCCGGGTCCCGTTGGCCGTTCTCCTGGCCGCCGTACTCGTCGAACGGTGCGCGACCGCCTGCTACGAGGCGGCGTCGCTGGGCACCGTGGCGCTGGTGTGTCCCCCGGAGGAGTACCGGCAGGTGCTGTCCCGATTACAGGCGGGGGAGCGGGGAGCCCTCGTCGTCGGGCCCGCCCTGGGCGGACTGCTCTTCGCCGCCGGCGCCTGGCTGCCGTTCCTCGTGGACGCCCTGTCGTACGTCGTCGCGGCGGGCGGCATCCGCGCCATGCGCTCCGGTCTGTCCCCGCGGCCGGAGCAGCGGTCGCCGGGCGGTACGTCGCGCCGGACCCGGCGGGCGCTGCTCGCCGAGGCCGGGGCAGGGGTGGGGCTGCTGCGCCGGGAGCCCGTCCTGCGGCTGGCGCTCGTCTGGATCTCGGCCGTCAACGCCCTGCTCGTCGCGCTGTATTACACGACGGTCTTCGCCCTCCAGGACCACGGCCGGGGGGCGGCTCCGCTGGGCCTGGTCCTCGCGCTGTCCGGGGCGGCCGGCCTTGCCGGTGCGCTGGCCGCACCGCGACTGGCCGCCCGGCACGCGCCGGCGACGCTGCTGGTGGCGGTGTCCTGGCTGATGGTGCCGCCCGCCGCGGCCCTGGCGGTGGCCCGCGAGGTCTGGCAGTTCGGACTGCTCCTCGGACTCCTCTGTTTCCTGACGCCACCGGCCACCGTGGCGCTGCAGGCCCGGATCCTCCGGATCACCCCGCCCGGACTGCAGGCCCGCACCGGCACCGTGCTGGCCACCGCGTCGGGCGCGGCGGCGGCCCTGGCCCCGGCCCTCGCCGGGCTGTCGGCCGGCCGCGCCGGGGCCGGAGCGACCCTCCTGGGCTGTGCGGTGCTGCTGACCGTGCTCGCGCTGTACGCGACCCGCGGTGCATCGAGCCTTCCCCGCGGGACGAAGGAGGAGACCGTATGACCGCGACCGCGGCAGGTACCGCCGCACCGCCGCCCGGCACCGGTTTCCGGGTCTACCGGCCGGCGCTCCCCGAGGTCTGCCCGCGCGACCCGGCACGGATGGCCCTGGCCGCGGACGCCGACGGCCGCTGCGAGATCTTCACCTGGAACGCCGCCACCGGCACCGCACGCCAGGTCACCGACAGCCCGGACGGCACGGTGCACTGCGCCCTCGACGCGGACGCCCGGGTGTGGTGGTTCACCGAGGACCGCGGCGGCCAGGGGCTCTGGTACTTCCAGGACTTCGAGGGCGGACCGCGGCACCCCGGTCTGACCGGCCTGCGCCCGGGGCTCCCGTGCGGTCTCGCCCTCAGCGACGCCGGCACCGTGGCCCTCGGCCTCGGGGACGGCCGCTCGATGACCGTCCACCTCGGCACACCGGGCGGCCCGGCCCGGCCGGTGCGCACCGTCGACGGCCCTGCGCTGCTGACCGGCATCTCGCCGTCGGGCGGGCTGCTGGCGCTGTCGGGGGCGGCCGGAGCCGACCGGGCGGTCACCCTCGTGACCTGTTCCGGAGCGGTCCTCGACCAGCTCTCCGGACGGCGCGGACGGCTGTGGGCGCTCGGCTTCGCGCCGACCCCCGCCACCACCGAACTCCTGCTGGTCCAGGAGGGCAACGACGGCTACCACCTGGCCAGTTGGCGGCCCGGCGCCGGTCTGCGGCCGCACAGCTGGTGCCGCTTCGACACCGAGGTCACCGCACGCTGGTACCCCGAAGGACGACGGGTCCTCATCCGCCACGACCGCCACGGCCGCTCTGCCCTCACCACCGCCGACCTGGAGCGGCGCACCCTGACCCCGGTGCCCACCCCGCCCGGCACCCTGCTCGACGCCGTCCCGCACCCGGGCGATGACGTGCACTACCTCTGGACCGATACGGCCACCCCGCCGCGGATGGGGTCCACCGCCGGAACCCGGCTGCCCGCGCTCCCCGCCCTGCCAGCCCCCGCACCCGGCCGGCACCGTGACCTGTGGACCCCCGGCCCGGACGGCCCCGTGCACACCCTGCTCGGCGAACCGGAACCGACCCGCGGCGCTCGGCCCCCGCTGGTGTTCCTGATACACGGCGGGCCCGCCGACCACGACCGCGACGCCTACGACCCGCAGGTGCACTCGCTGATCGCCTCCGGGTTCGCCGTCGCGCGGGTCAACTACCGCGGCTCCACCGGCTACGGGCCCGCCTGGCGCGCCGCGTACGGCGAGGGGGTGGGGCTCACCCAGGTCGCCGACCTCGTCGCGGTCCGGGCCGACCTGCTCCGCCGCGGCCTGGCCCGCGAGGACGCGATCGGCCTGTGGGGCACTTCCTGGGGCGGCTACCTGACCCTGCTCGCGCTCGGCACCCGGCCGGACCTCTGGCAGGCGGGCGTCGCCGTCAAACCGGTCGCCGACTGCGCCGCGGCCCACCGCACCGGCACCCCCGCACTGCGTGCCCTGGACGAGCGGCTGTTCGGCGGCACCCCCGACGCCGTGCCAGGACGCTACGCGCGCAGCTCGCCCGTCCACTACGCGGCGGAGGTCCGCGCCCCGCTGCTGGTGATCGCCGCCACCCGCGACGCCAAATGCCCGCCCGGCCAGGTCCGGAGCTACCTGGCCGCCCTGCACCGGGCCGGTGTCGCACACGAGTCCCGCTGGCTGGACACCGGCCACGACGGTTACACCGGCACGCACCATGTGGCCGCCCTGCAGCACGCCATGGGCTTCCTCGGCCGGCACCTGCGCCGCACCCCGCGGCCCACCGAACCCCCCGTCCCACGGCGGACGGGGTCTCCGGGAGCACCGGCCCGTCCGGCGCCCCGGGAAGTGTGAGAACCGTTCCCGCCATCCGGCAGAACAGGAGACACAGCCATGCAGAAGGACATCATCCACAACGACCCGCTCGCGGGTGACGAGGAGAACCGCAAGCCGAGCATCGGCATCACGGTGACCGTCCCGTTCCGCAACGCCGAGGAGACCGAGGAGGACTGACCCTCCCCGGCCGGCCCGGTGCACCACCAGCCGGGCCGGCCGGACCGCCGCACGTCCCCGGCCGGCCGCCGGCCGCCTCCCTCCCGCCCCGCCGCCTACGAGGAGCCGACATGCGCGTCCTGCTGGTCAACATGCCCTGGTCACCGATCGACCTCCCGTCCCTCGCACTCGGAATCCTCCGGCGCAGCGTCGACGAACGCACCTCCGGTCACGCCGATGTCCTGCACGCCAACCTGGAGTTCACCGACTGGATCACCCGGCGAACCGAGTTCACCGCGGACGACTACCAGTTCTATGCGCTCTCCTCCTACTTCATGGGATGCGGCGACTGGGTGTTCTCCTCCGCGCTCTACGACGATCCCGAGTGGCGGGTGCCGGAGTTCCGCGCCTCGATGCGCGGCAAGCTGCGGGAGGAGCGGCTGCGGATGTCCCAGGAACTGCACCGTGTGGTGCCGGAGTTCGTCCAGGAGACCGCCGAGCGGATCGTCGCGGCCGGCCCCGACGTCGTCGGCTTCACCTCCACCTTCCAGCAGAACACCGCCGCGCTCGCCGCCGCCAAGTACGTCAAACGGCTCGCCCCGCACATCAAGACCGTCATGGGCGGCGCCAACTGCGACGCCGAACAGGGCGCGGCCGGCCACCGCAACTTTCCCTTCCTGGACTACGTGGTCCGCGGCGAGGGCGAAGCCGTCT
This sequence comes from Streptomyces sp. 2114.4, assembly GCF_900187385.1. NCBI lineage: Bacteria > Bacillati > Actinomycetota > Actinomycetes > Kitasatosporales > Streptomycetaceae > Streptomyces > Streptomyces sp. 2114.4. The sequence continues at coordinate 7,320,419 of NZ_FYEY01000001.1, forward strand.
TCCCCCAGCTGCTCACCGCCCTCGACGAGGGCGGCGACCTGTCCGCCGTCCCCGGGCTGTGCCACCGCAGCCCCGACGGCAGCAGCACCGCCAACCCGATGGCCACCAGCCCGCTGCCGCCCGCCACCATCCTCCCGCCCGACTACAGCGGCTACTTCGAGCGGCTGGCATCCTCCGTGGCCCGCAACTGGGTGGAACCCAAACTCGTCGTCGAGGGCGCCCGCGGCTGCTGGTGGGGGGAGAAGCACCACTGCACCTTCTGCGGCCTCAACGGCTCCTTCATGCAGTTCCGCAGCAAGAGCCCGGAGACCTTCTACGAAGAGATCATGGACCTGGCGCGGCGCCACCGCGTACTGGACATGTACGTGGTCGACAACATCCTCGACATGGGCTACCTCAACACCGTCCTGCCCCGCATCATCGACAGCGGCTACGACCTGCGCCTGCACATCGAGATCAAGGCGAACATGCGCCGGGCCCAGCTGCGCACCCTCGCCGACGCCGGGATGATCTACGTCCAGCCGGGCATCGAAAGCCTCAACAGCCGGGTCCTCGACCTGATGGACAAGGGCGTGAGCGGCTGCCAGAACGTCCGCATGCTCCGCGACGGAGCCGAGACCGGGCTCTCCGTCTGCTGGAACTACCTCCACGGCTTCCCCGGTGAGACCGCCGCCGACTACGAGCCGGTCATCGCCCAACTGCCCGCCCTGGAACACCTCGACCCCCCGGTCGACCTCTCCGCGCGCATCGCCATCGAACGCTTCAGCCCGTACTTCAACCGGCCCGAACTCGGCTTCACCGGTCTGCGGCCCGAGAAGCACTACCGCTTCACCTACGACCTGCCCGAGTCCGAACTGTACGAGCTGGCCTACGTCTTCGAGGCCCCCGAACGCGGCATCGGGGAACCCACCGTCACCGCCCTCAACGACGCCCTGTCCGCCTGGCGCAAACACCACGCGGACAGCAGGCTCACCCACACCGACCTCGGTGACCGCATCGTGCTGGTCAGCCGCAGACGCGCCTTCGACTGGGGGGCCATGGAGCTCACCGATCCCACGGAGATCGCGGCCTTCAAACTGCTGGACCAGCCGCACGCCCCCGCCGCACTGACCCGCAAGCTCGCCGCGCGGCTGCCCGGACAGCGGCTCGACGCGGCCGCCGTGCACACCCTCCTCCAGCGCTGGGTGACGCTCGGGCTGGTCTTCACCGACGGCGGACAGTACGTCCACCTGGCGCCGGCCGCCGTCAACGAGGACCTGCTGCGGCTCGACTTCATGCGCCACCGCCACGCCGCGCCCGCCCACCACGAGACACCGCAGACACCCCGGGACGTCGTCCACGCCTAGGGGGTCAACATCCCGTCGCCGTCCGGCCCACGAGGAGACATCCATGACCTGCACCACCACCCCCGCCCCCCGGGCACTGACGCTCGCCGCCTGGCGGGACTACGACGAGGACGCCTGCACCCTGCCCGGCATGAGCCTGGGCGAACTCGACCTGGCCGGACCGCCGGAGAAGCACGCCGCCCGGCTGTGGGAGCTGGGGGTACGGCGGGTGCGGCTCGCCGAGGAGATCGACCTGACCGCGCTCGACGACCCCGGTGCAGCCCCCGACGCCGCCGCGCACGCGGTCCGGCAGCTGTGCCTGGTCCGTGATCTGACGGCACGCGCCGTACTCGTCCAGTGGCAGCTGCGCCTGCCGGCCGAGCCCGCCGACGGCTGGCGCGAGCTCTGCCACCTCCAGCCGCCCCGGACCCTCAGCGGCCCCGCCGACGAGGCGGCCGCGCTCTCCCGGTGGCGCGACGAGCACTACCTCTGCAAGTGCGTGTGGCGCCAGGGTCCCGGCTTCGTCCAGATCCGCGACCGCCGATGGGGCCACCTGCGCCGCTTCACCACGGACGAGCCCGGGTACCGGGAGGCGATCGGCCAACTGTCCTACGGCGCACCGCTGTCGGCCGTACCCGAGGCGATCGCCGCCGACTTCCTGGAGGAGCGCCTGGTCTCCCGCACGGGACCGCTGCTGTGGTGGCTGCCGTACCGGGTGAACCGGTGGCTCCAGGAGGCGATGGCGATCTGAGGACTCCGGCGGGTCCGCCGCCCCCGGACCGGAGCGGGCGAGCACTGTCGGCCACTGTCGGCGCAAGCGGGCGGGCACTGTGGCGCAGACGACAACCGAAAACGGATGACGGCTCCGTTCTCGCGTGTTGTGGCACAGCGGAGCGTCCACCCGCGGCGCTCCGCGACCGCCTTCTCGTTCCAGGAGCCCACACGTGCATTCCAGCGATTCCGCCGCCCGCGCGGCCCAGGTGCTCTCCCGCCCCTTCACCCTGGGCGGCCTCACCGTGCCGAACCGGATAGCCATGGCGCCGATGACCCGCGAGTTCTCGCCGGGGGGTGTGCCGGGTGCCGATGTCGCCGACTACTACGCGCGCCGGGCCGCCGGCGGGACCGGGCTGATCATCACCGAGGGCACCTACGTCGATCACCCGGCCGCCGGGACCAGCGGGGCCGTGCCGCGCTTCCACGGCGAGGACGCCCTCGCCGGCTGGGAGCGGGTGGTCCGGGCGGTGCATGCGGCGGGCGGGACGATCATGCCGCAGCTGTGGCACGTCGGCATGGCCCGCGCGGCGGGCGCGCCGCCGTTCCCGGACGCCCCGCCCTCCGGCCCGTCCGGCCTCGCCCTCGACGGCACCCCGTCCGGTCACGCCATGAACCAGCAGGACCTCGACGACGTCATCGCGGCGTTCGCCGACGCGGCCGCAGCGGCCGAACGCCTCGGCTTCGACGGCGTCGAGCTGCACGGTGCGCACGGCTACCTGATCGACCAGTTCCTGTGGTCGGCCACCAACCACCGCACCGACGCGTACGGCGGCAGCCTACGTGCCCGTACGCGCTTCGCGGCCGAGATCGTGGCGGCCTGCCGGGCGGCGGTGTCGCCGGACTTCCCGGTCCTCTTCCGGATGTCGCAGTGGAAGATGGGCAACTACCAGGCACGTCTCGCCGAGACACCGGACGAGCTCCAGGCGGTCGTCGGGCCGCTCAGTGACGCGGGGGTCAGCGCCTTCCACTGCTCGACGCGCCGCTACTGGCTGCCGGAGTACGAGGACTCGGACCTCAACCTCGCCGGATGGGTCAAGAAGCTCTCCGGCAGGCCGACGGTCAGCGTCGGCTCCGTCGGTCTCGACAACGAGTTCATCGGGACCTTCCGGGCCGAGCAGGCAGGCGTCACCGGTATCGACCGGCTGCTGGACCGGATGGAGCGCGACGAGTTCGACCTCGTGGCCGTTGGACGGGCCCTGCTCGGTGACCCGGAGTGGGCGGCCAAGATCTTCGAGGGCCGCACCGGCGAACTCCAGCCGTTCCAGGCCTCGATGCTGCGGACGCTGAGCTGACGCGGGGCGGTGCGGGGGCGGCACCCGCCTGGCACTACCGGTGACCATTGGGTCGCAGCAGGTGTCCCGCGACGGTGGGTGATCCGCCGCCCGCGGGGGGTGGTCGTGCGGTGCCTCGCACGTGGGATGCGGGCGTGGCAAGGTGGTGGGTGAGGTGGCCTCCCTCGCCCACCCCTCGATTCCGATGTGGAGGCTCGCATGGACGACAAGGAGTTCTTCCAGCTGGTGGCCGTTCGGGCGGGACTCTCGCGGCAGGAAGCGGCCGATCTCACCCGTGCGACTCTGGAGACGCTGGGCGTTCGGCTCAGCAACGGCGAAGTCCGCGATCTGGCCCTCGAACTTCCCGAGTCCCTGCGTGGCTCGCTCCAGCGGGGGAGCGGTGAGACGGAGACCTTCGGGCCGGACGAGTCGATCCGCAGGGTGCGTGAGCGCACCGGCCTGACCCGGCCGGAAGCCAGCCGCGGCCTGCGCGCGGTGCTCGGCACGCTGCACGAGGCCATTTCGGAGAAGGAGTTCGACCACGCCATGTCGCAACTCGGCAAGAAGTACGTGCAGTTGGTGGAGTCCGGCTGACGGAAAGGCAGGCGGACCGGCCGCCGGACGGGCTGACGCTCCATCGGGCGGACTGATTGACGGACCGGCCGGCCATCGGATCCTTCGTCCGCTCGATGACGCTCCTGCCCTACACGCTCTACGACGGGCAGGCCCGCATCGGCCCGGCACCCCTGCGCTTCCCCCTGGCGGCCGGCCTGGCTCCCTTCCTGGGCAGCGTCCGCTTTCCCCGCCGCGAGGACGGCAGCGGCCACCTGGCGCCACGCCGGCGCGGGGAGCCGGCCGAACGCCCCGAGGACACGCCGCCGGGCGGAGCGCACCGCGTTCGGCTGGGCGGGCCGCGGCCGCTTCCGTGCCGTCCTCGGGCATCCGGGCCGCCCCGCGCCGCCCACCCCTTCATGTGACTGATGGGCTGCAGCGGCGAGCCTCTTTGGCGTGTTCCGAGGTGTCTGTACCGTCAGCTCGGCAGGGGGGCGACCGCGGGCGATGAGGAGTGCGGACCGTGACAGCCGTTCAGCAGACGGAATCCCTGCAACCGGTCAAGCGGCGGCGGAATGCCGGACGCGTGGTGGTGGACTGGCTGACGACCACCGACCACAAGACGATCGGCACGCTTTATCTGGGCACGTCGTTCGGGTTCTTCATGGTCGGCGGAGTTCTGGCGCTCGCCATCCGGGCGGAGCTCGCCCGCCCGGGGCTGCAGATCCTCTCGAACGAGCAGTTCAACCAGGCCTTCACGATGCACGGCACCGTCATGCTGCTGATGTTCGCGACTCCGCTCTTCGCCGGGTTCGCTAACTGGATCATGCCGCTGCAGATCGGCGCGCCCGATGTGGCCTTCCCGCGGCTCAATATGTTCGCCTACTGGCTCTACCTGTTCGGCTCCCTGATCGCCGTGAGCGGCTTCATCACACCGGCCGGGGCCGCCGATTTCGGCTGGACCGCCTACACCCCGCTGTCCGGCCCGCTCCACACCCCGGGAATCGGCGGCGACCTGTGGGTGATGGGCCTGGCCTTCTCCGGTTTCGGCACCATCCTGGGGTCGGTCAACTTCATCACGACGATCATCTGTATGCGCGCGCCGGGCATGACGATGTTCCGGATGCCGATCTTCACCTGGAACATCCTGCTGACGGCCGTGCTGGTGCTGCTCGCCTTTCCCGTGCTGGCCGCCGCGCTGCTGGTGCTGGAGGCGGACCGGAAATTCGGTGCGCACGTCTTCGACGCCGCGAACGGGGGCTCCTTGTTGTGGCAGCACCTTTTCTGGTTCTTCGGCCACCCCGAGGTGTACATCATCGCGCTGCCGTTCTTCGGCATCGTCACCGAGATCTTCCCCGTCTTCAGCCGTAAGCCCATCTTCGGCTACATCGGACTGATCGCGGCGACGATCAGCATCGCGGGGCTGTCGGTCACGGTCTGGGCGCACCACATGTTCGTGACCGGCGCGGTACTTCTGCCGTTCTTCTCCTTCATGTCCTTCCTCATCGCGGTCCCGACCGGGGTGAAGTTCTTCAACTGGGTCGGCACGATGTGGCACGGCTCGCTGTCCTTCGAGACCCCCATGCTCTGGTCGATCGGGTTCCTGGTGACTTTTCTCTTCGGCGGCCTGACCGGCGTGCTGCTGGCCTCACCGCCGATGGACTTCCATGTCTCCGACTCGTACTTCGTCGTGGCCCACTTCCACTACACCGTGTTCGGCACCGTGGTCTTCGCGATGTTCGCCGGGTTCTACTTCTGGTGGCCCAAGTTCACCGGCAGAATGCTCGACGAACGGCTCGGCAAAATCCACTTCTGGACCCTGTTCATCGGTTTCCATCTCACCTTTCTCATCCAGCACTGGCTGGGTGTCGAAGGCATGCCGCGCCGTTACGCGGACTATCTGGCGTCCGATGGCTTCACCACGCTGAACACGCTCTCCAGCATCGGCGCGTTCCTGCTGGGCCTCTCGGTACTGCCGTTCCTCTACAACGTCTGGAAAACGGCCAAGTACGCGCCGAAGCAAGCGGCCGACGACCCGTGGGGCTTCGGCCGCTCCCTGGAGTGGGCCACCTCGTGCCCGCCGCCGCGCCACAACTTCACCACGCTGCCCCGGGTCCGCTCCGAGTCCCCGGCCTTCGACCTGCACCACCCCGACGTCGCCGCCCTGGAAGACGCCAGGAAGGGCGCGCGGCGCGACGTGGCCGCACCGGATGTGCCGGGCCGCACCGACCGCCCTTCGGGAGACGAGCCGCGCTGAGCGGAGTACGCCATGACCGACCGCAGCACGCCGGACAGCCGCACGCCGGACAGCCGTACCGTCCGGGCCGGTATCGCCGACATCGAGGGATACCTGCTGTGGCAGGCGGAGACCGACCGCGCCCGTGCCGACGCCGAAGCCTTCGTCGACGCCCTCGACTGGCCGACCACGGCCCAACGGCAGGAGCTGGTGCGCCTCTTGGCCCTCCGGCAGCTCGATCTCTCGCAGCGGGCCGTCACCCGTATCGCCGGCCGGGCGCTCCAGCTCCGCCGGGAGTACCAGCAGCGCTATGACTGCCTCAAACGCCGTGTCCTGGCGGCCGCGCTGGCTGTGCTGGCGGCTCTGGTGCTGCTGAATGTCCTGGTGCTGGCGGCCTGCTGAGCGGCGCCGGCCGTGTGAGGTACCGGGGGCCCGCCGAAGGCCCGCAGCGGACAAAATTCCTTGCCGGACCGGCAAAGGGCGGGGTGGTGCCGGGGTGGTGCAGGGGGCCGGTGCCTGCCCCGCGGCCGTCCCGCTCCGCTTCGGGAGGCAGCGTCACCCGTACGGCCATAGCGTGAAGAGAGGGTCCGAAGACTTCCCCTCGATGGAGCGAAGAGGTGAGGCGCGATGACCGAATCCGCAGAGCGCGGGGCGCGGAACACCGGGAACCTGGGGCGGACGACCATCGCCGACGGTGTGGTCGCCAAAATCGCCTATCTGGCAGCCGCTGAATCGATCGGGGTTCATGCCCTCGGCAGCGGATTTTCGAGATCGGTGGGAGCCCTGCGCAAACGCGTACCCGGCGGAGGCACGACCACCGTGCACGGCGTCAAGGTCGAAGTCGGCGAGAAACAGGCCGCGGTCGACCTGGACATCGTCGTCGATTACGGCGAGGTCATCCCCGAGGTGGGCAGAGCCGTGCGCCAGAACGTGATTTCCGCGGTCGAGGGGATGACCGGTCTCCAGGTCGTGGAAGTCAACATCGCGGTGAGTGATGTGTGGCTCCCCGAAGAGGAGGAAGAGGAAAGGGTGCAGTAGCTCTCCCCTCGAAAGCCCCCTCTGAGAAGACTCAACTCCCTACGTCCTGGCGGACTCGCCTCCCGGCAGGCGCGGCAGTTCGGGGGCTTCCGTGTCCAACGGTACCGACCAGGAGTTCAGCAGACCCAGCTGAACGCCGGTGCGCGGCAGCACGGCATCCAGGAACCAGTCGGCGGCCACCCGGACCCGGTTCCCCGGCATCGCCATCAGGTGATAGCCGCGGGTGACGGCCGCGGCGAGCGGGCCGGAGATCGGAAGGTGCAGGGGGTTCGCCGCGGCCTGCGAACCGCCCAGGTCGACCATGAACCCCAGGTCATGGTGCTGATACGCACGCGGTGAACCCCGGCCGCAGGACGCCGCGACATTGTGCGCCGCGACCTTTCCCTGCCGCTGGGCGTGCTGGGCGGTCATCGGCGTCACCTCGCCGGGGCGCGTCAGGTCCGGCACGGCCGCCGCGTCACCGCAGGCGAACACCTCCGGCCGGCCGGGCACGCCCAGGAACTTGTCCACGCACAGGCGCCCCTTGTCGGTGGGCAGCCCCAACGAGTCGACCAGCGGATCGGGCCGTACGCCCACACACCAGATCAGGGACCGGCTGTGGATGAACTCGCCGTCGTCGAGCAGCACCCCGTCGGCGGTGGCCTCCTTGACGGAGGTGCGGGTGCGGACATCGACGCCACGGGAGCGCAGAACCTGGTCGGCGGTGTGCGACAGCCGTTCGTCGAGTCCGGGCAGCAGTCGGTCGGCGACGTCCAGCAGCAGCCAGCGGGGGCGCGGACCGTCCTTGAGTCCGGCGTTCTGCCGGGCCAGGTCGGCGCTGAACAGCACTCCGTGGGCGGCGACTTCGGTGCCGGTGTATCCGGCACCCACCACCACGAAGGTGGTCCTGGCGGACCGCTCGGCCGGGTCCTCGGACGCACCGGCCAGTTCGATCTGGCGGGTGACGTGGTCGCGCAGGTACAGCGCTTCGGGCATACCGCGGAAGCCGTGGGCATGCTCGGCGACGCCGGGGACGGGCAGCAGCTTGTTGACGCTGCCGACCGTCAGCACCAGCCGGTCGTAGGACAGCGCGCCCTTCCCGCCCTCGGGGTCGGTGTAGCGCACCTGGCGGGCATCGAGGTCCACGTCGTGGGCCTGCCCGAGGACGAGCCGGGTGTCCGGCAGGTTCCCGGTGAGCGATACCGCGATCCGGCGGGGTTCGAGAATTCCGGCCGCCACTTCCGGCAGCAGCGGAACGTACAGAAAGTAGTCATGGGGGTTGAGGAGCACGATCTCGGCGGCTCCCCTGGCCAGCCGGGAGAGCGTACGGGCGCATGCGAACCCGGCGAAGCCGGCTCCGACGATCACGATCCGAGGACGACGTCGGTTCACGTGGACTCCTGCGGTCGAGGGGTGCTCCAGCGCCGGGCCGGGCGCGGCGGTCGCGGTCCGGTGTGACGGACGGCCCGCGCAGGCACACCGAGGGGTGTGGTGCCCTGTCGGCTAACCGGTGAGCGGCCGGATACACATGGTGGTGTCGTGGCGCTCCGCCGTTCGGCCGGAAAGCAACCCCGCGGCCCGCCGGACAGACCTCCCCGCGGGCCACCGGAAGGGAAGGCCTGCGGGCACCGGAAAGGAATCCCCGCGGGCAATCAGCCGCTCTCCCGCTCCCCGTCCCCCGCATTGTCCCGCGCGATATGCACCGCCGCCTCCTCCGCCGACGCGGCACCGCCGTCGATCCCGACGTCCCGGGCGGCGATGTCATTGCTGCCCCCGCGCCAGAATCCCTCGTCGGAGCCCACGAGCCGGCCGGCCCGCTCCTCGCCGCATTCGAGGTCCGTGGGTTCCCCCACCCCGCCCGGCAGATCGCCGATGCCGTCGCCGTCGGGCGCGCGGACGTCCGGAACCTCCACGGCCAGCCGGTGATCGAGCGTCTCGCGGTCGTGCAGCTCCCGCGCGGTGGTCCCCTCGTGGTTCACCACGAAGGGCCGCTCCGGGGGCGAATAGCCCGTGTCCAGCGTCTCGTCGAGATCCGGCTCGTCCAGGGCGTCCTCCATGTCGAGGTCGTTGGGGTTGTCCTGGGGGTCGGACCTGGGCGGCTGATAGACCTCGTCGCCCATTGCGTCGTCGGACATAACCGCCCTCCTTCTCCGCCTTCGCCGGGCCGGCCGCGGGGGTGCGGCAGGTGCCTGTACAACCGATTGTCCGCCTCCTGGCGTCCGGCGGCAGCGCCAGGAGGCACGCTTTCGCCCGCCTCAGGCGCGTCGGTGTTCCGTCGCGATGCCGACGGCCTCGGCGATGCTCTGCACATTGCCGAACCGCTCGTGTGCGGGCAGCCGCTCGGCCATCGCGACCAGCCGGTCCGGAGCGTTGTTCCGCCGCAGGGTCTCGATGATCGCGTACTTGTCGGCCGGATACAGGCTCCGCCCGAGGTGCTGGGCGAGTTCGGAACGCAGCCCGACATCCCGCTCGCTCATCCCGCTCGGCGTGCCGCCCCTGAAGTCGCTCTCGGGGGACCAGGCCGCCACCGGCTGGTCCTCTCCCGCCGGCTGGAGTTCGTGCTCCTCATCGGTCCGCAGGGAGCGCTCCGCCGTCAATTGCCCCCGCAGTTGCTTCTTCATCACGTCATCCCGGGCGGGGCCGGTCTTGTCCGTGCCGTGTTCCATGACCATGGGTGCCTCCGGCTCTACGAGTCGTACAGACCCGACGCGTTACTCCCAGTTTCCCTGGTCCCCCGGCCGTAACAACCCGACGGCGCCCGTCACCACCCGGCGGTGGCCTTTTCGCCCGCGCACACGGAAATCATCCGGGCATGCGCGCAACGTGACGGCAGATGCATATGCCCGCCATGCATATGGCTTTCGGGAACGGGAATTCGTAAGGCACCCAGCCCATAACGGCATACCGATGACACCGGCCGCACACCGAGGACAGCCCACCACCACGGGAGAATCCGCGGAATCCGAGGAAGCCAAGGAGGCAGCGCCATGCGACTCTCGCTCCTGAAACCGGTCATCAACCGGCCCGGCCCCTGGGCATCCGTCTATGCCAATGTCCCGCTCAGTACCGAGGACGCCGCAAAGCAGCAAGAGTTGACGGCGAGCGCCACCACGGCGCAGCTGTTCGCGCTCGGCGCGGACGAGGCCACCTGCGGTGCCGTGCACGAGGCCCTGCTCATGCCGCAGGAGGGCAGTCGTGGGCCGCACGCCGGACGGGTGCTGTTCGCCGCCCACGGTGAGATCGTGCTCGACACCCCGCTCCCCGGGCCACCGGCCACCCCCTTCGCGGCCTGGGGCCCGGTCCCCAGGGTCACTCCGTTGCTGGCGGCCATCGGCGACGACCCGGTCTGTCTCGTGGTCCGTCTCGACCGGGCCGGGGCGGACTTCGCCCTCGTCGGCGAACGGGGCACCGGGAGCACCGGCCGGCACAGCCGCACCGCCTCGCCCCTGCCCCGCACCGCCGCGGGCGACCCGTCCGAACGCCACTTCCGGACCAAGCCGGAGAACACTTGGGAACACAACGCCGGGGAGATCGCCGACGCGGTGCGCCAGGCCTTCGAGAAGAGCGGCGCCGAGGCCGTCGTCCTGGTCGGCGAGGCGCGCGAACGCCACCTGGTGCACGAGAAGCTGCCCGAGCCGCTGCGTGCCCTCACCTGCGAGAGTTCCCACGGCGGTCGCGCGCCCGGTGCCGAGAGCGCCCTGGTGGACCGGGACATCGCCCAGGTCAGAGCGGTACAGGAGCGCGAACACATCGCGCGGGTGGCGGACCGCTTCCGCACCGGCGCCGGGCCCGGGAACGAGAGCGCTCCGCATGCCGCGGCCGGTATCCCCGCCCTGATCGAGGCGGCGCGGGAACACCGGATCGACACCCTGCTGGTCAGCCCGCACGGTTCGGACATCGCCCGGCAGGTCTGGGTGGGCTCCGACGCCGACCAACTCGCCGTACGCGGAACGGAGTTGTCGTACCTGGGAGAGGAACATCCCGCGGTCGCCCGGGCGGACGACGCCCTGGTGCGGTCGGCGGCCGCGACCGGGGCCGACGTCGTGGTGGTCCGGGACGCCGACCGGGCACCGACCGGCGGGCTCGGAGCCATCCTGCGGGGGACGGTGGACGCGGGGCCGGAGTGAGCCGCGGGACGCCGTACCCGGGACCCCCGCTCCCTCACCGCCCGCCGACCGGAGTCCGGTCGGCGGGCGGTGAGGGAGCGGGGGCAGGCGTGAGCCTCAGTCCTGGGCTTCGGCGGCAACCGGCTTCGGGATCAGGAAGGACGTCCCCATGGCCGCGGCGAGGATGACCACGCCCGCGATCATGCCCGCGGTGTAGCCGCCGGGGGACGACGGGTCCGCCGGGGTGGCGGCGGTCTTGACCGCGTAGAGGAGCGCGAAGCTGAGCCCCGCGCCGAGGTTGAACGCGCCCGCGTTGAGGCCCGGCAGGAAGCCCGGGTTCTCGGCGGGGGAGAGGACGATGCCCAGCCCGTTGAGGACGATGTTCGCCACGCCCGCGTAGGCGATGCCCACCAGGATGGACGTCACCAGCAGCAGGACCTGCGAATGGCTGTGCATGGTGAGCAGCATCAGCACGACCGTCGCCAACGATCCGACCAGCCCGCACCGCAGGATGCGGCCGTAGCCGAAGGTGGCGGCGAGGCGGCCGGCCAGCGGACCCATGGCCAGCCCGGCGAGCGCGTACGGCGACAGGGTCCACCACGCGGAGGCCTCGGCGCTCATCCCGAGCCCGGCCCGGGCGTCCTGGGCGAAGGCCGGGATCAGCCCGTTCATGACGGCGAACACACCGGTCATGGTGAGCACGGTGGTCAGCAGGGTCGCCCAGGTCGCGCGCTGCTTGAGGTGCCGGGTGGCGACCAGCGGGTGCCCGCTGCGGTTCTCGGTCCGCCAGAACAGCGCGAAGGCGGCCGCGGACAGAACGAGGAGGACGGCGATCAGCGGCCAGTCGGCGGCGGCCAGCTTGCCCGCCTCGTTGAGCGCGATCAGCAGCGAGCCCACGGAGATGACGAGCAGCGCCACGCCGGGCCAGTCCATCCGGGTCGCCGCCGGCGCCTTCGACTCGGGCGTCAGGGTCGCGACCAGCACGGTGGCCAGGGCCGCAACGGCCGCCATCGCCCAGAAGACCGACCCGAAACCGTGCCGGTCGGCGAGGTAGCCGCCCGCGAGGGAGTCGACACCGGCGATACCGCCGTTGACGGCGGTGATCACGCCGAGCAGGGTGCCGTACCGCTTCGGCTCCTTCACCTCGACCCGCAGCATGATCAGGCACAACGGGACGACCGGACCGCAGACACCCTGGATGACACGCCCGGCGAACAGCATCGGCACGCTGGTCGCCAGCGCGGCGACGGCACATCCGACGACCATCAGGGCGAGCATGCCGGCCAGCACCCGGCGGCGGCCGATGACATCGCCCAGCCGCGGGAGGAACAGGGAGAACAGCGCCGCCGAGGTGAAGAAGGCGGTCTGGGTGAGGCCGATCTCGGCGGACGTGGCGCCGAGGGAGTCCTCGATGTTCTTCAGCGCGGGGCTGAGCATGCTGGCGTTGAGCTGGAAGGCGAAGCACGCCGCGAGCAGCGCCGTGACCAGGACACCTATCCGGACGCCGGAGCCGTCGCCGTCCGTCGCCTCGACGGGGCGCGCAGTGGTGGAAACGTTCATGCCTCGACGTCGCCGATCCGCTCGAGCGCGTCCACGACGAGGTTCCAGAACCGCTCGTGGTCGAGCGTGACCGCGACCTGGGTGGTGCAGTCCTCCGGGGCGGGCGCACGGAAGTCCGTCACGGTCATCCCGACCGTCAGCGCCCCGCGCAGCTCGATGTCCACCGGCGCCTTGCGTACGGTCATGACGTCCGGGTCGATCACATACGCCACCGCGCACGGGTCGTGCACCGGCGGGTGATCGAAGCCCTGGTTCTCGCGGTAGGCCTCGCGGAAGAAGTCCAGCAGCTCCAGGACGAAGCGGGCGGGCGCCGTGCCGACGGCGGCGATCTTCTCCTCGACGGCCGGGGTGGCCAGCGCCTGATGCGTCAGATCGAGGCCGACCATGGTCACCGGCCAGCGCTCGTTGAAGACGATGTGCGCGGCCTCGGGGTCGATGATGATGTTGAACTCGGCGACCGCGCTCCAGTTGCCCTCGTGGTAGCCGCCGCCCATCAGGACGACCTCGCGGACCCGCTCGGCGATCCGCGGCTCCTTGCGCACGGCCAGGGCGATGTTCGTCAGGCCCGCGGTCGGGACGATGGTGATCTCACCGGGCTCATGGGACATCACCGTGTCGATGATCAGGTCCACCGCATGCCGGCGGTCCAGCTCGAAGGCCGGCTCGGGCAGGTCCGGGCCGTCGAGACCGGTCTCGCCGTGGATGTCCGGCGCCGTCTCGATGGCCCGCACCAGCGGACGCGGGCAGCCGGCGGCAAAGGGCACGCCTGTGATCCCGGCGATGCGCGCCACGGACAGGGCGTTGCGGGTCACCTTCTCCAGCGTCTGGTTCCCGACCACGGTCGTCACGGCGACCAGCTCGACGTCGGGATTGCCATGTGCCAGGAGCATGGCGATCGCATCGTCATGCCCCGGGTCGCAGTCGAGGATGATCTTTCTGGCCAACGGAGGAGCCCCTTTGCTCTGCTGCTCGGAAAAACGGTGATGAAGGTGTGGTGTGCGGGCCGGTATGGGCTGTGGCGCACAGCGCGCCCGGCGGTCACCCATGGTGAGCCCGGGCGTGGAGTCAGCCGGCGAGCGAGCAGCATGGAAAACGTTCTCCGGAAACTTGACCCATGGGCCCGCGGGTTGTCAATGGTTCAATCTCTGGCCATCCGGACGTTATCGGGACGAAGAGCGGGGACAACGGCCGGGGGTCCGCCTGTGACGGGACAACGTTTGCCGGGCGGACAAGGGGGCGTATGCTCCCTCCGGTTCGGGCGGGCCGAACGGAGGGAGCCGGGAGACGGTGGCCGAAGTCACGTTGAGGGATGTCGCGCTGGCGTCGGGCTGCTCCATCGCCACGGTCTCCCGCGTCCTGGCCGGCACCCGCCCGGTCGGCGCCGAGACCGCCCGCACCGTACGCGCGGCGGCCGAGCGCCTGGGCTACCGGCCCAACCAGGTGGCCCGCGCCCTGCGCAGCCGTTCCACCGGCACCGTCGGACTCGTGCTGCCGCAGATCACCAACCCGTTCTTCCCCTCCCTCGTCCGGGAGCTGGAGCACGCCCTGCACGCCGAGGGGCGGGCCGTGCTCCTCGCCGACTGCGACGACGACCCGGTGACCGAGGCGGCCCGGATCAACGCCCTCCTGGGGCGGCAGGTCGACGCCTTGCTGCTGATACCCGTCGACGAGCGGCGCAGCCGGGAAGCGGTGGCCGCTGCGGCCGCCCGGGTGCCGCTGGTGCTGCTCGACCGCGGCTGCGGACCCGGTGTCGCCGACTCCGTCGCCGTCGACAACGCGGCCGGTATGGCGCTGGTGCTCGATCACCTGGCTGCCACCGGCCGCCGCCGCCCGTGCTTCGTCGGCGCGGCCGGGACCGCGTCGGCGGCGGTCGAACGGCGCGCGGCGTACGAGGCGGGCGCCGCGGCGCTGGACCCCGAGGCCCCCGGACGCCTCGCACTCGGCGACTTCTCGGTGGAGTGGGGGCGGGCTGCCGTCGACCGCCTCTGGCCGTCCCGCCCGGACGCCCTGATCTGCGCCAACGACCTCATCGCCGCCGGTGCGCTGCAACGGCTGCGGCAGCTGGGCGCGGAGGTACCGGGCGAGGTCGCCGTCACCGGCTTCGACGACATCCCGCTCGCGGGCCTCGCCGATCCGGCGCTGACCACCGTCCGCCAGCCGGTCGGCGAACTGGCCGCCGAAGCCGCCCGTCTGCTGAGCCGCGGTCCGGCCGGAGCGGAGCCGGGGCCGCGGCACACGGTCCGGCTGGCACCGCAGCTGGTCGTACGGGCCTCCAGCGCCTCCACCGGCGCGCCGGGCACGTCTGGCGCACCCGGCGCGCCCGGCAGGCCTTGCGTCGAAGCGTCAAGGGTTCCCGGGGGCTGACCGGTCGTCACGGCGGCAACTGCCGTCCTTGCCGAGGGCGACGATCAGAGAGACGGCGACGACGACGGCGGCAGCGGCAGCAATTGCTCTCGCGATGCGACGGCGGGGAAGCCATCGGCGGTGCCGACCGTAGCTGATGGCCCTTCAGCCGGCGACCTGACGGCGCCTCATGCCGTCGACACCCGGCCGTTTTTCTCCGCAGGGGGAGAAGGCCGCCCGTTCCCTCACCCTGTCCCGTCCGTCCCCCGGCTCCCTCCCCTCATCCCCCTCATTCCCCCTCGTCCCGCCGGCCCCGCCACCTGGCCACCCTGCGCCCGGTCATCGCCGGGGCGGCGGACAGCAGGGCGACGTGGGCGGCGACGCACCCGTTACGATCGGCCCATTCGAGGCCGTCGTTCGTGGCCGCTGCCGGGAGGAAGAGATGGGCCTGTTCCGCCGAGGACCGAAGCGGGATCCCCGCGACCTGGCACGCGACGGGGAGTTCGGTTTCTTCTCCGAGCGCGAAGGCGGCGTCTTCAGATCGCAGGTCCGGCAGGCCTTCGCGGAACAGGGGCTCGAAGTCACCGCGTATGCGGGCGTGGTCACCGACTCCGCGGGCCGGCAGTTCGGCCTCGGCAACCTCGCCGCGGTGTGCCACCGCGACCGGCGCGGTGAGCGCAGCTGGCCCGCGCTGATCCGGGATCACGTCGGCAAGGTGCTCCGTACGATGGACGGCCCGCAGCCGCTGGAAATCCTCAGCTCCGACGAGATCCGAGCCTGCCTCTACCCCCGTGTGGTCGCCCAGGAGACCCTGCCCGCCTCCGATTCCTTCCGCTACGGCCGCGCACCGGCGCCGGGGCTGCGGGAAGTGCTCGCCCTCGATCTGCCCGAGGCGGTGCAGATGCTGAGCGAGGACTCCCTGACCGACCTCGGGGACGTGGCGGAGCTGCGGATCCGGGCGATGAACAACCTGCGCGCCCTGCCGGTCGAGGGGCACGAGACCGTGCGGCGCGGTGACGGCTCGGCGTTCGAGGTGCTGCTCGGCGACTCCTTCTTCACCGCGAGCCGGGTGCTGGTGCTGGACGAACTGGTGCAGCGGCTGATGGGCATCGAGCTCACCCCGGACGGTGCGCTGGTCGCCCTGCCCTTCCGCCACCAGCTGGCCTTCCACCGCATTCACGATGCCCAGGTCGTCCCGGCGTTGCAGGCCATGGCGCAGTTCGCGGCGGCCGGCCACGAGGACGCGGCGGGCGCCATCAGCCCCAGGGTCTTTTGGTGGCGCCGGGGCGTGATGACTCCGCTGAGCGAGCCCTCCGGCGGCGGGCTGCGGGTGATGGCGGACGCGGACTTCCAGGCGATGCTGGAGCGGTTGGTGCAGGACGACGCCTGAACGTCGTCCGGCGGCGGGGCTGGGGCGGGCCAGGGGTGTGCACACTCCGCACAAGATTTTCTTGCGGAAGTTTCACCGTGAGGGAACCCGAGGTGCCTTTCACCCGTTTTGAAGAGTGAGGCCCCACGCTCTCCCCCGTGCGTGGGGCCTCACTGTGTTCTCCGGCTTGCCCTGGCTCCTCCTCGGGGGTATTCCTGACGCCGGGCGGCCTCAGTCGCCGAGAGCCGCGCGTTCCTCGTCGGTGAACAGCCGCGAGCGGATCAGAAAGCGCACACCCTCCGGTGCCTCCAGGGAAAAGCCACTGCCCCGCCCCGGTACGACGTCCACCGTCAGATGGGTGTGCCGCCAGCGCTCGAACTGCTCCCCGGACATCCAGAACCCCACCGGCTCCGGCACGCCCTCCACGGTCAGCCGGGCCAGCAGCACATCCGACGATCCCGTACGGAACTCTCCGGCCAGGTAGCACATGGGGGCGCTGCCGTCACAGCAGCCGCCGGACTGGTGGAACATCAGCGGGCCGTGCCGGTCGTGCAGCAGACGCAGCAGTTCGGTGGCCGCCGCGCTGAGCGCGATCCGGGAAGCTCCCTCCGCAGCGGCGCCCCCGGCGGCCGCAGACGCCTCCTCGCCGCCGCTCATCAAAGCCGCCCCGGCTGTGTCGCGAAGCCGTTGACCTGCGGATTGTCGGTCTCTTGTCGGTACACGTGCCGTTCCTCTCCTGGCCGGGTCACCACGGACAGCGCTCCCGGGACGGCGGCGGGCCGGCCCGGCACGGACCGGATCACGGTCACCGAGATCATGGTGACCGAGCCGCCACGGAGGCAGTGCCTCAGTTAACCCCCTGCAACGTTGCGAGGTGGTTGCACACGACGGCGGGCCGCGGATCCGTCGGCGGTCTCCGGCCTCCCAAGATCCCCGCGGCCGTGCGGCGGGGGGGGCGGCCCGGATCCGTGTGCCCAGCTCAGGCAACCGCGGTGGGCATCGCAACGTCTCGAACAGCAGAGGCGCAAGACGAGAGTTGAGCAAGTGGTGACGTTCGGACATTCCCGCGATGCATGCGGTGACGACTGGCCGTTGGTGGGGCGCGAACGCGAGCTCGCCGCCCTCGATGCCGTGGCCGCCGAGGTCCTGTCCGGCCGGTCCCGCGTCGTCCAGCTCGAAGGGGCGGCCGGGGTCGGCAAGTCCGTCCTGTTGAGCGCCTGGTGGGAGCGGAACGATCAGTTCCGGGTGCTGCGGGCCCGCTGCCACCCCCTGGAGCGCGAATTCGCCTTCGGCGCGGTGCGACAGCTGTTCCGGCCCCTGCTGGCCGCGGCGTCCGAGGCCGACCGCGCCCGTCTCCTGGAGGGCTCCGCGGCGGCGACGCTCCGGGCGCTGGACGACGCCGCCGGCACGGAACCGCTGCCGGAGGCGGCCGATGTGACGGCGTCGACGCTGCAGGGACTCGACACCCTGGTCGCCCGGCTCTCCCGCCGGCAACCCCTGCTCCTGGCGGTCGACGCCCTGCAGTGGATCGACCAGCCGTCACTGCGCTGGCTGGTGCACTTCGCCGGACGGGCGGACAGCCGCCCCGTACTGATCGCGGTGACCACGCGGAGCGCCGAGGTCAGACGGCTCGATCCGCTGCTCGCCGAGCTCGTCCGTCCCGCGAACTGCCAGACCCTCGTGGTGGAGCCGCTGGACATCGCCGGTGTGGCACAGCTGGTGCGGACGCTCTGGGGCGCGGAGGAACCCGATGACGCCTTCTGCGCCGCCGCTCACGCCGCCACGGGCGGGCACCCGCTGTTCGTCCGCGCCCTGCTCCACCAGGCTCAGCGCAGCGGGGTGCGGCCGACCGCGTCCTTCCGGGACCGGATCCCCACAGTCATGCTGTCGACGCTCGCCGGGGAGATCTCGCACCGCCTCTGCCAGGCGTCCGGCGAGGTGGTGGAGCTGGTGCGGGCACTGGCGTTACTGGGCGACCGCAAGCCCCCGGAGCTGCTTGCCGCCTACTGCGGAACGGGGCGTGCGGTGGTGCTCTCCGCGGCCCAGGACCTGCGGTCGCTGGGCCTGCTGCGTGCGGACGGCGACCTCCGCTTCACCCATCCTGTCGTCCGCGACACGGTGCTCGGGATGCTGTCGCCCGAGGAACTCGGTGCCGGTCATGCGCGGGCGGCCCAGGTGTCCTGCCTCAGCGGACGTCCCGACGAGGAAGTCGCGGCCCATCTGCTGGCGGCCGGTCCCGTACACGGCTCCTGGGTCCTGCCGGTGCTGCGCAGAGCGGCCGGCCAGGCCCTGCACCGCGGCGCACCGGAGACGGCCGTGACCTATCTGCGCGCCGCCCTGCACCAGCCGCTGGACGATGCCGAGCGCGCCCGGGTGCTCCTGGAACTGGGCACCGCGGCCAGCCACTACGATGCCGCGCTGGCCATCTCCTGCGTCACCGGCGCGCTCGAGGAGCTGACCGACGAAACGGCCCGCAGCGACGCGCTGGGCGTGCTCGCCTACTCGCTGCTCCTCTCCCGCGGCTCCCGTACGGACCTGTCGGATGTGGACCGGAAGATCGCGGCCCTGTGCGACCGGCGCACGGCGGACTCCGGGGCCGCCGACCGCGAACTGGCGCTGCGGATGGGGGCGCTGCGCGCATGGATGGAGTTCGAGCGGCCGTCCGTCACCGGCCCGGCACCGGCGCCGTCCCCCGGCACGGACGACGACCCGGCCGACCGCACCGCGGGAGAGCGCCAACTGCTCGCCATTCGCGCCTTCCGCGCCCTGCGCGCCGCCCTCCCCGCCCCGTACGTCGCCGGTCTCATCGAGCGCGCGTCCGTCAATCTGCCGGCGTTCTCCCACGATCTGTTTCCGCTGCACTACTTCGTCGCCCAGACGCTGCTGTACCTCGACGAGCTCGATACCGCCGACCAGCTCAACCGCCATCTGACCCGGGAGATCTCGGGCCGGGGCATGGAACTGCTCGTCTCCTCCCTGATGCTCTACCAGGCAGGGCTGGCGCTGCGCCGAGGGAACATCACCGAAGCGCTCGCCACCGCTGAGACCGCCGCTGACCGGGCGTCCTCCACCGGGCGGCTCCCGTACGCACTGACCCTGGACACCCTCAGGATCGACGCCCTCCTCGCCCAGGGCCGGACCGAGGCGGCCGAGCGGATCGCGGGCGCCCATGCCGTGGCCGGGCAGGCGGAAGTGGCGTGGGAGCGGCCCCGCTTCCTCATGAGTCTGGCAGCGCTGCGGATCGCTCAGGGCAATCCGCGGGCGGGGCTCTCGCTGCTCCGCGAGTGCGGCCACCACTGCGAGGCCGCGGGGACCGTCAGCCCCGCGATGGCTCCCTGGCGCTCCCGCTCCGTGGCCGCCCATCTCGCCCTGGGGGACACCGCGTCGGCCCGTGCGCTGGCCGAGCAGGAACTCGACCTCGCCCGGCGCTGCCGGATCCCACGGGCCCTCGGGGTCGCGCTGCGGGTGACGGGGCTCGCCACGAGCGGTCCTCAGGGGCTGGACCTGCTGGCCGAGGCCGTCGACGTACTGGGCCCGGCCCCCGCCCGCCTCGAACTCGCCCGCGCCCTGGACGCCTTCGGGGCCGCCCTGCTGCACCGCGACGACAAGCGGGGCGCCAGGAGCGCCTTGCGCCGCGGGCTGGACCTCGCCGTGGGGTGCGGTGCCACGGTGCTCGCCGCGCGTCTGCAGGAGCGGCTGCACCTCGCCGGCGGGCGGGTCGGCAGAGCAGGGGGCGCGGGGGCGCTGACCGCGGGGGAGGAGCGCGTCGGCACCCTGGCCGCACAGGGCTACAGCAACAAACAGATCGCCGAACTGCTCGTCGTCTCGCTGCGGACCGTGGAAACCCATCTGACCGGCGCCTACCGCAAGCTCGGGATCGCGGGACGCCCGTATCTGGCGGCGGCCATGGCGGCCGCGGACCGCTCGCGTCAGGGGAGCGGCACGGCGGATTCCTGACGCGCGGTTCCGGGACGCGTGTGCCCGGCCGGACCCGAAAGGCCCCTCGCCTTCTGGCGGGGGGCCTTTCGGCATCCCGGCGGGTCGCGTCGCCAGGCCTGTGGTCGGGCAGGGGCGAAAGCCGTGGTTCTCGTGGTCCGGTGCCGTGGTGTCCCGATTCCCGGGGGGCTTCTCGTGGTTACCCCCGGTCCCTTTCTCCGGGTACCGAAGTCTTAGCCCGAACCAATTGATTCGGCCGTCTTCTCATGACTTACTCAGATCTCACGACGTCGCATTCTTCCGATGTCGCAGGAGAGTTCAAGAGGGAGTGGCAACCGTGAGGTTCAATCATCGGGCCGCATTCGGTCTTCTCGCGGCGGGCGCCGCAAGCCTGTCGGCGGTGTTCACCGCCCCCGTCGCCCATGCGGATTCGAACCACTACATTCAGATCACCAATCACGCCGGAATTCTCGCCAACACCTGTTACAAGTGGCGTGATGTCGAGGGCAAGGACTACTGCCACAATGTCCGTCCGGTGAACGACACCTGGCAGGCGTATTTCCCCGACGGCGCGACCGGCGCAAAGATCGACCTCAGCACCAGCATCGTGGACTACGCCACGAGAGACAGCGCCGCCGTATTCGACACCAGCAAGAACCACTGCTTCGAAATCACGGGCCTCGTCGACCGGCCCAAGCTCACGGAAATCGGCTGCTGAAGGCAGCAATCGGGGAAGTGCCGCCGTCGCGGTCTCCCGTGAACCGGGTTCCACTGTCCCGGGCCCCCACTCACAGAGCGAGGAATACGTTGATCTCCACATCCGCATCCCGCATCGGTATCGCCCTCGGTGCCGTCACCGTCGCGCTTGCCCTGACGACGCCCACGGCGTCGGCCGCCGATTCCACCGACATCAACGGTCACACGAACACCTGGCTGCAGGAGGGCAGCCCCTCCGTCACCTACGACAACGGATACCAGGTGAACTCCGCTGACGAAGTCAAGCGGGCCATGGACCAGTGCAACAGCAGTGGTGTGTCCTGCACGGCGACGACCGTGGAGTCCAAGAACGTGACGAAGTGGTTCGACGTGGAGAACACCGTCATGGGCGTGGGACCCATTCAGAACTGCAGCGGAGGACAAGGGGAAATCAACCAGACCCTCAGCGGGAGCAAGACCTTTACCTGGGGCTGGAACGTCGGCGTCAACGTCGATATCACCCTCGTCAAGGACAAGCTGGGAGTGGGGGCCTCCGCGCAGTACAGCGAGACCAATGCCGAGGCGAAGAGCGGTGACGTCCGGATCACCATCAAGCCGGGGCGGAAGGGGATGCTGAAGCTGGGCCACGACATGGAGCAGCGCGTCTCCGATGTGCGGATCCAGGGCGGCGAATTCGGCGGCGCGAAGATCACGGGTCTGCGCACCGAGATACCCCTCAGTGCGGCGGCGCGGGCGGACACCGATGAGGTCGCATGCGGCGGAAAGCTGATGAACGGCAGCTGAGCCGCCGGCCCCCTCGTCAACCCTCTCTGAAGGAGCACTCCGTGCGGAAAATCAAAAAGTCGGCGGCGTACGGTGCCGCCGCCCTGGGGCTCGCGCTGGCCGGTGCCGTCATGACGGCACCGTCGGCCGCCGCGGCGGGCTCGGGCAATTACATCGGGTTCACCAACAACGGCTGGTTCCTGGTCGACACCTGCTACCACTGGCAGGGCTCGTCGACCTCGGATTCGTGCGACTACGCGAAGCCCAAGGGCACCGACTGGCGGGTGGAGATCCCCGCCGACGCCCAGGGCGTCCGGCTCGAAGTGACGGTGGCGGCCCAGATCGGGGGCGGCAATGTGACGCCGCAGATCACGGACCTCAAGCGCGGCCACTGTTACGAGCTGAGCGGCTACACCTTCGACCCGAAGATCACCGAAAAGACCTGTTAGAGCATGTCCGGATCAGTGAAGCGAGAGGCGCATTCCCGTATGCGAAGCAGAAGGCGTTCCCTGGCCTGTGGTGCCGCGGCACTCGGACTGGCGCTGGCCGGCGCGGCACTGTCCGCGCCGTCCGCCGCTGCCGCCTCGGACAATTACATCGCGTTCGAGCACAACGCAGGCTCCCTCATCGACACCTGCTACGAGTGGAAGGGCCCGGCGGGCATAGAGAGCAAGAACTACTGCCAGCACGACCGGCCGATCGGGACCAGCTGGAAGGGGTACTTCCCCGCCGAAGCGACGGGGGTCACGGTCACCGTCTACTGGACGGGCGGCTCCAAGCCCCTGTACATCAACGAGGCCGACAAGAACCACTGTTACAAGCTCGAAGGCACTCTGGTGTCCGGGATCCACGTCCTCGACGTCGCCTGCTGAGCGACTTCCCGGGGCCCGTCGGCGCGTTCCGCCGGCGGGCCCCGCCGCATGCCCGCGCACGGGTTCACGGGGTGAGCCGCGTCTCACCCGGGCGGTGCCCACTTGTCTATGCAACAAGTTGCATAGAAGGATTCGGGGCATGGCGCTCGACCACGCGATCCTCGTCTCCCTGCTGGAGAAGCCGGGCTCCGGCTATGAGCTGGCCCGGCGGTTCGACCGGTCCATCGGATACTTCTGGACCGCCACCCACCAGCAGATCTACCGCGTCCTCAAGCGCATGGAGAGCGACGGCTGGGTCGATGTCCGTGAGGTGCCGCAACAGGCCCGGCCGGACAAGAAGGAGTACTCCGTCGCCGCCCCGGGCCGGGCCGCGCTCTCCGGATGGCTCCACGAGCCGATCGAACCCGAGAGCGTCCGGCACGACCTCGCCGTGAAGATCCGCGGCGCGGCGTTCGACGACCCGGCCGCGCTGATCCGTGAGGTCGAGCGCCACCACCAGGCGCACACCGACCGGCTCGCGCACTATCTCGCGGGGGAGCGGCGGGACTTCACCGGTCCCGAGGCCCCCGCCACCCCCGACGCCGGACAAGAGCTCCAGCATGTCGTGCTGCGCGGCGGCATCGCCTACGAGCGGATGACCCTCGCCTGGCTCGACGACGTGCTCGCCACCCTCCACCGGCTCGCCGAGCTCCACGGAGGCGGCCCCGGGCGCTGAACCGGCGCCCGCGCACCACCGCCCGCCGGCCCCCGGCCCGTCCCTGAAGCTTCCCGCCACCACCCGCAACCCGACCAGGAAAGGCGACCATCCATGACCGACCAGCTGCTGTTCAACCCCCGCACCTACGACCCGGCGCACTTCGACCCCGAGACCCGCAGGCTGCTGCGTGCCACCGTCGCCTGGTTCGAGGACCGCGGCAAGCGCAAGCTGATCGAGGACTACCGATCCCGCGCCTGGCTGGCGGAGTTCCTTGAGTTCTCCGCCAAGGAAGGGCTGTTCGCGACCTTCCTCACCCCGGCCTCCGCCGCCGACGGGCAGCCCGACAAGCGCTGGGACACCGCCCGGATCGCCGCCCTCAACGAGATCTTCGGCTTCTACGGGCTCGACTACTGGTACGCCTGGCAGGTCACCATCCTCGGGCTCGGCCCGGTCTGGCAGAGCGACAACGCCACCGTGCGGGCCCGCGCGGCCGAACTCCTCGCCCAGGGTGAGGTGTTCGCCTTCGGCCTGTCCGAGAAGGCCCACGGCGCCGACATCTACTCCACCGACATGCTGCTGGAGCCCGACGGTGACGGCGGCTTCCGCGCCAGCGGCTCCAAGTACTACATCGGCAACGGCAACGCCGCCGGACTCGTCTCCGTCTTCGGCCGCCGCACCGACATCGAGGGCCCGGACGGCTATGTCTTCTTCGCCGCCGACAGCCGCCACCCCGCGTACCACCTGGTGAAGAACGTCGTCGACTCCTCCAAGTACGTCAGCGAGTTCCGCCTCGACGACTACCCGGTCGGCGCGGACGACATCCTGCACACCGGCCGGGCCGCCTTCGACGCCGCCCTCAACACCGTCAACGTCGGCAAGTTCAACCTCTGCACCGGTGCGATCGGCATCTGCGAGCACGCGATGTACGAGGCGGTCACCCATGCACGAAACCGCATCCTCTACGGCCGTCCCGTCACCGCCTTCCCGCACGTGCGCCGCGAGCTGACCGACGCCTACGTCCGCCTCGTCGGAATGAAGCTGTTCAGCGACCGCGCCGTCGACTACTTCCGCTCCGCCGGACCCGACGACCGCCGCTACCTCCTCTTCAACCCGATGACGAAGATGAAGGTGACCACCGAGGGCGAGAAGGTCATCGACCTGATGTGGGACGTCATCGCGGCCAAGGGCTTCGAGAAGGACACCTACTTCTCCCAGGCCGCCACCGAGATCCGCGGCCTGCCGAAGCTGGAGGGCACGGTCCACGTCAACCTTGCCCTGATCCTCAAGTTCATGGGCAACCACCTGCTGAACCCGGCCGAGTACGAGGCGGTGCCGACCCGCCTCGACGCGGCCGACGACGCGTTCCTCTTCCGGCAGGGACCGGCCCGCGGCCTGGGATCGGTCCGCTTCCACGACTGGCGCGCCGCCTTCGACGCCTACGCCGAGGTGCCCAACGTCGCCCGCTTCCGGGAGCAGGCAAACGCCCTGTGCGAGTTCGTCACCACCGCCGCCCCCGACGAGGACCAGAGCCGTGACCTCGACCTCCTGCTCGCCGTCGGCCAGCTGTTCGCGCTGGTCGTGCACGGCCAGCTGATCCTGGAGCAGGCGCGCCTGACCGGCCTCGACGCCGATGTCCTCGACGAGCTGTTCGCCGTCCTCGTCCGCGACTTCTCCGCGCACGCCGTCGAACTGCACGGCAAGGATTCGGCCACCGCGGCGCAGCAGGAGTGGGCGCTCGGCGCGGTGCGGCGTCCGGTCGTCGACGAGGCCCGCTCGACGCGCGTCTGGGAGCGTGTCGAGGCACTGGCCGGGGCGTACGAGATGGCGCCGTAACCCCCTCAGCCGATTGTGGACCAGCGGGTTCGGCCGGTGCCTCCAGGTGCCGGCCGAGCCCGCCGCTCCTGCCACCCGAGCACCGGAGGCCGCATCCCGTAGGCTCGATGGATGGCGAAATACTTCGATGTGCACCCCGACAATCCCCAGCGGCGCACCATCAGCACCGTGGCCGAGAGCATCCGCTCCGGTGCGCTCATCGCGTATCCGACGGACTCCTGCTTCGCACTGGGATGCCAGCTGGGCAGCCGCGACGGCATCGACCGGATCCGGTCGATCCGCAACCTCGACGACCGTCACCACTTCACCCTGGTGTGCCAGAACTTCGCTCAGCTGGGCCAGTTCGTGCACGTCGACAACGATGTGTTCCGCGCGGTCAAGGCGGCGACGCCCGGCAGCTACACCTTCATCCTGCCCGCGACGAAGGAGGTGCCGCGCCAGCTGATGCACCCCAAGAAGAAGACCGTCGGGGTCCGGATCCCGGACCATGTCGTCACCCAGGCCCTGCTCGCGGAACTGGGGGAGCCGCTGCTCTCCAGCACCCTGCTGCTGCCCGACGAGGAAGAGCCGATGACGCAGGGGTGGGAGATCAAGGAACGGCTCGACCACGTGGTGGACGCAGTGATCGACTCGGGCGAGTGCGGCACCGAGCCGACCACCGTCATCGACTTCTCCGGTGACGGCCTGGAGATCGTCCGCCGCGGAGCCGGCGACCCCGCGCGCTTCGAGTAGCGGATTCCCGCGCAGCACCGCCACCCCGTACACCCGGGTTCCACGGCTGCCTTGACCGACGAGCGGCCCTTGTCCGGGTGACGGTCATTCACTACGTACATCCAAGACATGTGCTAAGAAGCACCTGGCATTGCATGGCTTGGGGGCGAAGTGATGGCTTCATTCGAAGGTTTGCTGGTGGGGCGTGCGGCGGAGTTGGCGGAGCTGTCCAGGCTGGTGGAGTCCACGCTCGCGGGGGAGGGGCAGGCCGCGTTCGTCGTGGGTGAGGCCGGTCTCGGGAAGACTGCGGTGCTCGAGCGGGCCGCGGCGGCCGCGGAGCGCAGGGGCCTGCGGGTGCTGCAGGGGGGTGCCCAGGAGCGGGAGCAGGAATGTCCGTTCTCCTTCATATCGGGCTGCTTGAAGCTCGAGGACTTCCCCTCGGATCCCCGGCGTGCCCAGGTCGCCGAGGTGCTGCGGGGCGATGCCCGCTACGGTCTGCCGGGCGCCAGGAGCGAGACGGCCGGGGCGTATGCCGCGACGCTCGAGGCGATCATCGGGCTGGTCGAGGACTTGTGCGCACAGGGGCCGCTGGCGCTGTTCCTCGACGGCCTCCAGTGGGCGGACTCGGCGAGCGTGGCAGTGCTGCACAAACTGGTGGGTTCGGTGCATCAGTTGCCGCTTCTGGTGGTGGGTGCTCACCGGCCCGTGTCCGGGGTCGGGGAAGTCGACCAGCTGTCACGGAGCCCGATCGCGGGACATCGCACCCTGCTGGAGCTGGCTCCCCTCGATACGGAGGCCGTGCCGGCTCTGCTGGCGGACCTGTGCGGCCGGCCGGCCGGTCCGCGACTGCTGCGCATGGCCGAGGGGGCCGCCGGCAACCCGCTGTACCTCACCGAGTTGATCGCCGCGCTGCGGCGCGATCAGGCCATCGGGACCGGTGAGGCCACGGCGGAGATCGCCGCCGGCTGCACGCTGCCCTCGCTGACCACACTGGTGACGCACCGGCTCCGCTACCTGCGTGAAGACGCGCTGCAGGTACTGCGCGTCGCCTCCGTACTGGGCGCCGGTTGCACCACCGCCGAACTCGCAGCGGTGGTGGACCTTCCGCTGCGCGACCTGCTGGCCGTCATGACGGAGGCCGAGGCAGCCGGGGTGCTGAGGGACACCGGCCCATGCCTGCGCTTCCGGCACGAGCTCATCCGGCATGCCTTGTACGACGCCGTGCCGGGGTCGGTCCGGGCCATGCTGCACATGAGAGCGGCGCAGTGTCTGGCCGAGGCCGGGGCGGCTGCCGAACGCGTTGCCGAGCACCTCCTGGACGGGCTGCCGAGCCCGGACTTCCTGATCACATGGCTGGAAGGATCCGCGGCACGGCTCACCACGCGGGCACCGGCCATGGCCCTGCGGCTGCTCACCACGGCGCTGGAACTCGGCGACCCCACGGACGCCGGGTACGCAGGCCTCCGGCTGCACCACGCCCTTGCCCAGCTTTCCTGCGGTCTCCTCGCCGAGGCGGAGGAGAGCGCCCGCTGCGCCCTGGCCAAGGCGCCTGACCCCGGGTGGGAATGCCTGATGCGCTGGATCGTCATCCAGGCCGCGTTCGCCCGTGGCCGGCCTGACCTGGCGCTGGCGGAGACGCGGGCCGGAAGCCGGAGCCCGGACGTACCGGCGATCGAGGCGGTCCGGCTCCAGTCGTTCGGCGCGGTGTGTCTCTTCGCACTGGGCGACATCGCCGAAGCCGGCGCGCTCGCCTCACGTGTCCGGCGCGCCGCCGACAAGGCCGGTGACAGCCAGGCCCTGGCCGGCGCCCTGCACGTACTGGCAGCCAAGCGATTCCTCGAAACGCCTGACGCCGAAGCGGTGGAACTCGCGCGGCAGGCGTCCCGCCTCACGCCCGAGACCGTGCACCCGGCGCAGTGGATGGGGCTGCAACTCGCCCTGGTGAACTACTACGTCGATCTCGATCTGGGGCACGACGCCCAGCGGACCCTCGCCGCCATCCGCATCCCTGCGGAGCAGACCGCAGGGATGTTTCTGCCCTGGTACCACCTGTCCTGCGCGCTCCTCGCGTTTCACACGGGGCGCTGGGACGATGCGCTGGCGGAGATCACCTCAGGTCTCGACTGCGGAGGCCAGGACGCGCTGAGCCGGGCGCTGCGGGCGCTGGCGGCATTGATCGCCGTGCACAGAGGCAGGCGCCCCCTCGCCGAAGCACATCTGACCGCTCTGCTGCCCGAGGGCGACAACTCGACGGTCGCTGCCTTCTACGAGTACCTGCCGTTGTGCGCCGACGTCCTTCTGGACGAG
Source organism: Streptomyces sp. 2114.4 (assembly GCF_900187385.1). Classification (NCBI taxonomy): domain Bacteria; kingdom Bacillati; phylum Actinomycetota; class Actinomycetes; order Kitasatosporales; family Streptomycetaceae; genus Streptomyces; species Streptomyces sp. 2114.4. The sequence goes on from NZ_FYEY01000001.1 coordinate 7,348,807, forward strand.
GCGCGGGGCGATGCCCGGCGCGCCTACTCCCGGCTCGCCGAGGCGTTCGACAGCGGTGTCGGCCATCTGCCGGGCCAGCTGATCCTCAGCTTCCTGACACCTGATCTGGTCCGCCTCGCCCTGGCCCAGGGAGACCGTGCGAACGCACAGCGATACGCCGCCGCCGCGCAACGGCGCGCCGACCACAGCGGCGGCCTCTACCACCTCGGTGACGCCTACCGCTGTCAAGGTCTGCTGAGCGGGGACCCGGATCTGCTCATGGAAGCGGTCCGCTGCTACCGCAACGCTCCGCGGCCACTCAGTGCGGCACAGGCCCTTACCGATGCGGCGGAAATGCTGGCCCGTGGAGGGCGTCCGGCCGAGGCCCGCGTCCTGCTCGATGAGGCGCTGGACACCTTCACGCAGCTGGGCGCGGTCCGGGACGTGGCCCAGGCGACGTCCCGGCTGCGTGCGGTCGCTGTCCGCCGGGGATCGCACCGGCCCCGGGCCGGCCTTCGCGACGGCTGGGAAGCCCTGACCCACACCGAACGCCTGGTTGCGGAGCATGTGGCCGAAGGGTGTTCCAATCCCGAGATCGCGGGCCGGCTGTCCATCGCCCGGAGCACCGTCAGCACCCATGTGTCCAGCATCCTCAGAAAGCTGGCGATGACCTCACGGGTGGAAATCGCCGCGGAGGTGACCCGACGGCAGAAGTCCGGGCGGTCTCCGTCGCAGGGCTGACCCCTCGGCGCTCGACGCGTTGTTCCCCGGCTCCGTTCGGGGGAGCCGGGGAACGGTCCGACGGCCTGCCGTCAGATCACGCGGCGGAGCGCACCCGGATCACGAGGGGAGTGCACCGTACGGTCACCGGTTGTTGACGCACTCCGCAGCGGGGCTGTCGCTCGTGCACAGCACCAGGTTGCTGCTGAGGCTGTCGGTGCCGTCCTTGGCGGGGATGGTGGCGGTGCCGTCGCCGGACCAGGTGTCGCCGAGATCGTTGGTGAACGTCCACTTACCCGTCACGGTCTTCATCAGCTGGCCTCGCATCGCCCAGCTGTAGTTGCCCGGCTTCACGGATATCTTGTTCGCGTCGCTCACGGTGTCGGTCTGGGTCCAGGAGTGCTCGTAGCGTGCGGTGAGCGCCGTACTGACCTTGGCCGTGACGAATTCGACGTTGACCCCGACCTCGCTGGTGACGGTGAGGGAGGTGCCCACCGTATTGGTCTGGGACGTGGTCTGCGTCCAGGTGATGGTCCGTTCCCCGGGGTCGGTGCTGTTGTTCCACACGTTGGAGCTGACCCGCTGCAGGTTCCCCACGGACGCCACGCTGTCGCCGGTGACCTCGTAATCGCACGACTTGACGGCGCCGGCACCGGTGCTGCACTGCTTCAGGGCGTACGCGGTGGCCAGGTCCGCGAGGGTGGGGCCGGTGTACTCCGGGCCGGGCGTCGGACCGATGGTCCACTCCTGGTTGCTGCCACCGTTGCAGTCGTGGATACCCACGGTCGTGCCGTCGTTGCTGCTTCCCCCGAACACATCCATGCACTTGTCGGTGTTGACGTTCCGGATCAGGTAGTAGCCGTCACCACCGTTCGAGGGCTGCAGATACCAGTTCTGCTTCTTGTTCTTCTGGTCGCAGTACCGCGGCTCGACGAGGTGGCCGTTGTCGGTGTTGAAGTCGACGCACTTCTGCGTCTTGTCGTTGCGGATCAGGAAACTTCCGTCCCCGTTGGGAAGGATGCTCCAATGCGCCATCGGCGACTTGTTGATGACCATTTCCGTCCCGTAGTCCGGCGAGTCCTTCGCCAGATCCAATGACGCCGCAAGACCGTCGCCCTGGGGCAGGCGCGGCGACAGGGACAGGCCGGTCATGGCGGGGGTTTCCGCGTGAGCCGTTCCGGTCGTGAGCGGAGAGACTGACGTGGCGAGGGTGGCGAAGGCGACCGCGGCGAATGCGGCCATCGTCCGCCGCACTGGCCCGTGGGGGGTCGGCTCGGTGATCATGTTTATTCGGTTCTCCTTGGGCAGTTCTTGCCTGGGGGGCGGTTTGGCAACCGGCCCTCTTGCCGTGGCAACGCGCCGTCCGGACAGGGCAGGAAGCGCCCCGTCCCTGGCTGTGGCCCCTGCTGCGGCGGAGTCAACGTACGGGTCCCGGCGCGGCGTTACATCCGTCAACTGACGGAGGGCTTGCGCACGAGGGTGCTCGCGGCGGTGTTCTCGCTCTGCGCCGCCTCGCTACGGCCCGGCGGCGAAGGGCCGTGTACGGGCGATGAGCAGGGCGACGTCATCCGGGTCGTCGGGCCGCCGGAGGTCGCTGAGGAGCCGGTCGCAGGTCTCTTCCAGGGAACGGCCGGGAGCGTCGAGCAGACGGAGCAGCGTGTCGAGGCGTTCGTCGATGGGGTGATGGCGGGTTTCGACCAACCCGTCGGTGTACAGCACGAGTTGGTCGCCGGGGCCGAGCCGGAAGGTGGTGGTCTCGAAGGGGACGCCGCCGACTCCGAGCGGGGTGCCGGTGGGCAGGTCGAGGAGTTCGGGGCGCTTGCCGCTGCGGACGAGGACGGGCGGCAGATGGCCGGCGGTGGCGATATGGCATTCGGCGCGATGCGGATCGTGGACGGCGTAGACACAGGTGGCGATGTAGTGCTCCAGCCCTGAAGTGATCTTGTCGAGGTGCTGGAGGACCTGGTCGGGGTCGAGATCGAGGTCGGCGAAAGCACTGGTGGCGGTGCGCAGGCGGCCCATGGTGGCGGCGGCGTCGATACCGCTGCCCATGACGTCGCCCACGACCAGTGCGGTCTTGTCCCCTTCGAGCGGAAGGACGTCGTACCAGTCGCCGCCGATCTCGTAGGTGGCCTGCGCGGGCCGGTACCGGGAGGCGATCTGCAGACCGGGAAGCTGGGGCGGATGGTCGGGGAGCAGGCTGCGCTGCAGGGTCTCGGCGGCGTTGCGCACGCTCTGGTGCGACCGCGCGTTGTCGATGCAGACGGCGGCGCGGGAGGCCAGTTCGGCGGCGAGGGCCAGGTCGTCCTCGTCGAAGGGCAGCGGATTGCGGGCGCGGGTGAGCCCCAGGCAGCCGAGGATCTGGCCGCGGGCGGTGAGCGGGGCCAGCAGGTAGGAGTGCACCCCGGCGCGGGCCAGCAACGTGGCGGCGTGGCCGTCGCGGGCGATGCGCGTCAGATCGTCGTCATCCGCGTGCGAGACCAGGATCGGGCGGCCGGTGCGTACGCACTGGGTGGCCAGGCGGTCGGCGTCGTAGGCGGCGGTCTGGCCGGGAGGGTCGGCGGCCTGGAGGGCTTCGGTGGGATAGGCGCCCTTCACGGCGAGCGCGCGGAAGACCGCCGGGCCCTCGTCACGGGCCGGGCGGTGCTCGCCCAGGATGGAGTCGAGCACATCGACGGTGACCACGTCGGCGAGTTCGGGAACGGTGACCTCGGCCAGCTCCCGCGCGGTCTGTTCCACCTCCAGGGTGGTGCCGATACGGGCCGAGCCGTCCGCGATCAGGGCCAGGCGCCGCCGGGCCTCGCTGGCCTCCATGGCGGACTGATAACGGTCGGTGACGTCCACCACCAGGTCGGCCACCCCGAGAACCCGCCCTTGGGGATCCTCCAGCCGGTACAACGAGATGGACCAGGCGCGCTGGCGGTCCGGGTCGGAGGGGCTACGGCCGACGACGGTGGCCTGGTCGACCATGGGGACGCCCGTTTCGAGTACCTGCCGCATCGCGGTCTCGGGCACCTCGAACTTCGAGGCGGTCATGATCTCGCGGTAGCGCCGGCCGAGATGGTCTTCCGCGGGAATGCCGTGCATCCGTTCCAGCGCGGGATTGACGGCCACATAGCGCAGCTCGGTGTCGAGAATCGCCAGCCCGATGGGGGACTGGGAGATCAGCCGGGTGGACAGCGCGACATCCCGCTCCACCTCGCGGAGCGTCGGTGAGTCGGTGGCGAGCCCGAGGGCGTAGAAATCGCCGTGGTCGTCCGTCAGCCGCATATTGCGCAGCTCCACCAGCCGCGCCGCGCCGTCCTTGTGGCGGACGGGGAAGGTGCCGCCCCAGCTCCGGCCGGTCTCCATGACCTCGGCGAACTTCTTGATCACCAGATCCCGGTGCTCTTCGTGGATGAGCAGCGGCGCCGCGTACTGCCCGAGTGCTTCCTCGGCGGAGTAGCCGTACAGATCCGCGGCCTGCGGGCTCCACAGCACGATCCGTCCCTCGTCGTTCACCAGCACCGCGGCGACGGCGAGGAGGTCCATCAGCCCGCTCGGCTGCGACGACTTACCCACCGGCCCACCGGCACCGGCCGGCCCCGCCTCGTCTGCGCTCACCCCGGCACTCCTTCCGTCTGCCGGACCACGCGGGGTGTGCCCGCACCCCGTTCCGCGGCCTGACCTGCCCACGTGCCTTTGTGGCCTGCCCCTGGCAGGTGAGTGCTGTGGCTTCCATGGTCCCCCCGGATCGTCCGCCCGCATACTCGTCGACACAGTCGCCGCCGCCGTGCCCACGCGTCCGAGCGGCCCACGCGCCTCAAGCAGCCCCGCCGCTCAGCCCGGGAAAGACCGTGAGAAAGGCAAGCGGCGGCCGAGCTGCCCCGGTCCCCCTCCCTTGCCGCATTATCAAAACTTGCCGATCCGGCAATCGAGGATCAGAGTTGAAGCCACACTCATGCGAGATCGGAGCACACCGTGGTCGTTCTCGGAATCATTCTGCTCGTCGTCGGATTTGTGACCGGCATTTCCATCCTGTGGACCATCGGGATCATTCTCGCCGTCATCGGCGCGATTCTGTGGCTCCTCGGCGCGATGGGACACGCGGTCGCCGGCCGGAAGCACTACTGGTAGCACGACCGCACGGCCCCCGAAGCCGGTCAGTCCCCAGCAGCGGCCGGAACGGGAGCCCGTCGGCGTGCGAGCACGCCCAAGAACGCGGCGAGCGACAGGCCGAGCAGTGGCACCGCCCAGCCCACCACATCCGGTACCCCCAGAGGATCAGGAAGATCAGCGCCAGGGCGAGCGCGGCCAGCGCGAGCTGGTTGACGATGCCGAAGAGGGTGCCGGTGTGCAGGTCGATGCCGTAGCGGGTGAGCCCTCTGCCGTGCCGCTCCAGGGAGTCGGATAACCGGATGTGCGAGTTCCGGCGATGCGGTGCGAGGTGACCCACAGGGTCGCGATTCCTGTGTCCTTCACGTGGATCCCGCGCCGTGGGGATGCGGTAACGGCGATCTGGTGGCTCCCGTCAGGCGTGCCGCGGAGGGCCGTCAGCCATCCTCGCCGCCCCGTCCGCTCTCTGCGGAGTATCGGGAACGAGCCCGCTCCAGGGCTGCATCGAAGTCCCGCTGGGTGTCGTCGCACCAGTGCAGCAAGTCGGTGAGGATCCGCTGCAACGTCTCGCCGGGGCTACTGCGCCAGCCCTCACCCGAGAGTGTGTACGTCTGAAGGGCCTCGTTGGCCCGCTCCACCGCCGTGTCGTGCACCTTCGGACTTGCCACGTGCCACTCCCCTTCGACGAGATCCCTTACGCGCGACGACGGCAGGAACGCGGCACCGCGCGAAAAACTATAATGCACTGCAAAGTTACAGTAGAGGCCATCTTTGCTGGCTGCGGTCGGGGCGGCTCTCCGCGAGAGCCCGAGGCCTCTCCGCGCAGGGACAGGGGCGCAGACGCATGGCACGTGGGGTGGGAATGGCGGATACGGCACGCAGGGCGGATGCGACACGTATGGCAGGTGCGGCAGACATGGCTGCACCCCCGGGCGGGCTGCGCAGCGTGACGGCTGTCCGGTATGTGACCCCGTTGCGGAGCGGTGGCTCGGTCCCGGGCGTCGTCGAAGCCGACGATCTGGGCACCTACGTCGTCAAGTTCACCGGCTCGGCACAGGGGCGTAAGGCGCTGGTCGCCGAGGTCGTCGTGGGCGAGCTGGCCCGGCGACTCGGGATGCGCCTACCGGAGCTGGTCCGGGTGCACTTCGACCCGTCGGTCGCCGACGAGGAGCCGCACCAGGAGATCCGGGATCTGCTGCACTCCAGCGCGGGACTCAACCTCGGCATGGACTACCTGCCGGGAGCCGCCGACTTCACACCGGGCGCGCTGGAGGTCGACCCCGCCGAGGCCGCAAGGATCATCTGGCTGGACGCCTTCACCGCCAACGTGGACCGTACGGTGCACAGTCCGAACCTCATGGTCTGGCCGGCCTCCGGTCACCAGGAGCCCCGTCTGTGGCTCATCGACCACGGCGCCTCGCTCGTCTTCCACCACCGCTGGGAGGCCGCGGCGGACGCCGTCGGGAAGGCGTACCCCTTCCGGCACCACGTGCTCGGCTCCCGTGGTCCCGACATGGCGGCAGCGGATGCCGAACTCGCCCACCGTGTGACGCCGGAGTTGCTGCGCGAGGTCGTCACCGCCGTCCCGGACGAGTGGCTGGCCCACGAGCCGGGCTTTACGACTCCGGACGAGCTTCGCGACGCTTACGTCGCCCACCTCGCCGCTCGCGCGAAAATATCCACGCAATGGCTCCCCACGCATTTCCTCGGCCGCGAGCGAGCAGAAAGCCGCGAGACCGAAAACAAGGGAAATCTCTGAGGGAAACCGAGGAAACGGCTCTCGACGAGTTTGCCGCCGGCCGGGCGTCGGTCTGCTGCCGGCCGGGCGCCGGGTCTGCCGCCGGCCGCCGGTCTGCCGCCGGCCGGTCGTGGCCGCGGCGGCGGAGGGCTTCGGGAACCGCTGGGCCGACCTGGGTATCGGCACGGCACCCGACGGCAAGATCACTCTGTGCGGAGTTCTTAGACTTACCCCATGGCTGAAGGGCTGCGGGAACGCAAGAAACGGCAGACACGGCAACGCATCTCCGACGTGGCCCTCGGCCTGTTCGTGGAGCGGGGTTTCGACCGCGTCACCATCGCCGAGGTCGCGGCGGCCGCCGAGGTCTCGGTCAACACCCTCTACAACTACTACGAGGCCAAGGAAGACCTCGTCCTCCCACCGGACCAGGCCTCCCCGCAGCGGCTCGCCGACATCGTGCGCGCCCGGCAGCCCGGCGAGTCCGCCGCACGGGCGGTCCTCGCCCATCTGCGGGACGAACTGCGGCGCCGCGACCGCACGCTGGGCCTGACCGCAGGCTTCGGCCCCGTCTTCCACATGATGCGAGCGGCACCCACCCTCACGGCCCGACTGGAGGACCTCGGCCGGCAGATGACCGACGCACTCGCCACCGTTCTGGCCGAAGAGACCGGCGCAGGGCTGGACGACCCCACACCACGCTTGGTGGCAAGCCAGATCGGCTGGTTCCACTCGCTGGTCTATGCCGAGATCGGACAACGCATCGTCGCCGGCGAGAAGCCGGACACGATCGCGGAAGCCGTACTGGATCTCCTCGACCTCGTCGAGGGCCTGCTGAGCGAACAGGCTCTGGCGTACGCCACCCGTGCCACCCGCAAGGCGTGACGGAACGGGCCGGCGCGGGCGGCCGCCGCACCTACGGCGGCGGCCGCCCCGAGCGCAGCTCGGGTGCCCAGGACCGTCCCGGCGGACATCGGCGCCGAGGGCCCTGATCGGTGGCGTCGACGGGGTCCGCCGACGCCGGAGGCACGGTGGCTACTACGCGACCACGCCGGACTTGGCGATGACGATGTCGGCGCGGGTGGCGCCGCTGCCCGAGCCCAGGGCCTCGATCTTCTTGACGATGTCCATGCCCTCGACGACCTCGCCGAAGACGACGTGCTTGTTGTCCAGCCAGTCCGTCACGATGGTGGTGATGAAGAACTGCGAGCCGTTGGTGTTCGGGCCGGCGTTCGCCATCGACAGCTGACCGGGCTTGGTGTGCTTGAGCTGGAAGTTCTCGTCCTGGAACTTCTCGCCGTAGATGCTCTTGCCGCCGGTCCCGTTGCCGGCGGTGAAGTCGCCACCCTGGAGCATGAAGTCGGGGATGACGCGGTGGAAACCGGATCCCTCGTAGCCGAAGCCGTGCTCGCCGGTGGCCAGCTCACGGAAATTCTTCGCGGTCTTGGGGACCACGTCGTCGAACAGGGTGAAGACGATCCGCCCGGCGGGGGCGCCATCGATGGTGATGTCGAAAAACACGTTGTCAGTCATGACGGCATCCTTACATCCGTCCCTGCCGGGGCGAGGCGCGGCCCCCGGTGCCCGTGGTGACGGAGCCGGTGTAGGGGCACGCCCATGGAGGGGCCGCCGCCCGTGGTCTCCCTTTCACAGGAGCTGATCAGAACGGCGCACCGGTGCATCAGGCCTTACGGAATTCCATCGGAGCGCAAGAGCGGTGCGGCGCCGGGTCGCGCGAGTGCGTGGACGCCGTCGCGTCCGTCGCCGAAGCCGGACTGGCGTTCACCGCCGAGGTACGGGACTTCGCGGAGGCCGCCCGCCGCGTTCTCGACGATGCCTCGGCGATCGAGCCCTCTGAGGGGGAGGGGTCGCAGGCCGGCGGGCAAGAGTGAACCGTACAAACTACCCACGGACCGCACCCTCACCCGCGCAGCCGGCACACACGGAAGCGCGCGCGGCCAGGCTGGCGCCGGAAGCCCGGATCAGTGCCGGTGGCATGAGCCACGGGCAGTCGGCCCTACCGGGCGCTGCACCCTCTGCACTCCCCGAGTCCACCGCGAATGCGCCGTTCACCACCACCTGCCGTCCGGCGGCCCAGCTCCATTTCGGTCGTCGGTGCGGGAGTGCACTCTTTCTGCTGAAGGCCGTTATCGGCGGGCTTGGCGCAGCAGGAAATCAGCAAATCCTTCTCTGGAATCGGGCGCGCCGTGCGCCCATGAGGGAAGGACGGCTATGCGACGCATCATCGTCGGCACCTGCGCTGCACTCACTGCTCTGGGAATCGGGCTGGCCGGCCCGGCCGTTGCTGCTCCGGTACCGGTGACCGCGCTCAGCTGCGATGGCGACACCTACAAGTGCACAGCCAACCTCCGCTTCGGTGACAACAATTGGAAGGCGAGCTGGGGCGCGACCATCTACCACCAGGCACCCCGCTCCGCCTACCGCGCTCCGGTACCGGTAACGGGACTCAACTGCGACGGCGACACCGGCAAGTGCACCGCCAACTTGCAATTCGGCGACGGGAATTGGCGCGCAAGCTGGTCGGCCAGCATCTTCCACCAGGCGCTCCGGTCCTCTCAGGGCACACGGCTTGCCGCTCCCGTACCGGCGAACAGCCTGACCTGTGACGGCGACACCGGCCGCTGTTCCGTCAACCTCCAGTTCGGCGACGGAAACTGGAAGGCCAACTGGGCCGCAACCATCTATCACCAGTAGCCGTTCGCCCCTCGGTCGAGGGGCGAACAACGGAAAGCGAACAACGGAAAGCGAACAACGGAAAGCGAACAACGGGAGCGAACAACGGAAACGGCGCCCGGGGGCGAGTGGTATGCGTCCCCGGGCGTCACCACTGGGCGCATGGCGGGGACCGCGCAGTTGGGGCCGCCCGGGACCGCCCGGCTGGGACCGCCCGGCGCGTACGCCGGGCGGCTCGCGAAACGGCCCTGCGGAATACCGGCGCACGCCGGTCAGCGGCCCGGGAATCACGCTCATTTACCTATTGTCATGTTGATTGTCGTACGCGTCATTGCTGACACGTACGCGCCTTCTTTCGCACGGCCGGGGGCCCTACCGTCGCATGCATCCGACATTCGACGACGGCAACTTCCGCTCTCATCAGACCCGTTCACGAATGGACTCGTGAGGGGGAGGGGCGGCGGCTGCCCAGGGAGTAGTCATGTCCGCAGTCATACAGCAGCAAGAAAGTCCGCAGTCTTCGGGCTCCTGGCCCGGCGGGGACGGGGGAAACTGGCCCAGATATCCGAGGCTCTACGAGGCCATTCCGGACTCGGGGCCGACCTCCGGAGGAAATACCGTCCTGCTCACCGGGGCGGGCCTGCAGGGCACGAGTCAGGTCACCTTCGGCGGCATCCCCGCCACCATCGTCACCCAGGACCCTTCCGGCGGCTCGGTCACCGTCCTCGCGCCCCCGCACGCGGCGGGAACGGTCCAGATCATCGCCACCACACCGAGAGGCAACACCAACTCGGTGAGCTACACCTACGTCGCTTCGCCCAGCGGTCCGACGGTCACCGCTCTCGTGCCCAGCAGCGGGCCCACCGCCGGCGGCACCGCGTTCGCCCTCATCGGCACCCAGCTCACCGGCGCAACGGTCACCTTCAACGGTGTGCCGGCCACCGGAGTGTCCATCAACCCCATGGGAACGGTGCTCACCGGCGTCACGCCGCCCGGCCCCGCCGGCAACGTCCCGGTCGTGGTCACCACACCGGCCGGGAGCACCACGGTCGCCGGTGGGTACACCTACACGGCACCCCCGCCTGTGGTGACGTTGCTGTCGCCGTCGTCGGGCAGTGCTGCGGGTGGTACGGCGTTCGTGATCTCGGGGAGTGGTTTGAGTGGTGCGGTGGTGACGTTCAACGGGGTTGCGGCGACGGGGGTTTCGGTGAATGCGTCGGGTACGGCGCTGGTCGGCTTCACCCCGGCCGGGTCGCTCGGCAACGTTCCGGTCGTCGTCACCACCCCGACGGGCAGCACCACGGTCGCCGGTGGGTACACCTACACGGCCCCGCCACTGCCTGTGGTGACGTTGCTGTCGCCGTCGTCGGGCAGTGCTGCGGGTGGCACGGCGTTCGTCATCTCGGGGAGCAGTTTGAGTGGTGCGGTGGTGACGTTCAACGGGGTTGCGGCGACGGGGGTTTCGGTGAACGCGTCGGGTACGGCGCTGGTCGGCTTCACCCCGGCCGGGTCGCTCGGCAACGTTCCGGTCGTCGTCACCACACCGGGCGGCAGCACGATCGTCGTCGGCGGATACACCTACGTGTGAGCGGTCCTCCCCGCACCGGTTCGCCCGGTGCGGGGACGGTCCGGGGCCCGCTTCTGCCGTCATCCGTCGAGCGGTGATGTGGCACTCCCACCGGTCCGCCCTGCCCTGCCGTCGGCTCAGCAGGAGCCGGCGGCAGGGCTGTGGTCGCCCCCTCGGGGCCGGAGTGGTCGACGCCACGGTGAGCACACCAGGGAGCTCCAGCAACCCGGAGCCCACGGCCATCGCTCCCGCCCCTTCCCTGGGAGCGGTCACCATCGCGGTCACCACTGCGGGCGGCTCGGCCACCGCGCCCGGGGTGTTTCTCTGTCTCATCGGCCGACGAGCGGTGCGCACTCCGTACTCCGTACGTTGCGTGCCCACCGGAGGGTTCCACCGCCTGGGATGGGCGCCTTGGGTCAACTGCCGCTGGCAGGAGCCGGGTTGGGGTCCGCGTGCCACGAGGCGGAAGACCGGGGCGTGGAGCGCGGCGGGGGCTGGCAGGGCACACCCCTAGCGGTACGTGGCGTCCCACCGCGTCTGCCCATGGGCGTACCTGGACCTCGTGGAGATGCCCGGTCTGTCGCTTCCTGTCATCGGACCTGTGCGCATCGTGGTGCCTGAGCGGCGCCGTGATGGTCTATGCGGCCCCGGTCCGGCCCCGGCCTTTACGCCTGGCGCCACGGCACTCAAGGCGCCCGACCTGGTTTCGACCCAGGTCAGGTCCCTCTCGCGGTTCCCGAAAGAGGCCTGGACCCCCGTCCGCCCGTCGAGTGGTTCACCGGCAGGTTCCGCGCAAGTGACCGGCAGACCCGTCGCCTCGCGGCGCGGAAGCTGCGCCGCGGTCATCGGAGAGCGGTCCCGGATGCGTGCCCATTTGCCATCGGAGGGTATGTGTGCCTGCGCGCCTCAGGAGGGAATATGTCCCGCTGAATTGGAACAATTCGACAACTCACCGAGGGCAGCGCAACATGTGGTTGTGGGAGGTGCACAGATGATCGCGAACCTCGAACATCGGGGGCACGGCCAGTCGGCTTACGCCGCACCGGACGTCCCCCTCCGCGATCAACAGCCATGAGCTCAGATGACCTGATCTTTTCCTGGCCACCCGCGAGCAGCCGGCCGACCGTGCACATCGCCCTTCTCGGCGGTTTCGACCTTGTGGTGAACGACGTCCCGGTGACGGTGCCCGTCGGCTCGAAGCGGCTGTTGGCGTTCATTGCGCTCAACGGCCGTGCCGCTGCCCCTCGCTCCCTGGTTGCGGGGACCCTGTGGCCCGAGGCATGCGAACAGAGCGCGTACGCGAACCTGCGGTCGGCGCTGTCGCGCCTGCGCGGCATCGGCAGGAAGGCCCTGGATGTCTGCCCTACCGAGGTGCGCCTCGCGCGAAAGGTCACCGTTGACCTGCACCATGCCCGGTCGCTCGCCCAGCGCATACTCGACCCCGGTGTCCCGGTCGAGGACCTCAACCTCAACGCGGCCACCGTTGACCAGCTCACCGACGACCTGCTGCCCGGCTGGTACGACGAGTGGGCCCTGCGGGAGGCCGAACAATGGCAGCAGCTCCGGCTCCACGCCCTTGAGGCGCTGGCGGGAGCGTTCATCGACACGAAGCAGTTCGCCGGGGCGGTGGCGGCCGCCCACGCGGCCGTACAGGCGAATCCCCTGCGGGAGAGCAGCCAGGCTTCGCTGATCCGCGCCCACCTGGCGGAGGGCAACCCGTCCGAGGCGTTGGACGAATTCGAACGCTATACGCACCGCCTTCGCGACGAGCTCGGGCTGCGTCCCACTCCGCGGCTGTGCCACCTGGTGGACGGACTGCAGCAGCCGGGTTCCGGCTGGTAATCCCGATCGGCCCGGTGATGCCGGCCGGCCCGGTGATGCCGGCCGGCACCTCCGGCTGGTGACTCTCCGTGGCCACATGGCTGTGGATTCCTCAGGGCCCCGAGTCGGGGCCCTCCAAGGTTCCCCCTGTGCCCCCTCAAGGTGCTGCCACGCCGTTCCGCGTGCCATCCAGGCAACGCCCCGCCCGTTCCACGTGTCACCGGCTCCGTGGTCCGGGGGCCTCCGGCGGCCTCGGTGCCTTCGCGTACGTGCTCGCCTGCAGGGGAACGTCCCATCAACCATTCGGCTCAATAGAGTGTTTGTACGGCAATCCGTGCATTTATTCTCATTCAGACGCGGTGATCCGAATGAAAGACCAGGTGATCCGCCAGTGAATCCGCCGAATGTCCGGAACCTGCGACCGAGGGAGCATTGTGGAGCCACGCGAGACAGCCTCGGTCGAGACCGGTTCGGAAAGCGCCGACGGAGGCCCTGCGCCGAGTGCGTCAACCACCCCCCGTGCGCTGCCGCCTGCGCCCAACGGGTCCTGGTCGCTGCTGTCGAGGATCATGATCGCGGGAACCATCGCGGTGTTGGCGATCGTCGTCACACTCCACGTGGTCCTGCTGTTCCTGTTCGTCGCCCCGTCGAACGCCCTCAGCAGGCAGTACGCCGGGCTGGTCAACGGCTGGGTCTATCCGGAGTTCGACCAGAACTGGCAGCTCTTCGCCCCGAATCCGCTCCAGCAGAACATCGCCGTGAACGCGCGCGCCGAGGTCAAATTCGCCGACGGCTCCCGGCGTTTGACGAACTGGGTGGGCCTGACCGCCCAGGACATCAAAGCGATCAGGGGCAATCCCGCACCCAGCCACGCGCACCAGAACCTGCTTCGACAGGCCTGGGACTTCTACAACAGGACACACGACGTCAAGGGGCGGCCGGTCGGCCTCCGGGGTGAGCTCTCCGAGGCCTATGTACGCCGGATCGCCGCACACCGGATCGGGCCCCGTGTCGACGGCGGCCAGGTGGTCAAGGTGCAGATCTACGCGTCGAACACCCCGATTATCCCGCCGAAGTGGAGTACTGAGCGCGTGAGCACCCAGACGACCTACCAGGTGCTTCCGTGGTGGCCGGTCTCCAAGAAGGAGTTCCAGTGAGCGTCGAGAAAGACACCGCCCGGGCACCTTCCCCTTTCAAGGACTTTGCCACAAAGCTCGACCGGGCCATCGCCAGAGGGCTGAACAAGATCACAGGGCTGACGCTGGCGCCCTACCAGGCCGCGGTGGTCCGGATCGGCTTCGCGCTGACCTTCGGCCTCTACCTCCTCCGCGAGTGGCCGCACCGCCAGGAGCTCTACGGCACCACCAGCCCGTGGGGGCTGGACCTGGCTCATCGCCTCGTCGCCTCGAACCACGCGTTCACGGTGCTGCTGTGGTCGAGCGACAGGCTGTGGTTCGAGCTGGTCTACCACGGGACGATCCTCGCGTGTCTGCTGCTGTTCGTCGGGTGGCACACCCGCACGACATCGCTGCTGTTCATGATCGGGGTGTTGTCGCTTCTGAACCGCAACGTCCTGCTGGGCGACGGTGGCGACACCCTCATCCACCTGATCGCGAGTTATCTGGTGCTGACGCGCTGCGGGCAGGTTTGGTCGCTGGACGCACGACGCCGGGCGCGCGCGGCGGCGTTGGGCGAGGAGGACAGGAATCCGGTGGGCGTGGCCCTGTGGGGTCTCTGTGGACTGGGCCTCGCCCTCGCGCAGATCACGGGATTCGCGCAGCTCCCGTGGGGGTGGATTCTGATCTTCTGGGGGATGTGGCTGATCCAGGCCCTGTGGTACTGGGCAGGGCGGAGCCGCTTCTCCGAGGTACGAGGGGTATTGGACGTCACCGCCAACCTCGTCCACAACTCGGCGATGTTTGTGATCGCCGCCCAGGTGTGTCTGCTCTACGCCACGGCCGGCTGGTACAAGATCCAGGGCCCGCGCTGGCAGGACGGAACCGCCCTCCACTACCCCCTTCATCTGAACTACTTCAGCCCCTGGACTCCGCTGTCCCAGGCGCTCGACAGCGGCTCCGTGATCGTCACGCTGATCACCTACGGCACTGTCATCGCGCAGGTCGCCTTCCCCTTCACCCTCCTCAACCGCCGGGTGAAGAACGTACTGCTCGCGGTCCTGATGACCGAACACGCGACGATCGCGGTGATCTGCGGCTTGCCGTTCTTCTCACTGGCGATGGTCGTCGCGGACATGGTCTTCCTTCCGACCAACTTCCTGCGCTGGATCGGGTCAAGGGTCTCGTCCACGCGGAAGCGCATCACCCGCCCACTTCGCCGCGACAAGGAACCACAGGTCACCGGAGTGAAGGCCCGTGTGTGAAGCCATGGCCGGCGTGTGAGGCGAAGGCCGGTGTGCGAGGCGAAGACCCGGGTGTGACCCGATGACCGAACTCTTTCACCAAACTGACGCGCTGTCCGGGTGACCAACTGACGCGCTGTCCGGGGTGAGGCACACCGTTCGTTCCCCTCAGGACACGGCGAACGTCCCCCCGGCGGGATCGGGCCCGTGGTGGGGGCGATCCGCCGAAGAGACCTCAGGGTTCACATCGCCTGTCGACTGCGCGCGCAGAGCAGGGAGATCGCGAGATCGCGTCCGCCCCTCGGCAGGAGCCCAGAGCTCTGCGCTGCGCGTCGCTCGCCCCAGCCGGTGGCGGCGCCGGTGGTGCCGCCACTCCTACGGCTGTTGCCTCAGCGGCCGGTGGTGGCGCCGGTGGTGGTGGCGCCGGTGGTGCCGCCGAGTACGCCGCCGATGGTGGCGCCGGTGGTGGTGGCGCCGGTGGTCCCGCCCACGCCTCCGCCGATGGTGGCGCCGGTGGTGGTGGCACCGGTGGTCCCGCCAACGCCTCCGCCGATGGTGGCGCCCGTGGTGGTGGCACCGGTGGTCCCGCCAACGCCTCCGCCTATCGTGGCGCCGGTGGTGGTGGCGCCGGTGGTGCCGCCGAGTACGCCGCCGATGGTGGCGCCGGTGGTGGTGGCGCCGGTGGTCCCGCCAACGCCTCCGCCGATGGTGGCGCCGGTGGTGGTGGCACCGGTGGTCCCGCCAACGCCTCCGCCTATCGTGGCGCCCGTGGTGGTGGCGCCGGTGGTGCTGGTGGCGCCGGTGGTGCTGGTGGTTGCGCCGGTAGTGGTGGCGCCGGTGGTGCTGGTGGCGCCGGTTGTGGTGGTGGTCGCACCTGTTGTGGTGGCGCCGGTGGTGACTCCTCCGGTCCGTCCACCGATGGTGGCTCCTGTTGTGGTGGCGCCGGTGGTTCCACCGCCGACGACCCTGCATCCCCTCGGGAACAGGAAGAACCTGCCGGTCTTCTTGTTGAGGACCAACCGGCACCTGACATCCGGTGCCGACTTCGACGTTGTTGCCTTCGTGGGCGTCGCTTCAGCGCCCACGGCGCTCATGGCGCCCATTGTGCCGGTGAGCGCCGCGGCCAGGAGCGAGGCGCCGATCACGTGCGGAAGCCGTTTCCGGAGATTCGTCATGATGCTTCCCCTTGTCTTGAGGAGCTGGGCATATCTGTTGCAGCGTGGAAGGTCGGCCATGACCGTGGCGTGGAACTGACGTGACTCCCGCGTGACGCCGGCAGGGCAAGCCGCGGGAGTCCGGGCTTCCCGGCCGCCGGGACCGTCTCGGGCGAGCCGCACGCCCTGAATCCCGGTTCGCCACTCGGCCGTGGCGTGGCCCGGGGCGTCCGCTGTCCTGGACGACGGTGGCCGTCGTGGTGCGGCATTCGGCCGCTGCGCTGCAGCATCATGCTGCTGTGGTAGCGCGCTGTGTCGATGGTGTCACCGTGGGTTTCCTCGCTGGCCGCTGGCCGCTGGCCGCCGGCCGCCGGCCGCTGGCTGGCGCCCCGGCCCGTCATACGGCCGCTGTGCGGAGTAGGTCGGTGATTGCCTGCAATACGGACTCCGGCTGCTCCTCGTGGAGCCAGCCGTGCCCGGCATCGTCGAGGGTGCGGTGCTCACCGCGGGGGACGGATGCGGCAAGGCGCTTGTGCAGGGTGGTCTTGATGTTGTTGTTCTCCCGCAGCGCTTCCTCGGACCACAGCTGGGCCTGCGTGGCGTCGTACCCCAGGACGGTGAGCGCGATCAGCGGTACGTCGGGGAGGCCGGGCGCGTGCCGGAGCTCGTGTGCGACGTCGTCGTAGACGTTCCGGGCCTCGTAAAGCCCGGTCTTCCACGTGGCGAGGTGGTGTTCGACGAGCGCCTGGCGGACGGAGGCAGGCCACTTCGCGAAGAACGGTGTCGCCCAGTCCCGGGCCTGCTGGAGCTGCTCATGCGTGGCCTCCGGCAGGTCCTGCTGGTGCAGCTGTTCCAGCTTCTCCCGTACCTCCTGGGGTGCGTGGTCGAGGAGGTCTTCGTGGAAGGGGTCCAACAGGAGCAGGCCCGCCACCTCGTCGGGGAAGCGCTGCGCGTAGCGGCGCGCGTAGGCCCCTCCCAGGGAGTGGCCGACCAGTACGTAGGGGGTGGGGACGCCGGCGGTGCGCAGCAGGTCGCGGAGTTCGCCGGTGACCTCGGCGGCGCTGCGGGGCAGCTCGACCTCTTCGCTCCAGCCGGTGCCGGCGCGGTCGTAGAGCACGCTGGTGGTCAGTTCGGCCACCCGGTTGTGGGTGTTCAGATAGTCCAGGCCGACCAGCCCGGCCCCCGGCAGGAAGACCACGGTCGGGCCGCCGCTACCGGAACGGTGCAGCATCAGCCGCCGGCCCCCGACGTCGTACAGGCGCCCCAACGGCGGCTGGGGGAGGGCGGATTCGGGCCGGTCCGCGGGCGATAAGCGCGTCATGGGCTGTTTCCCTACCTGTTCTTCCAGGGGTTGTTGTTCTCAAGTTTGAGAAAGGTATCGAAGGTGAGATCATGTGTCCATGGACACGGTTGATCTGCTCCTGCACCCGGTGCGGTTGCGCATCGTGCATGCCATGTACGACGGGCGGACGCGTACGACCACCGAGCTGTGCGCTCTCCTCCCCGACGTATCGAAGGCCACGGTCTACCGGCACGTCGGACTCCTGGCCGACGGCGGTCTGCTGGGGGTGGAGAGTGAACAGCGGGTGCGTGGCTCCGTTGAACGCCGCTACCGGCTCCATCGCGCCCGAGCGGTGATCGATGCGGACGCTGTTGCGGCCATGTCGTTGGAGGACTACCGCCGGGGCTTCGCGGTGGCCATGGCCACGCTGCTGGCCGAGTTCAATGCCTACCTCGAGCGGGACGGCGCCGACCCGTCCGCCGACTCGGTGGGATTCCGCCAGCATGCGCTCTGGCTCAGCCAGGATGAGCTGGCTGAGCTGATCGGTGACCTGCGCGACGTGATCGTGCCGCGGATGGGCCATGATCCCTCACCGGAACGCACACGGCATCTGCTCAGCCCGATCGTGTTCCCCGCCGAGGCGCCGTCCCCGCGTTCACCTGGCGAGCAGGCGGAACCTGACGCTGAGCCCTGAGGCCCAGCTTGCTTTTTGCGCGCGGCCTTCTTTGACGGCTCTGGGCGCTCCGAGTGCTCCATTGCTGAGCCCGGCGGGAGTCTGAGTAAGGTCATGATCCAGTGCGGCGACGGTCAGGCTGCGCCTCCGCTCGTGCGGAGTGCTGGGGCCGCCCCCATGCGTCGCCCGGCAAGAGCTGCCGGGCCGCTACACGTATCATGATCAACGAATCGAGGCTCCGGCACGATTCGCAGTCCTTCGCCGGCACTGACACCTGTTACGACACCGCACCGGACGGGCTCCGCCGCATCATCTCCACGGCTGTACCGACGGAGTTGAACCCCGCCGAGAGCGGGAGGGGGAGGCATCGGCCCCCGACGTCATGGCAGGCCTCCACCGGACCACGCCACACCGCACCACAGCGCACCGCATCCACAGTTCGTCGACGCCGGCTCTGACCTGCGACCCCCACCAACCGACCGCCGCTTGCGGCGTAGAACACCAAGGAACCTCATGCCCTCCATGACACCGCAGCCGCACCACGATCTCGCTGACCCGCTCCCGCGCCCCGCGAAGCCCGACTATCGCAACGTTTTCATCGAGCCGGTCTACGGGAACGGCTTCCCCGAAGACGACTTGGAGGACGATCCCGATGAGCCTGCCACGTCCCGTGCCGAGTACTGACGGCTCATTGCTGATGGCGAAAAACCATTGAGGAGTTTCCAGTTGTCGGGCCATGATGGTGATCATGGCCATATACGTCGATGATCCCGCCCGGGTCGGTGAGAGCCGTCTTTCCGATGGCCGGTTGCTGGGGTGGGCCGAGTGGGGGCCGCCGGACGGGGTGCCCGTGTTGTTGTGTCCGGGAGCGGGCACGAGCCGGTGGCTGGGTTTCGGTGCGGGTGCCGTTGAAGCACTTGGGGTGCGGCTCGTCTCTGTGGACCGCCCGGGGCTCGGTGCCTCCAGCCCTGACCACGGCCGAACCTTCTCCGATTTCGCCGACGACATCCGGCAACTCGTCGAGCTGCGAGGGCTGGGGTGCCCGGCCGTGGTGGGGAACTCGCAAGGGGCGCCGTTCGCTCTCGCCTGCGCTGTGGAGGGTGTCGCCTCGGCACTGGCGGTCGTCTCCGGCGCGGACGAGGTCGCCGCGCCGGAGTTCGCTGCCGCCCTGCCGGCTGATCTGCGGGGCCTCGTTGAACGGACCGCGGGCGACCCGGCCGGCGCCGAGGCGTTCTTCGCAGGCTTCAGCGCGGAGGCGATGTGGCG